>JBGANQ010000144.1:5373-14875 GCA_044222245.1 Polyangia bacterium | reverse complement strand
CGTGCGCCAGCTGATCCAGCACGCGCTCGATGAGCCGCTGGTCGGCCGCGCTCAGCTGGCGCAAGAGCCCCAGGCACTGCCCGACGACCAGCAGCAGCTCGCGCTCGGCGAGCGCCGCCGGGTGGTCGGCCGGCGCGACGCGCAACAGCTCCTGCAGGCGGTCGAGCAGCCGGGTCGGGTCGCCGCCGGCCACCGCCGCGCGCAGCTCGGCCAGGATCTCCGCCCGCACCTCCTTGGGCAAAAGCGGAGTATCGGCCACCGTGTCCGCCGCCCGCGCCAGCAGGTAGCCCAGGGCGACCTGGGCCTGCACCGCAGACGGCAGCACTCGAACGCTTAGATAGAACGAACGCGACACGCGCTTGAGCAGCGCGCGCAGGGGCGGCGAGATCACGACGGCGGGCTACTTCTGCGGCGCCTGGGCACCCTTGGCCTTCATCGCCTTCTCGTAGGCGGCCTGCTGCGTCGCCGCCGTCCGCTCCAGCTCCTCGGCGGGGCCGATGAAGTCTTTGCTACTGTCGTCGACCATCTTGTTGAACACGAGCAGGCCGTCGCTGGCCGAAAAGCCCGCCGGGCTGCTCAGCTGGAAGCTGCCCTCATAGACGTACTGCTTGCCCAGGGTGAGCTTGGGCTCCTTGCCCTTGAAGCCGCGGTACTCGGCGACGAGCAGCCCCTTCTCCTTGGGCGCTCCCGCCTCGTCGACGACGAACATGTGCGGGGCCTCGCACGGCTTGCAGGTCTGCTTCTTGGGGCACTCCGGACACTTATAGATATCCAGGAGATACGCCTTGACCTTCACTTTCTGGCCAAGGTACTTGTTCGGCTTGTCGCTGTAGCGATGGAACTCTTTGCGCAGGCCGTAGATCGACACGGAGCCGTCGGGGTACTCACGCGGGATGTTGGGCTCGGCGAAACTGGGCGGCGGGGGCAGGTTGATCTTCACCCCGGGCAAGAGCGCCGCACCGGGCTCGTCCAGAAGACCGCCGCCTGAGTTGTTGCACGCCCCAAGCGATAGCCCGAGCCCGACCACAAGTCCCAGAAACAGGCGCGGCAGGCCCCGGACCTTAGAGCGCCAAGCTCCACGGGTGCCGAGGGCGTCCGTGCCGCGGGTGGCCAGGCTTGACCCCTTGGCCGGGATCAGGTGAAAAGACGATGTATTCATTTCCTTCGGTCCTCCTCTGCCAGCGCAGAGCTCCCTGTCTATTTATACTCGCCCTTGGGGCAGATAGGTGCGGCTGGATTCACGTAACACGGCAGCCGACGGGCGCGCAACCCGCTTGCGCGCGGCTGCGGCGCACGGCCGGGCGGCCGGGCCGGGACAAGACCCGGGCCGCGGCGCTTTTTGCTAGTTTAGCCGGACCCGGCCGTCTTGGTTGGCTTTTAAGCCTGGCCTGCCTGCTCAGCCTGACCGGCCGCGCCCCGGCCCGGCCGCCCGAGCCGCCGGTCGAGGCCCTGCCCGAGGGCACCGTGCGCGCCGTCATCGACGCCGAGCCGCAGCACCTAAACCCCCTGCTCGATCCCGACCTGTGGGGCTACCGCATCGCCCACCACCTGCTGTGCGAGCCGCTGGTCCAGCCGCGGCTGGATGAGCCGACCCCGGCGGCCGACAGCCCGAGCCACTATAAAGGCGTGCTCGCCGAGCGCTTCCGCATCGCCAGCGATGGCCGCGGCATCGATCTATGGGTGCGCAAGGGGGTGCGCTTTCACGACGGCCACCCGCTCACCGCGGCCGACGTGCGGGCGACCCTGGAGATGGTCCTGCGCTCGACGGCGAGCGCGCCGCGCACGGCGGCGCTCCTCAGCGAGGTGCTGCGCGTCTTGCCGATCGGCAAGGACGGCGTGCACCTGGACCTGAGGCGGCCCACCGGCCCGACCCGCTCGATCCTGGCGGCGCTCAGCGAGATCGCCATCCTGCCGGCCAACCAGTTCTTCGGCGGTCAGCTCGCCTACCAGCCGTTTAACCGCCGCCCGGTGTGCACCGGCCCGTTCCGCCTGGCCGAGTGGAAGCGCGGCAGCCACCTGCTGCTACGGCGCTCGCCCCTTTACTGGGGCCCGCCGGCCGCCGCCGAGGCGCTGCGCCTTGCGATCGTGCCCGATGGGGCGCGCGGCCTGGCCCAGCTGCGGCAGGGCGAGGCCGAGGTGCTGTTGCGCGTCGCCCCGCGCTACCTGGCCGACCAGGTCGAGCCGGCGGTGCAGCGCGGCCGCTGGCGCAAGGTCGAGCTGGACGGCAACCAGCTGGTCGCCCTGTTGTGGAACGGGCGGCGCCCGGTGCTGGCGGCGCCTGGCGTGCGGCGGGCGCTGGCGGCGCACATCGATCGCCTGCGGCTCTTGCGCGAGGTGCGCGCCGGCCTGGGCACCGCGCTCGATGGGCCGGTGCTGCCCCCGGCGCGGCCGGACTTTGGACCCGAGGTGCCGGCCGCGCCATCGCTGGCCGCCGCCCTCTCGCCGCTGCTCGCCCGCTCGGCCGACTGGCTTGCCGGCGCCCCGGCGGCGCGCTCCGAGCTTCTGCCGAGCGCCGCCGGCGAGCTGCTGGACGCCGCCGGCGCCGCCCGCCTGGGCAGCAGCAGCGGCCCCCGGCTCTACCAGGGTCACCCGCTGACCTTGCGGGTGCTGGTGCCGGCCGGCTCCAGCGAGCTCCTCGAGGTCAGCCGCCGCATCGGGGAGAGCCTCTTGCGCGCCGGCCTCAAGTGGGAGACCGAGGTGGTGGAGCTAGGGACCCTGAACGCCCGGCTGCGCCAGGGCAGCTTCGACGCCGCGCTGCTCGCCTGGTCGTGGACCGGCGGCCCCGAGGGCCTGGACCTGGAGCCGCTGCTGCGCCTGGCCCTGCCCGAGACGCCGCTTCTCGGCGAGCTGCTCGGCGCCCTGCACGCCCGCGCCGCCGAAGAGCCGGCCCGCGCCCCGGCGACCGCCGCGCCCGAGCCCCCAGGTCAGCCGGCCGAGCCGCCGCGCTCGACCCGGCTGGCCCGGCTGTGGGACAGCGAGCAGCCGATCACGCTGCTTTATCGCACCCGCCAGCTGGCCCTGCTGAGCCCCGCGGTGCGCCCGCTGCCGATTCCCACCCGCGGCGACACGCTCGATCTGGTCCGCATCTATCTGGACAGAAGACAGCCGAGTCATCCATCCACCGGTCTAACAGATAACCTGCCAAGCAGTCTGGCGAGCAGTCTGGCGAGCAGTCTGGCGAGCTCACTGGTCCGTCCGCAGGCCCGCTAGTCCGACGCCGCCCCGATCAGTCTGTCCGTCATCCTTTCATCACCACTTGGTCACAAGATGGTCACAGAGCCCCTCCCTACAGAATCCCCTACAGACAGTCTGTTGCCGACCCCCAAGCTGTGATAGAACCGCTGGCACTGCCTGGACTGCGCGTCAAGCTCGTCGCGTCTCGACTACCGCCGGCAGCGATGGAGCCGCTCCCCCAGCCTGGTGGGACCCCCGGCGGCTACCGGTCTGGCGGCAGCTGCGGTCAAGCAGGACCCCATTCGACCCGGAGGCCACCTCGCGGGGATACGGAGACAGCATGCGCACGGTTGTCAAAGGAACTGGTTTTGTCGTGGGTGAGCACCTGGTCAAAAACAGCCAGTTCGAAAAGATCATGGACACCTCGGACCAGTGGATCAAAGAGCGCTCGGGCATCGAGCAGCGCTACTTTGTCGCCGACGGCACCTCGACCTCGGACCTGGGGGCGCGCGCCTGTCGCATCGCGCTAGAGCAGGCCGGCCTTACGCCCACCGACATCGACTACGTGGTCTTTGCGACCATGACTCCCGACCACTTCTTCCCCGGCAGCGGCAGCCTGCTGCAGAGCAAGCTCGGGCTGCGCAACATCCCGACCCTGGACATCCGCCAGCAGTGCACAGGCTTTATCTACGCGCTGCAGGTCTCCGACGCCCTGCTCAAGGCGCGCGCCGCCAAGAACCTGCTTCTGGTCGGGGCCGAGACGCACTCGCCGTTCATGCCGTTTGCCGACTGGGAGACGCTGCTCGGCCTGGCCGACCGCGAGCCGACGCCCGAGGAGCGGGCGATCCACACCGCGGTGCGCGACCGCGCCGTCCTGTTCGGCGACGCCGGCGCCGCCGTGGTGCTGCAGCGCGACGACGCCGAGACCGAGCGCGGCCTGATTGACTTCGAGCTGCACACCGACGGCAGCCACTTCAACAAGCTGTACGTCCCCTCGGGCATGGCGCACCGCCCGTACGTCTCGCCCGAGATGCTCAAGCGCCTGGACCATGTGCCGGTCATGGACGGCAAGTACGTGTTCCGCATGGCGGTCACCAAGATGCCCGAGGTCGTCCGCTCGCTGTGCGCGCGCAACAACGTCAAGATCAGCGACGTCGACATGTTCATCGCCCACCAGGCCAACCTCCGCATCAACGAGGCGGTGCAGCAGGCGCTGGGCATCCCCAATGACCGCATCTACAACAACATCCAGCGCTACGGCAACACCACCGCCGCCACCATTCCCATCGCCTACGACGAATGCCGGCGCGCCGGGCGCATCAAGCCGGGCAACCTCGTGTGCTTCTTCGGCCTCGGCGCCGGCTTCCACTGGGGGGCGGCGCTGCTGCGCGAGTAGGCGGCCCGGGGGGCGCTGGCGGGCGGCCGAATCGTGGTAGGCTAACCGGATGACGGGAGCTGCCAAACCCACGATTCCCTTCCTCCTGCTTGCCGCCCTCAGCATCGTCTGCGCAAGCTGCGGCGGGCCGTCCGCCGAGCGCGGCTCCGGGGCGAGCGACAAGCTGCCGCCGCAGGTCCTGGACACCTCGGAGGTGAGCGAGACCATCGCCCCCCTGCCCGGGGTGGGGGCCCGCTGCCAGGGCGGCATGTGCACCTGCCGCGAGGTCGACGCCGCCGGCCGCGGCCAGCCCGAGACCGACGAGGAGACCTCGCCCGTGCCCGCCGGCCACAAGCGCTACGAGCTGCGCACCGGCCGCGGCGACGACACCATGCGCATCACCGTCGAGGGCGTCGGCACCTTCGTCAAGGCCGGCTTCCAGCCCGAGGCCAAGTGCATCTACGTCGATCTGCCAAACGGCGCCTTCCGCGTCCGCTACCACGTCACCGCCGCCAACCCCACCCAGGGCGCCGAGCCGCGCCTGCGCATCAGCGAGTACAGCCCGCGCTTTAAGCGCTGGTACCGCACCTTCGCCTTCCGCTGCACCGACGGCTCCGAGCCGTGCACCAAGGATCTGGCGCGCGACACCTTCGCCATCCTGACCAAGACCGCCTCGGGCAAGTTCGATCCCTGCGGCTCGACCAAGGCCCAGGGGCTGCGCTTCTGGACCGACAAAGAGCCCGACGCCGCGGTCGGCGACTTCAACCTGCAGGTCGTGCTCAACATCTACAAGTTCGAGCCGCGCTTCCCGCCCGACACCCCGCGCTGCAAGGGCCTGGGCCCGACCGCCGCCAAGACCGCCGCCAAGCCCGATGACGGCGAGCTGACCATCACCCCGGCGCAATCGCCGCCGCCGGCGCAGCCGTAAGCCCGACCGCCGCGCGCGACGACATTGCCTGACAGCGGCACCGCCTGCGGCTACAATCGCCGCCAACCGTGCAGCGCCCAGATGAACCACACGCCTTGCGAGCGCTAGGATGATGCGCGCCGCGTCCAAAGCGGGCCGTCGCCGCGGCCTGCGGCGCGGGCACCGGCCTTGGGCCTGGCTCTGCGGGCTGTGGCTGCTCCTGGTCGGCTCTACTGCCCTGGCCGCCCCGCCGCCGCCGAGCTGGCTCGCCGACCACATCGCCTTCGACATCGCTGGGGTCACCGGCTGGCGGGCGGCGTGGGCCGACGAGCGCAACCCCGGCTTTCAGATCCTCGGCGGCGGCGGCGAGGTCAACCTCGGCCTGGAGTTTGACAGCGGCCTGGGGGTGCTGGTCGGCTCGCGGGTGCTGTTCGGCTCGACCCTGGGCGCCGTCGGCGAGGAGCTTTACGCCGACGCCTCCGGCCAGCTCATCGGCCAGCTGCGCGTCGCCGACTGGGTGCGCCTGGGCCTGGGCGTCTCGGTCGGCCGCCTGTGGCGCTGCTGCAGCAGCGACCTCGACATGCCGCAGACCTCGACCCTGGTCGCCGGCGGCTTCGCCCGCGTTGGCTTTGACTGGCTGTCGCGCAGCGCCACCCTGGTCCGCGCCCTCAGCTTCTGGCTACGCCTGGGCGTCGACGGCCACCCCAACAACGGCAGCGACTCGCTGCTGCCCACCTCCAGCATGAACCTGACGCTCAGCCTGGGCTTCCGACTGTAGCCGGCGGCGCCCGGCTCGGCCAGAAGCCCTCAGGGCTACGGCGGCTGACCAGGCCCCCGCTTTCCGCCAGCGGCTGGACCCAATGGAAAACGAGGTCGCGACCCCGCTGGGGTCATGTGCACACGGGTCCGGTGGGGTCGCGACCCCGCTGGGGTCATGTGCACATGGGTCCGGTGGGGTCGGGACCCCGATGGGGTCATGTGCACATGGGTCCGGTGGGGTCGCGACTCCGATCGGGTCGGCGCCGCGCGCCGCGGCCGCCGCATGACCGCGCACCGACGGGAACCCTTGGGCGGACTGGGCCTGTTGAGCTATATAGGGCGCCTTTGATTTTTCCAAGACAGGAGATGACATGGCTCGACAATTTTTGCTCAGCGATATGGTCCAGCTGCCCAAGCTCGATGCGGCCAGCGCCGTGACGCTGGTCCACCAGCTTCTGACCCTGGCGGCGCAGCACAAGAAGCTGCCCACGGGCATCGAGAAGGCGCGCAAGCTGCTGGCCGCCCGCCACAAGGAGGTGCAGGCGGGGCTCAGCGAGCGGCTGGCCGGCGCGGTCGGGGATCCGCGGCGGGCCCGGCTCGCCGATCAGTGGGAGGATCAGGCGTTCTCGGCGCTTTATGACTTGCTCGCCGGGCACAGCAAGCTGCCCGACTCCGAGCCGAGCGCCGCGGTCGCCCGCTCGGCGCTCGCGACGGTGTTTCCCGACGGACTGCGGTTCACCCAGCTGACCTACGCGCAGCAGTGGGCAGAGGCCAACGCGCGCCTTGAGCGCATCGCCGCCGACGGCCTGGAGCCGCTGCTCCGCCAGCTGGGTGGCGAGCCCTTCCTGCGCAACCTCAAAAAAGCGCACCGGGAGTACGGCGAGGCCCTGGGCGTGACCAGCCCGCGGGCCGCCGTCGCCGCCCCGGCAGCCCCGGTGCGCGAGCCGCTGCAGCGGCTACAAGCCGCCCTGCGCCAGTACGTGCTGCAGCTTATCGCCTACGTAAATGAAGACGAGCCGACCACGGTGGAGCTGGCCGAAGCGCTGCTTACCCCCCTGACGGAGTGGCAGCGCCGCCCGTCGCGCCCCGCCCAGGGCGAGCCGGCCCCCGCCGCAGACGCCCCCGCGCCCTAGCCGCTACCCCCTCCGCGTCGCAGTCGCTTGGAGCGGGGCGGCTTCTATTTGGCGGCGTCGCGGAAGCGCAGCGCTGGGCCCGCGCGGAGCAGCAGGGGGACCAGCCAGCCGCGCTGCTCGGGGGGCAGCTCGGTGGCGACCTGGGCGAGCTGGGCGCCCAGGCTGCCGGGGTCGTGGCCGGGGCGCGGCTGGCAAAGGCGGCGCAGGGCCTGCTGGACTGCCGGCGGGGCGTCGGGGGCGGGGGGAAGCTCGCGCAGCTCGGCGGGCTCGGTCAGGCGGGCGAGCAGGGCGCGCTGGGGGGCCTGGGCCTGGTGCAGCTCGGTGACGGCGCGCAAGCTCGGCGGGCGGCCGGTGGCGAGGGCGGCGCGCCAGGTGAGAATCCAGGTGGCGAGCAGCTGGCGGCCCAGCGGCGCGATGGCGCTGCGGTAGGGGCCGGTGCCGCGGCGGAACAGGGCGTTGAAGCGCAGCGAGCCGGTCAGCAGCGTCACCGCCCGGCTGGCCGCCCGCGCCGCTGCGCCGTCGTCGTCCGCCGCGGGGTAGATCGTGCAGAGGTGCTGCAGCAGGGTGCGCAGCTCGGCGGCCTGGGCGCTGTCGTCGGGCCGACCGGACCCCAGGTGAAAGCGCGTCTGCGCCTGCTGCCAGGCGGCGAAGTCGAGGTAGTCGGCGGCGTCCAGGAACCGGCTCGACTCGGCGAGGATCGCCTGCTCCAGGGCGTGCCAGCGCAGCTCGCGGGCGCCTTGGGGCAGCTCGGCGACATTGCTGGTGAGCGGGCCATCGCCCAGCTCTTCCAGCTCGGCGCGCAGCTCGGCGTGCGAGACGCCGCTGCCGGCCGCGTCCTGGATCGGGCAGACGACGCTGTTGACGTCGATGACGCGCACGGCGCCGGCGCGAAAGACGCGGTTAAAGGGGAACAGCCTGCAGGTGGTGAACTTGGCGGCGCGGCCGTGGTCCTGCTCGTAGCTGCACAGCCCGTCCGGACGGAGGAACCAGCAGCCGTCGGTCACATCCGGCAGCCGGACATAGCCGCCCGCCAGCGGCTCGACGAAGGCGGCCAGGCCCGGGGCCCGCCGCAAGAGCGGCACAAGCTCGCGTCCGGCATCGATGGCGATGCCCTTGCCGCGGCAGCACGCCTGGCCGCAGGCGGCGCAGTCATAGCGGAAGGCACCGTCCACAAAGGTGAAGAAAAACGGGACCATCCTGGCAGCGTAACACGCCGGCCAGCCAAGGCGGGCGGCGGCGCGTTGTCAGCACCCCGCCCGCAAAGATGTAGCCCAGAGCGAAGCGCCTGGGCAGGGCCCAGCAGCGCGGCGCGCAGCGAAGCGGCGTCTAGCCCAGATATGCTTGGGCACCGCCCGGAACCGGCCCGGCGCAGCGGCAGTCCCGGGCGCGCAGGGCGCGGTCCCTAGCGCAGCTGGACGGTGAAGCGCGACTTGAGGTGGCCGACCACCCGCTCGTGGGCCTTGTTGACCTCCTCATCGACCAGGGTGCGCTCGTCGAGGCGGTAGGTCAGGTTGAACAGCAGGCCCTTGAGGCCGGCGGGGACGTGGCCGGCCTCGCGATAGTCTTCGCGGATGTGTACTTCGCTGAGCAGCGCCTCGCCTGCGCCGTGCAAGGCCGCGATCACCTCGCCGGCCGGGATGCCGGCGTCGATGAAGAACGACAGATCGCGGGTGACGGCGGGGAAGCGCGACGGCGCCGCGTAGCGCCGCGCGGGGCGGGCAAAGTCGGGCACGGCGAGCTCGAAGGCGAGGATCGGCACCTCGATGCCGAGCTTGTGGCGCAGGTCGGGGTGGACCTCGCCGTAGCTGCCGAGCGGCTCGCCGCTGTGGGCGCTGACCACCACCGCGGCCACGCCGGGGTGCAGCCAGGGGGTCTGCTCGGCGGCGGCGGCGCGCACAAAGACCTGGTGCGCAGCGCCGCTGCCCGCCGGCGGGGCGGCCCACAACAGCTCGTAGCCGAGCCCGACCAGCAGCTGCTCGACCATGCCGCGCACGTCGTGGATGTCCAGGCGATCGGCGGGCCCCGGCTTGAGGAAGTGCTCGCGGTGGCCGGCGACCACCCCGGCGACGCGGGTCGGCTCGGCGGGCAGCAGCTCGCCGGGGCGCGGCAGGAAGACCTCGCCGACCTCGAACAGGCGGACCTCGCTCAGGCCGT
>JBGANQ010000144.1:0-5310 GCA_044222245.1 Polyangia bacterium | reverse complement strand
TAGCTGCGTGCGCAGCGCCGACAGCTCCTCGCGCAGCGGGTTGTCCAGGCGCAGCGGCGCTGCGGCCTGGGCGCCACCGACCAGGCGCAGCCGCTCGGGACCGAGCATCGAGAACAGGATCACCTCGTCTAGGCCGAGCGCGGTGCAGATGTCGCGCGCAGTCTCGGCGTTGCGGCGCGCCCGCAGGGCCGGGGTCGAGTCGGCCGGCGGCGCTACCTGCAGGCGGGGCAGGGTGGGGGGGAGCTTGTCCAGGCCGTGGAGGCGGCCGACCTCTTCGATGAGATCAATCTCGCGCGTCAGGTCGGGCCGGAAGGTGGGCACGGTCACCTGCAGGCGGCCGCCGGGCGCCTCTTGCACCGCAAGGCCCAGGCGGCGCAGCGCCGCGGCCTGAGCGTCCGGCGGCACCTGCATGCCCCAGATGGCGTCGGTGCGCTCCGGGCGCAGCTCCAGCTCGGGGCCGCGGCGCGGGGCGGGGTAGACATCCAGGCTGCCCGGGGCGAGGCGGCCGCCGGCCAGCCCGACGATCTGCGCCGCGCACCACTTTGCCGCGTGCAGCACGCCGGCGTTGGGATCGGCGCCGCGCTCGAAGCGGTGCGAGGCCTCGGTGTGCAGCCGGAAGCGGCGGGCGGTGCGGCGGACGGTGGCCGGGTCGAAGTAGGCGCTCTCCAGGAGAATGTCCGTGGTGGTGGCGCGCACCTCGCTGTCCTGGCCGCCCATGACGCCGGCGAGCGCGGTGGCCTGCTCGCCATCGGCGATCACCAGGTCGTCGGGGCCAAGGGCGCGGTCGACGCCGTCCAGGGTGCGCAGGGTCTCGTTGTGCCTGGCGCGCCGCACCACCACGCGCCGGCCGCGCAGCGCCTGCAGGTCGAAGGCGTGCAGCGGGTGGCCCCACAAGAGCAGCGCCAGGTTGGTCGCATCGACCACGTTGGAGCGCGGGCGGACGCCGAGCCGCTGCAGCCGCAGGCGCTGGCGCAGCGGGCTCGGGCCGACGGTGACGCCGGTCAGCACATGCGCCAGGTAGCGCGGGCAGCCCTGCAGGTCGAGGATCTCGACCTGGGCCAGCGCCGCCGCCGGCTCGGGGCCGAGGTGGCTGCCGCCCAGGGTCGTCGCCAGGTCGGTGGGCAGCGGCCGCAGCTGCGCTCCCTCGGGGCCGAGCAGCGCCACCAGCTCGCGCGCCACCCCGAGGTGCCCGAGCAGGTCGGGGCGGTTGGCGGTGATGTCGAGCTCGAAGACATGGTCGGGCAGATCCGCCCCGGACGCGAAGTCGGCGCCGATGGCGAGGCCGTCGTCGGGGGACAGGACGAGGATGCCGCCGTGGTCCTCGGACAGGCCGAGCTCGTCTTCAGCGCACAGCATGCCCGGCGAGCTGACCCCGCGCACCTCGCGCACGCTGAGCGTCATGCCCGAGGGCAGGGTCGCGCCGGGCCGGGCCCACACCACGCGCGGCCGGCGCCCGGGTCCGCCGTCGCCGGGCAGCGGCACGTTGGGGGCGCCGCAGACCACCTCGGTCTCGCTCTGGCCGTCGAACACGGTGACGATGGTGAGCTTGTCGGCCTTGGGGTGGGGGCGCTTGCCGCGCACCTCGGCGACGACCAGGCCCGACAGGCCCTGGCCCACCGCTTGGACGCCGTCGACCGCGACGCCGCACAGGCCCAGGCGGGTGGCGACCTCCTTGGGGCCAAGGCCCGCCGGCAGCTCGACCAGTTCACGCAGCCAGTTCCACGAAATCTTCATCTGTCACCTTGTTGCAGAGGCCAAAGCGCTTGCCAAAAACTCTCGCCGCCGACGCCTAGCGGAACTGCTGGGTCACCCGCACGTCGCCGGCGAAGAACTGCCGCAGGTCCGACAGGCCGTAGCGCAGCATCGCCATGCGCTCAAGCCCGGTGCCAAAGGCGAAGCCGGAGTACTTCTCGGCGTCGTAGCCGACGTGGCGGAAGACCTCGGGGTCGACCATGCCGCAGCCGAGGATCTCGATGTAGCCGCTGCCCTTGCAGGTCCGGCAGCCGCTGCGCTGGCAGAACAGGCACTCGATGTCGACCTCGGCGCTCGGCTCGGTGAAGGGGAAGAACGAGGGGCGCAGGCGCAGGCCGACGTTGCGGCCAAAGAAGCGCTGGACGAAGTAGAGCAGCGTCCCCTTGAGGTCGGCGAAGGTGACGCCCTCGTCGACGCACAGGCCCTCGATCTGCTGGAACATCGGGGCGTGGGTGGGGTCGTCGTCCTTGCGGTAGACCTTGCCCGGCGCGATGATCCGCACCGGCGGCTTCTGGGTGAGCATGGTGCGGATCTGCACCGGCGAGGTGTGGGTGCGCAGGAGCAGCTGCTCGCCCTCCACCGCCGCCGCGCTGCAGGCCGGCGCCGACTGCAGGTAGAAGGTGTCCTGCATGTCGCGCGCCGGGTGATCCTTGGGCATCGCCAGGGCTTCGAAGTTGTGGAAGTCGGTCTCGACCTGCGGCCCGGTGGCGACGGTGAAGCCGAGCTCGGCGAAGATGCCCTCGAGCTCGCGGCGGACCTGGGTGAGCACGTGCAGGGCGCCGCGCTGCCGGGCCCGCCCGGGCAGGGTGACGTCGACCCGGCGGCCGAGATCGGCCTGGCGCGCCGCCTCGTGGAGGGTGCGCAGGCACTCTTCGAAGAAGGCCTCGGCCTGGGCGATGACTGCGTTGCCGATCTGGCCGATGGCGCGCTTCTCGGGTCCGGGCGCGGCCTTGAGGGCCTCGGTCAGGCGGCGGCGGATCTCGCCCTCCTTGCCGAGGTAGCGGGCGTGCAAGACGCGCAGGGCCGGCTCGCTGGGGGCCCGCTCGGCTTTGTAGCGCCCGAGCAGCTCGTCGAGCTGCTTTTGGAGCTCGGCGGCGGTGGGGGCGCTGGGCTGCATGCTCATGACAGCTCCAAGAAGGTTGGTCGCAGGTGGGGGCCCGGCGGGTGATGGGGAGCACCCGCCGGAACGGGTGCCAAGCGGGTGCTGACTAGGCCGCGGCGGCGGTCGCCGGCTTGATGCCAGCGTGCTGGGCGATCGAGCGGAAGGCCGCCGGATCGCTGATCGCCAGGTCGGCGAGGATCTTGCGGTCGATGCGGACGTTGGCGGTGGCCAGGGCGTGCATCAGCTTGGAGTAGCTGGTGCCGATCTCGCGCGCCGCGGCGTTGATGCGGATGATCCACAGGCGGCGGAAATCCCGCTTGCGCTGCCGACGGTGCCAGGTGGCGAAGCGCCACGCGTGGCGGACCGTCTCGACCATCGCTTTCCACAGGTTGGCCCTGCCGCCGCGGTAGCCGCGCGCCTCGGCCTTGATGCGGTTGCGACGACGACGTGCCTTGAAGCCTCTTTTTGCTCTTGCCATGACCTTCTCCTGACCTGTGCGGTCAGCTGGGGACCGGCATCGGGGCTGAGCAGATCTGCCCAGCTTGGAGCCCTAAGCCAAGTCCCATGTAAAACCTCGGGATTCCGGAACCGGAGTCCGCTGCAGGGGTGCCAATTCGGTATCACGACTGTCGCGGAAAAGTAAAGAACGCTGTGCGGGCGCGGACTTGCGCGCCCAAGCTGGCGACGGCTGAGCTGGCGACGGCTGAGCTGGCGCGGCCGCGCCTAGTGGCCGGGACCTTCGCTCGGCACGGTCACAAAGCGGGCGAGGAAGAAGCAGGCGGCCATGCAGGCGTAGCTTATGACGAACGGCCACGCCGGGGCCAGGTGAACCACGGTGTCGGCGCCGCTGAAGGTGTAGGAGTGGACAAGGCCGATGAGGCTCATCAGCGACCCGGCCAGGCACCACAGGCCGGCGCGGTTGAAGTGGCGCTCGATGACGCACACGGTGGCGGCGGCGAGCAGCATCGAGGTGAAGATGAACCCCTGCTCAAGCGCGAAGCCGCCGTCGATGAAGCTGTCGCTGGCGTGGAAGATCTGGACGATCGCCGGCGACAGCACCGGCCCGCCCGGCGCCCCAACGCCGGCGGCGCGCAGGCCGGTCTTGGCGAGCAGGCAGCCCCAGGCGGCGACGCCGGGCAGGATGCCCATGACCACCGCTGGGGCGTGCTCGCGCGGGGTGGCCTGGAACGCCTGGGCGGTGATGACGATGCCGATCCACAGGACGATCGCCATGCCGGCGTCGATGGGCACCGCCCAGGCGATGTAGCCCAGGGTGCCGCTCAGGCAGATGAGGGTGGCGAAGGCGCCGTTGAGGATCGAGTAGCCGGCGCGCGCCCCGAGGGCCTTCCAGCCCGGGTGGCCGATATAGATGGTGGTGGGGAAGCACGAGCCGAACAGCGCCGCGGTGAGCGCCCCCAGGCCATTTACCACAAGCGAGGGCCGCGTCGGGTACGAGTCGCCGGCCGCCTCCGCCGACTCGACGTTCTGCAGCGAGCCGATGAGGTCAAACAGCGCCATCGGGATGATGACCGGCAGAAACCGCACCAGCTGTCCGCTGGCCAGCGCCTTGCCGAGGTCGCCCAGCACCAGGTGCGGCAGGTACAGCCCGAGCAGGGTGTCGGGCCGCCCGTGCAGCGGCGCCAGGTGGGTCGCCCAGGCCAGCGCCGTGCCGACCGTGACCGCGATGAGGCCGCCGGGCAGCCCGCCCTTGAACTTGACCCGCCCGAAGTAGGTCAGCATGACGATCGCCAGCGTGGTCAGCCCGACGATCGGGTGGGCGAAGGTGCGAAACAGGAAGCCGAGCGAGATGAACCCGAGGGCGATCCCCGACAGGGTCGACAGCAGCGCGGCGCGCGGCGTCGACTTGCGCACGCGCTCTGCCACTAGCGACCCGAGCAGGGTGATCATCGACGATCCGAAGCAGCACAGGAGGCCCGCCTGCCACGCCGCCCGCGCCGGATCGGGGTGGCCGTCGGCCTCGGCCTGCAGCTTGGTCGGCAGCATGACCAGGAACACGTAGGCGAGCAGCGAGACGGTGTTTATGCCATAGGGCAGGGCGCACACGTCGTCGCGGCCGGTGGCGCGGGCGAGCTTCATCGCCTGCCGCGCGTAGATCAGGTTGCCGAGCAGCAGCGACAGGGCGGCCCCGGGCAGGATGCGGCCGTAGAGCAGCTCGCTCGGGAAGTTGAGCACGTACTTGCAGAGCGTGTTTATGAGCAGCAGCTGGACCAGGTTGTCCAGCGCCAAGCCAAAGAAGCCGTCGATGTCCCCGCGCACCAGCCAGCGCATGCAAAGCCCCGTCGAACGTCCACTTTTCAGGATAAAGCAAAGCGAGCGTAAAAAATACACTCGCCATGTGCCGCGCTCGCGGGGCGGCCGCGCTCAAGCTGCGGCAGAGACGGTGAAAAGCGCGGCGCCGCGGTCAGGCGCCCTTGAGCACGGCGGCCAGCTCCTGC
>JBGANQ010000001.1:0-321367 GCA_044222245.1 Polyangia bacterium | reverse complement strand
CGGCCGGGCGGCACCGCGGCGGCCCTTGTTGGCAGGCGATCGGGGCGGGCGGGGCGGTCGGCGAGGCTGCGCGCCGAGGCAGGATTTAGTGCGTTTGTGCTCATTGAATTTTGTATTCTAGAACTCTGTTTTATTGATTTACGTTCGAGAAATTAGTAAGGTGGCTTTGGTGACAACTGCACGTAGACCACGAAGTGAGGGGCGTCTAGCCAAGTATCTGCGCCGGTGCGAGCGCGACTTCATCCTCAAGGCGTTGAAGATGCACCGCGGGCACAACAGCCAGACCGCAGTGTGGCTGGGCGTGAGCCGGCGCGCGCTCTACGACAAGATGCGCGACTACGGCCTGGACGGCGAGGCCTCGGCGATGCGCACCGAAGCCGGCATCATGGGGCCGCGCAAGGTCGAGCTCGACGGCGACGCCGACGAGTAGAGCTGCTCACTGCCGCGTCGTAGGCGACGGACTCGGCAGATCCGGGCCGGCTCGCCACCGCTGGCTGCCGCGCTGCAGACAGGCTACCGCATAGCCCGCGACAGCCGGGTGCCAGGCGGTCGGCGACCCGCGGTTCCAAGGCGCGCGTGATCGTAGAGTGCCGACGCTGGCTCGGCTCTCCTGCGGCGCTCACCGGCCCGCTCTAAGGACAGGTCCCCCCAAGGGATGCCCGGCGCAGCGGGGCTCTCGAACCTGCGGTGCGCCTTACTTGAGAAGGCCTCGCGAAATGACTGTGGGCCCCGTCTGACCGGGTCGTCGTTGCGCTCCGGGGCTCGCTGCTCCTTGCCGCCGGGGTTCCTCACTTGGTTTTGTTGGACTTTTCTCGCCGTCCCCAGAGGGTGGGCGGCGCGCAAGCCGCGGGCGCCTGCCGAGCTCTCGCACTGCACCACCTCCCCGGCGGCGCCGCTTCCCTGCAGCACACTTAAGGCCCCGCCTACGCGGGCAGCCATCGCTGACGCCCCAGCCTCGCGGCGCCTGCCCCTTGGGGCCGGAGGCGGCGCGGCTTGAAAACAGGGCGCTCGGCGCGGCGCTGATTTGATAGCATCGGCCCCCCCTTAAGAACGCGAGAATTCCATGTCCTTACAGCGAGATACCTCCTCCCGATCGTTCGGGCTCCTGCGCCTTGGCCTGTGCGCCGGAGTCGTCTTCGCGTTTTGCGCTGCCGGCCAGCTGGAGCGGACCGCGACCGCGGCTGGGCCCGCCCCCGAGGCGGCCGGCCCGGCGGGCGCGCCAACGCTGCGGCTGCCCAAGCTGGCGGCGCCCCAGCGCTACGCGCTCGATCTGACCCTGGTGCCGGCGGAAGAGACGTTCACCGGCCGCATCGACATCGACCTCAACATCCTGGAGCCGACCTCGGTGCTGTGGCTCAACAAGGGCCCCGAGCTGATGGTCCTGCAGGCGAGCTTGCAGCCCGGGGCGATCAGCGGCGGTAACAAGCCCAAGGCCGCGACCACCGGCGCCGAGCCCGCCGCCCCCGAGCTGCGCGCCCGCGCGACCTCGGTAGGCAAGGACTTCCTGTCGCTGATGTTCGATCGCCCGCTGGCCGTCGGCCCGGCGCAGCTGCACATCACCTACCGCGGCAAGCTGCCGCTGCACGAGGACGCTGGCCTTTACCGCGAGCGCGACGGCGACGACACCTATATCTACAGCGACTTCGAGCCGCTCGACGCCCGCCGCGCCTGGCCGTGCTTTGACGAGCCGAACTACAAGGTTCCCTGGCAGCTCACCCTGCACGTGCGACGCGAGCACGTCGCCGTCACCAACGCCCCCATCGAGTCCGAGCACGAGGAGCCGGGCGGCTTCAAGCGCGTGGTGTTCCGTCCGACCCCGCCGCTGCCGAGCTACCTGCTGGCGCTGGCCGTCGGCCCGTTCGGCATCGTCGACGCCGGGCGGGCGGGGCAGAAGAACACCCCGGTGCGCATCATCACCCTGCGCGGCAATGAGGCGCAGGCGCGCTACGCGGCGCAGGTGACGCCGCCCATCCTCGCCCTGCTGGAGCAGTACCTCGGCCAGCCGTACGCCTACGACAAGCTCGATCAGATCGCCGTGCCCGGCAAGCGCGGGGCGATGGAGAACCCGGGCCTTGTCACCTACGGGCAGAACTTCATCCAGGTCAAGCCCGAGGAGGAGACCCTGATGACGCGGCGCAGCTTCGCCAAGATCTGCGCCCACGAGCTCGCCCACCAGTGGACCGGTGACCTGGTGACCATGCAGTTCTGGGACGACCTGTGGCTCAACGAGTCGCTGGCCGACTTCATCATGAGCAAGATCATCGCCAAGTTTCAGCCGAGCTGGGAGGAGGTCATCGAGCGCACCAGCTCGCGCCTCGGGGCGATGGGCGCCGACAGCCTGGCGACCGCCCGCAAGATCCGCCAGCCGATCGAGACCAGCGACGACATCGTCAACGCCTTTGACGGCATCACCTACGCCAAGGGGATGGCGGTCCTCCTGATGTTCGAGAACTGGATGTCAGAGCCGGTGTTCCAGCGCGGCCTCGCCCGCTACCTGCGCGAGCACGCCCACAAGAACGCCACCGCCGAGGATTTCATCGCCACCCTCACCGCCGAGCTGCGCCTGGCCGAAAAGAGCCCGCCGGCCGGCACCTCGCCCGAGGCGGCGCGCGAGCTCGGCCGCCGCGCCGAAGCGCTGCCCGCGGCGATGCAGAGCTTCCTGGAGCAGCCGGGCGTGCCGCTGGTGTCGCTGGCCCTTGGCTGCAGCGGCGGTGCGCCGCGGCTGAGCGTCAGCCAGGAGCGCTACCTGCCGCTCGGCGCCGACGTCACCGCCGGAGCCAAGCCGCCGCTTTACAAGCTGCCGCTGTGCGTGCGCTACAAGCTCCCCGGCGAGGCGGAGAAGCGCGAGTGTCGGCTGATGGACACCCAGCAGATGCAGTGGACGCTGCCCGAGACGCGCTGCCCGGAGTATGTCATCGCCAACGCCGGCTCGACCGGCTACTACCGCGTGCGCTACCAGGGCGAGCTGCTCGGCCGCCTGCAGGAGCAGGGGCTGCGGCCGGGCGCGACCCTGCTCTCCGAGGCGGAGAAGGCGACGCTGCTCGGCGATCTGGCGGCGCTTTTGCGCAACGGTCAGACCACCGCCGAGCAGGCCCTGCCTTGGGTCGGCCTCGCCGCTCAGGACCAGAGCCGCCACGTGATCGGCGGCGCGGCGCGGCTGGCCCTCACCCTGCGCGACATCGTCCCGCAGGAGCAGCGCCCGAGCTACGAGCGCTTCCTGCGCACCACCTTCGGCGCCCGGCTGCGCGCCCTCGGCCTGCGCCCGCGGCCCGGCGACGACGACAACACGCGGCTCTTGCGCGCCACCCTGCTCAACGTGGTGATCGGCGAAGGCCATGACACCGAGCTTGGGGCGCAGGCGCAGAAGCTGGTGCGCGGCTGGCTGGCCGACCGCAAGTCGCTCGATCCCGAGAGCGCGCACCTCTTGCTGGGCGTCGCTGCCGCCTACGGCGATCGCATGCTGTGGAACGAGCTGCACAAGGCGGCCCGCGCCGAGCGCGATCACACCGAGCGCAGCCGCCTCATCAGCGCCATGGCGAGCTTCGCCGATCCCGAGATCGCCCGCGCCGGCATGGGCCTCATTCTCAAGGGGGAGTTCCCGGTCTCCGAGGCGATGCCGCTGTTCTGGGGACCGCTGTCGTATCCGACCACGCGCCACCTGCCGCTGGAGTACATCAAGCGCAACTTCGACGCCCTGGTCGGCCGGCTGCCGCGCGAGGCGGGGGCCGGGCTGGCGCGGGTCGGCGGCAGCCTGTGCTCGGCCGCCGCGCACGCCGATGTCGAGACCTTCTTCAGCGGCCGCTCGACGCGCTACCGGGGCGGGCCGCGCGTGCTGCGGCAGACGCTGGAGCGGATCAGCAACTGCGAGGCGCTGGCCAAGGCGCAGCAGGCAAGCCTCAGCAAGTTCCTCGCCCAGTTCTAGACCGCGCCTACTGGCCCTTCTGCATGACGATCAGGCGGTAGTTGTTAAACTCCGCCTGGCCCGCCGAGTAAAGGACCTCGGAGAGCAGCCGGTAGGGGGTGCGCTTGTCGGCCATGACGATGGCGATGCCGTCGAAGGTGCCGTTCTGCAGGGCGGCCAGCTTGCGCAGCCGCGCCCGGTGCTTGGTGAGGGCGCTCACCACCGGGGTGATCGCGTAGCCGGTGACGCCGCCCTGCTTCCACGCTGGATCGACCGCCCCGCCCTTGACCTGGACCACCGCGTCGCCCTCGACGACCACCGCGGTCTGGGTGATGGTGATGTTGACCGCCGGCTGCGGCGCCTTCTGCGCCGTCGAAGCCGGCAGCTGCAGCCCGGCCTGGGTGTTCATCGCCAGCTGCTGCACCGAGAACTGCTTGATCAGGAACACCAGCAGGATCGTCATCATGTCCATCATCGGCATGATGTTGAGGAAGTTTATCTCCTCGGCCTCTTCCTCGACCTTGCGGCGCAGCCGCCACAGGGTGCGGCGGGCCTCGCGGGTTCCTACCTCGTGCGCCATTTAATTTACTCCCGCGCCGAGGAGCACGCTCGGGAAGAGCACCTTGCCGTCGGCGCTGCGCATGGCGTCCATGGTGTGGACCAAGAGCTCGTAGGGGATCTGCGGGCTGGCGGTGATGATCGCCCGCTCCTCGCCCGGGTAGTGGGCCTTGATCTGCAAAAGCGCCTGGCTCAGCCCGGCCAGGTCGGGCTGCCCGCCGACCAGCGGCAGCGTCGGCAGCTCGCTGGTCGTCTGGACGACGCTCGGCTGCCCGGGGGCCGGCGACTCCAGGCGGAAGCCGCGGAACAGCACCGCGCCCGAGGTGGCGATGGTGAAGCCCTTTTCGGTCACCGACACCGTCAGGTTCAGCTCCTGCTTGGGCGGCGCCTCGGCCTGGCTGGCGGTGGCGGTGAGCGCGGTGGGCAGGTTGACGTTGATGCTGGTCAGCGTCGCCGAGAACGTCACCGTCGCTAGCAAGAACATGATGATGTTCATGATGATGTCCAGGTAGGGCACCAGGTTGAGCTCCCCGGACTCCTCGTGCAGCTCTTCACCGAGCGCGCGGAGCTTGCGCAGGCGAAAGCGCAGCCGCTGGATCGTCATTTTTGCCTCATGGTGCGCACCGGGCGGCGGCTCCGTCCCTATTCCTCGTCCTCGTCGTCGACCGGCTCGCGCTGGCGCTCGCTGCGGCGGCCGCCGCGGTCGCTGCGGTCGCCGCGGTCACCGCGCTCTTCGCGGCGGGCGGCGCGGCCGCTTTCGCGGGGCGGCTCGCGGTCGCGCCCTTCCCGCTCGCGCGCCGGCGGCTCGGCGGCGGGCGCCGGGGGGTTGGTGATGATGTCGGACAAGAGGTTCGGTCGCTGCGGTCGCCGCGGTCACCGCGCTCTTCGCGGCGGGCGGCGCGGCCGCTTTCGCGGGGCGGCTCGCGGTCGCGCCCTTCCCGCTCGCGCGCCGGCGGCTCGGCGGCCGGCGCCGGGGGGTTGGCGATGATGTCGGACAAGAGGTTCTCCAGCCGCAGCGCGAACGACTCCAGCTCGTGCTGCTGCTTCTTGCTCGCCGCCGACAGGAACAGGTGGCCGATCATGCAGCTGGCGGCGATCGCCAGGCCGAGCCAGGTGTTGTTCATCGCCTCGGCGATGCGCGTCGCCAGGATCTGGCTGCGCTGGTCCGCCGCCGCCTTGCCGATCGCGGCAAAGCCGCCGATGAGGCCGTTGATCGTCCCGAGCAGGCCAATGAGGGTGGCGATGTTGGCCAGCGACCACAGCACCGCGATGCGCTTTTTCAGCTCGGGCGCGGCGTCGGTCAGCGCCTCCTCGATGGCGGTCGACACCGCGGCCTCGCCCTTGGGGATGCGCGACAGGCCGGCGCGGGCGACCAGCGCCACCGGGGCGTCGGTGCCCTGGCACAGGCGCTGCGCCCGCTCCAGCTGCCCGGCGGTCACGAGCTTGCGGATCTGCTCCAGGAAGGCCCGCGCGTTGACCGCCCCCTTGCCGAGGAAGAATAGCGCTCGGTCGACGATGAGGGTGATGGCAAGGACCGAGCACAGCAGGTTCACGTACATGAAGAACCCGCCCTGCTCGAAGAACTCTTTCAGCTGCTGCATCCGCTTGGCTCCCTAAAGGCTTTCCCGCAGGTCCACGACCTGGACGGACGAGCCGCCACGTCTTTCCTGGCTGATTCGACTCAATGTCGGTTCAAATATTTCGGCTGGCTGTGCCCGCTGTCAAAGGTCCTAGGTCAAAAGCGGTCCGATGACCAGCACGTCGCCCTGGTAGTTGCCCAGGTTGATGTCGCCGATCGGCGGCCGGTCGTAGACCTCGTCCATGAAGTCGATGGCGACGATCTCCTCGATCTGCTTGCGCAGCTGGGCCTCGCTGTGAACCTTCCTAAAAAGATACAGCACCCTGGCCGGTCGCGGCGTCGTGGTGTCGGGCGGCAGGCTGGGATCGCTGGCGAGGAGCCCGTTGAGGTCGGGCTCGCCGAGCGAGAACAGCACCGCATCCTCCACCCGCCAGGCCGCGTACTGGACCTTGGGCTCGCCGTCTCCCTCGTGCGAGACGACCTTGTAGAAGCGGGTCGGTAGCGTGCCATCAGACATCGAGTTTCTCCTGCTGGCGCGAGTCGGCAGCCGCGCCTTGGCCTGGCCTGTCGCCTGTCCGAGCAGGCCACCGGAGCGAGAAAGCCCGGCACTGGCCGAAATAGTGAATTTACAAAGGACGGTCCCTATTATGCCGGGGCAAGCTCGCGGCGGCGACTGCAAAAATGGCGGAGAAGGGGGCCGGGCGGTAAGGCCAGTGGCCGGCGCCCGCGGCGGCCAGCAACGGTGCTCGCGGTAAATTGGGGATGCCGCGGGGGAGGGGTTTTGCTATGCTCGCGTGACGCTCGGACGTGCTCGGCAGCCTCGAACGCAACCGACCGCCAGCCGGGCCGCCGCCCGTTGTCCGACAGCAAGCATAGAAGAGCACGAACTTCCCAGGCTCCCAGGTTCCCAGGTCCCAGGCCGCGGCCCGCCCGGCCCGCGCCCGAGCTGAAGCCCGGGGTCAAAAGCCGGCGTCAGAGCCGCCGTGAAAGAAAGATCACCAGCGATGCCACGAATGTCCTACCGCGAGGCCCTAAATCAGGCGATGTCCGAAGAGATGGAGCGCGACCCGTCGATCTTCCTCATGGGAGAGGAGGTCGGCCACTACCAGGGTGCCTACAAGGTGTCGCAGGGAATGCTGCAGCGCTTCGGCGAGAAGCGGATCGTCGACACCCCGATCGCCGAGTGCGGCTTTGTCGGCATCGGTGTCGGCGCCGCCATGGTCGGCCTGCGGCCGATCATCGAGCTTATGACGTTTAACTTCTCGCTCGTCGCCATTGACCAGATCATCAACAACGCCGCCAAGGTGCGCCAGATGTCGGGCGGGCAGTTCAAGTGCCCGATCGTCATCCGCGGCGCCGGCGGCGCGGCCCACCAGCTGGCGGCGCAGCACTCCAACTCCTTCGAGGCGATGTACTGCAACACCCCCGGCCTCAAGGTCGTCATGCCGGCGACGCCGGCCGATGCCAAGGGCCTGCTCAAGTCGGCGATCCGCGATGACGACCCGGTGATCTTCATCGAGGGCGAGCTGCTCTACGGCGAGCAGGGCGAGGTCCCCGAGGGCGAGCACCTGGTGCCGATCGGCAAGGGCGACATCAAGCGCGCCGGCACCGACTGCACCATCGTCGCCTACTCGAAGATGGTGGGGCTGGCCCAGGAGGCCGCCAAGGCGCTGGAGAAAGAGGGCATCTCGGTGGAGATCGTCGACCCCCGCACGCTGCGGCCGCTCGACGATGAGCTCATCTTCAAGTCGGTGCGCAAGACCAACCGCCTGGTCATCCTGCAAGAGGCCTCGCCGCACTCCAGCTTCGGCGGCGAGATCGCCATCCGCGTCCAGAAGCACTGCTTTGACGACCTCGACGCGCCGATCGAGCGGGTGGCGGCCGAGGACGTGCCGGTGCCCTACGCGCTGAACCTGGAGGCGATCGTGCTTCCCGATGTGGCGCGGGTGGTGGCGGCGGTCAAGCGCGCGATGTACCTCGATTAGGCTGGCGCGCGGTGTCCTGACAGGCAAAGTTCAAGTTCGAAAGCTCGCAGCAAAAGGGCAAGGGAGTCCCGATAATGGCGACCGTCATCATGATGCCGCGCCTCTCTCCGACGATGGAGGAGGGGGTTTTAGCCAAGTGGTTGAAGAACGAAGGCGACAAGATCGCGCCCGGGGATCTCATCGCCGAGGTCGAGACCGACAAGGCCAACATGGACTTCCCGCTGGAGGAAGACGGGGTGCTGCTCAAGCAGCTGGCCACCGCGGGACAGACCGTGCGGCTCGGGGCGCCGGTGGCCGTCATCGGCGACGCCGGCGAGGACATAAGCGGGCTCCTGGCCGAGCTCGCGGGCGGCGCCCCGGCCGAGGCGGCGGCCGCGCCGGCCAAGGCGGCGGAGCCCAAGGGCAAGGGAGCTGCCGCGGCGACGCCGCAAGCGGCGGCCTTGGATCAAGCCGCGGCGGGGGAGGACCCGGCTGCAGTGACCGCGCCGGCGAGTCCGGCGGTGAAGAGCGCCAGCGTGGCCGCCCCGGCAGCCAAGGGCGCGGGACCAGCAGCGCCGGCCAAGGCACCGGCCAGCGCAACCGCCGCGCCGGCCCCAGTGGCCAAGGAGTCGCCGGTGGCACCGCCGCCGGGGGCGCCGTTTGAGTCGCGCTCGGTCGCCTCCCCGCTGGCCCGGCGCCTCGCCGGGGACGCCGGGCTGGACATCCGCACCGTCGCCGGCAGCGGACCGGGCGGGCGCGTCATCAAGCGCGACATCGCCAAGGCGCTGCTCGCCCAGGCCGCCCCCGCGGTCGCGCCCCCAGCCGCGTCAGCGGCGCCGCGCGTGCTGCCGGCGGCGGGGGTGGCCACGTTCCCCCCGCCAGCGAGTGGCGCCGCGCGCGCTCCGGGCGCAGAAGAGGCGGTGCCGCTGTCGATGATGCGGCGAGTCGTCGCCAAGCGCCTCACCGAGGCCAAGCAGACGGTGCCGCACTTCTACCTGACGAGCGAAGCGCCCATGGACGCGCTGTGGAAGTTCCGCGAGGAGCTCAACCAGGCCGCGGTCGCCGCCGGGGGCGAGAAGGTCTCGGTCAACGATTTCATTCTCAAGGCGCTGGCGCGCGCCCTGCGCGTCGTTCCGGCGGCCAACATGTCGTTTGGCAGCGATGGGGTCAGCGCGATCCGCCACCAGCGGGTCGACGTCAGCGTGGCGGTCGCGCTCGACGACGGGCTCATCACCCCGGTGGTGCGCGGCGCCGACACCAAGTCGCTCGGCGCCCTGGCCAAAGAGGTGCGCGAGCTGGCGCAGCGCGGCCGCGACAAGAAGCTCCGCCCCGAGGAGTACACCGGCGGCACCTTCAGCCTGACCAACCTCGGCATGTACGGCATCCGCGAGTTCTTCGCCATCATCAACCCGCCCGAGTCGGGCATCCTCGCTGTCGGCCAGGTCGAGAAGCGGCCGGTGGTGGTGGAAAAGGACGGCCAGGATGAGATCCGCATCGAGCGTCGCCTGACCCTGACCCTGTCGTGCGATCACCGGATCGTCGATGGGGCCCTGGGGGCCAAGCTGCTGGCCGAGATCGTGCGCGGCCTGGCCCAGCCGATGCTGCTGGTGCTCTGATGGCGGCGGCGGCGGCGGCGGGCACGAGCCCGGGGTACGATCTGGTGGTGGTCGGCGGCGGACCGGGCGGCTATGTGGCGGCGATCCGCGCCGCCCAGCTCGGCCTGCGGGTCGCGGTGGTCGAGCGCGAGCACCTGGGCGGCATCTGCGCCAACTGGGGCTGCATCCCGACCAAGGCGCTGCTGCACTCGGCAGAGCTCTTCGCGGCGGTCAAAAAAGGCGCCGACCACGGCATCGTCTGCGACGGCCTGCGCTTTGACTACGGCAAGGCCATCGCCAGCAGCCGCAAGGTCGCCGACGGCCAGCAGCGCGGCGTCGCCATGCTGTTCAAGAAGAACAAGATCGAGCACATTGCCGGCAGCGCCACCGTGCAGCGCGACGCCGCCGGGCTGCGCCTGCAGGTGGACGGCCGCGAGCTGCGCGCTCCCCACATCGTCCTCGCCACCGGGGCCCGGCCCAAGACCCTGCCGAGCCTTGTGCCCGACGGCAAGCAGATCCTCACCTACTTCGAGGCGATGAACCTGCCGGCGCAGCCAAAGTCGCTGTGCATCGTCGGCGCCGGCGCCATCGGCGTCGAGTTCGCCTACTTCTACAACGCCATCGGCACCCAGGTCACCCTGCTGGAGGCGCTGCCGCAGATCCTGCCGGTCGAGGACAAAGAAATCGCGCAGCTTTTGACCCGGAGCCTGACCGGCCAGGGGATCACCATCCACGTCGGCGCCAAGTTCCAGGCCGCCGAGCCCGCCGGCGAGGGGCTGCGCGTGCGCTGGGTCGATGCGAGCGGCGCCGCCAAGGAGGTGCTGTTCGACAAGGTCCTGTCGGCGGTCGGCGTGCGCGGCAACATCGACGGCCTCGGCCTCGAAGGCGCCGGCGTCAAGGTCGAGCGCGGCTTCATCGCCGTGGACCCGTGGTATAGGGTGCGCGACGCCAGCGACCAGCCGATCGCCGGCCTGTACGCGATCGGCGATGTCATCGGCGGCCCGCTGCTCGCCCACAAGGCCTCGGCCGAGGGCATCGCCTGCGTCGAGAAGATCGCCAACCATGAAGAGCGCGAGATCCGCCGCGTCGACTACACGACGATGCCTGGGGCGACCTTCTGCCGCCCCGAGGTCGGCTCGATGGGCCTGACCGAAGACAAGGCGCGCGAGCAGGGCTACGACGTGCAGATCGGCCGCTTCCCCTTCCGCGCCTCGGGCAAGGCTCACGCGACCGGCGACACCGCCGGCCTGTGCAAGGTCGTCCTCGACAAGAAGACCGGCGAGATCCTCGGAGCGCACATCCTGGGCGGCAGCGCCAGCGACATGATCGCCACCCTGACCCTGGCGCGCGCCAGTGAGCTGACCGCCACCGAGGTCCTGCACACCGTCTTTGCCCACCCGACCTTCGCCGAGGTCATGAAGGGCTCGGTGGAGGCCGCGTTCGGCGAGGCCATCGATCTTTGACGGGCTTTGACGGGCTTTGACGGGCTGTAGCTGGCCATAGCAGATACGGCCAGCGCAGCTCGCGACGCCGGCGGCTAGCCCGTCGGATCGGGCGCGAGCGGGGCGAGGTCGTCGTCGTCGGGGTTGGCCGGCGCCGGGGTCGCCGCCGGCGGCGCCTTGGTGCCCGGCAGCTTGCGCGGCCCGAGCGGCGTCAGCGGCGGCAGATCGCCAAACCGGGTGGCGATGTAGTCGAGGTAGATCTTGGCCACCGGGATGCGGTGATCGTCGGGGTGCTCGATGAGCAGGCGGCGGAACGCGTCGCGCGCATCCTTGGGATTGTCCTGCTTGAGGTAGACCTGGCCGAGCAGCAGCAGCACCTCGGCGTCGCGCTTGGCGCGCGGGTACTCCTGCACCACGTACTCCAGGCGCCAGATCGCCGCCTTGGGGTGGTTGCCGTCGAGGTAGAAGCGGGCGACGTACAGCTCGTGATCCGCCAGGCGCTGGATGACGTCGGCGAGCAGCTTGCGCGCGATGTCGGCGTAGGCGCTGTCGCCGTAGCGGTTGAGGAAGTCGGTGAGCTCGCGCTGGGCGTCGAGCACCGGCCCCTGGTCCTTCTCATACGAGGGCGGGATCAGGAACCAGTCCGAGGGGATCTGCTTGACGTAGGCCTCGCCGACCTTGAAGGCGCAGTAGCCGTCGACGGTCTTGGCGTGGCGCGGGTGGGCGTTGATGAACGCCTTGTAGCCGTCGATCGCCTCGATGTACGCCTGGCGACCCATGGCCGAGTCGGCAAGGCCCAGCTCCGCCCACGGCACCCAGCGCGAGGTCGGGTAGGTCTGGCGCACGTAGTTGAAGTACTTGGCGGCGTCGAGGTGGCTCTCGCCCTTCATCGACCGGATGCCCTTTTCGTAGTTCTCCTTGGCCGTCTTGCCGTAAATAATCGGCCGGAAGTTCTCGATGAAGGCGGCGCAGCCGCTGGTGCTCGCGCCCAGCGCGAAGACAAGCAGGCAGCGCGACAGCGCACCGAGCAGCCGGTGGCGGGCGGGTACGGGAAGACCAGGGCGCATCAAGGCCCCATTAGTGCTGGCCAGGCGCTACTTGTCAATATCGCGCGGCGCCCGCACCGCCCGGCCGGCCGCGCCCCTACCGGTGCTGAGGCCGGCGCTGAGGCCGGCGCTGAGGCCGGCGCTGAGGCCGGCGCTGAGGCCGGCGGGCTCTGCGGTCGTGTTACCTTGGTCCACGATGACAAGTGTAAGCACGGCCCCTGCCGGGGGACCGGGGGGACCTGGGGCCCTGGGGTCGCCCACCGGCAAGCGGGCGCTGGTTCTGTGCGGCGGCGGCATCACCGGCGCGATGTATGAGGTAGGGGCGCTGGCGGCGGTGGACGATTTCCTCGGCGCCACCGCCGGCGGCGCGCCGCTTGGCAGCACGCGCTTTGACATCTACGTCGGGATCTCGGCCGGCTCGTATGTCGCCACGGCGCTGTGCGGCGGCATCACCCCGCAGCGGCTGGCCAGCGCGGTGCTCGGCGACCCGCGCGAGGCGCGCCTGGTCCCGCACAAACGGACCGACCTGTTCAAGTTCGAGCCGCTGCGGGCGGCGCTGTGCGGGCTGCGCCTGGGCGGCGCGCTCGCCCGGGCGAGCTACCGGGTGGCGCGCGGCACCCTCAGCCTGGGCGAGGTGGCCGGCGAACTGGCGGCGGCGACCCCGGCCGGCGCCTTCTCGCTGCGCCCCTACCGGCGCTTCCTCGAGCGGTTCCTCCGCGAGCAGGGCCTGCCGCAGCGCCTGAGCGCGATGCCGCGCGAGCTGTTCATCCCGGTCAACGACCTCGACAGCGGTCACCGCGTCGTCTTCGGCGGCCCCGGCCCCGGCGAGCTCGCCGAGGTCGGGATCGCCGAGGCGATCTGCGCCTCATCGGCGATTCCGATGGTCTTCGAGCCGGTGCGGGTGCTCGGCCGCGACTACATCGACGGCGGCACCGGCAAGGCCGACCACGTCGATGTCGCCCTCAAGCGCGGGGCCGAGCTTGTGCTGGTGATAAACCCGATGGTCCCCATCGCCCACAACCCGCGCGCCGGCAGCGGCCTGCTCGGCAAGAGCGACCGCCTGCGCGATCACGGGCTGTTCACCGTCTACGACCAGACCATGCGCATGGCGATCAAGGCGCGCCTGCATCAGGGCCTGCGGCGCTGGCAGGCCGAGTACCCCAAGGCCACCATCCTGCTGCTTGAGCCCGATGAGATCGACGCCGACATGTTCCTGCAAAATCCGATGAACTTTGATGCCCGGGTGCAGATCCTGAGCTATGGCTATAAGAGCGCCGCGCAGCAGCTTCTGGCCCGCCGCGGCCGATTCGAGGCGATGTGTCAGCGGCACGGGCTGAGCGGCGATGTCAGCCGCCTCAAGAGGGTCTGGCCGTAGCGACCGGGCTTTGTTAAGTGATTACTCCCCATGAGCGCACCAAGCTTTCTCACGCGCGGGTCGCGGCCGCTGGTCCTTGGCCACCGCGGCGACTCGGCGCACTATCCTGAGAACACCCTGCTCGCCCTGCGGCAGGCGCTGCGCGCCGGCGCCGACGGGGTCGAGCTCGACGTGATGCGCTGCGCCTCTGGCGAGGTCGTGGTGGTGCACGATGACGACCTGTCGCGGGTGGCGCAGAAGCGGCCGGGCAGTGAGCTGGCGGTGCGCCAAAGCACGCTCGCCGAGCTGCGCAGCTTCGACCTGGGCAGCGGCGAGCGCCTGCCCACCCTGGCCGAGGTCTGCGAGGAGCTCGGCCCGCAGGCGCTCATCAACGTCGAGCTTAAATCGCCCGAGCCGCACGACAAAAAAGCCCACCTGCAGCTGCTGCGCGACGACGGCCTTGCCGCCGCGGTGGCCCAGGTGCTGCGCCGCGCCGGTCGCCTGCCGGCGGGTCGGCGGGTTGGCGACCGCCACGAGACGACGCTCATCTCGTCGTTCGATCCGCTGCAGCTGCTGCGCTTTGTCGCCCACAGCGACGTGCTGCCCGTGGGCTACCTGTTCCACCGCGAGCAGGGCGCGGTGATGCGCAACCTGTGGCGGCTAAAAGCCCACCGGCTGCAGGCGGTGCACCCGCAGGCCTCGCTGATCGACGCCGCGGCGCTGCGGACCTGGCGCGCCGCCGGCCTGTACGTGCACACCTGGACCGTCGATAACCCGCACGAGGTTGCCGCCCTGGCGGCGCTCGGCGTGGACGCCATCATCACCAACACCCCGGGCCCGGTGTGCGGCCAGCTTGCCGCATCCGGCTGAGCAGCGACACCGCGACGAGCTGACGGGCTCGCCGATCGCCTTATGCGCCTGGGTCACTTCCCAAATTCTCCCTCGACCAACAAGTCGCGCGCGGCGTCTATGGGTACGCCCCCTAGTCGCGAGCTTCGGCGAAGTGGGCAGGTCGTGCGAGCAGCCTGTTGAACCGGGTAGCGAGCGGTCCGAGCGCCGGGCCGCAGCCGCTGCGGGGCGGCGAGTACGGCAAGTCCTGTGATCGAGCGGCGTAGTTTTTGCCACCGGCTAGGGCGAGGGCGCTGCGAGCCCGTCAGAGCACAGGGGCTGGCGGGCGGTGGGACCAAGGCTCGTGAGCTCCTCGGCGCCGCCGACGAAGAGCTCGCGCTCGCCAGGCTCGAGGTCGCGGCCGGCGCGCTGGCAGGCGCGGCGGGTCCAGCGCGCGGGGTCGAGCTCCCACAGGCGCAGCGTGCGATCCTCGCTGGTGGTGACCGCGCGCGGCGAGTCGGGCAGCAGCGCCACGCCGGTCAGCGCCCCCGCCGCGGTGCCGAGCGTGCCGATGAGGGTGCGGGTCGCCAGGTCCCACAGGCGCAGCGTCTGGTCCTCGCCCACCGAGACGATGCGCCGGCCGTCGGCGGTCACCGCCAGCTGCCGGACCTTGCCGCGGTGACCTAGCAGCGGCCCGCCGAGCGGTGACAGCACGAGCCCGGTCGGCGCCGCTGCTGCCGGCGGCGCCTGCGGGGCCGCGGCGCTCGGGCCCAAGGTCCACAGCCGCAGCGTGCTGTCCTCGCTGGCAGTCACCACATGCTGGCCATCAGGGGTAAAGGCGCAGGCGGTCAGGGCCAGCGAGTGGCCCTTGACTACGCTGGCCAGCTCGGCGCCGCTGCGCGCGTCCCAGATGCGCAGCGAGATGTCCTGACTGGCCGAGCACAGGCGGGTGCCGTCGCGGCTCCAGCCCAGGCCGAGCACCGCCTGGCTGTGCCCGCGCAGCGGCCCGCCCTGGGGCCGGCCGTCGGCGCCCCACAGCCGCAGCTCACCGTCGAAGCTACCCGAGGCGAGGCGGCTGCCGGTGGGATCGAAGGCGACAGCATAGATAAGGGCGCTGTGGCCGGTCAGCGGCGCGCCGAGGGGCTCTTGGTCGGTGGCGCTCCACAGGCGCAGCACCTGATCCTCGCCTGCCGAGACCAGGCGCCGGCCGTCGGGGCTGTAGGCGACGGCGTAGACGATGCCGGTGTGGCCCTTCAGGGTCGCGGTCTCGTGCAGCCCGGTGGCATCGATCGCGAAGCGGTGCACCGCATGATCGTAGCCGCCGGCGGCCAGCGCGCGGCCGTCTGGGCTGATGGCGACGCTGACCAGCTTCTCGCCGATGCTGGCGCTGCCGAGCTGCAGGGCCGGGCTGGCCCGGGTCGACCACAACAGCGGCCCGCTCGCCTGGGCGGCGGTGGCCAGCCAGTCGCCGCCCGGCGCATAGGCCAGCCCGAGCACCGCCCCACCGGGGCTGCGCAGGCGCAGCGCGTGGTGGCCGCTGCCCACGCTCCATACAGTCACCTGCTTGTCCCAGCTGCCGGCGGCCAGCTGCTGGCCGCTTGGGCTGAAGGCGAGGCTGCTGATGATGCTCCGGCGCGAGCTGTGCAGCGGCCGGGCCACTGGCACCGGCTGCTCCAGGCTCCACAGCTGGACGCCGGCCGCCGGCCCCTGGGCCCCGGCTTCGGAGCGGCCGTCGCGGCCGCCTTCGCCGCGGTCCTCGCCGCCGCCCACGGCCAGAAGAGGACCGCTCGGGCTGAAGGCCACGGCGCGCAGCGGGTAGTCGCTCTTGGGCAGCGCCAGCGGCAGGGCCTGACCGGCGCGGGGGGCCCACAGCCGCACCGTCTGATCCCAGCTGACCGAGGCCAGCTGCCGACCATCAGCGCTGAACGCCAGGCCGGAGACAGTCTTTTTGTGGCCGCGCAGCGGCGGCCCGACCGACAGCCCGGTCACCGCGTCCCATAACAGAATCGTCATGTCATCGCTGCCGCCCGAGGCGATGAGCTTGCCGTCCGGGCTGACGGCGAGCGCCGTGATCTCGCCCTGGTGGCCGCTCAGCGGTCGCCCGAGCGGCTGGCCGCGGCTGCCCGGCCGGGCGTCCCACACACGCAGCGTGCCATCGGTGCCGGCCGAGATCAGGCGGGCGCTGTCGACCGTGAAGGCGACTTGGTTGACCGCCCCGCTGTGACCGGGCAGCGGCGTCCCCAGCGGCCCCCCGCGGCGGGCGTCAAATAGCTGCACCAGCCCATCGGTACCGCCGGTCGCCAGCAGCTGCCCGTCGGGCGAGACGGCCAGGCAGCTCACCCGCCCATCGGGTCCGTGCAGCTGGGTGACAAGCCCGGGGGCGCTGTCGAGCGCGGCGAGCAGGCTGGACTCGGAGTCGGCGCTCGGCTGCAGGCGGTGGCCAAAGACCGCCAGCAGCAGCGCCTGGTCGTAGTCGGCATCGCGCCCGAGCCGCTCCCGCGACAGCGCCGACAGCGAGCGCGCGGTGGCGGTGCGCGCCTTGGCCAGGGCCTGCTGGCGCGCCTCGCTGGCCAGCTGGTACTGCAAGAGCACGCGGTTGCTCTCCTGGTAGGCGAGCAGCGCCGCGCCGCCGGCGATGCCGGCGACCAGCAGCAGCACCGCCGCGGTAAGCTGCCAGCGGCGCTGCGCCTGGGCCGCCTCCCAGCGGATCGCCTGCCGGCTGTCGTGAATGAGCTCGGCGACGGCGGCGCTTACCCCCACGTCCTGGGCGTCGGGGCCGGCCAGCCAGTCCTCGGCCTCTTTGGTCTCGGCGGCGTCGAGCAGGCCGTAGCCCTGCTTGCGCAGGCGCAGGCGCTCGCTCGCCTGGTCTTCCAGGCGGCGGCGGATGCGCTCGGCATGCTTCTTTTCGGCGATCCAGCGTATGAGCCGCGGCCAGGCGCGCAGGATGACCTCGTGCGACAGGTCGACGCGCACCGCGTCGTCGCCCGCGCCGGCGGGGGCGGTGTCATCGCTGCTCTTGGTGAGCAGGCGCTGGCCGGCGAGCAGCTCGAGGGTCGCGCTGAACAGCGCCGGATCATCGCCGTGGGCGCGCAGCGCCGACCGCGGCAGCTGCCGCCGGGTGTTGGGCCGACCCTCGCCGAAGTGGACCAGGCGAACGAAGATTCGCCGCGCCAGGCGCTGCTTCTCCGGGCTCGACTCCAGCTGGGCGAACACGGCCTCGGCGTGGCTGGCGATCGCCACCGCCAGGCCGCTGCGCGGGGGCCCATCGCCGCCCGCCTGCTTGCCGAGCTGCTCGTAGGCGGCGAGGGTCAGCCGGCGGTGGTCGCGGCGCTCCCACAGCAGCACCAGCGCCTCCTGAAGCAGCGGCAGCGCCCCCGGCTCCTCGGCGGCATCGGCGACCAGGCGCTCGAGCAGCGCCGGCTCCAGCCGCACCCCGGCCTGGGTCGCCGGGCCGGCGATCGCGGTGGCCAGGGCGGCGCCGCGCAGGGGAGCGACCTCCAGGCGCTGCGCCGGGTCGATTGGCCACAGCTCGCTGCTCATCAGGTCGGGGAAGAAGTCGGCGCGCAGCGACAGAAGGAGGATGCAGCGGGCGTCGCGGCGCAGCCCCTGCAGGCGGCCGAGGAACTGCTGCTGCGTCGCGTGCGGGCAGCGGGCGAACAGCTCCTCCAGCTGATCGACGAACAGCAGCAGGCGCTGCCCGGGCACAAGGCCAGCGAGCAGCGGTGCGCCGGCGCCGCCGAGCTGGCTAGTGAGCTCGGCGTCGGGCGTCTCGCCGGGGCGCATCGTCCGCACGACCAAGTTGGCCGGCAGGCGCGGCAGAAGCCCAGCGTGGACGAGCGACGACTTGCCCGAGCCCGAAGGCCCGAGCACCAGCGCGAAGCTCTGCTTGCGCACGTGCTGCAGCAGCCAGTCGATCTCGGCGCTGCGGCCAAAGAACAGCCCGGCCTGCTGGCGCGAGAACGCCACCATCCCCGGATACGGGCAGGCGAGCTGCGGCAGCCGCAGCACCGGCTCGCCCAGGCGCCGCAGCGCCGCCAGCACGGTGCCCGCCGGGCAGGCAAACAGCGTCCCCGCCATGGCGCGGCCCTCGCCGTCCAGAATGGCGGTGCGCAGCAGCCCCACCACCGCGCCGTCGACCCACACCGGGGCGCCGGACAGCCCGCTCACCGGGGCGCCGGTACCGGCCGCCGCCTCGTGGGAGAACAGCTGCAGGGCGCGCACGCCGTCCACCTGCCCCAGGGTCGTGCGCACCTGCCCGCCGACATCCAGCCCATCGTCGGGGTTGGCGTCGGGAAAGCCGCGGCTGCGGAAGGCCAGGCTGGCGCCCTCCTGCTCGGCCTGCTGCAGCTCGGCTTCGGCGAGCTCGGCGAGCGGCAGCGCCGCCAGCGGGCTGCCGTTGGCGTCGCCCGGCGGCGTCTGCAGGCGCAACAGCGCCCAGTCCGAGTCGGGATCGTAGCCGCCGGCCACCACCGTGGCGGCAGTGACGTGGCCGCTGAAGTCGAGCTGCACGCCGCTGTAAAGCTGCGGCGGCCGGGCGCGGCGATCGCCGACCACGTGCAGCGCGGTGAGGGCGTGCTGGGGGTCTATCAAGAATGCAGTGCCGCGCACCCCGCCGTCGCAGGTGACCCGCGCCACCGCGGTGCGCAGGCTGGGCGCTGCCGGCGCCCCGTCCGCCGGAGCTTCAGAGGGGGCCATGGCGACCCTGGTACTCCTCGACCGAGGCCTCCGCGACGCGCTCGCCGGCGAGCTCCAGCCGGGCGTAGGTCGGCCGCTGCCAGATGAGCGACTGGAAGCGGCGAGCGCGCAGGTCTCCCACCAGCGCCTCCAGGGCGGCTCGCGCCTTCTGCGAGTCGGCGCCGAGCACGTCCGCGGGCACGCGCATGAGATCGGCCCAGGTGCCGCTGTTGAGGTAGCGGCCGCCGCCGGGCAGCTCGATATTGCGCGCCAGGTGGGTGTGGCCCATGACGACGTGGCGGATCTCGCCCTGGGCGAGCTCGCGGGCGGCGAGCAGGTAGGGGCTGGGGACGGCCTCCTTCGCGGTCTCGAACAGCGAGGTGTCGCAGAAGGCGACCAGGGCGTTGTGCAGGGCGGTGAGCCGGCTCTCGGACGCCGCATCGCTGCCGCCAAAGACCAGCTTTAGCAGGCTGAGGCCGCCCGACCAGCCGCCGCGCGAGGCGATGTCGCCGCGGCGCGCCACCTCGGGCCCGGCCCCGGGCGGGGTGAGCTGGGCGAGAAACTGGCTGCCGGCCTCCGGCCCGAGCGCCTCGATCAGCACCCGCTGCAGCTCGGCCTCATCGGAGGCGGGCGCGGGCGGCGCGGCGCGCCCCCCGAGGTCGGCCACCCGAGCGCCGAGCTCGCCGCTGCGCGCTGACACTGCGCTGATGTCGCCCGAGCGCTTGGGCATCGCCGGGCTCGTATAGGTGTGCTGCGCCGCCTTCAGGGCGAGCGTCGCCAGGCGCGCCGCGTGGGCGCGCACCTTGGGCTCCAGCGCCAGCAGCAGCGGCACCGCGGCGGTGGACTCGGGCTTGAGCAGGTCGATAAACGGGTAGTCGCGCTTGATCGGGTTCATCACCTCGGCGACCAGCTGGCTGCCGACGGGGGGCGGCATGCGCAGGGCCTCGGGGACGCGCTGGCTGCGCGACTGCAGCGCGCACACCCGGCGCAGCGCGTCGTGATCGACCACGTTGAAGCGGTCGTAGCGGTTGCCGTGCTCGATCAGGGCGTCGCCGACGCGGTAGGCCTCGCCGTCGTGGAGAAAGCGCAGGGCGCCGCCCGGCGGGACCCCCAGGGCGGCGGCCAGGGCCTTTCGCACCGCCGGGAAGGCCAGCTCGATGTCGTGGTTGCCGAGCAACAGCGTCAGGGTGTGGCCGCGCTGCTGCAGCGTCGCCAGCGCGGTCATCACCGGCTGGTTGCGGCGGACGATGTCGGACAGCAGCTGCAGCGCCAGCTGCGGGTCTTCCTTGACCGGCGACCATGGCGAGCCGCCGGCCGCGGCCGGGCCCTCCTCGGCGAGGAAGTCGACGAAGTCGCCGTTTATGACCAGCTCCAGCCGGTTGTCGGGGTCGGCCGCCTGGCCGGCCAGCTGGTCGATGAACGCGGCCAGGGCGTCGACCTGGGTGCACAGCTGAAAGCCGCGCTCGCCCGGGCTGGCCGGCGGCGCTCCCCCCAGGTGGAGGTCCGAGATCACATAGACCCGCTGTCGCGCCGTCGCCATGGTGGGCTGTCTCCGCAGGTTGGTCGCGCGCGCCGACCGGCGCTCGCGCAGAGCTCCTATTTTATCCTGAATCCGCGCCCCTTTTGCCGCCCCTCCGGCCGCCCATGCGGCCGCGCTCGCCCTGCGCCGCCGGCACGCCGGGCCGCGACTTTTCCCCCGCCCCGCGCCGCCGCTCGAGCTTAGACTCGCTGCATGAAGACCTTGGAGTCCATCCTTAGCGAAAAGCGTACCTTCCCCCCTCCGGCCGAGTTTGCCCGCACCGCGCGCACCGACTCGGCGGCCGAGGCCGCGTTGCGCAAGGCCGCCGCCGAGGACCCGGCCCGCTTCTGGGCCGAGCAGGCGCAGGCGCTGCTCTGGCGCAAGCCCTTCACCCAGGTCCTCGATGAGTCCAAGCACCCCTTCGTCAGCTGGTTCTCCGACGGGGAGCTGAACCTCACCGAGAGCTGCCTGGACCGCCACCTGCACACCGACCGGCGCAACAAGGCGGCGCTCATCTGGGAGGGCGAGCCCGGCGACTCGCGGGTGCTGACCTACTTCGAGCTGCACCGCGAGGTCTGCCGCACCGCCGCCGCCCTGCAGCGGCTGGGGGTGGCCACCGGCGATCGGGTGGTGATCTATATGCCGATGATCCCGGAGCTCGTGATCGCGGTGCTGGCCTGCGCTCGGCTCGGGGCGACCCACTCGGTGATCTTCGGCGGCTTCTCGGCCGAGGCGATCCGCGATCGGGTGCTCGATGCCGGGGCGACGACGGTGCTCACCGCCGATGGCGGCTACCGGCGCGGCAAGGTGCTGCCGCTCAAGCAGAACGTCGACGACGCGCTCAAGCACTGCCCGGCCGTGCAGCGGGTGGTCGTCGTCCACCGCGCCGGCACCGCGGTGTCGATGGTGCCGGGGCGCGATCACCTGTGGGCCGACCTGCTCGCCGGCGAGCCGTACGCCAGCAGCTTCCCCGCGGTGGCGGTGCCCGCCGAGCACCCGCTGTTCATCCTGTATACGAGCGGCACCACCGGCAAGCCCAAGGGCGTGGTGCACAGCACCGGCGGCTACGGGACCCAGGTGGCGTTTACCACCGCCCACGTCTTTGATCTGCGCGAGCAGGACACCTACTTCTGCACCGCCGATGTCGGCTGGGTGACCGGCCACTCCTATCTCGTCTATGGGCCGCTCATGCAGGGCGCCACCGTGCTCATGTACGAGGGGGCCCCCGATGCCCCGCACAAGGGCCGCTTCTGGGAGCTCATCGACAAGTGGGGGGCGACCATCCTTTACACCGCGCCGACGGCGATCCGCGCCTTCATGCGCTGGGGGACCGAGTGGCCGGGCAAGTACAGCCTGGCCTCGCTGCGCCTGCTCGGCACGGTCGGCGAGCCGATAAACCCAGCGGCGTGGACCTGGTATAACGAGGTCATCGGCAAGGGCCGCTGCCCGATCGTCGACACCTGGTGGCAGACCGAGACCGGGGCGATGATGGTCGCGCCGCTGCCCGGCTCGACGGTGACCAAGCCCGGCTCGTGCACCCGGCCGCTGCCCGGCATCTCCCTGCAGGTAGTGCACAAGGACGGCACCCCGTGCCTGCCCAACCAGGGCGGCTACCTGGTGGTGACGCGGCCCTGGCCGGCCCAGCTGCGCACCGTGTGGGGCGATCCCGAGCGCTACAAGAAGACCTACTTCGGCGACCTCACCCAGGACGGCCGGCCGATCTACTTTACCGGCGACGGCGCGCGCCTGGACGAGGACGGCTACCTGTGGGTGATGGGGCGGGTCGACGACGTACTCAACGTCGCCGGCCACCGCATCGGCACCGCCGAGGTCGAGAGCGCCCTGGTCGCCCACCCCGATGTCGCCGAGGCGGCGGTAGTCGGCCGCCCCGACGAGCTCAAGGGGCAGGCGATCGTCGCCTTCGTCACCCTGCGCGCCGGGCACCAGAAGCTCGAGCCGCAGGTGGCGGCGCAGCGCCTTAAAGAGCACGTCACCCGCGAGATCGGCGCCCTGGCCCGCCCCGACGACATCCGCTTCACCGATGCCCTGCCCAAGACCCGCTCGGGCAAGATCATGCGGCGGCTCTTGCGCGAGATCGCGACCTCGGGCCAGGCGCACGGCGACGTGACCACGCTGGAGGACCTGGCGGTGCTGCAGCAGCTGTCGACCCCTGACGCGGACGAGGAATAATCCCGCCCGGTCCGCCGCCCGGCGGGCCGGTTGCCGCTACGATTTGCCCCGCCGATTTTGATAGACTAGACACTCTTGGAAGGCACGATGGCCGGGACCCCAGAGGAACCAGCCGATCCGCTGATCGGCACGCTGATCGATCGCCGCTACCGCGTCCTCAAGCGGCTCGGCGACGGCGGCATGGGCATTGTCTACAAGGTCGAGCACACCTACCTCAACAAGCTGTTCGCCCTCAAGGTCATGCGCCAGACCAAGGACGAGGTAGACCGCAAGCGCTTCGAGCAGGAGGCGCGCCTGGCCTCCAGCATCCGTCACCCCAACGTGGTCGAGATCAGCGACTTTGGCGTCCTGCCCACCGACCAGCCCTACTTCGTCATGGAATTTTTACGCGGCAACACGCTCGGCGACGCCATCGCCGAAGATGAGCTGGACTCGCTGCTGGTGTGCCTTATCGCCGCCCAGATTGCCAGCGGCCTGCAGGCGGTGCACAAGCAGAACGTCATCCACCGCGACCTCAAGCCGGACAACATCTTCCTCGTCGATCCCGATGACCAGGCCGACAAGGCCGCCGCCGGCCGCGGCAGCCCGGACGAGGCGGCGACCGAGGTGACCTTCGTGAAGATCATGGACTTTGGCATCGCCAAGTCCATCGACAACAAGCTCACCGGCACCGGCATGACGGTGGGCACCCCGGAGTACATGTCGCCCGAGCAGGCGACCGGCGATCGCGTCGACTGGCGCACCGACCAGTACTCGATGGGCTGCATCCTCTACGAGATGCTGACCGGCTTTCTCCCATTTGAGGGCCGCAGCGCCTTTGAGATCATGAACAAGCACCTCACCGAGAAGCCGGTGCCGCCGCGGCAGCGCCGGCCGGATCGGGCGGCCGAGATCTCCGAGGGGCTGGAGCAGATCGTGCTGCGCCTTCTGGCCAAGGACCGCAACGCCCGCTACCCCAACATGCGGGTGGTCGAGCAGGCCCTGCGCGAGCAGGCGGCGGCGCTGCACCGCTACCGTCAGTCGACCCAGCCGACCCGCATCGCGGCCGGGCCCCCGGGCGAGCCCGCCGGCAAGTCCACCGCGGCGTCCGATGGGCAGCGCACGATGCCGCTGTTGCCGGCGCTGCCGCAGCCGGGCAGCAGCGATGAGCTAAAGACCCTCAAAGAGGTGCCGGCGGTGCCCGGCCGCGACTCCCAGCGCGAGCGCACGCGGGTGCTGCCGGCGGTCCCCCACACCCACGAGCTGATCAAAAAGATCGGCGACAAGGTGCGCTCGCGCCCGAGCCTGCCGCAGGTCGCGCGCTGGCAGCAGGGCCGGCTGGTGCGCTGGTTTCTGCAGCTGTGGCACCGCCTGCGCGCCCGCTTTGGCCGCTGAGCCCGCGGCTTCCCGTCTGAGCGCGCGACCGCGGGAACTTGTGGGGGCGCGGACTCGTCTTGCGTGAAGGACCCATGCACGCAGCCGCCCGCTTACGCCCTGCCCAGTCCCCTTCTGCGGAACCGGCCGCGCCCGCCGCGCCGCTCGACCCCGGCGGCCCACCGCGCCCGCGGTCGGCGGTGGGGGCGGTCGCGGAGCCCGACCTGGAGCTCGCCGCCGGCCTCGGCCCGGCCCACCCGCTGCCCGGGCCCGAGCTGGCGCAGCTTTTGGCGCAGGCGCAGGGCGGCGACGTGGCGGCGTTTGAGCGCCTCATCAGCCTGTACCAGGGCAAGATCTACGGCTTCGCCCGCGCCTTCACCAGCGATAAAGAGCAGGCCAGCGACGTGACCCAGGAGGCGCTCATCAAGATCTACCGCTCGCTCGGCGGCTTCCGCTATCAGTCCTCGCTCCTCACCTGGATCTTCCGGATCGTGAAGAACGTCTTTCTCGATCACTACAAGAGCCGCCGCACCAAAGAGCGCAAGCTCGAGCAGCCGCTCGAGGTCACCGGCGAGCCGGCCAGCGTCGCGACCTCTGACCCCGGACCCGAGGCGCAGCTTTTGCAAAGCGAGGAGCGGCAGGCGCTGTGGACGGCGCTGCAGGAGGTGCCCGAGGTCTTCCGCACCGTCCTCGTGCTCGCCGACATGCAGGGGCTAAGCTATGAAGAGGTGGCGGCGATCGTCGGGGCGCCGGTCGGGACGGTGAAGTCCCGGCTCAACCGCGGCCGCGAGGCGCTGCGCGTCGTGCTCACGCGGTCGAACAGCCCCGGCCCCGCCGCGGCCAAGGCCGAGGCAAGGAGACAGAGATCATGAAGTGCGCCCAGTGCAGACCGCAGCTTGCAGCGCTCGCCGGCGGGGATCTGAGCCGCCGGGACCGCGAGCGCTGTGAGGCGCACGTAGCCGCCTGTCCCGCCTGCGCCCAGCAGCTGCGCGAGCTAAAGTCCACCATCGCCCTGCTGCGCCGGGTCGGTGCCGAGGAGCCGCTGCCGCCCGCGCTGGGCGCCGCCCTGCACCGCCGCCTGGCCGCCACCCCGCCGCCGGAGCTGCCGTGGTCGCGGCGGCTGGCCGAGGTGCTGGAGCGGCTCGGCCTGCAAGGCAGCCGGCCGCTGGCGCTCGTCGGCGCGGCGGTCGCGCTGGGGGTGCTGCTGCTGGTCTCCCAGGGGGGCCGGGTGGGCCATCGCTCCGAAGGCAGCCCGGCGCTGTACGCCGCCGACCAGGAGGTCGCCGCGGCCTTCCGGGTGCCGTCGCAGCGGGTGGCGGTAGTGCACCTGGACTTTGTCGCCGATGTCGCGCTGGCCGATGTCGAGTTCGAGGTCACCCTGCCCACCGAGCTGCACTTTGTCGACGGCGGCAAGCCCCTGGCCGAGCGCACCCTGTCGTGGCGCGGCTCGCTTCTGATGGGTCGCAACCCGATCCCGCTGGCGGTGAGCGGGGCCAAGCCGGGCCGCTATCGGGTCACCGCGCAGGCGCGCGGCTCCGGAGTCCAGGTCCGCCATGACATTCTTCTAGAGGTAGTGCCCTCATGAGAGCGCAGGTATGGGTGATGGCGGGCCTGAGCTGGCTCGCCCTGTCGGGGGGGCGCGAGCGAGCCGGGCTTGTCGGAGAGTCCTCGGCCTACGCGCAGCCAAAGGGTGCCGACAAGCCGGAGGCCCGTCCCGCTGCCGCGCCCGGCGAGCGCGCAAGTGAGCGCCCGGGTGAGCCGCCGCGCCGCCCGGCGAGCGCGCCCCCAGCCGCCAGCCCGGGCGCGCGGCCGCCGCAAGTACGAACCTACTCTTCGGTGACGGTGGTGGACGATCCCAAGCAGGCGCCGCCGCTGCCCACCGGACGCAAGGAGGCGCCGCAGGCCGCTTTGCCCAAGCCGCAGACCGAGCCGCGGCGCGATGAGCCGGCCGCCAAGGACGAGCGGCCGGCGGCGGAGAGCCGGCGCTCCGAGGAGATTAAGGAGCTGCGCCGCGACCTGCGCGAGCTGCGGCAGGAGCTGCGCGAGCAGCGCGGGGGCCGCGATGGCGAAGGCCCGGCCGCGCGCGGGCGCCCGACCCCCGCTGAGTCCGAGAGCAGGAAGCACCCCGAGCGCGCCCCGGTGCGCGAGCGCCTCCGCAGCGGGCGCGAGTAGCGGCCGCCTCGGGCCGTGGCGTCCGTAGCCAACCTCTGCCGCCACTGATACCATCGGGGAATGAATCCCCACCTGCGCTTCCTGCAAGCTCCGCAACCTTCCCGCTGCCTCACCTCGCACAGCGATTCCGGCCGCGCCTACCACCAGCTGCCGGCTGCGCGCGCGGTGCCGGCGGCGCTGACCGCGCGGCTCGGCCTGGGAGTGCTGCTCCTTGGCGGGGCGCTGCTCGCGGCGTGCACCTCGGCGCCGCCGACCGAGATGCTCGCGCCGCTCGCTCCCCCCGAGCCGAGCGCCGGGTTCCAGCTCAAGACCACCCCGACGATGATTCCGGCGGGGACCGAGAACCAGGACTGCTACTTCTTCCGCGTGCCGGCGCAGGGGGAGGTGTATGTGCGGCGGATCCTCATGCGCCAGAGCACCGGCACCCACCACATGAACATCTTCCGCGTAAAGACCATCGTCGGGCTGTCCGGGGAAGATGGGCAGGTGGTACGCGGCGGCAATGATCTGAAAAACCCCTGCTGGGTCAGCAGCAACTGGGCGGACTGGCCGCTGGTCGTAAACACCCAGAGCTCCGAGCCCGGCAAGTACACCACCGACTTCACGCTCCCCGATGGCGTCGCTCATAAGTTCGCCCCGGGCGAGCTTTTGATGCTGCAGTCGCACTACGTCAACGCGACCACCCAGACCACCCCGCAGGAAGCCATGGTATGGGCCAACTTCGAGTACATCCCCGCCGCCCAGGTGACCGCGGAGCTTGGGACCCTGTTTGCCACCAACCAGAACATCCGCATCTGCCCCGGCGAGAGCAAGTTCTTCGAGAAGGTCTGCCGGGTGCCAAGTCCGGTGACTGTCATCGGCGCCAACGGCCACTTCCACAGCCGCGGCACCCGCTTTCTCATGAACGTCTGGGATGAGCTGAGCGGCAAGGGCGAGCAGTTCTACCAGAGCGATACCTGGGATGATCCGCCGATGGCGATTGGCCTCGACGTCAAGATCCCGCAGAACGCCGGCGTCCAGTACCGCTGCGAGTACCAGGTCCCGCCCACCGGCTGCGGCAACCCCGCCGACGGCTGCTGCTACACCTTCGGCCCGCGCGTCGAGGTCAACGAGCACTGCAACGCCTTTGTCTACTACTACCCCAAGCTGACCACCGACCTGCCCTGCTTCTGAGCCGGCTGCGCCGGCGGGGTCGCGTCCGCGCCGGTCCGTTTTTGTTTTCACATGTAACGAATTTGGGAATGAAATGAGTAGCAAGACCGGAGCTGTCGCGACCTGGCTGTGTCTCGTCCTTGGCCCCTTTTTCACCGCGTGCCTGCCCACTCCCGAGATCACGATTCCCCTTTTGACTCCCGCCGCGCCCGCGAGTCCGTCCTCCGGGTCCGCCTGCGCGGTCGACTATCCAGATAGCAGCCTGTGGGGTCGCGAGGTCGGCACCGTGCTCGATCCCACCCTGACCTTGTACGACGAGAGCGGACCGCTGGCGCTGCGGCGCTTGCATGCGCCCTGCGAGCAGCCGGCGCGGCTCCTGGTCCTGCGGGTCACCACCGCGTGGTGCGGGCCGTGCCTGTGGCAGGCCGCGCACACCCGCGAGCTCGTGCACGGCGCGGTGGGCGACCGCATCCAGCTGCTCGACGTGGTCATCCGCAACTCCCAGAACCGCTACGCCCAGGTAAAAGATCTGGCCGAGGTCAGGGCGAGCTACGATGAGCCGCCGCGCCTCGCGGTGGGCGATGGGACCGAGCGCATCACCCGCTACTTTGGCATGAACGTCGACGGCGAGCAGCGCTTCCCGGTGGTCGCGGTGATAAACCAGCAGACCATGGAGATCCTCGGCATCCTGGCCAACCCTGACCCCGACCGCCTGCTCGGTCAGCTGCAGCTGTTCCTCGCCCGCGCCGATGGTCTGCCCGCACCGCTACGCGGGCCGTCGCCCCTTTACGATGGCCGCTTTACCCGCGACCAGTGGGAGCAGATTCAGGCCATGCAGCTAGGCCCCGACTGGCAGCCGCCGGCCGATCCGACCAACCGCGTCGAGTCGAGCCCGGCGGCGGCGGCGCTCGGGCGCAGCCTGTTTCTCGACACCGGGCTCTCCCGCGCCGGCGCCATCGGCTGCGTGACCTGCCACAGCCCGGCCACCGCGTTTGCCGACGGCCGGGTGACGGCGCGCGGCCTCGCCCCGGACGGCACGGCGGCGCTTGGCGATCGCAACACCCCGTGGCTCGGCGGCGTCACCGCCAACCGCTGGCTGTTCTGGGATGGGCGCGCCGATACCCCCTGGGCGCAGGTGCTGGGACCCTTTGAGAACGACAAGGAGATGAGCTCCGACCGCATGCAGGTGGTGCGCACGAGCCTTGGCCGCTATCGCGCGCAGTACGAAGCGGTGTTCGGACCGGCTCCCGACCTGTCGGACCCGGCGCGCTTCCCGGCGAGCGCGCGGCCGGGAATGGACTCCTGGGCGCAGATGACGGCGGCGGATCAGCACCTTGTAAACGGCGTGTTCGCAGACCTTGGCAAGGCGCTGGCGGCGTACCTGCGCGGCATCCGCCCGGCCCCGGTGGCGCTCGACCGCTACGCCGCGGGCGACAAGGCGGCGCTCAGCAGCGAGCAGAAAGATGGCCTGCTGCGCTTTTTTACCGCCGGCTGCATCCAGTGCCACTTCGGACCGCTGCTCACCGATGGGACGTTTCACGCAAACTACTTCCCCACCGGCCGGCGCGACGGGCAGGGCGATCCCGGGCGGCTGACCGGACTGCCGCAGCTATTGGCCAGCGAGTTCCGCGGCAACGGTCCCTACAGCGATGCGCCGCAGGCCGCCACCTGGCTGCGCGGGCTCACCTCCGTGCCGAGCGATGAAGGGCAGTTCCGCAGCACCTCGCTGCGCGGGGTCGCCGATACCGCTCCCTACACCCACGGCGGCCAGATGGCGGACCTGGAGGCGGTGGTAAACCTGTACGCCGCCGCCGGACTCCCCGACGGCGATGACCGCACGGTGGGCCTGCGCGATCTGGCCATGGTGCGCTTTGACAAGAACGACCCGCGCAACGATCTGCTGGTCCAGTTCCTGCGCACCTTGAAAGCCACCGTGACCGCTCCCTGAGCCGCGCCCCGCTAGAACGCGCGAATCCCCCCGGTGAGCCCCGGACCGAAGCGGACCGCATTGGCGCCCGATAGCCACAGCCGCTCAGCGCCGTCAAACTGCGACACCTGGCCGCTGCAGCACGGATCATTGGTCACCGAGACGTGCACCGCAGGCCCGATGAACAGCGCCAGCTTGGGCAGGGCCTGCCAGCCAAACAGGAGCCGCAGCTCCGACAGCACATGATAGATCGAGGAGTCGTACACCTTGATGTCGGGCTGGGCGCTGTGCACCAGGAAGTCGGCGTCGAGGAACAGCCCCTTGAGCAGGGGAAAGTGGACTCCCAGGCCGGCGCCGAACGACCAGCGGACGGTGTCGCGAAATGGATCGATGCCGACCCCGAGGATGCCGTAGGCGCGCTTGCCCCCGAGCTTGGTCCCCAGGTTTAGCGGCATGAGGTCGCTGCCGTACACCTCCAGGGTGTGGGTGCCATCGCGGATGAAGCTTAAAAGGCCAATCGACGCGCCCTCGACCGAGCGGGCGATGTTGAGCAGGCCGAGCTGGGCGCCGTGAACGGTGCGGGCGATGTTGAGCAGGCCGAGCTGGGCGCCGGTGACCTCGCCGGCGATGTTGATGAGCGCGATCTGCACGCCCTGTAAGAGGCTGCTGCTGGCGATGCCGGTGCTCAGCTGCATGCCGGTGAGCTCGCCTCCGACCACCGCGCCCAGGCCCGCCAGCTGGACGCCGTGGAAGCTGCCGTGCACCAGATCGAGCGCCGCGAGCTGGAATCCCCAGCTGTTGCCGCCGACCAGGTTCAGCGCCGTGGCGATCTGGATGCCCGCCGCGTTGCCGCCGACGATGTTGACGGCGCCGGCGAACTGCAGCCCGCGCGCCGCGCGGCCCACTACATTGACCCCGGCGGTCAGCTGCGCCCCGATGAGCGTCCCGCCGGCCGCATTGGCCAGGCCGCTCAGCTGCAGGCCGATCGCGTCTTCGCTGCGCAGGCTGGCGAGCGTGCCGAGCTCCAGCCCGCGCAGCCGGGTCTCGCGGCCATAGAGCAGGTTGAACGCGAAGGCGTTCTGCACCCGCGGCCCGTACAGCCGGTTGGTGCTGAGCCGGGGAATCAGGCTGAAGCTGACCGGCGCCCACAGAGGCTCGGTCTCGATCTCGTCGGCCAGGACGCTGGGGGCGCGGCTGCTGGGGCCGCCGCGCGGCAGGGTCGGCTCGCCGGCGAGCCGGACCAGGGTCGCGGTGGGCAGGGGGGTGGTCTGGCCGGTGATGAGGGTGACCCGAGTCTCGTAGTAGCTGCCGCCGCTCTCGACCGTGATGCGGTAGCTGCCGGGCGAAAGGGCGAGGATGATCTCGGCGCCGCCGTGCTTGGTCAGCTCGGAGGCGAGCACGCCGTCGGGGGCGCGCACGTGGATGCGGCCCTGCAGGGCGCGCGGCAGCTGCAGCCGCGCCGAGGGCTCGCGCAGGTCGGTCATCACCACATCGCCGGTGCCCGACAGCTGGATCTCGTAGGCCGGGTGCTGCGCCCCGCCGACCGTGCGCTCGGTGCCGGCGAGCGTCTCGTTGAAGGCGAAGTTGTAGGCCTCGTTGAGGGTGACCCGGCCGTCGCCCGAGACGTCGGCGGCGCCGCGCAGGCCGCTGATGAAGAAGTAGGTGAAAAAAGAGCTGCCGATGCGATCGGACTCTTGCGCCGCCTCGTTCTCCGAGCTGGAGGCGAGGAAGGCGTGGCCGCTGACCCGCACCGAGGTGTCTACCAGGAACGGCAGCTGGTGGACGCCGCCCTTTTGCCGGGTGAAGGCGCCGGCCGAGCAGGAGTCGAGGATGGCGATGGTCACGTCGGCCGCGGTGCGCTCGATCGCCGCCCGCAGCGCCGGGTAGTCGAGCTTCTGGCTGCCGAGCAGCAGCCCGACCTCGTCCGAGTGGCCGGAGTAATAGAAGACCAGCTCCAGCCGATGGCCGGGCTTGCGCGCCTCGGCGATGCGGCCGCCCAGCTGCTTGAGCGCCTGGGTCAGCGTGGCCGGGCTCGGCTCGAGCAGCAGCACCGCGTCCTGGGCCCGCACCCCGCCGAGCTGGGCGAGCACGCCGGCCATCGAGCGGGCGTCGCTGCCGGCGTAGCGCAGGCGGTCGTGACCGGGGCCGCCGTCGTTGGCGCCGACCACCAGCGCGAACCGCTGCAGCAGCGGGCTGGGGTCGCCGGGCGCCGCGCCGGCGGCCCTGGGCCCGAGCCCAAGCCCGAGCCCGAGCCCGATCATGAGCACCAGCAAAAGCGTCCACCGCCCCATGGAGCTCCTCCAGCCGGCTCGCCGGCCGGCCTGCGCAGCTGCAGCTTTGTTGCGATACCCCATGGCTGGCAGCTAAGAGTGCCACCCGCCCCGGCCGCAAGCCAAGGCGAAAGCGGTCGCGCGACCGCCGCGGCAAGCTGGGGACTAAGCGAGACCTGCATCAACTCAGCATCCGGTAAAGGGAATGACGGGGCCAGCCCGGCGCTTGCGCGCGCCCGGCCAGCGCTGTGCAAGGGTGAAACACCGGAGCGCCCGCCAAGTGTCACCAGAAAAATGCGCGCTTGCCAAAAGACGCTGCCGGCTGCGCTCAGTCTGCCCGGCCGGTCGTGCCGCCTGCGGCAGCCGCTGGAGCAAGCTGGGAGCGAGATGGGAGTGATTCAAGAGTGAGCTGGGAGGCCGCGGAAGGGACTCCTGTAGCGCATGGGAATCCTTAAGGAATCCGCTGCCAGCGGGCCGCTGCGCAGCCGCTGCGCCGTCCCCCACGCGCTCTCGTCAAAGTGAAATTTTCCTCGCGCTGCGGAAAGAAAAAACACCGCATAGGTTGCGCATGCTTAGGAGATCCTCGTTGACGCAAGTTTGAAAAGGAAAAATCATGTAGGTCATACAACGCCTCATTGGGGGGGTCATGCGTAAGCAAAGTATTGTTAATTCATTTAAGACGACGCTAGTCGCTTTACCACTTTTGGCCAGCTGTGGTGGAAACGTCGGGACCGCTCAGGTCCTGGTCGACCCGAACGGCTTGATGCTGCCCGACTGTCAGGACGGTCAGCTTATTGGCGTAAACCCTGATAAATCACTCTCTTGTGTTTCCGCGCTCAGCGGCATGCTCTCGCCGCCGGTGTGTACGGCCGGGCAGGCGCTGACCAGCGAGAAGAACCCCGCGACCGGTCAGAACGAGCTCAAGTGCGTCAACAAGGGCAGCGGACTCAATGACGTCACGACCCAGACGCGCATCACCAAGGCGCAGACTGATGTCACCAACCTGCAGACGATGGTGACCCAGATCACCAGCGGCGGCGGCACCCGCTCGCGCTATGTCGGCCCGAGCACCGCGACGAGCAATGGCGACATCCTGGCCCCCGGCTCGCTGGAAGGAATTCGCGCTGGCAACGCTCTGTGCAGCACTCCCTACCCCGGCTCGCACGTCTGTACGCCGTTTGAGATCTATGAGAGCGTGGTCGTCGGCGACGTCCTGGACGGCACCGCCAACGTCGGCCCCCTCATGGTCTACATGGAAGCCTGGGTCCCGCCGTTTGCCGCCGGTGGCAGCGAGCCGAACGCCGGTGTGTCGGAGAACTGCGGTGGCTTTACCTATAAGACCGCGGATCGCAAGTGGCACAACACCCACTTTACCTTCGCCGTCCCCACGGGCGGTACGGTCCGGGTGCCCCGATTTGACGCCAGCGCTGCTTGCAGCACTGCCGTTCCCCTTGCGTGCTGCAAGTAATCCGAGGTCTTGGAGGAACTATGCGTAACTACACTCTGAATATCCGCCTTGCGGCGGTGATGGTAGCGCCGCTGCTCCTGGCCTGCGGGAGCGACAATACTGGTGGCGGCACCACGTACGTGACTGTCCCCGACTGCGGCGGGGCGGCCAACCAGGTCCTTTCTACTGACTCCACCGGCCAGCTGGTCTGCCGGACCTTGCCGGCCGGCGCCGTCAGCCTGCCCGACTGCAAGCCCAACGTCGAGGCGCTGACCAGCGACGGCGTCACCCCCACCTGCACCAACCGCGACGTGGTCGACGCCACCACCCAGACCCTGCTCACCACGCTCACCAACGTCGAGAAGCAGATCGTCGATGCCGGCACCAAGATCACGGCGCTCGGCAGCGGTCCGAGCTCGCAGGCCGCCTACGTCGGTCTGACCAAGAACTCCTACACCGGCCGCTTCGTCTCTGGCGCCGCGGTAGGCATCCCGGCCGCCACCGCGCTGTGCGCGGGCGACTACGGCGTCGGCGCCCACATGTGCACGGTGTACGAGCTTTACTACAGCGCGGCGCTGCTCAAGAACCTGGATCCGACCGTGGATATCTCCCCGGGCGGCTGGGTTTACATGCAGTCCTGGCGCAAGGCCCCGGCCAATCCGGTCGAGCCGACCGCCGGCCTCGCCGATAACTGCGCCGGCTACACCTATACATTCGCGGCGACGGACACCAACCAGTGGAACGGCACCACGTTCGCGTGGACGGTGGACGCCTCGGGCGTCCGCGTACCGAAGTTCTACGCGAACACCCAGTGCAACACTTCCCAGCCCATCGCGTGCTGCAGGTAGGAGAGGGTATTATGCGAAAGACGAAGCTTCTATATAGCCTGGCTCTCGCCCCCCTTCTGCTCGGGGGCTATAGCGATACCGAGATTGGTCAGAATGTTGACCCCCTTACCGTCACCACGCTGGCCAAGTGCGCCGACGGCCAGTTCCTGGTCTACCGCAACGGCGCGGTGACCTGCGAGACGGTCACCGGCAGCGGCACCAGCCTGCCGGACTGCAAGACCCCCGGTCAGCTGCTCACCTACACCAACAGCGGCGAGCTGTCGTCGTACAACTGCACTGCCAAGGGCAACCTGCAGCTGTCGGCGACCGATCAGACCACGATCACCAACCTGCAGACCCAGATCACCCTGATCGGCAACACCCTCACCGCGGTCGGCACCGGCACCCGCGTCGCCGCCCGCACCTACCGCGGCCTGACGACGCCGACCACCGGCGCCATCGGCGGCATCAAGGCGGCGGCCAACGCCTGCGTGGCGGCCTTTGGCACCGGCGCCGCGATGTGCGACGTCTACAGCATGTATATCAGCGTTGCCGCCGGCAAGGTCCCGCTCAACGCCGACATCGCCGGCGCCTGGGTCTATCAGGCCGAGTGGACTAACCCCTTTGGCACCGCCTCGGCCGACGTGCTCGCCGGCCTTGGGGACAACTGTGCCGGCTACACCTCGGGCGCCGCCGCGGGCGGCCTGGCCGGGACGCGGTTCAGCTTGACGGCGCCGAGCGGCGACACCGTCCGGGTGCCCAAGTTCTACAGCAACACCACCTGCGACACCCAGCTGCCCATCGCCTGCTGCCAGTAACTGGCCGCCCGGCGCTGCGGGGCCTGCGGGCGCCGCAGCGCCTCCCTGCTCCTCCCCGACCCTGACTGATTGACTGATAAGCGTCTTTGCCGGCGCTGCAAGCGGCGCGCGGCCGCGGCCGTTTTGCCGCTGCGGCCGCTTCCGGGGCGGCCCGCGCATCGCTCTTGAGTCTGTGGCTTCGACGGGAGTAAGATAAAGACGGACCTCCGTCTGGAGCTCACTTGCATGTCGACCTGTTCGGAGGACGCTGGCCGTGGTGCGGGCGCCTGCCTGAGGGCCGTCTCTGGCCGGCGCCGGGCTGCCCCGCGCCTTGCCGGGGCGACGCTTCTGCTGTTGTGCCTGGGCGCCGGGTGCCGGCCGGGCAGCGGGCTGACGCCGCCGCGCCCGGCCGCCGTCCGCAAGCCCACCACCGGCCCTGGGATCCATAACGCTCCCGGCGTGCCGCTTGTCCAGAGCCTGGAGCTGCAGCACTACCTGGTCGAGGTGCTGGACAACCACGCGGTCAAGCGCGCCGACCGCTGGGGCCTGGCGCTGGAGCCGGGCGAGCTCGCCGAGGAGCTCATGCCGCGCTCCCGCTCGACCCGGCAGGACAAGGATCTCGACCCCATCGAAGCCCACTTCAACGCCGGCGAGGAGCTGTTCGAGGCCGAGCTGAGCGAGCTGCGCGGGTTCGGCGACGCCCTGGGCGGCCGCAAGCCCAACTTCCACCGCGTCCACCGCGGCGCCCACGGTGGCCCCGACAGCACCAGCTGTCGCTCGTGTCACCACCGCGGCGGCGATGACGGCGCCGGCGAGTACAACGAGGCCGCCCTGCTCGGCGGCGACGGTGACAGCGAGCGCAACGCCAACGAGCGCAACCCGCCGGCGCTCGGCGGCGGCGGCGCGATCCAGATCCTCGCCCGCGAGATCTCGGCTGCGCTGCTCGCCCAGCTGCACAGCCTGCCGAGCGGCCACGCCTACGAGCTCAAGCTCCTCTACCAGGACGTCGACTTCGGCACCGTCCGCGCCCACGCCGACGGCAGCCTGGACCTGACGGGGCTTTCGGCCATCGACCCCGACCTCATCGTGCGCCCCTTTGGCTGGAAGGGCACCCACTCGACCCTGCGCCGCTTCGCCGAGGAGGCCTTCCAGGTCCATCACGGGCTGCAGTCGGCCGCGCTGGTCGAGCGGCGGCAGCGCAGCGGCACCGACCCCCGCGACGCCTCGCCGACCACCCGCGACCTGATGAACACCCTGGGCGATGGTCCGCCCGACGACCCCGACCGCGATGAGGTCGGCCGCGAGCTGCAGGGGGCCAACCTCACCGCGATATCGGTGTACCTGACGCTTTTGCCGATGCCGGTGATCATGCCGCCGCGCGCCCCGGACCTCCTGGCCGCCTGGCGCGAGGGCGGCGCGGCGTTTACGCGCATCGGCTGCGCCGGCTGCCACAAGCCGAGCTGGTTCATCAAGGACCCGGTGTGGATCGAGCGCGGCGAGGACGAGTCGAGTCGCGTCCGCCTGGAGCTTGACCTGCGCAAGCAGATCCGCAACGGCCCGCAGCTGGCCAACGTCGACACCACGCTCGGCGGCTACCCGCTGTTCATCTTCTCGGACCTGCGGCGCCACGACATGGGACCGGGCCTGGCCGACCGCTACGCCGGCTCGGCGGGGATTGGTCTTACCGCGGGAGCGGACGGCGGCAAGGTCAAGGAGTCGCCGCAGAAGCCGCGCATCCCGCCGGCCTACTTTCTGACCCGACCGCTGTGGGGACTGGCCGAGAGCGGTCCCTACCTGCACGACGGCCGCGCCCTCACCGTGCACGACGCCATCGTCGCCCATGGCGGCGAGGCCGACCCGGCGCGCCTTGCCTACCAGGCGCTGCCGGCGGCGCAGCAGCGGGCCCTGCAGGTCTTCCTGCTCTCGCTGACCCGGCTGCCGCTGCCCGAGGTGAGCCCGTGACTCGGACGAGCGGCGCGGCGCCGCCGACGCGCTGGCACCGCGTCGCGGCCGGGCTGAGCGTGGCCGCCTGGCTCGGCGGCTGCACGCCAGCGCCGCCGCCGCAGGTCGAGCCGGTTACTCCCCTCGGCGAGGGCGCGGCGCACAGCCTGGGCCCGACCGACCCGATGGCGCAGGCGCAGCAGGCGGTGGCGGCCGCCATCGCCCGCCGCGAGCGGCGCATGCGCGAGGCCTGGGAGCCGGGCTCGCAGTGGGCCCAGCTGCGCGTCGAGCAGGCCGATATCGACAGCGGTCGCGTCAGCCTGCCGCAGCTGCTGGAGATCGGGCAGGAGCTGTTCAGTCTCGACTTCGGCCCCGCGCAGGGCCTGGGCAACGGCCTGGCCGCCAAGAAAAGCCCGCTCGCCGGACCGCGTCCCGCCCCCAACCTCCGCCACGTCCAGTACAAGCTGTTCGGCGGCCCGGACGCCACGCGCTGCGTCGCCTGCCATCACCTCGGCGGCCCGGGCGGCGCCGGCTTCCGCATCGACAACGCGCTGCTCGACGGCGACGGCGAGCACCCGCGCACCGCGCTGGAGCGCAACCCGCGGGCCCTATGGGGCGCCGCGGTGCTCGGCCAGCTCGCCGCCGAGATGACCGCCGAGCTGCGCGACCAGCTCGCCACTGCCCAGCGCACCCTGCGCCCCGGCCAGAGCGTGCCGCTGTCCGCCAAGGGGGTCTCGTTCGGCTTCCTGCGCAAGAGCCCGAGCGGCCAGATCGACGGCTCGGGCGTGCGCGGGGTGCGCCAGGACCTGATCGTGCGGCCGTTTGGCTGGAAGGGCACGGTCGCCTCGCTGCGGCAGATGGTCGTCGAGTCGCTGCAGCGCAACCTGGGCGTCCAGGCCGAGGAGCTTGTGAGCTCGGGTCCGCCCGGCGCTGCCCCCTACGGCGACGGTCCGTCGGCCGACCCGGATCTGGACGGCGTGACCCGCGAGGCGACCACCGGCATGGTCACCGCCCTCACCGCCTACCTGGCGGCGCTGACCCTGCCTATCGAAGAGTCGCCCGAGCCGCCGAGCTTCCTCATCGCCACCGCCCAGGGCGGCGAGCTGTTCACCAAGCTTGGCTGCGCCGGCTGCCATGTGCCCGAGCTGCCGCTAACCAGCTCGCTGGTCAGCCTCGGACCCGGGCCGCGCTCGCGCCCGCGGCTCGACCTGACGCCGCTGCTCAAGAGCGCCGGCCGCGCCGAGCGTCAGGGCACGGTGCGGCTGTACAGCGACCTCAAGATGCACGACCTGGGCGAAGAGCTGAGCGAGCCGCGCGGCTACCTGGGCGCGCCGCGCCACCTGTGGCTGACCCCGCCGCTGTGGGGCCTTGGCATCTCCGCCCCCTACCTGCACGACGGGCGCGCCGGCTCGATCGACACCGCGATCCGCGCCCATGGCGGCGAAGCGACCGCCGCCCGCGACGCCTACGTGAAACTCTCCCCTGAAGAAGGCGGGGCGCTGCGCCTGTTTCTGCAGACGCTCAGCCGGCCTGCCCGCCTGGAGTTCAAGCCATGAACCGCAGTGCTCGCCCTTGCCTTCCGGCTCTTCTGCCCGTGGGTCCCGCGGGCTGGCTGCTCGCCGGCTGCAGCCTGCTGGCGGCGGTCGCGCTGCTGCCCGGCTGCAAGACCCGCCCGCGCGGCGGCGTCTACATCCAGCACGCCCGCAAGCCCGACAAGGGCCTGGCAAACAACCCCGACAAGAAGCCGACCACGGCAGAGGTAATCGCCGAGCTGGTCAAGCAGCCGCAGATAAGGGACCTCACCTACCAGCGGTTCGTGCGGCCGCTGCTCACCAAGCAGGGCTGCGACTCCTCGGCCTGCCACGGCGCCTACCGCGGCGGCGGCATGTGGCTGCGTGACCCCTCGGGCCAGGACCGCAAGGACTATGACGCCGTCCTCTCACGCCTCGACCGCAAGGAGCCTGAGAAGAGCGAGCTTGTCCAGAAGATGACCAACCAGGTGGCGCACAACGGCGGTCGCAACATCGACCCCAAGAGCTGCAGCTACACCCGGCTCATCTCCTGGATCGGCGGCCAGCCCGACGTGCCGTGCAGCGAGCCGGTGCCCGATCCCGGCGGCCGCTTCGCCCGCGAGGTCGCCCCGGCGATGGTCGCGCTCGGCTGCGCCGACAAGGCCTGCCACGGCGGCGGCCCGCCCGCTGCCCGCTTCGACCTGCAGGGGCTGGTGGCGGCTCCGAGCAAGACCGACAAGGCGCTGGCCGAGCTCGGCCGCCTGAACAACCACAACTACCTGGTGTGGCTGACCTCGATCATGCGCGCCGCCGACGCCCGCGATGGGGTGCACAAGCAGAAGGCCGACCCCCTGTCCTGCGCCTACCGCCGGCTCTACGGCTTCCTCGCCAGCGCGCCCGAGCTCACCTGCGAGCTTGCGCCCAAGACTCCCCCGAGCCTGCCCAGCCTGCAGGTGTTTACCACCCAGGTGCTGCCGGTGCTCAACCGGCGCGGCTGCCTGCAGACCGCCTGCCACGGCGGCGGCGTCGGCGACATGGCGCTGCTGCTTGGCGAGCTGGGGGCGCCGACGGTGCTGCACAGCTACCTGGTGCTGCTCGCCCGCGTCGAGGACCTGCAGCACCTGGGCGACAGCACGCTGCTGCGCACCGCCCGCAACCAGGAGCCGCACGGCGGTGGTCAGCGCCTGGGCGGCAAGGGCGACTGCGCCGACGATCAGCTGGTCGCCTGGCTGCGCCAGCAGCCGATCAAGCCCTGCCCGCCGCCGACACCGCCGACCTTCGCCAGCTTTGTCGCCCAGATGCAGCCGATCCTCGACAAGATGACCTGCACAAACCCCCGCTGCCACGGCGGCGCGGTTCCCCGCTTCACCCTCATCCGGCAGGCCAAGGAGCCGGCCCAGCTGCAGGCCAACTACCGCGAGGTGCTGGGGCACATCGACTACGACTACCCGCCGTTTTCCGACATCATGGCGCGCATGCGCGAGCCGTGCGCCTTCGCCCGCACCGCCGCCTGGATCGAGAAGAAGCCGCAGCCGAGCTGCGCGCTGCGCGACCCCGACCCGAGCATCTTCCCGCGCCCCGACGCCGACGGCAACCCCGTGCACCCCAAGGCGCCGCCGGGCCCGCCGCCGAGCGTCAAGCTGTAGCCGCGGCTACGGGCTGCCCGGCGGCAGCACCACCGCCTCGGTCGGCACCGGCGGCGCGGCCGGCGCCTGGCCGAGGACCGGGTTCATGTCGTGCGGCCGCAGCATGCGCCGCCGCTCGTGGATCTGGCTGGTGTCGTGATCGACGAACAGCCCTTTGACGAAGTCGAGCGCGACCTCGAACTGGCGGCGGATGCCGACCATCTTGATGAGGTAGGCCAGGGCCCAGAAGTACCACGCCACCCAGCCCGCCACCGGGATCCCCATCAGGTTGGCCACCGTCGAGTGCTTGCCCAGGCCCACGATGTAGCCGACATCGACGTAGCGGATGGTGCGCGGCGGTCCGAGCCCGAGGTCGGCCAGGATGTTGGCCGCCGCCACCCGCCCCATCTGCATCGCCCCCTGCGCCACCGCCGGCACCGCCCGCCCGGTCTCGTCCTGACAGTCGGCGATGTCGCCGATCGCGAAGGCCCGCTCGCCAAGCCGGGTGCCGCTGTCCACCTTGAGCTTGCCGCCGCGGCCGAGCGGCCACGGCCACAGCTTCTCCAGCGCCATGCCGCGGATGCCGGTGGTCCAGATAAGGGTGTGCGCCGGGATGACGCCGCCGTCGTCGAGCAGGATGCGCCCCTGCTCGACCCCGACGACCTTGCGGTTGAGCACGATGTTGACGCCCAGGCCGCGCAGGTGCCGCTCTGCCACCTGGCTGTGCACCTCGCGGATGCCCGGCGGCAACAGGCGCACCCCGGCCTCGACCAGCTGCACCGAGACCAGCGACTGCGGGATGTTTTTGTACAGCTTGGCCATGGTGGTGCGGAACATGTGCAAAAGCTCGCTGCACACCTCGACCCCGGTGATGCCGCCACCGGCGACGACGAAGGTGAGCAGCTGGCGGCGCGCCGCCTCGTCCTGCGCCTGATCCGCCAGCTCCCACATCTCGACGACGTGGGCGCGCAGGCGGATGGCGTCCATGACGGTCTTGAACGGGAACGAGTGCTCCTCGGCGCCGGGGATGCCGAAGTAGTTGGTCGACGAGCCGGCGGCGATCACCAGGTAGTCGTAGGACACCCGCAGGCCGTTGTGCAGCTCGAGCACGCGAGCCTTTTCGTCGATGCTGCGCAGCTTGTTGCGGAGGAAGCGGACGCGGTTCTGCACGCAGAAGGCGCGCAGCGGGTAGACGATGTGGCGGGTCTCGACGGCGCCGGTGGCGACATCGGGCAAAAGGGGGTTGAACTGGAAGAAGTTCTCTTTGTCGATGAGGGTGAGGCGCAGCTGACCGCGCCGGTTGGCGCGCGCGAGCCGCTTGCACACCTCCAGGCCGCCAAACCCGCCGCCCACCACCACCACCTCGGGCGGCGCACTGTTTATCGCTTTGGTCACTGCATCAGCCCTCGGCGCCATGCTGGCCCCAGCCCTGACGGTCGTCAAGCATATGCCGCCGCCCCCAGGCGCGCTCATCGCAGCCGGCGCGGCCTTTGCCGCGCCTAGGCCTCGGCGGTCTCGCCATCCAGATCGAGCTCGGCGAGCCAGTCGGGCTCTTCTTTGATGACCTGGATCGCATAGCCCAGGTAGTTGAGCGCAAAGGCGAAGCCGGCCTGCAGGTCGCGGCGCGTCGTCACCTGCGTCAGATCGACGCCCAGGTGGACGATCGTCCGTGACACCGCGGCCGAGATCCCCACCAGCACGCAGTGCGCCCCCAGAAGCGCCGCCGCCTGCGTCGACTGAATCAGTGAGTTGGCCACCGAGGTGTCGACCAGGCTCACGCCGGTGATGTCGATGATCACCACGCTTGCCTGGTGGTGCTGGATCGACTCGAGCAGCGCGTCCATGAGGTGGGCGCTGCGCGTGGACTCGATGTGCCCGACCAGCGGCAGCACCAGCACGCGGTTGTAGATGGGCAGCACCGGGGTGCCGATCTCGCGGATGGTGGCGATGAGCCGCTCCTGCTCCTGCACCACGGCGCGCAGGCTGGCCTCGCTCATTTTCTGGGCTTCCTGGCTCTTGCGCTGCTCGGTGACGTCGCGGCACAGCCACAGCGAGCCCAGCGACTGACCCTCGTGGCGCAGCCGCCGCACCGTCAGCTCGAAGGCCCGCCCGTCGCGCAGCTCGATGGTGTCGTGCCAGTCCTCGCGCTCGCCGGCGCGGATGCTGTTTACTAGCGTCCCCAGGCTCTCGGGGTTGACCAGCTGGTCGCGCATCTGCTCAAACAGCGTCTGGGCGTCGCGCTGCAGGTGCTCTTCGGTCAAGCCGAACATCCGGCGCATCGGCTCATTGCAGAACATGAAGCGGCCCGCCGAGGCGATCGCCATGATGCCGATGCTCACCGAGGTGAGCAGGGTCTTGGCGAACAGGAGCTCGTTGAACTCGCTCGGCACCGGCGACGGCTCTGCCGCTGGCCTCCGGTCGGTCGCCGCACCTTCGCCGGGCTCCGGTGGCGGGCTCGGTGGGGGCTGCTGGGAAGAGGCCATGGATTCATTATAGAAGCACCGCGCCGGGCATAAAAAGGGCGATCTGAGCTGCGGCCGCGCCGCCAGGGTCGGTGTCTGTGGTATAAGCCGCCCGTGCGTCCGGTCTCGCTGCGGCTCTTGCTTGCGATTACGGCGGCGCTGGTCTTTTTCAACGCCGTCTTGCTGCTGCCGCCGGCGTGGCTGCGGGGCGCTGCGGGCCCGGGGGCGGGCGGCGCCGCGGCGCACAAGGCCCCGGCGCTGCGCGTCGGCCTGGTCTTTGATGTCGGCGGCCGCGGGGACAAGTCGTTCAACGACGCCGCCTATAATGGCGTCGAGCGCGCCGCCCGCGAGCTCGGCATCACCCCCGAGTTTGTCGAGCCCGGCGATGGCGCCGACCGCGAGAGCGGGCTGCGCCTGTTGGCGGCGCGCGGCTTTGACCTCGTGCTCGGCGTCGGCTTCGTGTTCTCCGATGACATGATCCAGGTCGCCCGCGACTACCCGCGCAGCTCCTTTGCGTGCGTCGACTATGCCAAGTTCGATGCGCACGGCTTCGTCATGCCGCCGGCCAACATGGTCGCCCTCAAGTTCCGCGAAGAGGAGGGCAGCTTTCTCGTCGGTGCCGTCGCCGCCCTGTGGGCGCAAAAGCCGCCTGGGCCGGGGCCCGGCGGCCCGGCGGCGCCGCCGCCAAGTCAGGTCATCGGCTTTGTCGGCGGCATGGACATTCCCCTTATCCACAAGTTCGAGGCCGGCTACCGCCAGGGGGCGCTGGCGGTGTGCCCCGACTGCCGGGTGCTGGTCGGCTACGCCGGCACCAGCCCCGAGGCGTTCAAGAACCCCGCCAAGGGCAAGGAGCTGGCGCTGGCGCAGTACGCCGCCGGGGCGGCGGTGATCTTCCACGCCGCCGGCTCGACCGGCCTGGGCGTGTTCGAGGCCGCCCGCGAGCGCGACCGCCGCGCCATCGGCGTCGACAGCGATCAGTGGGACGAGGCCCCCGGCTACCTGGTCACCTCGATGACCAAGCAGGTCGACGTCAGCGTCTACGAGGTGATCCGCGCCGTGCGCGAGCGGCGCTTCCAGCCCGGCGTGCGGGTCTTCGGCCTCAAGGAAGGCGGCGTCGACTACGTCTATGACGAGCCGCGGCGGGGCATGATCCCCCAGGCGGTGCGCGACCGCGTCGAGGCGCTGCGCCGCGAGATCATCGCCGGCCGCATCACTGTCGACCAGAAGTGAACCCCAAGTGAACCATGGCCCAGCTCCCGCCCGCTCTGTCGTCTGAGTCCGCGCCGCCCGCTGGCGGCGCCGCGCCGGTGCCGCTGTGCGAGCTGCAAGAGGTCTCGGTGAGCTACGGCACGCGGCTGGCCAACGACGGCGTCTCGCTGCGCCTGCAGCCGGGTGAGGTGGTCGCCCTGCTCGGCGAAAACGGCGCCGGCAAGTCGACGCTGCTGCACGCCCTGTATGGCCTGGTCGGGGTGAGCGGCGGCCAGGTGCGCTACCGCGGCGCCGCGGTGGTGCCCTCGCCCGAGCGGGCGATCGCCGCCGGCATCGGCCTTATCCACCAGCACTTCCTGCTCGTGCCGCGGCTCACCGTGGCCGAGAACGTGGTGCTGGGCAGCGAGCCGCGGCGGCTCGGGGTGCTGCTCGACCGCCGGCGGGCGGTGGCGCAGACCGCGGCGCTGGCGGCGCGCTACGGGCTGCCCGTCGACCCCGAGCGCCCGGTCACCGACCTGAGCGTCGGCGAGTCGCAGCGGGTGGAGCTGCTGAAGATCCTGTATCGCGGCGCCCGCTGCCTGCTGCTCGATGAGCCGACCGCGGTGCTGACCCCCGGGGAGGCGCAGCGGCTGCTGGCCGTCCTGCGCGAGCTGCTGGTGGACCGGCCGAGCGCGCCGGGCATCACCCAGCCGCCCGCCGGTGCGGCCCGGCTGCCTGCGGGCGCCACCGCGGAGGCGACTCGGTCGCCAGCGGGCGCCGCGGCCGGTGAAGGCGGCAGCGCCCTGCTCATCGTCACCCACAAGCTGGATGAGGTGCTGCAGGTGGCCGATCGCGCGGTGGTGATGCGCAGGGGCCGGGTGGTAGCGCAGCTGCGGCGCAGCGAGTTCTCTGCCGGCGAGCTCGCCCGCGCCATGGTCGGCCGCGAGCTCCACCCGCTCATCCGCCAGCCGGCGGCGCCGGCGGTGCCCGGCGTGACAGCCGCGGCGCCAGCGCTCGAGCTGACCGACGTACGGGTGGTCTGCGAAGGGGTGGAGCGGGTGCGCGGGGTGTCGCTGCGGCTCGCCGCCGGGACCATCCTCGGCATCGCCGGCGTCGAGGGCAACGGCCAGAGCGAGCTCGGCGCGGCGATCGCCGGCCTGCTGCCGCTCAGCCACGGCCAGGTGCGGCTTGGCGGCCAGGACGTGACTGCGGCCAGCGTGCGCGCCCGCAAGCGCGCCGGCCTCGGCTTCGTCCTGGAGGACCGCCAGCGTCACGGGCTGGTGCTCGACTTCTCGCTGGCCGAGAACCTGCTGCTCGGCAGCGAGCGCGCGGCTGGGCCGTTCGCCGGGCTGTTAATAGATCAGAAGCGCCTGCAGCGGGACGCGCTGGCGCTGCTGCGCGAGCACGACATCCGGCCGCCCGAGCCGACGCTGCCCGCCCGCGCCCTGTCGGGCGGCAACCAGCAGAAGCTGCTGCTCGCCCGCGCCCTGGCCGGGGGCGGCGCGCCGCCGCGCGTGCTGCTGGCCGCCCAGCCCACCCGCGGCGTCGACATCGGCGCCATCGAGTCGATCCACCGCGCTCTTTTGGCGGCGCGCGACCGCGGCTGCGCGATCCTCCTTATCTCCGCCGAGCTCGACGAGCTGCGTGCGCTGTGCGATCGCATCGCCGTCCTGTACCGCGGCCAGATCCTCGCCGAGCTTTCTAACTCTCCCGCCGCCCCCGCCTCGCGGGAGCGCCTGGGCGAGCTGCTCGCCGGCGTCCGCTCGTCGGCAGCGCTCGCCGCCGCCGCCCCGCCCGGCCTGGGCGGCCCGGCCTAAGGCGTGTAAAGTAGGAGCTCCATGCAGCCCTCATCCGTCCGTCACCTGCCCGTGCTGGGCCAGGCCGCCCCGCCCGCCGAGGGCAGCACCCCGCGACCCCGCCACCCCGCCTGGATCAAGGCCCGGCTGCCCTCGGGCCAGACCTTCTTCGAGCTGCGCGAGCTCGTGCACGAGCTGAAGCTGCACACGGTCTGCGAGTCGGCCAGCTGCCCCAACATCGGCGAGTGCTGGAACCGCCGCGCCCTCACCATCATGATCCTGGGCGACATCTGCACCCGCTCGTGCCAGTTCTGCGATGTCACCACCGGCCGCCCGTTGCCCCCCGATCCCGACGAGCCGCGCCGCGTCGGCGTGCTGCTGGGCCAGCTCGACCTGCGCCACACCGTCATCACCTGCGTCGATCGCGACGACCTGCCCGACGGCGGCGCCGGTCACTGGGCGCGCACCATCGCCGAGGTCCGCGCCCACTGCCCCGGCATGACGCTGGAGGTCCTGACCGGCGACTTCAAGGGCAAGACCGCCGACGTCGACACCGTGCTCGCCGCCGGACCCGACGTGTACGCCCACAACCTGGAGACCGTGCCGCGGCTGTCGCGGCAGGTCCGGGTGCAGGCCAGCTACCCGCGCAGCTACGCCGTGCTCGCCCACGCCAAGCAGCGCGGCGCCGTCGTCAAGACCGGCCTGATGCTCGGCCTGGGCGAGGAGCTGGACGAGGTGCGCGAGGTCCTGGGCGAGCTTGCGCGCCTTGGCTGCGACATCGTCACCCTCGGCCAGTACCTGCGCCCCTCGACCCACCACCTGCCGGTCGCGCGCTACGTCCACCCCGACGAGTTCGCCGCCCTCAAGAGCGAGGCGCTGGCGCTCGGCATCGCCCACGTCGAGTCCGGGCCGCTGGTGCGCAGCAGCTATCACGCCGACGGCCAGGCCGAGATCATCGCCGCCCTGCGCGCCCGCCAGCCAGTCTCCGGCTGAGGCAGCCCACCTCCATGCGGGCGCCCGGGCGCGCCGGCGCGGCCGCGGCTCAGCTGCTGAGGGGGGCGAGGGCGACGACGCTGTAGGCGATCGTGCGCTTGGCCCCGGGGTTGCGGTAGCCGTGCTTCTGGTCGCCGCGGAAGACCACCACGTCGCCCGGGTTTAGCAGCCAGGTCTGGCCCGACTCGGTAAGCTCGATGCAGCCCGACTCGCAGGTCAGGTACTCGCGGGTGCCGGGGGTGTGGGGGATGCCGGCCATGTGGCTGCCGGGCGGCAGCTCGAAGCGGTCGAGCTCCATGCCGGCCAGCGGCTCGGGCAGCAGCTTGCGGACCTGCACCAGGCCCCGCTGGCGGCAAGGCAGGCTGCCGGCCGGGTACAGGCGCGCCGAGGGGCGCGGCGGCGACAGCAGCTCCTCGACCGAGACCTGCAGCGCCGCGGCGGCCTTGACCAGCACCGCGATCGTCGGGTTGGCGCCGCCCGACTCCAGGTTGCCCCAGGTCGGCCGCGGCAGCCCGGAGAGCTTGGCCATCTGCTGCTGGGTAAGGCCGCGCGCCTCGCGCAGCTGGCGCAGGTTGTCGGCGAGGTTGGCGCTGATGCGATCGTGCGGGTCGGGCGGGACGGGCATGCCACTACAGTGGCTCCTTGCTAATAGATTAGCAACCCGGATGACACAGTAGCCGGGCAGGACTAAACCAAAGGAGTGAGGACGCGGTGGGAGCCGAGCAGCTGCCCGGGTCGCCGCCGCAGAAAAGCTCTCTAGCCAAACTCCTTCAGCGGCGCGCCGGGGGCGGGCCGCAGCCAGCCGAGGTCCATCATGAGTCTGCACAATAAGACCGCACTTATTACCGGAGCGAGCCGCGGGCTCGGTCGGGCCCTGTCGCTCCTGCTTGCCGGCGCCGGCGCGGCCGTGGTCATGGTCGCCCGTCACAAGGAACCGCTCGATGCCGCGGTCGCCGAGGTCACCGCGGCCGGCGGCACCGCCTTTGGCATCGTCGCCGACGTGAGCGACAAGCAGCAGATCCACGCCATCGCCGGCGAGGCGGCGGCGCTGGTCGGCCCGCTCGACATCCTCATCCACAACGCCAGCATCCTCGGGCCGACGCCGCTGCAGCTGCTGCTGGATACCGAGTGCGAAGACTTCGAGGGGGTGCTGCAGGCCAACCTGCTTGGCCCCTTCCGCCTGACCAAGGTGGTGGCGGGGGCGATGGTGCTGCGCGGCAGCGGCCTTATCGTCCACATCAGCTCCGATGCCGCCGTCTCGGCCTATCCGCGGTGGGGCAGCTACGGGGTCTCCAAGGCGGCGCTCGATCACCTGAGCCGCAGCTTTGCCGCCGAGCTGGCGGGCACCGGCGTGCGCGTGTTTGCGGTGGATCCCGGGGAGATGGACACCGTCATGCACGCCGCGGCGCTGCCCGAGGCCGACCGCCTGGCGCTCACCCCGCCAGAGGTCATCGCCGCGCGGATCGTCGATATGCTGCGCCGACCGCCGGCGAGCGGCGAGCGCGTGTCGGCTCCGGACTGGCAGCTGGGAAAGGAGGGGACGCCATGAACCCGGCACGAGCCCCGCGCGAGCGGCGAGCTGACGCCCGGCTCCTCGCCGTGGACGCCGGCAGCGGTCGCCACGCCGACCTGCAGGTGGATGATCTGCCTTCGCTGCTGCGGCCCGGCGATCTGCTGGTGGTAAATGACGCCGCGACCCTGCCGGCTTCCCTGCCCGGGCAGGTCGCGGGCGGCCCGGCGGCCGGCGCCGCGGTCGAGCTGCGCCTGGCCGGGGCGGCGGCGGAGTCTGTGGAGGCGGCGCAAGAAGATACGTTCTGGGCGGTCCTGTTTGGCGCCGGCGACTGGCGGACGCCGACCGAGCAGCGCCCGGCGCCGCCGCAGCTGGCAAGCGGCGATGAGGTCGCCCTCTGCGGAGCGCTGCGCGCCGTGGTGCTGGAGGTCTCTGCCATCTCGCCGCGGCTGTTGCGGATTCGCTTTTCGCTGCGCGGGGCGGCGCTGTGGGCGGCGCTTTATGCGCAGGGAAAGCCGATTCAGTACTCCTACTTGCGACAGGAGGTCGCGCTGTGGTCGGTGCAGACGGTCTACGCCGGGCGGCCGTGGGCGGTCGAGCTGCCCTCGGCCGGGCGGCCGCTCAGCTGGGATCTGCTGAGCCGGCTGCGGCGGGCGGGAGTCGAGCTGGCCTGGCTGACCCACGCCGCGGGACTGAGCAGCACCGGCGAGCCGGCGCTAGACGCCGCGCTGCCGCTGCCCGAGCGCTACGAGATCCCCGACACCACCGCGCTGCTCATCGAGCGCACCCGGCGCCGCGGCGGCCGGGTCATCGCCGTGGGCACCACGGTCGTGCGAGCGCTGGAAGGAGCGGCGCGCGCCGCCGCGCAAGAGGGCGGCGCGCTCGGCCGGCGCGGCGTGACCTCGCTGATTCTGTCCCCAGAGAGTCGTCTGCAGGTAGTGGATGGAATCTTGACAGGAATTCACAGCCCCGGTGAGAGCCACTTTCGCCTGCTCGCCGCGTTCTGTCCGCTCGAGCTATTGCGCAAAAGCTGGGAGCACGCGGCCCGCACCGGGTACCTCTGCCACGAGTTCGGCGATCTCAGTCTGATCGCGCCCGGGCTCGCTCCCCAGCTTGGCTACTTACCGGCGCGGTAGGTGTTCCACATCGAGTCCATGCGGGTGTCCTGCGCCACCGTGAAGGTGTTCATGCAGGCGTCGTCCGTGTAGTCCATGAAGTTGTAGATCGGGTCGGCGCCGGGGTACCGGTTGCCGGTGCAGGTGTCGCGGCCGGCCGGGCAGCCGAAGGCGGCAGACTTCTCGGCGGGGGTGTCGCTGACGCCGTCATTGGAGCTGGTGCAGGCACCCTGGAAGGTGTGGTAAAGGCCCATCCAGTGGCCGATCTCGTGGGTCGCGGTGTCGCCCAGGTTGTAGGGCGCCGCCGAGCCGCCGGGCAGCGAGGAGAACAGGATGACCACGCCGTCGTCCTTGGGCTTGCTGTTGTAGCTGGACGGGAAGGTCGCCCAGCCGAGCAGGCCGCCGCCCAGGTTGGCGGTGTAGACGTTGAGATCCTGCGCAGTGCCGATGCGCAGGGCAGTCTTCATCTGCGTCTCGGCGGTGCTGCCGCTGCCCACGGTGTACCAGGTGGCGTTGGTGGTGCGATCGGTGCTTGCCAGGTTGAACGACCAGCCGGTGCTGGCGTAGGCGGCGTTGAGGACGTTGATCTGGTCGCGGATCATGGTGTCGCTGATGTCGCCGTTGGCGATTCCGGCACCGTTGTTGATGACGTGGAAGTGGACCTGGATGGTGCCACCGGTGACCGCGGCGCCGGCGGCGAACGACCGCTGCGCCATGTGATTGCTCACTTCACTGTCTACCGCTGCCATCTCGGCATCGGAGAGGTTTTTCTGCGAGCAGCGGATAAGACCCGAAGGGGCGCGGATCTCGCTGCTGTCCTGGGCAATCTCGTCCAGGTTCAGCTGGTCGGCTTCGCCACAGCCAGCTGCGGTAGCGGCGACGGCGAGAGCGAAGGTAGTGCCCAGCAGAGACCCAAGGCGGCGGCTCGTGAGAAATTTCATTACTATATCCCCCAATTGTTGCTGCGGTCGTTATTACGAGTCGTACTAGAGAAGCCTAAGCGCGAGGCTGGGGGAGAGTAAACAACTCTCGCAGAAGCTGTGTGATTAGTGAGAATTAGGAGCCGCTGTGCGCGGGGTCCGGAAGTGCTGCAGCGCGCTGACCGCATCATGGCAGCGCGCTGACCGCATCATGGTAGCGCGCTGGCCTTAGCCGCGCAGGCGCGGCAGCAGCTCTTGCAGCTTGTCCTTGAGCTTGGCCGCTACCAGATCCTGCACCGCGAACTTCTCCTTGGCCGTGGTGATCGGCGCGATGAGGGTCACCGTGTCGAGGATGCTCGCCGTGGCGAGGTTTGTGAAGCGCGCGGTGACCTTGAGCTGACCCTCGACCCGCTGGAAGGTGCCCTGCACGACCACCTCGGCGCCCAGGACCTTGCCGAGCTGCGCCGCCGAGGACTTGTCGATGTAGTCGGTCTGGCTGCGCTGCAGCTCGGGCAGGTTCTGCTCGTCAAACTGATTGCGCTCAAGCAGGATGATGCGGCCGCTGCTGCTCCCCTGCAGGGCTTGCAGGGCGACGACCGCCTCTTCGGCCAGCCCTTCGGTGTAGAAGTTGAGCTCTTTGTCGGCGTTGAGGTTTTTGAACCGCAGCACCGCGATGCGCACCGGCCCCGTCGGGCGCGGCGCCGGCGCGTGCGCGCGGGCGGCCTTGTCGGTCGGCTCGGGGTCGGGTCCGGCGGGTGCGGCGCCCGCCGCCTGGCCATCGTAGGCGCGCAGCACATGGTGCAGTCCCTTGTCGCGCGCCTTGCCCGACAGCACGATCGCCAGCACCACCGAGCCGAGCAGGCCCAGGCCCCCGGCCAGCAGCAGCACCGGCAGGTTGGCCTGCATCCGCCGCGCCGGGCCGAGCGGCGAGGTGGTCTGCGCCGCCAGCTGCGCCGCGATCAGCGCCGCGGTGCTCGCCACCTCGGCGGCGGTCTGGATGCGGTCGTCGCGGCTCTTCTGCGTCATGCGCTCGATCAGCCGGCCGAGCTCGGGCGGCACGTCGCGGGTCTCCTTGGTCAGATCGGGCAGCGGCTCGCTCAGCTGCTTCATCGCCACGCCCACCGCGCTCGGCGCGGTAAACGGCGGCCGCCCGGTGAGCAGGTGGAACGCGCACAGCCCGAGCGCGTAGATGTCGGCGCGAGCGTCGGCGGGCTGCCCGTTGAGCACCTCGGGCGCCATGTAGCTCAAGGTGCCGAGCGCGGCCTGGGTGGCGGTGAGCTCCTCGGTCGCCTGGGTCAGCCGGGCGATGCCGAAGTCGACGATCTTAAGGCCCTGCTTGGCATCGAGGATCAGGTTGGCGGGCTTGATGTCGCGGTGGACAATTCCTACCGCGTGCGCCGCCGCCAGCCCCTGCGCCGCCTGGCCCAGGAGCTCGACGACCTGCGCCGGCGGCAGCGGTCCGCGATCCTTGACCAGCGCGGCCAGCGACTGACCATCGATCAGCTCCATCACGAAGTAGGGGTTGCCGCGCTCATCCTCGCCCGAGTCGTAGACCTGGACGATGTGGGGGTGGGACAGCTTGGCGATGGCCCGCGCCTCGCGCTGGAAGCGGGCCAGATACTCGGGGCTGGCTTCGAGGATCACCTTGATGGCGACCGCGCGCTCAAGGGCCGGATCGTGGGCGCGGTAGACCGCCCCCATGCCGCCCTGACCGAGCAGCTGGAGGTCCTTGTAACGGCCTAGTTGGACAAGCGGGGGCGCGGTCACTGCCATTCGATGCCTCGCTGATTTCCGTCGCTGAGATCAGCTCTTGCGACGCTCGGCAGAGTCTAGCATGGCGACCCGATCTGTGCGCTACGGCTCACCGGAGGACGGCTCAGCTAGGCCCGAGCCGCGGGTTTTTCCGAGGTCCAGCGGCGCGCCGCGCAGTGTGGCGTGCGCTACGGCCCACTGTGTCTTGGCCGCCCCCAGCTTGCGAATCGCGCGGCGCCGGTTGGTAAAACCACATTTTCGAGGCTCAAAATCGGGTCGCCTAGCCGGGGGTGGCCAAGGATTCGTCGCTGGATCATTCGCGCGCCAGCTGTGACCGACAGCACACCGCGCGGCGCGGCGCTGAGACGCTTGCTGGCATGGATCATGAAAAGGCCCAAGCCAGCTCACGCTTCATCGAGCTCGCATCCACCCGAAAGTGCTCTGCTTTTCAGCGCGGCCGACCCGGAAGTGGTGGGCTGCATAGGCAAACCGGGGTTCCCCGCGGAACCGCGAAACTTTTACGCAGGAGACAGCCATGCACGCCAATAGTCAGGGACATCGCGACGACCGGAACTATAACCAGAACGACCGGCAGGGCATGTCGGGACGCGGCGGTCGTGAGGACTGGCAGGATCGCTCGATGGGCGGCCGTCACGAGCACGACGACCGCGACCGCGCCGGCTGGGATCGCGGCGGTCAGGACCGCTTCGGCGGCCAGGATCGCTCGATGCATCAGGGTAGCCAGTGGAACCAGGGCAGCCAGGGCTTTGGCGACTAGGGCGGCCAGGGCTACAGTAGTCAGGGCTCTGGCAGTCAGGGCTACGGCAGTCAGGGACACCAGGGCAGCCAGTGGAACCAGGGCGGCCAGGGCTACGGCAGCTATCAGGGACACCAGGGCAGCCAGTGGAACCAGGGCGGCCAGGGCTACGGCGGCCATCAGGGACACCAGGGCAGCCAGTGGAACCAGGGCTATGGGAGCCAGGGCTACGGCAGCAACCAGGGCTATGGGAGCCAGGGCTACGGCGGCAACCAGGGCTATGGGAGCCAGGGCTACGGAAGCCGGGGCTACGGGAACCAGGGTCACCAGGGCATGAGCAGCCAGGACTACCAGGGAATGAGCGGCCAGGGCTACGGCACCTCCGATCGCTCGTGGCAGCACGGCCAGGCGGACCGTGGCGGGGATTTCTCGCGCAATGACTTCCGCGGCGGCTTCGAAGGCCGCAACTTCGGCAGCGGCTCGGGGCAGAATCAGAGCTTGGGCCAGCGCGGGTACGAGGGTGGCCAGCGGTCGTCCCAGGGCCGGGGCCCCAAGGGCTACACCCGCTCGGACGAGCGCGTCCGTGAGGAGATCTGCGAGCTTCTGTCCGAAGGCCACATCGACGCCAGCGAGATTGAAGTCAAGGTCCAGGACGGCGAGGTGATCCTCACCGGCACCGTCAACGATCGCCGGACCAAGCGCATGGCCGAAGAGATCGTCGAAGGCGCCCGCGGCGTCAAGGACGTCCAGAATCAGATCAAGGTCCAGGGCGAGTGGCAGCGCAGCGGCGCGCAGAAGTCCGAAGGCACCCAGAAGTCCGAAGGAGCCCAGAAGTCCGAGGGCGCCCAGAAGTCCGAAGGCAACCAGAAGTCCGATGTGCTGGGCAGCATGAGCGCCAACGGCTCGGCGGGCCGTGAGTCGAGCGCTTCGTCGAGCGCCTCGACCAAGCGCCCGTCCGTCTAAGCGAGCGACGCGCAGTCGGAGACCGCTAAGGAGCTCGGCCGGTCGTGAGACGACGGCCGGGCTTTTTAGCGCCCTACAGGTGAGAACCGCACCGATTCATGTCTTCGCAGATTATCGGCTATGCGAGCTCGCTCATTTTACTTTTGACGATCGGAAGTCAGATCTTCAAGCAGTGGCAGAGCGGGACCAGCAAAGGCGTCTCCATCTGGCTGTTCATCGGCCAGCTGTTCGCCTCGGCGGGATTTACGACCTATAGCATCTTGATCGGCAATCCGATCTTTATCGCGACCAACGCGTGCATGGGCGGCGCCGCCATCCTCGGTCTGGGCATCGTCCTATATCACCGGCGCAAGAGCCGCTTGGCGCAGGCCTAGGAGCTGCGAGGCGCGTCTCGCAGTCGCGGTCCTGACCGCGCGAGCGGCACGAATCTTTCAAGGGAGACACTGTCCATGGCAAACAAGTCGATCGCCAATGACTCGGGAGCATCTTTCTCGGTGTGGATGCACACTCGCGTTCCCGCCTACAAGCAGGAGCTGCCCTCCTCCAGCGAGGCCGATGTATGCGTCATCGGGGCGGGCATCGCCGGCCTGACCACCGCCTATCTGCTGGCGCAGGAGGGGCAGCGAGTCGTGGTCATAGACGATGGCCCGATCGGCGGCGGCGAGACCAGCCGCACCACCGCCCACCTGGCCAGCGCCCAGGACGATCGCTTCACTTTCCTTGAGCGCTACCACGGCACTGCCGGCACCAAGCTGGCCGCCGAGAGCCACGCCGCCGCCATCGACCGCATCGAGTCCATCTGCGCCCGCGAGTCCATCGACTGCGACTTCCTGCGGGTCGACGGCTACCTGTTTAACCCCCCCGGCGGCGACGCCAAGTTCCTGCAAGAGGAGCACAAGGCCGCGCTGCGCGCCGGGCTTGGCGAAGTCGAGCTCTTGCCGCGGGCGCCGCTTGCGAGCTTTGATACCGGGCCGGCGCTGCGCTTTCCCCGCCAGGCGCAGTTCGATCCGCTGCGCTACATGCGCGGGCTGGCGGCGGCGGTGGACAAGCAGGGCGGGCACCTGTACACGGGGGTGCGCGCCGAAAAGATCGAGTCTGGCAGCCCGGCATGCGTGGTGACCACAGCCGGCCAGCGGATCACCGCCCGGGCGGTGGTGGTGGCGACCAACGCCCCGATCAACAGCCTGGTGTCGCTGCCGCTCAAGCAGGCGGCCTACCGCAGCTATGTCATCGGGCTGACGGTGCCAAAGGGCGCCGTCCCGCTCGGCCTGTACTGGGATACCGAGGACCCCTATCACTACGTAAGGCTGGTAAAAGAGTCGGCGAGCGACTTGCTGATCGTGGGAGGCGAGGATCACAAGACCGGCCAGGAAGAGGCCGCCGACGGGCAGGAGCGGTTTGCCCGCCTGCAGAAGTGGGCCCGCGAGCGCTTCCCGATGGCGGGCGAGCTGACCCAGAAGTGGTCCGGACAGGTGATGGAGCCGGTGGACGGGGTCGGGTTCATCGGCCGCAGCCCGGGAGAGCCTAGCGTCTACCTGATCACCGGCGACTCCGGCCAGGGGATGACCTACTCGACGCTGGGAGCGGTGCTGGTGACCGACCTCATCGCCGGGCGCGCAAACCCTTGGGCGACGCTGTACGATCCCGGGCGCAACATCGTGCGCGCGGCCGGGACCTTCCTGCGCGAGAACGCCAATGTCGCGGCGCAGTACCTGGACTGGCTGGGCAAGGGCGACGTCGCCGCGGTGGAGGAGATCAAGCCGGGCACCGGCGCGATCCTGCGCCAGGGGGTGCACCTGCTGGCGGTGTACCGGGATGAGGTCGGAGTCTGCCACGCGCGCTCGGCTGCCTGCACTCACCTGGGCGGGGTGGTCAGCTGGAACTCGCTGGAGAAGACCTGGGACTGCCCGTGTCATGGGACGCGGTATAGCGCGCTTGGCCGGGTGCTGAACGGACCGGCGACGCGCGATATGGTGGTCGCGGAGCTGAAGGAACAGTCCTAGAGTAAAGCTCGGCGCCCCGGGAGGACCCCGGGGCGCTCGCGGCGGGGGTCCGCCGCTCGGTGCTGGCTACAGCGGCTCGGCCGGCTTCTCCTCGCGCTCCCAGAAGCGGTGGCGGGCAAGGGCCTGGAGGAACTCCTTGCTGAAGGTGGCCAGGTCGCTGTCTTCGCCGGCGGTGATGACGCCGGGCAGCGCCGACTGCGCCGCCGTGCCGAGGTTGCAGGCCGCAAGCACGGCGACGCCATCGCCGTAGGCGCCGATGGGCTTGCAGTGCTTGAAGGCCTCCTGCACAAAGCGCTGCGCGTCGTCGTAGGCCGCCAGCGCGGGGCCGCTCAGCTTGCCGCCGGGGATGAGCACCGCGTCGTACAGCACCGATGCCGCGGTGAGGAAGGTCTGATCCGGCTCGACGCGGGTGCCCTCGCTGGTCAGGGGGCTCAGGTTGAGCGCGATCACCTCGGCGGTGGCGCCGGCAGCGAGCAGCGCGCCCTTGAGCTGGAGAAGACCGGTGTGCTCGACGCCATTGGCGGCGAGGATGGCAACCCGCCGGGTCTTGACGCTGTAGATGTTCTTGGTCTCCTGGCTGAGGGCGGGCGAGGCGGTGAGCTTGCGGTCCGTCGCGGGTGGGCTCGGGGTGGCGCCGCCTTCACCCTCCCAGCGCTCCTGGGCGGGGGCGACACTGCGGTCGCGGCCGGGCACCTGGAGTCCGAGGCCGGCGGCGACCTGGCTCGCCAGCTCGGGCGCGATGTGGTCAAACAGGTTGACGACGCGCTGGCGGATCTCCTTGCGCTCTACCTTGCCGAGCTCGAACTGCGCCGCCTTGACGATGTGCCGCCTCTCGCTGCGCGCCATGCTGTTCCAGAACAGGCGGGCCTGGCTGAAGTGGTCGGCGAAGCTCGGGCTGCGCTGGCGGATCTTGTGGCCCTCCAGCTTCTCCATGTGAGAGACAAAGCCGCCGAGGTTCTGCGGCGCCGCCATCGGGCAGCCGCGCGCGATCGAGTTGGGCGAGTAGTTGGCGCGGCTCTTGCCGATCCGCTGCCGCATCAGGCCATCCTGCTGATTGTTGTGCACCGGCGCCAGCGGCCGGTTGATGGGAATCTCGGCGAAGTTCGGCCCGCCCAGGCGCAATAGCTGCGTGTCCAGATAGGAGAACAGGCGCGCCTGCAGCAGCGGATCGTTGGTGAAGTCGATGCCGGGCACGATGTTGCCCAGGTGAAAAGCCACCTGCTCGGTCTCGCTGAAGAAGTTGTCAGGGTTGCGGTTAAGGACCATCTTGCCGACGCGCTGCACCGGCACCAGCTCCTCGGGCACGAGCTTGGTCGAGTCGAGCAGGTCGAAGTCGAAGCTGAACTCATCCTCGGGCTCGATGATCTGCATGCCGAGCTCGTACTCGGGGAAGTTGCCGCTCTCGATCGCCTCGTACAGGTCGCGGCGGTGGAAGTCGGGGTCCTTGCCGGCGAGCTGCTGCGCCTCTTCCCAGGCCAGCGAGTGCACCCCGAGCAGCGGCTTCCAGTGAAACTTCACAAAGCGCGCCCGCCCCTTGTCGTTGATCAGGCGGAAGGTGTGGACCGCGAAGCCCTCCATCATGCGATAGCTGCGCGGGATGCCGCGGTCGGACAGGACCCACATCAGCATGTGCGCGGTCTCGGGGGTCAGCGAGGCGAAGTCCCAGAACGTGTCGTGGGCCGAGGCGCCCTGCGGCATCTCGTTGTGGGGCTCGGGCTTGACCGCGTGGACAAGGTCGGGGAACTTGATGCCGTCCTGGATGAAGAACACCGGGATGTTGTTGCCGACCAGATCGAAGTTGCCCTCTTCGGTGTAGAACTTGGTGGCAAAGCCGCGGGCATCGCGCGCCGTGTCGGCGGCCCCGCGCGAGCCGACGACCGTCGAGAAGCGCACAAACACCGGCGTGCGCACCGCCGGGTCATTGAGGAACTTGGCGCGGGTGAGCTCCGCGAGCGGCTTGTAGACCTGGAAGTAGCCGTGGGCGGCGCTGCCGCGGGCGTGCACGACGCGCTCGGGGATGCGCTCGTGATCAAAGTGGGTGAGCTTCTCGCGGAAGTGGAAGTCTTCCAGCAGGGTCGGGCCGCGCTCGCCGGCGTGCAGGGAGTCGTCGGTGTTGGCGATGCGCAGCCCCTGGTCGGTGGTGAGGTACTGGCCGTGCGGATCTTCGCGATAGGGGTCCAGGCTCCGGTCCTTGCTGTGCTCATCGAGCTTGCGCTGCGGGCTCTTGGACGAAGGGTCGGTGCTCTTGTCCGGGCCTTGCTCTTTCATCGGCATCGGGAATCTCCTTAAGAGGGCTGGGAGCGCCCCGGCTGGGCGCAGCTCAGTCCTGCTGCAAGCAGCAAAAAGCGCGCCATCCACGACGCGCCCCGGCTGCCGGGACCTCGGCGATGCCAATGGACCCTGACGAGAACTACGTTTATCCCGCTCGGTGAGCGGATCGTAAAATCGGTCGCAGCCGCATCCTTGCGGGCCCGCGCGCCCCTGCGAGCAGCGCGCCACAAGCACACGCTGCGGCGGCAGACAGCTACCGAGCAGAGCGGAGGCGCCGCGACGGCGCCATGGTATGATCTGGCGCATGAAGCTCTCTGCGCTCGCGCTTCCCCTGGTCGTGGGAGGTCTGCTGCCGGGGATGCGCGCGGCCAGCGCTGAGTCCGGGCTGAGCTTTCCCGCCCTTCCTTCACCGGTGCCGCTCTCCTTTCAGCAGAAGCTCGCAGGAATGGTCCCGACAAAGACGCGGGAGCTGCGCTGGGTGCTGAGCTTTGCCGACAAGACGGCGCGGCTGTCAGCCACCCTGCGCAGCTGCCCGCTTGCGCTGCACCGCGCCGAGCTGCCGCCGTGCCGCGAGCCCGCTGCCCAGGCGGTCGCGTACGTCGGCAAGTGGCAGGCCCGCCCCTATGGGATGGAGGTGTGGCTGGAGTCGTCGGCCGCTCCGGAAGGCTTCCCATCGGAGCTCAGCCTGCTCTGCCTGAAGACCGTGGTGGGAGTGCTGCCGGCCGGAGCGAGCCTGCTGCCTGGCGACGCCTGCGATGGCAGCAGCCCGCCCCCGCGCTGGCAGCCGGGGCAGACCAAGGACGTGGCGCTGTGGCACTGCGCGATCCAGAGCGACGACGCCCGGCCCTGGAGCGGCTACGGCAACATCGGCCCGTTCGCCTTCGCAGGCGGCGCTGGGGTCGAGTGGCTGTACGTCAATAACGACTGCGCCGGCCAGGAGGGTGCCTTCCGGTTCCCAGCGCCAGCCAGGTAAGCGGAGCGCCCGCCCGCGGTCCGTGGTCAGCAGCGGCTCGCTGGCTACCGCGCCTTCTTCGCCGGGCGCGGCTTGCCCGCGCGGTTGAGATCGACCGCGTGGCGAACCAGCGCCTTGAAGGCAGCCTCGTCCACTTGCTCTCCTTCACGGATGTCGATCGCGCGGCGGGTGTTGCCATCGAGGCTCGAGTTGAACAGCCGCGCTGGATCGGGCAGCGCTGCGCCCTTGGCGAAGGTGAGCTTGACGACCTGCTTGTAGGACTCGCCGGTGCAGATGATGCCGTCGTGCGACCACACCGGAGTGCCCATCCACTTCAGCTCCTCGACGACGTCGGGGTCCGCTTCTTTGATGAGCCGGCGCATCCGGCTGAGGGTCTCGCCGCGCCAGTCGGCGAGCTCGGCGATCTTCTTTAGGATGAGCTCGGATGCCGACTGGCCCTGGAGCGTGTCTGATGGTTCCATGTTCTCCTCGCTGACCCCCCAAAGCAGACACATAGCCGAGCGGCTATCTTCTCGTCAAGTCCCGGTCCTCGCTCAGGTCCTCATCCCTGGGGGCGGCGCTGTATCGCTGTATCCTTGGCGGCCACTGCCGCCGACAGCTGTTGTACTTGCTTGTAGGGACCCGGTCTGGTCGGGGTCAATGTCACCGCGACGCCGGCGTTTGGCCAGAAGAACGGCAGCGCGTCCTACACTCCCGGCACAACGTACAGCATCAGCGTCGCCCTGGTAAATGAGAACAAGGGTCTGGGCCTTGGGACCGAGAACTTGAACGGAATGGCCCTCACCATCGAGAACCAGACCGGACAGGCGCTGATGGGCGATGTCAAGCAGGGCACGCTCAAGCTGGTCGAAGGTCCCTAGGGAAGGCGTCCCCGCGATCGGCCGCGGGGAACGATTCTCACGGTCGGTCAGCTGGTTCGAGTTTTTCCGGGCAGTCGCGATATGTCGGAAAAGATGTCTGAGCCACTCAGTGAACGGGCGAAAGCTTCCGTAGCGAGCATGTCAATGAGCTGTTCTGGGAACATCGGCCCTTATCGAATCATCCGCCCGATCGGCTCTGGCGGCATGGGCGCGGTCTATGAAGCCTTTCATGAGAAGATAGCGCGGCGGGTAGCCATCAAGATCCTGCATCCTGAGTTCGCTCGCGATGGCGAGATGACGACTCGTTTTTTTAATGAAGCTCGGGCTGTAAATTTGATTGGCCACCCTGGATTGGTCCAGGTGTCAGATTACTTGCGGGAACCCGATGGCAGGGCATGCATCGTCATGGAGTATCTTAGTGGCGACAGCCTGGGCGTACGCCTGCGTCGAGGGAGGCTCTCCGAGAATCAGGCGCTTCTCATCGCCTGGCAGATAGCCGATACACTGACGGCAGTCCATGCGAAGGCCATCGTGCACCGGGACTTGAAACCGGACAATGTGATTCTGGTTCCCGATGTCATTGTGCCCGGTGGTGAGCGCGTCAAACTTCTGGACTTTGGCATCGCCAAGCTAGGGAATGAGGCCTCTGCGGCTCGGGTAAACACGCAGGCGAACCTTATCATGGGGACGCCAAGCTACATGTCACCTGAGCAGTGTATCGGCGCTCGCTTCGTCGATGACCGAACCGATGTTTATGCTCTCGGCATCATGCTCTTTGAGATGCTGACTGGCCGGCTACCCTTTGTGGCGCCAGAGAACCGTCAGCTGATAGCCATGCACATCTGTTGCCCACCGCCTTCTCTGCACAGCGTGATGCCAGAGCTGAGCCTGGAGTTGGAGAGTCTGGTTGGCCCACTGCTTGGCAAAGACCCGAAACAGCGCCCGACGATGGGCGCTGTTTTTGCTGCTTTGACCCGACATGCCAGCGCGCGCGGTCTGCTGCGGCCAGGACAGGGGCCTAATTTAAGTACCAGGTACGTGCTGCCCTCCTTTGCACTGGCCGCAGGCGCCCTTCTATTCGGCGGCATCGGACTAACTGTCGCGGTATTTTCACCCAATCTGCTGGGGGGCCTGGTCTCGGCCGCCAGGGTGGTATCGCGAGTAGAGACTGGCATCGAGCCGCGCTGGCCAGAGAACCTGCAGGCACAGACTGCCAGCGGGCATTCTGGTGACCTGGCGAGCCTGCCAGCGGACCTCTCTTCCATGCCCGTCACCGATCCTACAGCCGCCTCCTTGGAGGCTCAGGCGCCGCGGGCAAATATTCGCAAGCTGAGCGCACCAAAGCGCTCTGTGCAGCCGCTGTTGAAGGCGCCACTTGATCTAGGGAACCGCCATGAACCTGTGCAACCTGAAGACTAGCAGTGCGATAGCCGGGCTGCTGATGCTTTTAAGCAGTCGCCCCGGCCACTCTGAGCCGAAGGTGCCACTTGTCCTTGAGCCTACCGACGATGCCTGCACGCGGGATGAGCAATGCGATCGTCACTACCGCAGCGCCCAGAAACTGAGCCGCGCCGGGCGTCTGGAGGAAGCACTGGCAGAGTATCAGCTGGCCCATCAGCTTCAACCTGTAGCAACCCTTCTTTATAATATCGCGCGGCTACATCACAAGCTGAATCGGGTTAGCGAGTCCATCGCCGGCTATCAGTCATACCTAAGCCTCGAATCAGGAACCCTGCCCGAGCTGCGGCGCAAGGCCGGGGAGTACCTGGCGGCGCTTCAGGCAGCAAGTCCACCCAGACTATGGCCGCCCCCGGTCGCCTCGCCTGCTGCGCTGGACAGCAAGCGTACGTCAAGCGTCATAAGCTCGGCAACGAGCCAGGGCTTCGCCGCCAACCGTCCGGTTCATATGCGATGGTGGTTTTGGTCTCTACTAGGGTCGGCGGTCGTCACGGGCGCGGTGGTTGGCGCGGTTCTTGGAACCTGGCCCCGTACGCCCGAGTCAGCCGAGCGCCTATCCTTGAGCTTTCCTTGAGCTTTCCTTGAGCTTTCCTTGAAGCCGTCGCAGCGTGGAGAATGGTGTGACTGATTGCTACCAGCGATTTCAGCAGTGGTTCGGTTCGCTCCTGTTTCTGGCTGTCAGCGCACTTGTGGGCTGCGCCAACGATGATGTACTGCTTGATGTGTTGGGCGTAGGCGATGATGTTCGCCAGCTCGAGGTCAACGCCTGGCTCAACGACCGGCCGATTGCTCAACCGGTTGTCGCCAGGATGAATCTGGAACTGCTTGCACTGACTATCAATAGCGTCGATGAAGGTCGGCTCCGACTCGTTATTTCCGGTCTCTCTGAAAACGGATGCCGGGTTGCGGAATCCCCACCCCTGGAGTTGCAATATACTCGCGGCCGCCTGACGCCGCAGCGGCAGCACGCGGAGCTCTTTACTCTGCCCCGACCCCAGTGCGAGCTAGAAATAAGTCAGCACGGGGAAGGTACGATCAGCGTTAATCCAGTGCGGATGGCCTGCGACCGCATCCCTGGCTCTTCGACTCCGTGTCGGCGCGAGTTTCCTTTCGGGACCACTGTGGTAGTGGATGGTCTTCCGACCGCCGGCTCACGCGATGCGACCTGGGAGGGCGCCTGCAGCGGGCGCGGAAGCTGTGTCGTTGACATGACGGGCCGCAGAGCGGTCACCGGCTGGTTCTCTCCGCAGCTCTGCGCGGATGGGGCGACCGGCCCATGCACCTATCTGTCTCCGGTCAGCGGAGTGCTGCGTGGAATCTGGGGTAGCAGCTTTCGCGATATTTGGGGCGTCGGCGACAAGGGGGCAATCGCCCACTTCGATGGTAGCCGCTGGTCAGTCAGCCCGCAGAGCGGCGGCGTCAGCACGCTTGATCTGAATGCTGTCTGGGGTAGTGGTCCAGCAGACGTCTGGGCAGCTGGCGCGGGAGGCACGCTCCTTCACTATGATGGGACCCTTTGGCAGGCCGCGGTCGAGAGCGAGAGGCTTGAGGCGCGGACCCTGAGGGCGGTCTCTGGAAGCAGCCGCGATGCGGTCTGGGCAGTAGGCGATCAAGGCGTCGTGCTTCGCTTCGATGGCCAGCGCTGGCAGCGCGATGAGCAGGGCTCTGCCTTGACTCTGTATCGGTTGCTCGGGGTCTGGAGCAGCGCGGCGAGCAACGTTTGGGTGAGTGGCGCTGGCGGGGTCCTCCTGCATCGCGGCGCTGGGGGCAGCTGGTCGCTTGAGCTAGCGGCCCAGCGGCTGGCTCCTGTTCCCCTTACCGCAGTCTGGGGGATTGATGACAGGCATGTGTGGGCGGTAGGGGTCGGAGGTGCGCTATTGGCATTCAATGGCACAAGCTGGCAGACGGAGGTTGGACATCGGACCCTAACCAGTGTTGATCTGCTGGGGCTAAGCGGGCGCAGTGAAGATGAGCTCTGGGCGGTGGGCCAGCAGGGGGTAATTCTGAAGAAGAGCCTTGGCGCCTGGAGCTTGATCAAGGGACCGCGAGCCCTTACGTCCAGCGATCTGCTGGGCGTATATGTTGGCGACAACTCGACGATGTGGGCAGCTGGCGACACGCTGGCGGCCTATCAGCCCTAGGGTGTCCTCTGCCGAGCATAAGGCTGAAAATACCGGAGGATAGGGGTCTGGAGCTTGACGGTATCGACTAGAAAATACCTGTAGACAGTAATTGTCAGTTCGTCATATGAATGTGACTATAAAGGATCAAGCAGCCGCAAGGAAGCGTTGCCCGCGTCAACCTCGGGAGTTCATGCCCATGCTCATGCGACCAAGTGCTCTCCTTACCGCCGTGGCGGTGTTTTCATCAACAGCGGCTGCCTATGGTCAAACCTCTGGCACGTACACCTACAGTAGTGCTCATGCAATCTCCCTAAAATCCCACACAACCGCATCTTTGGTTGCGGCGGGGCTCATGGGTGCGCAAGGCTACGCTGCCTACTTGGCTCCCTCCGGTTGGGACCGGACATTCGCCGACCAGTGTACGGCACTGACCAGAAGCTGGCGTGGCTTCACGGATCCCGGCACAAAGACTGTCTGGCCCGGGGACTGCGATCCGCTCGGCATGGCCTACGCGCTAGATGGAGTCGCGGGAACAGGTCACGGCTGGGGGGTGTCGGTCTTTGGGAAGTGGGATCAGAAGCCTGCTCTGGAGAAGATCATCACCGCGCTACAGCGCTACAGCTCGCCGGCTGTGATTCCGCTGTATGGAGACTCGAACCACTGGGCTGCCGTTCAGCAGCTGGTGGTAACCTACACCCCAGACGATTTTGAGATCAGCAGCACCTTTATCTACGACGCTAGCCCCAGTCCGGATTCCTTTAGCAAGAAGCCGACCGCGAAGCCGGATGGTCGTTACGAACTGAAAGAGACGGAGATGCTGCGCGCTGTCTACTCGCTCCTTGATGTCGCCGGCGATACAGTCTACGACAAAAAACATGTAGTCATGTTCGACCCGCCTCCGGGCGCATCTATGCTGCCTGATCCAGATCTCTCCCGAAAAAGCCTGCGCCGGCGCCCGGCAGTGGGGCTGTCGTTGAGCGCGCCTCTGGATGCGGCGACCGCCGAGCGCAGACTCTGGGAGGCCCTGCAGCAAGCAGGTACCGACGAGAGTGAGCTACGGTCCTGGCAGCTCCAGGGTACAGCCGGCGCGGCCCTGCTGGTCCGCGGCCATTACCCCTCCGGACAGGAGCGCAACTACTACTTGATTCCGATCTATGATCGGACGACCCCCGACTCCCTCTTGGCATCTGTCGAGCTGGCCGCGGAGGATGGTTCAGTGCTGGCCATCCGTCGGCTGTCTGCGCCTGCTTCTTGGGTCTACAAGACCATGAGCACGGAGCAAGCAGCGCAAGCAGCCACGACTCTGCTCGCGGCGGATGAGCGGCTTGTCGGCGGCGAGCTCACCTGGAACTCGGCGGCCAGCCGTCATCCTTTGCGAGCGCCCTATTTTCCGTTTTACCAGTTCGACATCCGAGATCAGGCAGGCTTGCTGCGTGGGCACGCTCTGGTTGCTCATCACAACGCGGCCATCCTCACTCGGATGGAGCCAAATTATCGGACTCGATTTCTAAACCGCAGTGTAGAGTAGCGGCATCTTGAACGGTGCCACATGGCAGTCAGACAAGGCGATGACTGGCGTCTTTACAGATGAGGTGGGTTGGTAGCAGTATGAGGGTGGAACAAGTATTGCATTAATGCTGACCGCTACGCACTCGCTGGAGATCGTTGATGAGCGATATGTTCCGCAGGTTCAGTATATCAGGGTGTGACTGCCATACTGCGCTTATCGGGCTCCTGCTTGGTGCAGCCGGCTGCCTCGATCCGGTCGCCATCGGCGACTCTTCGCTGACACCTCCAGACGTATCGACAACCCGACTCGGCGATGCAGGAAACGGCGAGGTTCATTTCACTACATTTGCGACGGCGTGGTCCCACAGCATCTCCTACAGTCCGATTGCATTAGCCCTGGGCGACATCGATGGCGACCACCAGCTGGACATCGTAGCTGTCAACTTCTACTTGACCAACATCGGCCTCGGGCTGGGAAGCGGCCACGGCGAGCTGCTCGACATCGACCCGGTATGGGCGCATGCCCCATCAGCTAGTGTAGGAGTTGGACTGGCCGACTTGAACCGCGACGGTAGGTTGGACGTGGTGGTCGGCTCACGCGAGATGGGGGGCAGTGTCCTTTACGGACGCGCCGGCGGCGCTGTTGACCCTGCAGTACGACTGCCGTGTGAGGGCACGACGAGCGGCTTGGCGATTGCCGACCTGAACGGCGATGGCATCGAAGACATCGTCATGGCGGATTCCACCAGCAATGCAGTGTGCATCAACTTCTCAAACAGCGCTGCAGACGGCTATAACGCAGTGTGGATCGATGTCGACGGACAGAATAACAGCCCCGTGATAGCCGACTTTGATGGCGATGGTCGGCCCGACCTCGCTGTGGGCCACATCTGGGAGCAGAGTGTATCTGTCCTGTATGGCGATGGTCGCGGCCTATTCTCAACCCCACAGCGCCTCGCGACAGATCCTGAGCCGCGAGGGCTTCTGGGCAAGGATCTGAACGGCGATGGCCGCGCCGAGCTGCTCGTCTTGCATCCGGAAACTTCTACGATCAAGTTATTCTGGTCGCTAGATAGGGAAAAGTGGAGGGTGAGCGAGCTCACTGCACATCAGGCGCCCACCGCAGCGGTAGCGGAAGACTTTGACGGGGATGGGAACCTGGATATTGCCGTGGCCAACTACGCCAGCTCCGATGTCAGCCTGTTGCGTGGGGATGGCCAAGGGCACTTCAACCCACCCGTCCACAGCTACAGCGGTGCGAAGCCCATCACGCTGGCGGCGGGCGACTTCGACGGCGATCATCACCCTGATCTGGTAGTCGGGAATCTAACTACAGCGGCAGTAAGGCTCCTTTTGAGTATTGAGAAGTCGACAGTGGCCGGCGAGCAGCGCTGAATATCGCACCGTGCGCGCCCACCAGGGAGTGGGAAGTGCTGAGAACAGCTGACCCTGCGGAGTGCGGGATGCTCGGTAACGAGCGGCGTTTTTCCGCCGATTTTCCCGCTGGCAGTGACTTCGCGAGCGCTCGTCGAGCACGGTGTCTGGTGATCTGCCGCGGGGGCTGCAATCTGCATAGCGTCGCCCCTGCGGACAAGGTGACGTTTGGTTGCCGCCGGACGTTCCGGAAGGGTTCCACGGGTGCCCGGTCGACGCGGAGCCTGTGCGCCGTGACCTTGGCGATGCCGAGGTCCGCTCGGCGATGGTGGACTTCCTTCAGGGGTACTACGGCGGGAGTGACGCTGCGCGGTCAGTACTTCTTTTTCGCCTCTTTGGCCCAGCTGCGCTCAGTCCTTTTTCGCCCCGTCGGTCGCGTGCTTGCTGCGGGGGGCCGGCTCGCTGCCCGCGCGGCGGCGGGCGCCGCGGGTGCTGCGGAACTGCTGGTAGTCGATCTTGACGCCGGCGTGGGCGAGGAAGTCGATGAAGCGCTGGTAGTCCTGGGCGGACACTCCCAGGCGGCTGGCGGCGCGCGAGTAGAAGCCGCCGGTCTCGGCCAGGGCGCGGCGCACGAGCTCTTCCAGCTGGTGCAGCGGCAGCTTGCGGATCTTCCACAGCGGCCACACCGTGTCCCAGAACCAGCCATCGGGGGCGGGGTCGGGGCACTGCGGCAGCGGCGCCACCGTGCTCTGGCCCCAGCCGTCCTCGGCCTCCAGCGCCCGCCGCACATCGTCGGCCAGGAGCTCGTCGGGACGGCCGTACAGGGCCAGGGCGCGCAGGACCACCGACTCGAGCTGGCGGATGTTGCCCGGCCAGTGGTAGGCGCACAGCGCCTCGGCGACTCCCTTGCCGATGGGGACCTCGCCGCGGCCCATGCGGGCGATGATATGGCGTAGGAGCAGCGGGATGTCCGAGGTGCGCTCGCGCAGCGGCGGAATCCGCACCACCAGGGCCGAGAGGCGATAGTACAGATCCTCGCGGAAGCGGTTGGCGCGGATCTCGGCCACCAGGTCCTTGTTGGTGGCGGCCAGCACCCGGACGTTGGTGCGGATCGGCTCCTCGCCGCCGAGGCGACTGAAGTCGCGCTGGCTGCTGCGGCCGAGCACGCGCAGGAGCTTGACCTGCACCTGCGGCACGATGTCGCCCACCTCGTCGATGAACAGGGTCGACTTGTGGGCGGTCTCAAAGCACCCCTTGCGGCGCGAGGTGGCGCCGGTAAAGGCGCCGCGCTCGTGCCCGAACAGCTCACTTTGGATGAGGTTCGGATCGCCGCCAAGGGCCGCGAAGTTGGTGGCGATCATCGGCCGCGGGCGGCGCGGCGAGGCGTGGTGGATGGCGTGCGCGATCATCTCCTTGCCGGTGCCGGTCTCGCCGATCACCAGCACGGTGTCGTCCTCGCGCGCGGCGACCCGCTCGATGGTCCGGTAGACCTCGCCCATCGGCCCGCGCGGGTCGCCTATCAGGTTGCCGAAGAAGTACTCCAGATCCTCGGCGTGGCCGGTGCGGTCGAAGCCGAACTCGCGGCGCTGCTGTCGCGCCACGTCGCGCTCGTGGCGGGCCCGCAGCGAGTCGATAAGGCGCGCGTTGTCCACCGCCAGCGCCACCTGGTCGGCGAAGATCTGGAAGCGGTTGATGTCGTCCTCGGTGAAGTAGCCGCGGGTGTGGCTGGAGGCCAGGGCGACGCCGAAGGTCTCGCCGCGCAGGCGCAGCGGGACGCCGATCTCCGAGCAGATCGACGGATCGGCGGGCAGGTAGAAGGCGGCGGTGCGGGTGTCCGAGGCGACGTACGGCTCGCCCGAGCGCAGGACGTGGGCGACGATCGACGAGCGCGCCTCGGCGGTCTCCTCCAGCGGAATGAACTGCGGCAGCACGGCGGTGCCGCCGTAGCCCAGGACCTCGCTGAGGAGCAGTCGGCCGGTGTCGACGTCCTGCAGGGCGATGACGCCGGCGTTGGCGCCGAGAAAGCGGATCATCTCCTCGGTCACCGTCTGCAGCAGCGGCGCCAGCGAGCGCCCCGAGTTGCGAAACAGCTCCTGCAGGTACAGAAACGACGCCGCGTGCCGCCGCTCGGGACGGATCTTGTCGAGCGAGGCGGCGAACGCGTCGGCCAGGTGGCGCACGAACGCCCGCGCCGGCGCCGTCGGCTGGCTGCGGTGGAAAAGCACCAGCGAGCCGACCACGCGGCCGGCCGGCTCCAGCGGCACCGTCTCGATGAAGGCCGGCGCCAGCGGCTCGCGGGTGCGGCGGTCGCTGGCCCCGGCGAGGCGCTGGGCGAGCAGCTCCAGCTCGCTGTAGCTGCCGCCGCGCGGGATCACCGCCTCGGCGACGCCGGCGCACAGCGCCGCCAGGTGTGAGCCGCCGAGCGGCACCGTCTGGCGGTTGAACTCGCACACCGCCTCGCCGTCGCGCCGCTTGATGATCAGCACCGACATCGTGTCGTCGGTCACCGCGAACACCGCGGCAAGGCTGACCTCGGGCAAAAGCGCCAGGCAGCCGCTGGTGAAGCTGTCCGAGAGCTCTAGCTCGGTGATCCAGCGCAGCCGCTTGGCGAACTTCTCGTGCTCGCGCTGCGCCCGCGCCCGCTCCAGCTCGACCCCGGCCGTGCTGCACAGCGCCGTCAGGTCACGCGCGCTCGCCTCGTCCAGGCGCGGCGCCTCGGTGCTGCACAGGAGCACCAGGCGCCCCAGGGACCGCTCGCCGGGCAGCGGCAGCAGGCGGTGCTCGCTGATCCCGACCTGCTGCATCGCCCACCGCTCGGCCTGGCTGACCCGCTCGCTGCTGAGCGCCAGCAGCGACAAAAGGTGCGCCTTCTCGACCACCGCATGGCCGCCGCGCGCCACCTCTTCGAGCGACCGGGTGAGCGGATCTTCGATCTGCAGGCTCGCTCCCCAGCCGCGCGGCAGAAGGGGCAGGACGCGGGCGAAAAACGCCGCAAACGCTTGATCCGCTACAGGCTCGTTACCGCGCCGAGGTGCTTCCATGGGGTAATCCTTTTGCGGATTTTCAGCGTTTTGGAGAAATTTGTTCGGTTTTTTTTTCCCGGGTTATCGCGCGGTTTTCCCTTCCTTTGGCCTGATTACCTTACGCAGTTTTGCTCCCTTTTTGCGGCGCCTTCAGGCCGGCCCGCGGGCGCGGCGAAAGGGGCGATTTCGGCTTGCACTTCAGCGACGAGAAATTACCTTCTTCTAGAGCTGTTCTAAAGGAAACCAGAGACCTCCCGGACGGTGTCAGACCCGCAGGTTATAAGAAGAACAGTCGACACGGAAAGGGTGCAGACAATGACCTCCAAACTCCCTGTAATTTCGCGGTGGTTTTCGGTTCTGTATGTGGTGCTGCGCGCCTTGCCGAAGGGGCTTGGGCGCGCGGCCAAGGCGGTGCTGCGCGGGCTGGGAGAGTTTCTCCTTGTCTCGGGCAGCTATCCGTCGCTGACTCGGGATCCCGGGATCGCGGCCTATCGCCTCCTGGAGGGCCACCCGCGACGGTCCCGGCCCTTTCGCGAGTCCGCCGTCGCCAGCGGACTCGCGAGCACCCCGCACCTGCAGTTCGGGGCTTTTTGGTAGCCGGCGGCGGTCGCCGCAGCCGCGCTTTGCCGCCCGGCGCGAGCTGAGCGCCAAGCGGGCGGCGGTGGCGCCGCCGCCATTTCCCGGGGGACAGCGGCGCAAGCTGCAGCAGCGGCAGGCGCCCGACGCCGCGCCGCGCCGCGCCGGCCGCAAGACGCTGCAGAGCGAGCACTCGCGGCGCTGACGGGGCCCGGGGCGCCTCCGGCGTGCCAGCTCGGCAGTGAATACTCCCCGAGCCCCCGGCGGAGGACCTTGCTACAGCAGGCCCTTGCGCAGGCGGGCGGCGGCTTGGTAAAGGACGTCGTCTTCCTTGGCGAAGCAGAACCGCAGGATGGTCTCGCCGATGGGGTCGCGGTAGAAGCTGGCCCCCGAGATGCTGGCGACGCCCACGCGGTCGAGCAGCTTCATCGCCGCGGCGCGGGCGGTCGGCTCGCCGAGCTTGCGGGCATCGCACAGGACGTAATAGGCCCCCTGCGGCCAGTACGGCATAAGCCCGACCTCGGCCAGGGCGCCGCACAGGATGTCGCGCTTTTTCTGGTAGGCGGCCGACAGGTCGGCGAAGTAGCTCGCCGGCAGCTCGAGCAGGCCGGAGAGGGCGCCGTGCTGCAGCGGCGTCGGGGCGCAGACATAAAGCAGGTCGTGGGCGATGACGATGCGCGCCACCGCCGCCGCCGGCGCCGTCAGGTAGCCGACTCGCCAGCCGGTGATCGAGAAGGTCTTGGACAGGCCCGAGATGGTGACGCAGCGCTCGCGCATGCCCGGCCGGCTGGCGAGCGGCACATGGCGGCGGCCGTCAAAGACGATGTGCTCGTAGATCTCATCGGTAAAGGCGATGAGGTCGTGGCTGCGGCAGAAGTCGGCGAGCAGGTCGAGCTCGTCGAGGGTCAGCACCTTGCCCAGGGGATTGCTCGGGGTGCAGACGACCAGGCCGCGGGTGCGCGGGGTGACGTAGCGCGCCAGCACCTGGGCATCCAGCCGCCAGTCGGGCGGCGTCAGCGGCACCAGCACCGGGGTCAGGCCGAGGGCCACCAGGGTGTTGTAGTGGTAGCCGTAGTACGGCTCAAAGAGGATGACCTCATCGCCGGGGTCGCACAGCGCCAGCACCGCCGCGGCAAAGGCGCCGGTGGCGCCGCTGGTGATGGCGATCTCGCTCTGCGGATCGTAGGCCAGGCCGTAGCTGCGCTCGATCTTGCGGGCCACGGCGGCGCGCAGCTCCAGCACGCCGGCGGGGGGCGCGTAGATGGCCTTGTGCTCGGCGATCGCCTGGGTCGCGCCGGCGGCGACGGGAAGCGGCGTCGGCAGGTCGCAGACCCCCTGCCCGAGGTTGATGCCGCCCACCGCCTGACAGGCGAGCGACATCGCGCGGATATCCGAGATGGCGAGCGAACTTAGCCGAGCCCCAGTGTGCATCTGCGCAGTCTAGCACGACTGCCGACCGCCGCGCCTGCCCGACCGGCGTGCGGGGCACCGCCGCCGGCTGCGATGCGACCGAAGTGCGGGGCGCGACCGGCGTGCGCGGCGCGACCGGCATGCGCGACGCGACTGGCATGCGCGTGGCAACCTGCAAGAGCGGCGCGACCGGCATGCGCGACGCGACTGACATGCGCGGCGGGGGCGACCGCGGCGCTAGCGGCCGGAGATGCTCTTTAGCGCCTGGCGGATGGCCTGCGCCGCCGACTCGATCTCCGACTCGTAGCCGCCGAGCCACAGGCGGCCGACGGCGCCGAAGGTGACGACCTCCAGCAGGTGGATCGGCGCCGCCTTCTCGGCCTCGTTGGCGCAGATCGCGGCGTAGCCGGCGGGCACCACCTCCAGGGTGTACAGCGTCTGCTTCTCGCCGATCATGTCGCCGTGGCGCATGCGGTTGATGAGCTGCGAGTGGTAGCCCTCGATGCCGGTGATGATCTCTTCCGACAGGATCTTCGGCTTGAGGCGGGCGCCCTCATCGACGCCCAGGTGGCCCAGGATCGCCGCCCCGGCCTGCCGCACCTCGCCTTGATCGAACGAGTGGACCTCGAGCAGGCCGTAGGCGCGCTCGACGATCTGCATGCCCGGGATGACCCGCGTCGCCTTGAGCGCCACGTCGGTGACCCGGTTGATGGCGATGCCGGGGGCGATCTCGACGAACAGCGCCGCCTGCCGCTCCAGCGGCATGAACCCGGAGGCCACCGTCTGAAAAAAGCCCGTAAGCTGCGGCTGCAAGATATCGATGTAGCTGAAGGTGCGTAGTTCCATATCCGTGCTCTCCGCCGCATGGGCGCTGCGCCGGTCGGCGCCTTTGCGGGACGCGACCTTGAGCGAGTTGGCAGTCTCGGCGATGTCGGCTGACGGCGGGGACCCTAGCACGAAGCGTTGGCCCGGCTCAATTGTCCATGCGGCGGTATGCAGCTTCCTGCGGCGTCTGGGCTGCGGCGTCCGGGCGGCGTCCGGCGGCTCCCCGTCCGGCGGGCGCGGCAGCGGCGGTGTCGTCGCGCTTTACGACCTCGGCGCGCGCGGATACGCTGCAAGGATGCAGAGTCGCTCTTGTGTGCCCGGCCGCGCTTGCCGACCTGGCCGGCGTTGGCGCCGCCTTCCCCTGGCCGTCGTGGTCGCCGCCAGTGGCCTCGGCAGCCTCTTGCTAGACGGTCAGTCGGCCGTCGCGGATCCGGTGCGCATGGCCCTGACCGCCAAGGTGTCGGCCCCCGCCAAGCCGGTCCTCACGATCATCGCCGACGAGCCGCTCCAGAACCTGTCGATCGCCCTGGAGCCGGCGGCGCCCGAAGACGGCGGCAAGCCGAGCGGCGAGTCGGGCCTGGTCAAGTTCACCCAGAAGCAGCTCAAGGCCGGGCAGAAGGTCACCTGGAACCTGGGCAGCGGCAAGCCGGGCGCGACCCACTGGCAGGGCATGATCCAGTGCCAGTCCGGCGGCAAGCTGTGGAAGCGCGAGGCCAGCTTCGACACCGCCGTGGCGCGCCGCCTGGAGATCGGCTTTGACCGCAACTATCACTCCGAGCACCTCGACCTCGCCCGCCGCTTCGTCGAGGTCAAGCTTTCGGCGCCCGCCGGCCGCGCCGTCATCGAGGTCTTCGCCGACGACGGCACCAAGATGGGCAGCGGCGCCGCGACCTTTTCTGGCGACGCTCCCGGCACCTGGCTGCGCGTGCCGTGGCAGGGCCAGACCGCCAGCGCCCGCGACTCGGTGGTCCTGCGGCTGGCCCTGACCCTGTTTGACAGCGACGGCAACGAGGCCAAGATCGACCTGTACCCGTGGGCGGTGTCGGTCCCCCACGAAGAGGTCAACTTCGGCACCGCCTCGTGGGAGGTGGTCGAGGGCGAGCGCGGCAAGCTGGACGAGAGCTTGCGCAAGATCAACGTCGTGCTCGACCGTGTCGAGCACACCCTCATGCAGTTTGCCGACAAGGGCATCACCGCCAACAACCCCCCCTCGCCCAAGCTGTTCGTCATCGGCCACACCGACACCGTCGGCGGCGACGGCGACAACCTGACGCTTTCGCGCAACCGGGCGCGCGCCATCGCCGCCTATTTCCGCAGCAAGGGCTTCCGCCTGCCGATCTTCTACGTCGGCTACGGCGAGCGCCAGCTGCGCGCCCGCACCGCCGACAACATCGACGAGGCGCGCAACCGCCGCGCCGACTATACCCTGGCCCTGGAGTCGCCGCCGACGCTGACCGGGACCGCCTGGCAGAAGCTGTAGGCCGCGCCCGCGGGCTCGCCGGCCGTCCTCCCACGGCGGCCGCCCAGCGGTGGGCGCCTAGGGGTGGGGAATGAGGGCGGCGATCCGCCAGGTGTTGGCCTCGCGCTGCAGCAGCGCCTCGAGGTTGCCGCGGCCGTCGCGCCCCTCGTAGTGGACGACCAGCCGGGCCTGGCGGCTGAACAGGCTGCCGGTGCTCGCGCCGACCGCGCTGACCTGGCTGCCGGGAAAGGCGGGGGCGAAGTGCAGCAGGGTCTGCAGCAGGCCATCGCACAGGAGCAGCTCCTGCTGCGCCGCGGTAAGGTGGCTGCAGCCGGCGCGCAGCCGCAGCAGCTTGGCCGAGCTGAGGTCGCGCGCCAGCCCCTGCACCGCCGCCAGCTTCTGGGCGTCATCGCGCCGGCAGCCGGCGCTGGAGGTAAGGGTCAGGGCGAGGAGCACCCCCAGGCAGCCCAGGGCGAGCGAAGCGGCCACAGAGCCGCGGACAAGACGCACAGACATAGCAGGACCTCGCCCGAGCATACCACACGCGCGCCGCCAGTTTCCATGGCGGCGCCAGCGGCGCGCCCGGCGGAGCTGCTCTTACGGGGCGAGGTGGGGCGCGGCGGTCGGGGACCGGGCGGCGAGCGGAAACGCGGCGTCCAGAGCGGCAGCCAGCGTCGAGTAGCGGGTGCCAGCGTCGCGGCGGCTGGTCTTGGCATCTGTAATCGGTGCGTCTGATGCACCTGGTGCAGCTGGGGCGTTGGACGCCTCGGCAAGGACGAGCTCGGGCGGCCAGGCTAGCTCGGGCGGCGGCGGCGACAGGATCTCGCAGGGCCTGCCGGTGCGCGGGTGGGGGAAGCGCAAGCGCGCGGCGTGGAGCATGAGCCGCGGTGCCGGCGGCCCCGGCTCGCCATAGGCGAGGTCGCCGAGGATCGGGCTGCCGAGCGCCGCCAGGTGGACGCGGATCTGGTGCGTCCGCCCGCTGAGCAGCCGGACGAGCAGCAGCGTCTGCTCGGCCGCCCCCGCGCCGCGCCGGTCGGCGACCCGGAATAAGGTCGTCGCCGGCTGGCCGTGCGGCGAGCCGACCGGGTAGCACTGGCGCAGTGCCGACATCGGACCGCTGCAGGCGCGGGGCCCGATGCGCAGCTCGATGCGCCCCGATTCGGGCAGGCGACCGGCGACGATCGCCAGGTACTCGCGGGTGATGGCGCCGCGCTCCAGCGCCCGCTGGAGGGTCGCTGCCGCGGTGGCCGTGCGCGCGCAAAGCAGCAGCCCCGAGGCCTCGGCATCCAGGCGGTGGAGCAGGGTCGCGCCCGGCGGCAGCAGCGCCTGCAGCGACGGTCCGCCGCGCCGCCCCGGCTGCGTGCTCAGGCCGGCCGGCTTGTCCACGACCAAAAAGTCGGCATCGCTGAGCCTGACCTGCAGCGCCGGCGGTGGCGCCGGCGTGTCGGCGGTGTACACAGTGACCCGAGCCCCCGGCCCGAGCGCCTGCCGCGGCTCCAGCGCCCGGCTGCGGCCGACGAACACCGCCCCCTCGGCCACGAGCTGGGCGACGGTGGCGGGCGACCCGCCGAGCCGCGCCTGCAGGAAGCGCCCGAGCTCGCGCGGATCGGTAGTGGCGACGGTGAACAGGCGCTTGGCGCGCTCAGCGGGCATCGCCAGCCCGATCGGTGGCGCTGCCCTTATCGCGCGGCGCTGGCTCCGCGCCAGCGGTGGTCGCCTGCAGAGGCGCCGGCTCCGCGCTGGCGGTGGTCGCCTGCAGAGGCGCCGGCTCCGCCCCTGCGGTGGTCGCCTGCCGCGGCGCCGGATTCGCGCCGCCGGCGGTCGCTTGCAGAGGCGCCGGCTCCGCGCCAGCGGCGGTCGCTTGCTGGGGCGCCGCGAAGGCGACCGCAATCGCCGCTGCGACCCCGACATTGTGCAGCACCAGGGCGCGGTTGCTGCGCAGGCTCTCCAGCGCCGTGCTCTCGGCGATGCGGGCGAGCAGGAACGGGGTCAGCTGCTTGCCGCTCACCCCGGCGCCGGCGGCCGCGCGCAGCGCCGCGTCGATGGCGCGCTCGACCTGCGCCGCGTCCAGCGCGTCGGCGGCCGGGATCGGGTTTACAAGGAGCAGCCCGCGGCTCGGGTGGACCTGCAGGTGGGCGGCGAACAGCGCCGCGGCGGCCGCCGGTGAGTCCACGCGGTGGGCGAGCCGCAGCCCGGTCGACGGCGTATAGAAGCCGGGGAAGTCCAAGGTGCGGTAGCCGATGACGGGCACGCCGAGGGTCTCCAGGTACTCGAGCGTGCGCGGCAGATCGAGGATCGCCTTGGCCCCCGCCGAGACCACCGCCACCGGGTGGCTGGCCAGCGCCGTCAGGTCGCTCGACACGTCCAGGGCGTCGCCGCGGTGCACCCCGCCGATGCCGCCGGTGGCGAACAGCCGTACCCCGGCTCGCGCCGCCGCCACCACGGTCGCCGAGACCGTGGTCGCGCCGTCGCCGCCGCTGGCCAAAAGCGGCCCCAGATCAGCGGCCGCCGCCTTGCTCAGCGGCCCGCGCGCCACTCGCTCCAGCTCGCTCGCTGCCAGCCCGACGCACAGCCGGCCGCCGAGCACCGCCACGGTCGCCGGGACCGCGCCCGCCGCCCGCACCGTGGCCTCGGACTCTGCGCCGACCTCGAGGTTCTGCGGCCACGGCAGCCCGTGGGCGAGCAGCGTCGACTCCAGCGCCACCACCGGCCGCGCGGCGGCGAGCGCCGCGGTCACCTCGTCGGAGATGCGCAGATAGGGGAGGGCCGCCATCAGTTTTTGATCCGCGCTTGCTTCTGCTCGCGCAGGCGCAAGAGCTCGTCGCGCGGGATGAGGTAGACCTCGCTGCAGTAGTTGCAGGTCACCTCGGCCTGCCCTTCGGCGATCATCTCGTCGAGATCCTGGACCGCCTGGCCGGCGATCATGGCCTCGATGCGCCCGCGATCGCAGCGGCAGCGGAAGGTCACCGGCCGCTCGTCCTGTACCTCCAGGTCGGCGGCGCGGGAGCCGAGCAGCAGCTGCGCCAGCTCCAGCGGGGTGGCCGGGCCGGCGCGCAGCCGGTCGTACAGGTCGCCGCCGCGCATGGCGTGCTGGGCCTCGCGCAGGGCGAGCGCGGTCTCGGGGGGGGCCTCGGGCAGGCTCTGCAGCAGCACGCCGCCAGCGGCCAGCACCTGGCCGGCCTCGTCCATGACGAGCTCGCAGCCAAGCGCCGACTGGATCTGCTCGGACTGGCGGAGGTAGGCCTCCAGGTCTTCGTCGACCTCGCTGGTCACCAGCGACACCTGGCCCTGCAGCCGCTCTTTCAGGCCGACGTCGCGGACCAGGTTGACCACGCCGTCGCGCCCGATGAGGTTGGCCAGGATCTGCCGCTTGTTCATCGGCCGCTCGGGGCAGGCCTGCGCCACCAGCGGGTAGCCGCGCACCGCGCCGTCATCGTAGGCGTCCACGGTGAGGCCCTTGAGCGGGCCGTTGGCGACGAGCTGGATGGTGACCCGCTCGCCGCGGGTGATCGTCGATAGCAGCACCCCGCCGAGCAGGCCGCGGCCGAGCGCGCAGGTCGCGGCGGCGCTGGTGCGGTGACGGTCGGCGGCGGTCTGGCACACCTGGGGCGCGACCGCCGAGACGATGCGCAGGTGGAGGGGGCGGTGCAGGGCGCGTATTAATAGGTTGGACATCACGGGATCCGAAAAAGAGTAGTTCTTTCTGCAAGTTAGCAACTTTTGCCCCCCGGCGCACGATACCTCCCTACATCGCACCCCATCGCGCCGTCAGCTGGCCAAAGGGCCGCTGCGGCAGCAACGCTCGCCGGAGGCTTCCCCGCATGCTGCGATCCCGAACTGCTGATCTCGGAGACTTTCCCTTTCAGCCCGCCGCGCCGGTGCTCCCTTCGCCGGCTCGCGCGGCGCCAGTCTTGGCGGCGCCGGCTCCCTGCGAGGCCGCCGACGCCGGGCCGCTGGCTGTCAGCGGTCGCGCTCGCATTGCCGATGGGCGGACGCCGCTGCTTGCCAAAAGCGCGCCGAGCCCGCGGACGCGCACCCCGCGCGAGGCGCTGGTCCTGCGCGCCAGCAGCGGTGAGACCCGGGTGATCACCCGCCCGACGCGGGTCGGCAGCGGACCCGACAACGACTGGATCCTGGCCGATCCCTATGTCTCGCAGCAGCACGCGCTGCTCAGCCCCGACGGGGACTGCCTGCGGGTCGCCGACCGCGGCTCGCGCAACGGGACCTTCCTCAACGGCGCGCGGGTGCAGCAGGGCGAGCTCCTGCTCGGCGGCTGCCTGCAGCTCGGCGGGCTGCAGCTGCGCCTGTACGCCGGTGAGAAGTCGCCGCTGCTGCTGGGTGACAGCGCCGCCATGGTCCATGTCCGCCGCCAGATCCAGCGCTTTGCGCCCACCGGCCTGCCGGTGCTGATCCTCGGGGAGAGCGGGACCGGCAAGGAGCTGGTGGCGCGCTCGCTGCACGAGCAGAGCGGTCGCCGCGGCGATCTGATCGCGGTCAACTGCGGCGCCCTGCCGCGCGAGCTCATCGAGAGCGAGCTGTTTGGCCACGAGCGCGGCGCCTTCACCGGGGCGCAGCGCCGCCACCTCGGCTGCTTCGGCGAGGCCGATGGCGGCACCCTGTTCCTGGATGAGATCGCCGAGCTGCCGCTGGAGCTGCAGCCGCGGCTCTTGCGGGCGCTGGAGAGCCAGGCGATCCGGCCGGTGGGCAGCAGCCGCGAGCTGCCGGTCGATGTGCGCATCGTCGCGGCGACGCACAGCGACCTGCAGGCGGCGGTGGCGCGCGGGACCTTCCGCGCCGATCTGTACTACCGGCTGTGCGGCCTGGAGATCGTCACCCCACCGCTGCGGCAGCGGGCCGCCGACATCCCGCTGCTCGTGCGTCACTTCTTGAGCGAGCTCAGGGGAAACCTGCTGCCGCGCGAGATCGCCGACGCCGAGCTGGCGATCGTCATGCGCAAGCCGTGGCCGGGCAACGTCCGCCAGCTGCGCCATGCGGTGCTGCGCGCCGCGCACCTTGCCAGCGGACCGCACCTGCTGGCCTGCGATCTGGTGGGCGAGCAGGCGGAGCCCGTCGGCCGCGAGGAAGTGGTGCAGCTGCGCGGGCGCCGTTTCGCCGACCTGGAGCGCGAGATCTATGTCGCGGCGCTGGCCCAGACCGGCGGCAACTGTCGCGCCGCAGCGGAGCTGCTGGCGGTGCCCAAGTCGACGCTGCACGACAAGCTGCGGCGCCTCGGCATCCAGCTGCAGCGGCCCGCCCCGACCGCCACCGGGGCCATGCAGACACCGCTGGCTGCGGTCGCCCACGACTTCGCGCGGACTCCTGGATCGGCTGAATCCAGACCCTAAAAACGCCACCGCCGCCCAGGAGAGATAGACTCCGGGGCGGCGGTGAACGGGTTAAGTAGCGGGGGGAGGATTTGAACCTCCGACCTTCGGGTTATGAGCCCGACGAGCTACCAGGCTGCTCCACCCCGCATCAACTGAGGTGATAAGCACTCTACGGACGGCGAACCAAAAGTCAACGTTATTTCGCAGGAGCCGACGAGTTTCTTTTGCGGAGCCTACAGACTTTGGGCCGCGGCGCGCCGGAAACGGACGAGCAGCGGCACGTGATCCGAGGGCTTGTCCCCCTTGCGCGACTGGCGATCGACCAGCACATCGACACAGCGCTCGGCCAGCGCGGGGGCGGCCAGCACATGGTCGATGCGCAGCCCGAGGTTTTTCGGGAACGACAGCCCGCGGTAGTCCCAGTACGTGTAGACCGTCTTGTCCGGGTGCACCTTGCGCAGCGTGTCGATGTAGCCGAGCGCGGTGATCTTGGTCAGCGCCGCGCGCGCGTCCTTGTGGCAGATCACCGTGTCGCGCCAGCCCACCGGATCGTAGATGTCGTCATCGCCGGGGGCGATGTTGAAGTCGCCGCACAGGCACAGCGGCGGGCCGTCAGCGGGCTGCTTCTGTAGATAGGCGAGCAGGCGCTGCAGCCAGTGCAGCTTGTAGGCGTACTTGTCCGAGTCGATGCTCTGCCCGTTGGGGACATACACCGAGGCCACCCGCACCCCGAGGCCGGGGATGGTCGCGGCCAGCAGGCGCGCCTCGGTGTCGGGGTCGCCGTCTTCCATGCCGGCGGTGACCGCGGTCGGCGGGCCGTGCTCAAGGCGGGTCAGGATGGCGACGCCGTTGTAGCTCTTCTGGCCCAGCACCACCGCGCTGTAGCCGACGCTGCGGAACTCGACGAGCGGGAAGTCGGGCTCCTGCAGCTTCACCTCCTGCAGGCACAGGACGTCGGGCTGGTGCTCCTTGAGCCAGACGAGCAGGCGCTCCTGGCGCATGCGCAGCGAGTTGACGTTCCAGGTCGCGATGACAAAGGTGTCGGCGCTGCCCGCCGCCTGGCTCCAGGCGTAGGGCGGGGACGGCGCGGCGGGAGTCTTGGCCGCACTGTTGGCGGCGCTGCGGGCCTCGGGCATGGGCGAAAGCTAGCACGCGCCGCGGCGAACCGGCAGGGCGTTGCGCGGCGACCGCGGGGCGGCGCCGCCACTTTCGTACCTGGGCTCGCTTGGGCGGCTTTCGTCGGCGTTGACCTGGCGGCGCCGCCAGGGGTAAAAGCCTGGCGATGACGACCGACCCCGCGACCCAGATCCCCCTGCGCGCTGGCCAGCCAGCCCCCGACTTTGCCCTGGTCGGTGACGACGGAGAGACCCACCGGCTGGCCGACTACCGCGGCCGCCGGGTCATCCTCTACTTCTATCCGCGGGACAACACGCCCGGCTGCACCCAGCAGGCGTGCGACTTCCGCGATCGCCTGCCGGCGCTCGGCGGCGCCGTGGTGCTCGGCGTCAGCCCCGACACCGTCGCCTCGCATCAGAAGTTCAAGCAGAAGTACGGGCTGCCCTTTACCCTGCTCGCCGATCCCGGCGCCGCGGTGGCGCAGCGCTACGGCGCCTGGGGCGAAAAGACCCTCTACGGCAAAAAGAGCCTCGGCATCATCCGCTCGACCTTCGTGATCGACGAGCAGGGCCGCCTGAGCGCCGTCTACGGCAAGGTCTCGGTCAAGGGCCACGTCGAGCAGGTGGCGACGGTGGTGACCGCCGCCTGACCGCCGCCTGACCGCCGCGACTCCGCTCAGCCGGGCCCCGGCGTCCGCCCCAGCGTCAGGATCGTCGCCGCGGTGAGCGCCCACAGCACGATGGCGAGCAGGAGCGGCCGATCGCGCAGCAGCACCTCTTCGGGGCTGCCGCCGCTGTTGCGCTTGTGCACCAGGTACAGGTAGCGGAAAAACCCGTACAGCACATACGGGATGGTCAGCATCATCAGGTTGTTGTCCGGCAGCCCCTCGGCTTTGAACGTGTAGAGCGAGTAGGCCATGATCGTGCTGGCGGTGACGATGCTGATCATCTGATCGAGCAGCTCGATCGAGTACTCGCGCAGGATCCGCCGGTGGCGCGCCGCATCGGCGCTGAGCAGCAAAAGCTCGTGCCGCCGCTTGCACAGCCCGAGGAACAGCGCCGCCAGCAGGGTGACGATGTAAAGCCAGGGCGAGATGTGCGCGTACAGCACGATCGCGCCGCTGATCGCCCGCAGCACAAACCCCAGCGCGATCACGAACACATCGAGGATCACAAGGTGCTTGAGCTTGAGCGTATAGGCGATCTGCAGCCCGATATAAAGCGCCGCCACCCCCCCGTAGAGCGGCCGCAGCGCCCACGCGCCGCCGACGCCTCCGACGAGCAGCGCAAACGCCGCCAGCACCGCCAGCCACCGCGGCAGCAGCCCCCGCGCCAGCGGCCGGTGGCGCTTGACCGGATGCGCCCGGTCCTGCTCCAGGTCGCGCAGGTCGTTTAGCAGATACACGCCGCCCGAGACCGCGCAGAAAAGCAGCACCGCCAGCGAGGCGCGGAGCAGCGCCGCCCACATACTCGGCTGCAGCGGCTTCCACACCTGGTTGAGGGTGAACAGGAACCCGGCATACAGCAGCAGGTTCTTGCTCCACTGCCGCGGGCGCAGGGCCAGAAAGAGCGCGATCGGCCAGCTCCACTGCGGACCCGCGCCCGGGCTGTGACCGCTGGCAGCAGCAGCGGGCGCAGTGGGCGACGCGGCGCCGAGCGGGTCGGCGGACGGCACCGGGGATGGCGATCTATGACTCGGCGGCTCGACGGCGCTCACGGCTCGGCATCATAGCAGACGTCCCCGCAGAAAGGGTCGCTCGCCAGCCGGCCGCCCCCAGCTCGCGCTTTCATGGTCACGCGGCCGCGGGTCGAGGTACTACTGATCTGGCAATAATCCGGCAATGCTCAGGCCGGCCCGCGCGCCCAGCTCAATGTCTTAACTCTGGCTGGCCGGCAAGAAAGCTACATCACAGAATATAAGCCATGACCGAATCAGCTCAACCAGAGTTCCTAAGTGCGATCGTCCTTGCTGCCGGCCTTGGGACGCGCATGCGCTCGCAGGTGATCAAGGTGCTGCACCGGCTATGCGGGCGGCCGATGCTCGAGTATCCGCTGCGGCTGCTCGCCCCCCTGGGCGTAAACCGCACCGCGCTCGTGCTCGGCTACCAGGCCGACAAGGTGGCGGCGCAGCTGCGCGAGCGCGCCCTGCCGGTGCCCGAGCTGCGCATCGCCATCCAGGAGCAGCAGCGCGGCACCGCCGACGCCGTGCGCGCCGCCCTGCCGCAGCTGCCGCCCCTCCCGCCCGGCCAGCGCGAGCGGATCTTGATCCTGTACGGGGACACGCCGCTTTTGCTGCTGCCGCGGCTGCAAGAGCTCCTGCAGGCGGCGGCGGGGCGCAAGCTGGCGATGCTGGCGACGACCCTGGCCGATCCGCACGGCTACGGCCGCCTGCAGCGCAGCGCCACCGGCCGCCCGCTGCGCATCGTCGAAGATCGCGACTGCGACGCCGAGCAGCGCAAGATCGCCGAGATCAACGCCGGCATCTACGTCGTCGATGGCGAGTTCCTGCGCAGCGCCCTGGGCCGCGTCACCGCCCACAACGCTCAGCGCGAGCTGTACCTGACCGATCTGGTGGCGATGGCCGCCGACGCCGGCGACGAGGTGATGGTGGTGAGCGCCCCGCCCGAGGAGGTGCTGGGAGTAAACGATCGCGTCGACCTCGCCACTGCCGAGGCCGTGCTGCGCCGCCGCATCAACGAAGGGCACCAGCGCGCCGGGGTGACCCTGCGCGATCCCGCCACCACCTATATCGATGACGAGGTGCAGCTCGGCCAGGACACCGAGCTCGGCCCCGGCGTCTGCCTGCGCGGCCGCTGCGTCATCGGCGCCCGCTGCACCATCGACACCGGCACCGTCCTCACCACAGTCACCGTCGCTGACGACACCCACATCAAGCCCTACACCGTGGCCACCGAAGCGACCGTCGGCGACAAGGTGGCGCTCGGCCCGTTCTCCCACCTGCGCCCCGGCAGCGTCCTTGAGTCCGGGGCCCACGTCGGCAACTTCGTCGAGCTCAAGCAGACCCGGCTCGGCAAGGGCAGCAAGGCCAACCACCTGAGCTACCTCGGCGACGCCGAGATCGGCCAAGGGGTCAACGTCGGCTGCGGCACCATCACCTGCAACTACGACGGCTTCTCCAAGCACAAGACGATCATCGAAGACGACGTGTTCATCGGCTCCGACACCCAGCTGGTGGCCCCCGTCCGCGTCGGCCAGGGCTCGATCATCGCCTCGGGCACCACCGTGGTGAGCGACATCCCGCCGCAGTCGCTGACCCTGGCCCGCGCCCCCCAGGTCAACAAGCCCGGCTACGCCCCCGGCCTGCGCGACCGCCTGCGCGCCAAGAAAAAAGCCCCCCCCTCGCCGTAAAAAGGCGTGGGCCGACCGGAGATCCTTTTTTGTCAGCGCCAGCTGGCAAAAAAGGATCGCAGGGAAGGGGGACCCACGCCGGAGCAGCCCGAAAAGCAGCCCGATCAGCCCGCGCCGATCGCCCCAAGCTGCGCGCCGCTCAGTGCGTAAGCTTCTTGAACTTGATGCGGTGCGGCTGCTCCGCGTCCTTGCCCAGGCGCCGCTTGCGATCGGCCTCGTAGTCGCGGTAGTTGCCCTCGAACCACACGACCTTGCTGTCGCCCTCGAAGGCCAGGATGTGAGTCGCCAGCCGATCGAGGAACCAGCGATCGTGGCTGATCACCACCGCGCAGCCGGCGAAGTTCTGCAGCGCTTCTTCCAGCCCGCGCAGCGTGTCGACATCCAGGTCGTTGGTCGGCTCGTCCAGGAGCAGGAGGTTGCTCGGCGTGCGCAGCATCTTGGCCAGGTGCACCCGGTTGCGCTCACCACCCGAGAGCTGCTTGACCAGCTTCTGCTGATCGCTGCCCTTGAACCCGAACTGCCCGCAGTAGGCGCGCGTCTGCACCTTCCGCTTGCCCATGTCGAAGAACTCGGCGCCGCTTGAGATCTCCTGCCAGACGTTGTTTTCGCCCTTCAAGGCGTCGCGGCTCTGATCGACATAGCCGACCTTGACCGTCTCGCCGATGACCAGCTTGCCCGAGTCCGGCTTCTCCTGGCCGACGATCATGCGGAACAGCGTCGTCTTGCCGGCGCCGTTGGGGCCGATGACGCCGACGATGCCGCCGCGCGGCAGGCGGAAGTTCAGGTCCTCGATGAGCAGCCGCTCGCCGTAGCCCTTGCATAGCTTCTCGGCGATGACGACGTTGTCGCCCAGCCGCGGCGCCGGCGGGATCGAGATCTCGGCGACCTCGATGCGCGCCTCCTGCGACTTCTGCAGCATCTCTTCGTAGGCGGTCAGGCGCGCCTTGCTCTTGGCGTGGCGGGCCTTGGGCGAGCTGCGCACCCACTCTAGCTCGCGGGCGAGCGCCCGCTGGCGCGCCGACTCCTGCTTCTCCTCGACCGCCAGCCGCTTCTGCTTCTGCTCCAGCCACGAGGAGTAGTTGCCCTCCCACGGGATGCCGGCGCCGCGATCGAGCTCGAGGATCCAGCCGGCGACGTTGTCGAGGAAGTAGCGATCGTGGGTGATGGCGACCACGGTGCCGGGGAAGTTCTCCAAAAACTTCTCCAGCCAGGCCACCGACTCGGCGTCCAGGTGGTTGGTCGGCTCGTCGAGCAGCAGCATGTCCGGCTTGGACAGGAGCACCTGACACAGCGCGACCCGCCGCCGCTCGCCGCCCGACAGCACCGTGACGTCGGCGTCGGCGGGTGGGCAGCGCAGGGCGTCCATCGCGATCTCCAGGGTCCGATCGATGTCCCAGCCGTTGCACGCCTCGATCTGGTCCTGCAGCTTGGACTGCTCGGCGAGCAGGCCGTCCATCTCCTGCTCGGACATCGGCTCGCCAAGCTTCATCGACAGATCTTCGAAGCGCTTTAGCAGATCGCGGGTCTCTTTGACCGCCACCGCGACGTTCTCCAGCACGTTCTTGGTCGGATCGAGCTGCGGCTCCTGCGGCAGGTAGCCGATGCGGATGCCATCGGCCGGCCGCGCCTCGCCGAGGAACTCGTGGTCGACGCCGGCCATGATGCGCAAAAGCGTACTCTTACCGGCGCCGTTCTGGCCGATGACGCCGATCTTGGCGCCGGGCAGAAACGACAGCCAGATGCCCTTCAAGATCTCGCGCTGCGGCGGCACGACCTTGCGCAGGTTCTGCATGGTGAAGATGTATTGAGCGGCCATGATCTCCTTCGAGGTTCGCTATTTTTTAAGAGGGGTTTTGGGCAGTGTGACAAAAGCTTCGCCCGGCGTCACTTTCGCGGCGCGGCGTCCGCTCAGCTGCCGGGGCTTGGGTTGAGCAGGCCGTGCAGGCTGTAGGAGAGCAGCTCGTGGCAGACCTTCTTCAGCTCGTCCGGGGTGCTGTCGCGGCGGACGATCCACTGCAGCATGACCTCTTTGAGGCTGCCGAGCGCCGCCTGGGCGACGATCCGCGGGTTGCACGGGCGGATGAGCTGGAGCTTCTGCCCGCGGGCGATCGCATCTTCCAAAAGATCGAGCACGCGGCGGTAAAACTCTGCCATCTTGGCGTCGCAGTCGGCGTCCAGCCCCTCGGCCAAGAGCAGGATGATGCGGGTAAGGTCGCGGCGATCGTGCAGCACCGCGATCGTCCGCTCCAGGTTCTCGCTGAGCTGCAACAGCGGCGGCGGCGCGCCCGGCCGCACATCGACCGGGGTGAGCACCGACTGGATGCGCACGAGGAAATCGTCGATGAGCAGATCGAAGATGGCGCGCTTGCTGTCAAAGTGCAGGTAGAAGGTGCCGCGGGCGATGCCGGCCCCGTCGAGGATGTCCTGGATCGAGGTCTCGTGGTAGCCGCGCTGGGCAAACAGGGTGCGCGCCACCACCTGGATCTGGGTGCTGCGCTCGTGCCGCAGCCGCTGGGCGCGAGACACCCGACCATCGCTCAGGTCCGGGGCTGAGCTCGGGGCGCTGTGCGGGCCGCTGGTGCCCGAAGCGGGCCCGACCACCACCGGAGCCGCTGCCGCAGCGCCGTCCAGCCCGACGCTGCCGCTCTCTGAGTCCTTTATTGCCACGGCATGCATGGTAGCAGTTTCATTGCCGATTTCGCTCAATTCGTCGCGCTTTGTCACTCGGTGGCACCCGGTCAGCTCGCCGCTGCGGGCCGCCAGCCGCCAGCTGCTGGGCTGCCGGGCTGCTGGGCTGCCCGGCTGTAGAGTCTGGCAGGGTGTGCGCCGCTGCTGACAAGCGCGCTGCCCAGGTGCGCGGCGGAGTCCGACAACCCCGAGCTACCCCGAATTACCCCGAGCTACCCTGAGCCCCCCCGAGCTACCCCGAGCCCCCCTGAGCCCCCCCGGCCCGTCGACAAGCAGGGTCAGCGGGCCGCGGCTAGGCTGACCTGGGCCAAGGTCGTGCGAGATAACCCATCGAGACGCTTGACAATCTAAGCGAACCTTATGAATATAATGATGTATAGTAGCTAACGCCTTTTCCGTGACCCTAGCGTCAGTCTACCAAACGACCCTGAGTCAAAGGCACAAGACGCAGTACTTCATCTGGAGGCCCCATGGCTGGCTCTGACAAGCGCAAACAAAGTCTTTATTTCCCCGAGGACATGCTCAAAGAGATTCAGGAAGAGGCGACGCGGCAGGACCGCTCTCTATCGTGGATTGTGCAGAAGGCGTGGAAAATTGCCCGCAACGAGATTCGGAAGTATCCCTCTGTAAATGAGTTCCCGGGCGAGGACGACGAGCGAGGATCCCAAGAGTAGCCAGGCGACCGACCCCGACCCAGCGGCTCCGGCCGACGCGGCGGCAGTGGCGGGCTCGGCAGCAAACAGCCAGGAGCTGCCAGGCTCCGGCTCCAAAGACGCTTCGTCATCGGCTGTCACCGGGGGGGTGGGCCGTCGGCGCAGCGGCTTTGCGGTTTCTGGCGATGGCGCCACCTTGTTCTACGAGGTGATGGGCCGTCCCCAGCCGGCGACCTCGATCCTTTTGTGCGACGGCCTGGGATGCGATGGGTATGTCTGGAAGTACCTGCAGTGGGTACTGGCCGAGCACTATCGGATCCTTCACTTCCACTATCGCGGGCACGGTCGTACACCGCTGCCGGCCGACATCTCGCGGGTCAGCATCGCTGACTTCGCCGCCGACGCGCTCACCGTCCTTGACGCCTGCGAGACCGAGCGGGTGGTCCTGTGCGGCCACTCGCTCGGCGTGCAGGTCGCGCTGGAGACCTGGCGGGCGGCGCCGGCTCGCGTCGCCGGGCTTATCCTGATCTGCGGCAGCTACGGCAACCCGCTGCAGACCTTCAAGGGCAAAGACACCCTCAGCGACCTCCTGCCGCTGCTGCGGGCGACGGTGTCGCGCGTGCCGCGGCTGGTCGGCGCGTTCTGGAAGCGCCTCATCCCGACCGAGCTGTCCTACCTGCTGGCGCAGAAGCTGGAGATAAACGGCGCCCTGGTCCAGCGCGAGGACTTCTTTCCCTACCTGGAGGCGATGTCGCGCCTGGACCCGCGCATGTTCGTCAGCACCCTGGCGGCGGCCGGCCAGCACAACGCCCACGACATCCTGCCCGAGATCACCGCCCCGACGCTGATCCTCGCCGGGCAGCACGACTCGTTTACCCCCATGGCATTATCGGAAAAGATGCACCAGCGCATCCCCGACTCCGAGCTGCATGTGGTCCGCGCCGGCACCCACACCGCGCCGATCGAGCGCCCGGCCGAGATCACCGAGGCGATCGCCGACTTCCTGCGCCGCCGCGTCTCGCCCCCGTGAGCCCGATTGGATGAGCCCAATTGGATGAGTCCGATTAAATTGAGTGCGACCTTATGAGCCCGCTCCACGATCCAGAGGCGCCGCCGCCCTCCCGCGGCTCGCCCCTGCACCAGGGCCTGCTGTGGTTCATGCGGCTGGGGATCGTCGCCATGCTGTCAGTCACCGGCGCCTTCCTGTACACCCGCTACCACCAGAGCCCGGAGCAGGCCGAGCTGGTGCGCTACGTCGAGACCGATCTCCCCTCGCTCGATGGCGTCGAGCGGCCGATCGTCCAGAGCATGCAGGCGCTGCTCCAGTCGCGCACCACGCGGCCCGAGGACGCCCGCCGCATCCTGGTCGATGAGCTCATGCCCCAGCTCATCCGCCTGCGCAAGCTCGCCGAGGCGCCGGTGCGGGCAAGCCGCACCCCGGCGGTGCAACAGCTGGCCCAGGAGTACCGCGCCACCGTCGATGAGTTCATCGCCGCCTGCCGGACCGCGGTGCGAGTGATCGACGACCCGAAGCTGGAGGCGCGGGCCGGCCTGGCCCAGGTGCAGGCGGCCTTCCAGCACGCCGCCGAGAGCAGCCAGGCCTGGCGCAGCCACGTCGCCGAGACCTCGGCGCGGCTGCACCTGCTCAAGCGCCGCTGAGCGCGGCGACTGGCTCAGGCGGCGGTCTTGAGCTCGGCGGCGACCTCGCTGTAGGTCACCGCCTGGTTGCGGCCGTGGCGCTTGGCATAGTAGAGCGCCTGATCGGCCCGCTGCAGCAGCAGCCGCTCGTCGGCGCCGTCGGCCGGGGAGGTGGCGATGCCGAGCGACAGGGTGCAGCCGAAGGTGCCGGCGTCCGCCGTCAGCACCAGCTTCTGCACCTCCTGGCGCACCCGCTCGGCCAGCTGGCGGCCGCCCACCGCGTCGGTCGCCTCCAGCACGATGGCGAACTCCTCGCCGCCGTAGCGAGCGGCGATGTCGACCTTGCGCACGCACGACTGCACCACCTGCGCCACCCGCTTGAGGACCACATCGCCGACCAGGTGTCCGTAGGTGTCATTTATGCGCTTGAAGTGATCGATGTCGCCCAGAATCAGGGTCAGCGGGCGGGCCTGGCGCTCGGCCCGGCGCAGCATCTCGGCCAGCCGCTCCTGGAACGCCCGGCGATTGGACAGCCCGGTCAGCCCATCGGTGGTCGCCATCGCCTCCACCGCCTGGTACATGCGCGCGTTGTCCAGCGAGACGGCGATCTGGTTGGCGATGACGTGCAGGATATCGAGGCGATCCTTGGTAAACAGGCGCTCGGTGCGGCTGGCCACCACCAGGGTGCCGGCGGCGGCCTCGTTGTAAAGGAGCGGCAGCACGATCAGCGACTCGCAGCCGTAAAGGCGGGTCTGCTCGTCGAACACCGGCACCCCGGCCTGGCGATCGCGCAGCTCCCCACCGGGCGGCAGGGCGGCGCGGTTCTTGACCACCATGGCGCACAGGCCGGCGTTGTCGGGGAAGGCGCGCTCCAGGCTGGCGGCGATGAGGTCGGGATCGCCGGTGGCCGCGACCACGGTGTGACGGCGCGTCGACTCGTCGTAGTGGGTGAGGGCGGCGAAGTCAAAGGCGCAGATCTCGGCCACCGCGGCGAACGCGGTGCGGTGGACTTCGTCGGGGGTGAGGGCGCGGTTTAAGAGCTTGGAGGCGGCGTACAGGCGCTCGTGCTCGTACTGGCTGCGCTCGACCGCGGCGAAGACGCGCTCGGACTGCAGGCCGCGGACGATGAGCGGCACCGCCGACAGCAGCAGCGCCTCCTCTTCGCTGGTGAAGGCCGCGGCGGCGCCCGACTCGTGGCGATCGGCGCACAGCACGCCGCACAGCTTGCCGTCTTCGTAAAGCGGCACCCCGAGGAAGGCGGCGATCGACTCCCCCTCGCGCTGCAGCAGGCGCTCGTGGTAGTAGGGCAGCTGCCCCGGCTTGGGCGGGCACAGCGACAGCGGCTGCTGCCCCTTGATCACGGTGCCGATCACCCCCATGTCCTGGCCGATCGGCTGCCCGCTGAACGCCGCGCTGTCGGTGGAGACGGCGACGAACTGCAGCTGCTCGGCGCCCTGCGGCAGCCACAAGAGCCCGCAGGTGCGCAGCCGCAGGGCGCGCTTGAGTAGCCCCACCAGCGCGTCCAGGTTCTGCCGGACCATGACCACGGCGCTGCGCAGCAGCAGCGCCTCCTCCTCGGCGCGGTCGCGGGCCGGGGCGGTCGCCGGCAGCCCGTGATCGCTCGAGCTGCTGAGCGCCCGCGCCGCCGCCGAGGTCACCTGCGGCAAGAGCAGCCGGAAGTCGCGCGCCTGGCGCTGCAGCGACAAGATGGCGTCGGCGACCTGGCGCTTGTGGGCGTCGCGCTGGCGCCACAGCTCGCCGCGCAGCACCGCGAAGTGCAGGGCGCAGAACAGCGCGACCAGCCCGCCCGCGGTCAGGTAGGACAGCGGCTGCCGCTCGCCGGTGGCGGCGAGCAGGAGTCCCTCGCACAGCACCGCCAGGCCGCTTAGCAGCAGCGCCCGTCGGCCGCGGTACAGGCTGAGCAGCACCGCGCACAGCGCATAGCGCAGCGGTCCCGCCGCCGCGCCCGGCCCGCCCAGCCCCTGCAGCAGGGCATAGAACAGCACCAGCGTCGCCCCGCCGACCTCCAGCTGCAGCCGCGCCCGCGCCGCGGCGGCGGTCGCGTTGGGGCTGGCCGCATCCGGCGCCGGGCCGCGGCGCCACAGCTCGCGCCCGCGCCCAAGGGCGGTCAGGCCCAGCGCCAGCGCGGTGACCCCGGCGAGCACGCCGCCCCACCGGCTGCCCACGGCGCGCGGCGCGAAGCCGCCGCCGCCGAGCACGAAGAGCGCCCCAAGCAGGCTGGCGATCCCCAGCGAGCGCTGCCCGACCGCCGCTACCACCGGCAGCCCCGGCAGGCGGAGCAGCCGTTCGACAATAGGTCTCATGGCTTGCACCTCTTACTCGACCTTGAAGACGAGCTCGCCGGCGCGGACCAGCCCCAGCTCATCGCGCGCTACCCGCTCGATTTCGCCGTCGTCTTCCTGGATGCGCGACAGCTGCAGGCGCAGCTCGGTGTTGGCGTCGCGCAGGGCGCGGTTCTGCTGCAGAAGGTGCGCGAGCTCGGCGCGCTGCGCCATGAAGTGCGACATGCCCGAGCGCAGATAAAGGTGGTAGGGCAGGTAGCCGATCAGCACCGCCAGCCCTGCCGCGACGAGCAGGCGCAGCACCCACAGCCCGAGCCAGGATGGCGCGGACTGCAGGCGCGCCCGCCGCCGCCGCGCCGCGACGCCGCGGCCGGGCGGGTGGGGGTCGGCGGCTCGGGACGCCGGCAGAGGCGCCCCGCCGCTGGTCGGTGCTGACGGAGATAGCCGAGCCTTGTGCGAGTACACAAGCTCCATGGTGCGCAGCGGCCGCGCAAAGCACAAATTTTTCGCCCGCTTGGCCAGCGGCGGCGACGGGAGGACCGGCGCGGCGGCGCGGGCCTACTTGCCCTGAAACTCGGGCGGGCGCTTGGCGAAAAAGGCGGTCACACCCTCGGCGAAGTCGGCCGAGCCGAGGAGCCGCAGCTGGCCGTCGACCTCGGCCTCCAGGGCGGCGTCGAACGGCCGCGAGAGGCTGGCGTAGACGGTGCGCTTGACCTCGCCGAGGACCAGCGGCGGCCCGGCGGCGATGCGCTGCGCGTAGGCGATCGCCGCCGCCTCATCGGCGACGATGCGGTTCAGGATGCCGAGCTGCAGCGCCTCGGCCGATTCGATCATGTCGCCGACGAACATCAGCTCCAGGGCGCGGCCCAGGCCGACGATGCGCGGCAAAAGGAAGGTGCCGCCGCCATCGGGCATGAGGCCCCGCTTTATGAACACCTCGCCAAAGCGAGCGCGCGCGGTGCCCACCCGCAGATCGCAGGCGAGCGCCAGGTCGCAGCCAAAGCCGGCCGCCGCCCCGTCGACCAGTGCGATCACGGGCTTACTCAGACCCTGCAGCGCCCGGATCGTGCCGTGGAAGCAGGCGCGCATGCGCTGCTCGTTGGCGGCGCGGAAATCGCTGCCGGTGGACTGCATCATCATCGTCATCGCCGCCTTGAGATCCAGGCCCGAGCAGAACGACTCGCCGCGACCGGTGAGCAGGACGGCGCGCACCGCCTCGTCCCGCTCGGCCTCGGCCAGGGCCCCAAGCAGGGTCTGCAGGACCTCGATGGTCAGGCCGTTTTTGGACTGCGGCCGATTCAGGGCGAGGCAGCGGACCTTGTCGTGGTCGGTGACGATGAGCTCAGCGGAGGATGCGGCGGCAAGGGTCATGGTAATCCTGAGTCGTTGGGGGTCACCCGGATCGCCCGGGCGTCTTTAGAGTCTAGGCAACCTTGGGCCAACCGGGGGCACCGGAGGAGTCTATTTAGCTTGGTTGACCGGGTTGACCGGGTCGACCGGCGCCGTCGGCGGCGCGCTGGTGGCGGCCGGGTCGGCCGCGGGTACTGTGATGACGACGACTTCGCTGGGCAGAGCCGCCGGCGGCGCGGTCCGGACCTCGCGGCCTCTGTAGAAAGAGCTCGCCAGGTAGAAGTTGATAAGCCGCGGCAGCAGCGCCTTGAGCACCGCGGCAAACGGCACCGCCAAGAGCAGCCCCGCGTAGCCGAGCAGCGAGCCGCCCAGGCTGAGCGAGAAGATGACCCCGACCGCTGACAGGCCGATGCGGCCGCCGACGGCGCGCGGGGTGATCACCACCGCGTCGAGCAGCTGCACCGAGCCAAAGGTCACCAGCACCCCGAGCAGCGGCGCCGCCCCGCGCGTCGAGACCTCGAGCAGCGAGATGAGCAGCGCCGCCAGAAGACCAATCGAGACCCCGACGTACGGCACGAACGCCAAAAACCCTGCGGTGCAGCCGATGAGGATCGCCAGCGGGATCCCCGAGATCGACAGCCCGATCGAGTACAGCGCCGCCTGGATCACCATCACCGTCAGCTGCCCGCGCAGCCAGCCGCCGAGCGCGATGTAGATGTCGTGCACGATCTCGCTCGCTGCGTGCTGGTAGCGCGGCGGCACCAGCTTGCGCACCGACGCCATCAGCATCGGCATGTCCATGAGGAACGACACCGTGAAGATCGGCACCAGCAGCACCGCGATGAGGTAGCGGAACAGCCCGGCGACGCCGAGCAGCGCCGAGCCGAGGGTCTCGGAGATCTGCCCCGCGGCGCCGCGAATCCAGTCGGTGAGCTGGGTCGAGATGATGCGCAGCCAGTCGTTGATGGTCGCCGCGCGGTACTTGAACAGCTTGCTCAAAAGCGGCAGCAGCTTGGTATTGATCAGCGACTGATACGTCGGCAGCTGCGCGGTGAAGCGGTCGATCTCCTGGCGGACCAGGTAGGGAATCGTCAGGCTGATCCCGGTGAGGGCGCCGAGCAGGATGAGCAGCATCAGCCCGACCGCCAGCCAGCGCGGCACCCGCCGCTCTTCCAGAGCGCGCACCGAGGGATCGAGCAGGAACGCCACCACCAGCGCCACCGCCACCGGCGTGAGCACCAGCGACAGCTTGGACAGCACGCTCCAGGCAAGGACTGCCAGCACGATGTAGCACAGCAGTCGGAACAGGAGCAGGGTGGACCGGCGATCGTCGCTCATTTAGGACCTGAGGGAGCGGGGAGCTCGCTCGTATTATTTACCAGAACCGCGCCGGGCAGGGGCGTCCTTGGCCGGGGGCCGAGTGACTCGCGGTGATCATGAATAGCGCGCTCGCGATGGTGGGGCGCGGCGGCGGGCCGCGGCGCTTGGGTGTCAGCGGTCACGGGATTTCCGGCACCCGAGTCGGCAGCTGACCGAGCGGACGGGCCGGGGCGTCGGGCTCGGCATCGGGGTCGGGGCGCAGCGCGACGTCCAGGCGCAGCTCGCCGGCGCTCGGCAGCTCGAGGTCGCGGTAGGCGGGGAAGTGCCCGGGGGCGCGCAGCTCCAGGCGGTGCGGGCCGGCGCGCAGGGCGATGCGCAGGGTGACCGCGCCGGGGCGGGCGACAATCGGCTGCTCATCGACCAGCACGGTCGCCGAGGGCGGCCTGAGGTTCAGCCACAGCACCCCCCCCGGCTTGGCCGGCGGCGCGGTCTTGCAGCCGCCGGTGAGCAGCAGGCCCACGGTCAGCAGCGCGCCCAGCAGCTGGGGGCTCCGCCGGCGGTTGTCCCCACGACCTGCAGGGCTCGTCGGGCCGGGAGCTGCGGGAGCGCGGCGTGGCAGGCCAAGGCCCGACCTGGCGCGCCCGCCCCTCACTGCGCCACCGGGGCCGGCAGCGCGGGCTCGCTCCCCTCGGCGGCCGGTGCCTCGGGCAGTCCTTCAGCGGGCAGGGCGCCGCCCGGCGCGCACACCACCTTCAGCTCGCCCACTGCCTGCGGCACGACCTGCAGGTGCAGCCCCGACAGCGGCGTGCGACCGAGCGCCGCGCCGAGCGCCTCGGGGCTGGCGGTCGTGTGGACCAGCACCTGGATGAGGTCCTCGGCCGGCGCCGGGCCGCTCTTGGCCAGGAAGCGGCGCGGCTCGGCGCGCGTGACCCCGGGCAGAGCCCCCAGCACTCGCAGCAGCTGCTGATAGTTGGGGTAGCTGCCGGCGCCCAAGATCGACACCAGCACCGAGCTGCCGTTATAGGGCAGGACGCCCGGCCGCTTGAGCAGCTGCCCAAGCGCCGTCATCGCTGCCCGCTGCTGCGCCCCGGCGACGGCCGACTCGGCGGCCGGCGCGAACACCGCGGCCTCGGCGGTCTCGCTGAGCAGCGCCTCACTGCCGGCGGCCGCGGCGCCAAGGCGCAGGGCGCGGATGGTAACCCGGCCGAGCGCGCCAAAGAGCCGGGGCAGGGTCCCGCGCACCTCCTGGGCCGGTGCTCCACCCTCCAGCGTGAGCATGAGCAGGGCCTGCGCCGGGGACTTGCTGAGCGCCGCCGGGTTCGCGCTCGCGCTGGCCGCCGAGCACAGCGCTGGGCTGACCAGCTCGACGGTCTCACCGCTCTCGGTGAGCAGCGCCCGCGCCTTGTCCAGCACCGTCGCCGCTGCGTCCGCCGGGCCGCCCGGGTCGGGCCCGCCCGGCGTGGCGCACAGGAGCAGGGCGGCGCGGCGCGAGCTTGTCTGCCTGCCGGCGGGCAGCGTCCCCTGCAGGTCGCGCAGCAGCCGCGGCAGGTCGACCTGGGCCTCCAGCCGCAGCAGGAACTGACCGGTGGTCTCGCCTTCCTCCAGCACCCTGTAGGTAGTGATGTAGTCGCGGGCGCGCGCCGACAGCAGGTACAGGCGCCCGCGCGCCTCGGGGGCAGCCTGGGTCACCGCTTGCTCCAGCGCCTGGCTCATCGCCTCCTGCAGGGCGCGGGCGCGGGCGCGGGCCGGATCGTCCTGGGTCGGCACCTGGGCGCTGACCTCGAAGCGCGGGCCGCTGCCCTGGGCTTGACCGTGGGCCGCAGGCACCCGGGTGGCGAGCAGCAGCAGGGCGAGCGCCCAGCCGCGACGAGCGCGGGGGCGGGTCGGGGCGGCGATCTGGGAGGAAGGGCAGCGCGTCATGGGGCTCGACTCACGGCGACTTGTCCGCCTCGGCGGCGGCGCCCGCGTCGGGGGCGGGTCCGGGTGGCGGGGGGGTTTTGGCCGGAGCCGGCGCGGTCAGCGAGAGCTCCAGCCGCAGCGAGACGCTGCCGGTGGCGGCGTACTCGATGTGCGCGACCTGGGCCTGGCTCGGCTCGAGCCGACTTAGCAGCTCGGCCGGCACCTTGCCGTGAAAGCGCGGCTCGCGGCCCAGCGCCTGCAGCGCCTTGCGCAGGCGGGCCTCGGCGCGCATCCGCGCCAGGCGCTCCGCCTTGAGGCGGGCGACCTCTGCCGAGGCGGCGAACAGATCGGCGGCGCAGCTGCCAGCCGCCGACAGGATCTGGCGGCTCCAGTCGACCTGGACGCCCGGCCCCAGGCTCTGAGTCGTCGCTGCCGCCGGCGGCGTCGCTGCCGCCGGCCGGCCGGTGCTGGCCAGGCCCGCGCACAGCAGCACGACGGCATGCAGCCGCCGCCAAGCCGTCCGCTTCCTCGCTATCGTCGTGTGCGCCATTGCCTGTGAGCCACCCGCGCCCGGCGCCGCCGCGCCTTGCGGCAGCCGGCGGCCAGCCGAGACGGCCGACGCGAAGCCTACGGGAGCCTCGGCAGCTTGTCAAAGCCCCGTCCCACCCGCCGTCTCGACTGTGTTACTAGTTTACAAGGAACACGCGCATGAAACCGAGCAGGTCCGTGAGCGGCGACAAGCCAGGGGGGACGGCGGCCCCCGGACCCCCGACCGGGCTGGCCGGCGCGGGCGAGCCGAGCCGCAGCCGCTGGTCGCTGACGAGCGCCGCCCGCTCGGCCAGCGCCACCGCTTCCGGCTCGTCCGCCGCCTCGCGCTCGGGCAGCGGCCGCGAGGCGCCATCGGCGCAGAGCACCTCGCCGCGGCACCTCGCCCACAACCCGTTTCCTCGCCTGTGGACCGCCTTTGCCGGCTTTGTGCTGCTCACTGTGCTGGCGCTCGCCCTGTCGGTGGGAGAGTGGCAGCGGCCGATCGTCGGCATGCTCGTCGATCCGTTTGGGCGGGTGACCAACTACGGCTGGCCGACCTGGAGCGGCTTCAGCGCCGGTCTGGCCTATCCAGATCAGGTGCTGGCGGTCAACGGCCAGGCGCTGCGCCTCCCTTTTGGGCCCGACTTGGAGACGCTGGCCGAGCAGTCGGCGCGGCCGGGCACCGCGCAGGTGGAGCTCACCGTCGCGCAGGGCGGTCAGCTGCGGCAGGTCCTGGTGCGCAGCGAGCGCCTGGGCTTCTGGCCGTGGCTGCTTTTATGCGGCGGCTACCTGATGCTGGCGTGGCTGTGGCTGTTCGCCGGCGGCCTCTCCTATACGGTGCGGCCGACCGGCGGCGCGGTGGGGGTGTTCGTGCGCTGGGTGATGCTCAGCGCCGGGCTGCTCATCACCCTGTTTGACTATCACACGACGCGCCGGCTGGTCCTTTTCAACCTGCTCTTCTATTCGCTCATGCCGACGGCGATCCTCGAGTTCGGGCTTTTGTTTCCCGAGCGGGTGCGGCTGCTCGTCAAGCGGCCGCGCCTTTTGTGGGGGCTGCGCGGCATCGACGGGCTCTTGTTTGCCCTGTCGCTGTACGGGCTGTACCGCGGGCAGAGCTACCGCCTGGTCTGCGACTTCCTGTGCGCCGCGGCGATCCTCGGCCTGACGCTGCTTCTGTCTTTGCGCTGCGCCAAGGCGACCGGGCGGCGGCGGGTCCAGCTGGCCTGGGGGCTTTTGCTGCTCTTGCCGGTGTACGCGACGCTGGGGGCGATGGTCCTGGTCGCCCCCGAGCGCGCCGGGCCGCTCGGGTTTGTCCTGGCGGTGCCGCTGACGTGCCTGGGGGCGCTCGGCATGACCTACGCGCTGGTCCGCTATGACCTGTGGGACAGCCGCGCGCTGCTTCACCGGCCGGGGCTGCGGCCGCTGCTCACCGCGGCGCTGAGCTTCATGGGCGGCATGCTGTGCCTGTTCGGCTTCCTCGGCATCCGCAACCAGCCGCTGACCTTGCAGCTGCTTTACGTGCTGGCGATCGCCGCCTTCGCCGGGCCGGTGCACCGCTTCTGCGCCGCCTGGCTCGATGAGAAGCTGTTCCCGGCCGAGGCCTTCTACCGCAACACCGTCGAGCAGCTCAGCCTGCGGTTCACCGACCTGCGCAGCCAGGCGGCGGTGATCGAGACCGTCGAGGCGGCGGTGCGCCGGGTCAGCGCCTGCGACCGGGTGCGGCTGTGCCCGATCGCCAGCCTCGACCCGCCGCGGCAAGACGCCTCGATTGACCTCGGGCGCTTCATGCCCAAGGTGGCGCAGGCGATGGCGGCGGCGATGGCCGGCGGCAAGACCCAGCTGGAGCCGGACCCGAGCGTGGCCGAGTCGGGCTCGATGTCGCACCTGGAGCTCGGCGCGATGACCAGCGAGCATGTGCACGAGCGGCGGCGCTGGCGCCGGCTCAAGCGCGCCGCCCGCGCCGCTGACCTGCCGGCGCTGTCGACCGATCAGGCGGGCGAGCTGTGCCGCGGCCAGCTGGTCTACCTGTCGCCGCCGGCGTCGCTGCAGTCGTCATCGCCGGCGCTGTGGTCGTGGCTGCTTCTGCCGGCGCGCTTTCGCGATCAGGTGGTGGGCCTGCTGGCGGTCTCGCCGCGGCTCGGGGCGCAGCTTTTTACCACCCAGGACGAGGAGCTCTTGCGCACCATCGCCAACCAGGCGGCGCTCGCCCTGCAGTGCGCCAGCGCCACCGAGCAGATCGAGACCCTGCGCCGCGCCCAGGAGGATGCCTTCCGCGAGCAGCTCGGCGCCGCCATCGGCACCATCGCCGCCGAGATCGCCCACGAGATCCGCTTCCCGATCAACTTCTTCCGCATGCTCGTCGAGCGCCAGAGCAAGGCGCTGCAGCAGGGGCGTTCCCTGACCGCCGCCGACCTCGACGAGGACCTCGACATCGGCCGCGAAGAGGTCGAGCGCCTGGAGCGCATGGCCGACCAGATGCGGCGCATCGCCCAGAGCCGCGGCATCGACCGCCAGCCGCTGCGCGTGCGCTCGGTGATCGATCACGTCCGGCTTTTGCTGCGCGATCGCCTGCACGACCGCCTGATCGAGGTGGACGTCGCCTCCAGCTTCGAGATCACCGGCGACCGCGACGCCCTCACCCAGATCTTGCTCAACCTCATCGCCAACGCCATGGACGCCTGCCCGGCGCCGGGCCGCGTCGGCGTCACCGCCAACCCCGAGCCCGACGGGCGGCTGCGCCTGCTGGTGTGGGACAGCGGGCCGGGCTTCGCGGTCGAGGTGGGCAAGCTGTTTCAGCCCTGGTTTACCACCAAGCCCAAGGGCTCGGGCCTCGGGCTGCCGATCACCCACCGCCTGGTGCGGGCGCACGGCTGGGAGATCTCGGCCAGCCGCCGCGGCGATCGCACCTGCTTCGACGTGCTGGTCGCCGCGGGCGACTGGCAGCGGCGCGAGAGCACCTCGCTCAGCGACGAAACCGAGGTCGACGACCCGTCCGAAGACGCGCGCGCTCACGCCTAGCGCCCGCAAGCAGCCCTGCCGACCTGGGGATGCGCCGCCGACCTTGCCCGCGGCCGGGAAACCTGATTTTATGGCGCCTATGCTGATGACCTTCTTCCGTGAGGAACACGAGATCTTTCGCAACTCGGTGCACCAGTTTCTGGAGCAGGAAGTCGTCCCCCACGTCGACGAGTGGGAGCAGAGCGAGCTGTTTCCGCGCGAGATCTACAAGCGCTGCGGCGAGCTCGGCTTCCTCGGTGCCCACTACCCCGAGGACGTCGGCGGCCACGGCGGCGACTGGTGGTACGCGGCGGCGTGGGGCGAGGCGCTGGTGCGCGGCCGCTGCGCCGGCATGGCCATGGCCCTCATGGTGCAGACCGACATGGCGACGCCGATCATCGGCGAGCTCGGCACCCGCGAGCAGAAGGACGAGTTCCTCGCCCCGGCGCTGCGCGGCGAGAAGATCGCCGCCCTCGGGGTCAGCGAACCCAACTGCGGTAGCGACGTCGCCAGCATCCGCACCACCGCCCGTCGGGTCGAGGGCGACTACGTGATAAACGGCGCCAAGTGCTGGATCACCAGCGGCACCCGCGCCGACTTCATCACCCTCGCGGTGCGCACCGGCGCCGAGGGCAGCGGCTTTGGCGGCATCTCGCTGCTCACCTTCCCCACCGATGTGAAGGGCTTCAAGGTCACCCGCAAGATCAAGAAGATGGGCAACCACTCCTCGGACACCGCCGAGCTGTCGTTCGAGGACTGCCGCATCCCCGCCCGCTACCTGCTGGGCGAGGAGAACCACGGCTTTTACTACATCATGACCAACTTCCAGGGCGAGCGCCTCATCGCCGCCTGCAGCGCCGTCGCCGGGGCGCAGCGGTGCCTGGACGAGACCATCCAGTACACCACCGAGCGCACCGCCTTTGGCCGTCCGATCCTCAAGTTCCAGGTCTGGCGCCACCAGTTCGCCGAGCTGCAGACCGAGATCGAGGCCGCGCGCTGGCTGACCTACCGCGCCGTCGACCTGTACAACCGCAAGGAAGACGCGACCAAAGAGATCACCATGGCGAAGCTGTTCGCCGGGGAGCTCGCCTGCAAGGTCGCCGACCGCTGCCTGCAGGCGCACGGCGGCTTTGGCTACGCCGAGGAGTTCCCGATCTCGCGCTACTACCGCGACGTTCGCCTTGTCACCATCGGCGGCGGCACCAGCGAGATCATGAAGGAGATCCTCTCCAAGCGCCTTGGCTGGGGCTAGCAGGCGGTGGCAAGACGTAGCGAGCCTCCCGAGCGCAGGACTCGGCGCGCCGAGCGGCCTTTTGGCCGTAAGCCCGGCAGGTCCTGTGCTCAGGTCGCGGAGTAGCTTTGCCACAGCCTGCTAGGGGGGAGCGTCGCGCCGCCGGCGGCGCATCGGGTGACGGCGGAAGCGCGCATGCCAAAAAGTGAGCCGTGCCTGGTGGTGTTCGCGCGGGCTCCGGTGGCGGGGCAGGTCAAGACCCGCCTGTTTAGTTCGTCGGCGCCCGCGGGGTCGGCGCCGGGGGGCGCGCTGACCGCCGAGCAGGCAGCGGCCGTGCATGCGGCCTTTGTCGCGGATGTGTGCTGTAACGGAGCGCGCAGCGGCATCGCGCGGCGCCGTCTTTATGTAGCGGGCGACCTCGCCCACCCGCAGCTGCTCAGCGCGGCCGGCGAGCACGGATATACCCTCCACGCCCAAGCCGGCGCCGATCTCGGGGCCCGCATGGCTGCCGCCATCGCCGCCGAGCTGGCCGCGGGGGCCAGCGCCGTCCTGCTGATCGGCACCGACTCGCCGACCCTGCCGCTGTCCTATCTGCAGCAGGCGGCGGCCTGGCTGCACGACTCCGCCGATGTGGTGCTTGGTCCCGCGACCGACGGCGGCTACTACCTGATCGGCGCCCGCCGGCCGATTCCCGAGCTGTTCGCCGCGGGGGTCAGCTGGGGGACGGCGCAGGTGCTACCGACGACCCTGCAGCGCCTGCGCCAGCTTGCCCAAGCGGGCGCCCGGGTGGCGCTGCTGCCGTTTTTCTACGACGTCGATACCCCGCAGGATCTCTGGCTCCTGGCCTGCCACCTGCGCCTGGCGGCGGCGACCGCTCAGGAGGGCGCCGGCGACCGCGAAACAGCGCAAGCTGGCCAAGCCGCGCCAGGCCGAGCCGAGCTCGCTGGGCTGGCCGGCCCTCCACCCGGGCTCCTTACTCCGGCCGACTCCGCCGCGCGCAGCACGCTGACTGCGCTGCACGCCCCGGCGACCTGGGCCGCCCTGGCTGCACTCGGCTATCTGGAGCCTGACCCGGTGCCGGCGCCGGTTCTGCCCAAGCGCGCTACTTGAACGTAATCGAGGCCGGCACCATCGACATGTCCTGCGGCGGCTTGTCAGTCGCCAGCCGGATCGCGACCCCGGTGGCCACCACCGCGGCGACGCCGGCGCCGATGCCCGCCCACACATACCAGCGCCGATACCACGGCGTCTCCTTGCCCTCGCGCGGCAGCCGCGCCGTCACCTCGACCACCGAGTCCGGCATGACGCTGATCGAGGCCTGGAACGGTAGGAACTTGTCCTTCTCGATGAGCAGGCGGTAGTTGCCCGGGGCCAGCACCTGCAGCGGCGCCGAAAGCGGCGTCTTGCCGCGCGCCTTGGCGTTGACGTAGACCTGCGCCCCATCGATGTCGGTGGTGATGCGGATCTGGCCGTAGCGCTTGAAGGTCTCGGGCGGGTAGAGCTGCTGCAGCCAGCTGAGGATGCGCGCCTCATCGACCGCCTGCCCGCTGACGATCGAGTCGGCGAAGCGGGCGGCGACCCGCTGCTCGGCGACATCGATGCGCTGCAGCGCCAGCACCACGTCGCCGAGCTGGCTCACCGCGAGCAGCAGGACCTCGGTGGCGCCCAGGCGCTGCCCGACCAGCGACAGGCACTGCGTCTCGCCGTCACAGCGCGCCACCTCGGCATCGACGCTCGGGCCCAGGCGCCGCCGCGCCGCCGCCAGGTTGATGACGGTGAGCGAGGTGTTCTGGGTCAGCGCCTGGGTCAGCCGCTCGGGCAGATCGGCCAGCTGCTTGACGTCATTGCGGAACTCGAACAGCGCCACGCTCTGCCCGCCCGCGAGCGGCGGCTTGCCGGCGAGCAGCGGGGTCGGCGGGGGGCTCGGCAGGCGCGCCGCCGGCTCGCCCGGGTCCTCGGCGGCGGGCGGCGCCGGGCGCGAGGCTGCCGCCGCGGCCGCCTTGCCGCGGGCGCGCGGGGCGCCGCTGGCCGCCGGAGTGCCCGCCGCGATCAGCGCCACCCCAAAGAGGATGACGCTGAGACGGCTCAGGTGCGGCGGCGGTGCCATGTTCATCGGGGTCCTCTCTCTGCGGCAGGCGGCAAGGCGGGGCGGCGACTCAGCGCGGCCGGCGCCTCACCTTCCGAAAAGTACGCTCGCGGCGCTGGGAATATAGCCGCTGGCGTAGCCGATAAGGTAGGGCTGCGGGTCGGCGGGATCGCAGGGAGTAAAGCAGGCGCCGAGCAGCTTGTTGTTGACGTCGAAGCTGCGCGAGCCACAGGTCTGGTTCTGCACCCCGACCAGGTAGTCCTGCTCGCGCGCGCCCGACTGCAGGTTGATGAGAAGGACGTGATAGGTGTATCCCGACCAGTCGACGAAGCAGTTCACGGTGCTGGCGCCGCTGCCGGCGGTGGACAGGAACACGCCGCGCGTCTTGTGCTGCACTCGCATCAGCGCCAGCGCCCGCCCGCGATCCGGGGTGACGGCGATGCTGTAGACCAGCACATCGGTGGGGCTGAACGAGATGTCGAGCGAGCTTGTATACGGGTTGCCGCTGCCGTCGAGCGTGATGCGGTAGGGCACCAGCCACGGCGACAGATCGAACTGCGAGGTCGACCACTTGTCGGCGCTCGCCTGCAGGATGTTGACGGTGGCGTGGATGTTGGCCGCCGGGTTGTCGGCCAGATCATCGCGACCGACCGCGATGAGGGTCGAGCGCGTCGCCGCTACGTCCGCCACCCCGGCCGCCGGCAAGATCTTGTCGCCGCCGGTGCGCTGGATGACGACCTGCCCGCTGCGGGTGGCGCCGGCCGGGGTCACGCACGGCTGCACCAGGACCCGCTCGCCGGCGCCGGTATAGGCGACCGCGGTGGTGTAGGGCACCGACAGCTGCTCGCGCGGCATCGCCGTCTTGGGATCGTAGCGCCGCAAGATGGCCTGCGCGCTGCCGGCCAGGCCGATGCAGTCGGGCTGTCCCACCTGCAGCGGCGGCCGCGCAAACACCACGTCGAGCAGGCCATCGGGTGCGAACGCCGCCGACAAGGGCGGCCCGACCGGGCTCTGCGCCGTCGAGGTGATGTCCACCATCAGCGGATCGCCATCCGGGCTCGTGCCGCTGCGCAGCCCCGACAGGTCGCGCAGGAATAAGAGGCGCCCCGACACGCCGCCGGTCGGCGGGCTGGCCGGTGCCAGCAGCACCACCGCCGAGCTGTCGGCGCTGTCGACCACGATCGACTGCGCCAGCATCGCCCCCGCGGTGGGCAGCGGGATGCTGCGCTTGTCGGTCAGGCTCAGCGTATCGACCACGTGCAGGTTGCCGGCAAAGTTGGCCACCAGCAGCGACTGCCCATCGAAGGTCCCCGCCGCCGCCGTGACATCGGGCCGCGCCTGCGTCGGATCAAGCTTCTGGTCATAGGCGGCAAGCAGCGGCGTCACCGAGTTCGGATCGACCACCCGCAGCTTGGTCTCGTCGGCGAGCGGCGCGAACAGCTGGCGCACCGGCGCGAACACCGGGTTCTGCGGGCTCAGGATCGGCGTCAGCTTGGCGCCGCCGCCACCGAAGAAGAACAGCGGGCGCCGCAGCTCCAGCGAGACGGTCTGCGCCTGGCCAAAGGCCCACTGCGCGCTGCGGGTGAGCGCCACTCCCAGCACCTGCTGGCCGGCGGCCCCGAGCGCGAGCATGCGCAGGTCGCGCGGCCCCGAGACCGCCAGCGGCGGCAGATCCAGGTGGGTCAGCGCCGCCACCCCCGCCTGCGGCGGATCAAAGCGGGTGCGCGCCAGCAGGTCATCGTGGGTGGCGTCGCGCAGCTCGATCGCGCTCACCCGCGGGTCGAGCAGCGGCGAGAGCACCTGGTCGTCGGGCGCCGGCGTGGTGTGGACGACAAAGCTCACCGCCCCCGGGTCGAGCGGCGTGCTGCAGCCCCCCGCCCCGAGCGCCCCGGCCGCCGCCAAAAGACCCGCCACAAGCCCGCGCCCCACTCGGCCCCCTGGCCAGGCGGCGCGCGCATGCTTATAGAGGAACTCATCCCGGCACAGCGGAGTTTTGCCGTCCACCCGGAGCTGCGACTTCCTCATGGAGCGACTTTAACAAAGCCCCTTGGCAAACACCATCGACCTGGCTGGTTCAGCCATCATTTACACCGGCGCAGAGCACTCGTAACATGAAGGCCCTGATGTCGCCGCCGGAGCCTCAAGTGCAAGCCGCGCCGCTTCTGCGGGCCGAGTTTCCCGTCGCCTTTGGACGATTTCTGCTGCTCAAGCGGCTGTCGCGCGGCGGCATGGGCGAGATCTTCCTGGCCAAGATTGGCGAGATCGCCGGCTTTGAGAAGTTCGTCATCATCAAGAAGATCCTCCCCCAGCTGGCCGCCAACGACGACTTCATCGTCCGCTTCATCGACGAGGCGCAGGTCGCCATCAAGCTCAACCACGTCAACATCGCCCAGGTCTACGAGGTCGGCCGCGTCGACGGCGAGTACTTCCTGGCCATCGAGTACATCGAGGGCCGCGACCTGCGCCGCCTCTTGCGCCGCTGCCGCGAGATGCAGCGCCGCCTGCCGGTCGACCTGTGTCTATTCATCGCCCGCGAGATGGCCTCGGGCCTGGCCTACGCCCACCGCCGCACCGGTCCCAAGGGCCAGGCGCTGGCGCTGGTGCACTGCGACATCTCGCCGCCCAACATCATGACCAGCTACGAGGGCGAGGTGAAGGTCATCGACTTCGGCATCGCCCGCAGCGCCTTGCGCACCGCCGACAGCAACCCCAACGTCGGCTTCGGCAAGTTCGGCTACATGGCCCCCGAGCAGCTCTTGCGCGGCGGTCTTATCGATCGCCGCACCGACATCTACGCCGCCGGCGTCGTCCTGTACGAGCTGCTCACCGGCGAGCGCCTGTACCAGTTCCCCGAAGGCACCGACTACCGCCAGATGGCGCGCGTGGTCTGCCAGGGCCAGTTCCAGCTCCCCTCGGCGCGCGATCCCAACATCGACAGCGACATCGACGCCATCGTCAGCAAGGCCCTGGCCACCCGCCCCGAGGACCGCTACCAGATCGCCGAAGAGTTCCGCGACGCCCTGGCCGCCAAGCTGGCGCAGCTCGCTCCCACCATGTCCGCCGACACCCTGGCCGCGACCATGGACGAGCTGTTCGTCGGCGAGCGCCAGCGCGAGCAGGACGAGCTCCTGCAGCTGCGCGCAGTCGACGCGTCGGCCTACAAAGAGGAGCTGGTCGGCTCGGTCGGCCACACCGTGACCTTCGCCCGCGCCGTCGAAGAAGGCGCCGTCACCGCGCTGCCGCCGAGCGGCACCCCGCCCCCGAGCAGCAGCCAGGAGGCGACCCGCCTCAGCCAGAAGACCGAGATCGCCGCCGAGACCGCGCTGCGCCAGAGCCCCACCCCCACCGCCACCCCGACCTTCACCCACGAGGTCCCGCAGAGCCGCCGCCGCGCCGGCTGGCTGCTCCCGCTGCTCCTCGGCGGCGGCGCCTTCCTGGTGGTCGGCGGCGGCGGCGCCCTGCGCTGGTACCTGCAGAGCCAGACCTCGGCTCCGCCTGCCCCCGTCGAGCCCGCGGCCCCCCCCACCGAGCCGCCCAAGCCCATCGCGGAGCCCATGGTCCCGCCGCCCGCCCCGCCCGCGCCGCCTCCCACGGTCGAGCCGCCGCCGCCGCGGACTTTGCCCATCAAGCGTCTCACCCGCCCGCCGGCCAAGGCCCGCCCCCCGACCAAGTCCGGCCCCCCCGCCTCCGAGGCCGAGCTGGTCGCCGCCAAGCGCCTCGAAGTCGACCGCAAGTTCCAGCAGGTCAAGAGCGAGTACCTGGAGTTCAAGCGCAACTTCGGCGCCCGCCTGGAAGACCGCTGGCAGCAGATCCTCTCCGACATCGCCCTGGGCCGCCGCGATCAAGGCCTCAGCGACGCCCTGGACACCCTGCGCCGCGATATGAAGCGCGCCTCCGCCGCCAACACCCAGAAACCCCCCCCATAACCAGCCTGCCCCCCTCCGAAAAGAAGCAAAAAGGAGTGGGGCTGACCGGAGATCCTTTTTTGTCCGCGCCAGCGGGCAAAAAAGGATCGCTGGGAAGGGGGGCCCCACGACAGCGAAGCCCGAGAGAAGAACTAACCGAGAGAACCAACCGAAAGCAGAACTAAAAGCTCATCAACCTAGCGCGCATATTCGGTCGAGCGAGTCTCCCTTACCACGCAGACCCGCACCTGCCCCGCATAAGTCGCCTCTTCTTCGATCTTGCGCGCCAGATCCCGACTGAGCAGCACCGACTGCTCATCGCTGACCTTGTCGTTTTCGACGAAGATCCGCACCTCCCGCCCCGCCTGGATCGCGTACGCCTTGTCCACTCCCGGGTGCCCCGTGCACAGCTTCTCCAGCGCGTGCAGCCGCTGGATGTAGGACTCCAGCTGCTCCCGCCGCGCTCCCGGCCGCTGGCTCGACAGCACGTTGGCCGCGTCGACCAGGTAGTCGAGCATGCTCTGCGGCGGCCGCTCCCCGTGGTGCGACGCCACCGCATCGACGATGCGCTGGTGCTCGCCGAGCTTTTTGCACAGCGCCGCCCCCACCGCGCTGTGCGTCCCCTCGGACTCTTGATCCATCGCCCGCCCGATGTCGTGCAACAGCCCCGCCCGCCGCGCCTGCTTGACGTTCTGCCCGAGCTCCGCCGCCATTGCCCCCGCCAGCCAGCCCACTTCGATGCAGTGCTGCAGCAGGTTCTGCGCCCCCGTGGTGCGGAACTTCAGCTTGCCCAGCGTGCGCACAAGCTCGGGGTGCATCTTGTGCAGCCCGAGATCGAAGGAGGCCTGCTCCCCGACCTCCTTGCACTGCTGCTCGATCTCCTCGGCGCACTTCTGGACCGCTTCCTCGATGCGCGTCGGGTGGATGCGCCCGTCGGAGATGAGCCGCGACAGGGCCAGCCGCGCGATCTCGCGCCGCACCGGGTTGAAGCACGAGATGATCACCGCCTCCGGCGTGTCATCGATGATGAGGTCGATGCCGGTAGCCGCCTCCAGAGCGCGGATGTTGCGCCCCTCGCGGCCGATGATCCGCCCCTTCATGTCGTCCGAAGGCAGCGGCACCACGCTCACCGTGCGCTCGGCGACATAGTCCCCGGCGTAGCGCTGGATCGCGGTGGCGATGATCGTGCGCGCCCGCTCCTCGGCCTGGGCGTTGGTCTCGTCCTCGATGCGCTTGATCTCGCTGGCCGCCAGGCGGCGCGCCTCTTCGCGCACCTCGTCGGCGATGCGCTGCCGCGCCTGCTCGGCGGTGAGTCCGGCGATCTGCTCCAGGCGCGCCTTGGCCTGCTCGGCCGCCTCTTCGGCCTTCTTGGCCGCCGCCTCGGCGCTCTGCTCGCGGCTCTGCACGTTGCGCTCGCGCCGGTTCTGCTCTTCTTCGCGGGTGACGATGATCTCGGCCTTCTTGGCGTGCGCGCTCTCCTGCTTGGCCAGGCGCTGCGCCTCGCGCTCCAGCTCTTCGCGGCGGGCGCGCAGCTCGGTCTCGGCGGTCTCTTGGGCGCGCAGCAGGATTTCCTTGGACTGGACTTGGGCGTCGCGCTTTACCTGCTCGGCTTCGGTGCGCGCGGTCTCGAGCAGGCGCATGCGCTCCTGCTCTGCGGCGGCACCGCTTGGCTTTGGCCCAAGCCGGCGAGCGAGCAACAGGCCCAAGAGGATCCCCACTGCGCACAGGGCGATGCCCACTGCGTAGCTCACGGTGACTCCTCCTTAGCGGCGGGCGCGGGCAGGGGCCGCGCCCCAGTGCGCCACCTTTGTGATGGGGTGACGACCAGGTCGACGGGTTCATCCTGCTCGCCCATCGGGATAGTGGGTAGAACTTGGAAGTCGTAGCCAACGGCGATGCGCAGCGCGACCGGCTGCTGGCGCAGCGCCGCGTCATAGAAGCCGCGGCCGTAGCCCAGGCGCCCCCCGCGGCGATCAAAGCCGAGGCCGGGCAGGACGAAGGCGTCGATGGCGCGCGGCTGCGGGGCGGCGGCGCGCGGCTCGCGCACCCCGAAGCCGCCGGGGGCCAGCTCCGTTTCGTCGCAGGCGTGGAAGGTCAGGGTGGGCGGCGAGCTTGTGGCCACTCGCGGGTAGCACAGCTGGCAGCCGCGGGCGCGGGCGCGCTCGCCGATGAAGCGCGGATCGAGCTCATCGCTGCGGGCGGCGTAAAGGGCGACTGAGCGGGCCCCGGCGGCGCGCAGCTCGGCGTCGACCAGCGCCGCCAGCGCCTGGCTGAGGGCGAGGGCGTCCGGGCTGCCCGGCGGCGGCGCCTTGTGCGCGCGCTCCTGCCGCAGCGCACTGCGCAGCGCTTGCTTCTGGGCCTTAAGCGGATGGGGCACAGGATCCTGCACGCGGCGACCTGCTATCAGCTTCTCGGTGGCGACGGTGAAGCTTCGATTTGGCGCAGGCAGTCGAGCATGCGCAGGGTGCGCTGCCGGACCTGACCACGGAGCCGCGTCTGCAGCTGTCGCTCATGCTGCAGCTCGTCTGCTAGCTGGAGGGCGGCGAGGACCATGTCGGACTGGGTCGCAATCTGGCGAGTGCCTTTCAGCGCGCTGACGCGGGCGTTGACCAGCTCGGCCAGCGACTGCACGTAGGCTTCCTCCGCATCGCTGCGTACCACGTATGGCTGACCGGCGATGCGGATTTGGATCGTTCGCTTCACTGCGGCCCCGAACAATATCGGCGTGATGATTAAAGTCAAGGTAAGCGTTAGCCGGGCAGGGTCCGGCTGCTGGAAAAAACCAGCTTACCAGCGCAAATCAGGGGCTTTTTTGGCGGCCGTTTCCCCACGCCGGGCTCCGGCGCCAGCGAGACTTGTGGGAATCGGCAGCTAAAAAAGGAGGTGCGAGCTCAAGCGAGAGGCAGACTGGGCAGGAGGAGAAAAAGGAGTTGATCGGTTGACAGGCGGCGGCGGAGCGGCGCAGCCAGCCCAGGCGAGCCAAGCGCCGCCCGCGGCCGGGCCGGGCGCGACTAGATGCCGAGCAGCTTGTCGATTTCCTTCTGGCTCATGTTGTTCTGCTTCTTGGGCGGCGGCGGCGGCGACGAAGGACCGGCCGGCTTGCTGTCCGTCTTGGCCGACTTGCTGCTGCTGCTGCTGCTGCTGGAGCGGTGGTGCTTCTTCTCGGACTTGTCGCCCTTGTCGCCCTTATCACCCTTGTCGGGCTTGCTGTCGCTGGCCGTCGCGCCCGCCGGCTGGCCGTCGTTGGCCGCGACCGTGGTGGCAGCGGTGGGGGCAGTGACCGGCGTCGGCTGGACGGCCGGGGCGGTCGGGGTGGCGACCACCGGTGGCGACCGCTTCGAGATTACGATGGCCATCGTGGTGCCCACCAGGACCACCAGCAAGCCGACGACGCCGACGATGATCCAGACAAACTGGGGCACTGAACTCTGCTGAACTGGAGCGAAAGGATCCCGCGCCATTTTCGTGAATCTCCTATGAACTTGGCAGCTCTGTCGCTCGACCGCGAGGAACGCAGGTCGACGCCCAGAGTTACTAGGCAATTACTATACCGTAGCTGTTTGAGCTAGAGATTCTTTTGCCGGGTCCCTCCCTCGTAGGTCCGCGTCGCTGCTGGGAATTTTGTCTGCTTATATAGCTGGACACGGGAACGGCGCTGCGGGCCGCGCGGTGGGGACAACAGGCCGTAGCAGAGCGGGCCAAGGTGGGGCAGGGCGGGGCAGAGGCCGGCAGAGACCGGCAGGGCCGGCAGGAACGGCAAGGCAAGGCGTCGAAGCGGTGGCCAGAGGCAAGAGGCCGTGGCGGGATGCGCTGCCCAGGACGAGCCCGGCTGCCCAGCGCGAATTTATTACCGGAGCCGCGCCGTTGGCCATTGTTGCCAGACCGGCTGGGTGGCTATGCTCGCGCCGTGAACGCGCAAAGTGAGACGACAAGCTGGACGATTCGGCGGGTCCTGCAGTGGACCCAGCAGCGCTTCAGCGCGCAGGGCCTGGGCTCGCCCCGGCTCGACGCCGAGCTGCTCCTCGGGCACAGCCTCGGGTGGCCGCGGGTGGCGCTTTACACCCACTACGATCAGCCGCTCACCGCGGGAGAGCTCGAGCGCTATCGGGGCCTCATCAAGCGCCGGCTGCACGGCGAGCCGGTCGCCTATCTGACCGGCGAGAAGGAGTTCTACTCGCTGCCGCTGCAGGTCAGCGAGGCGGTGCTGATCCCGCGCCCCGAGACCGAGCTGCTCGTCGAGGTCGCGCTGCGCTGCCTGCCACCGAGCGCCGCCGCCCCGGGCGCCGCTGGCCCCGCCGCGCTGGCCTCGCCAGCAGCGGCGACCGCGCCGGCTGATCCAGAGACCAGCGAGCCGCTGCAGGTCCGCGCCGAGCCGGGCGTCGCCCTCACCGTGCACTATGATCCGCCCCAGCTGCCCGATGCGCTCGATGGCGCGGACGCGGCGGATGCGGCGGACGCGGCGGACGCGGCGGACGCGGCGGATGCGGCGGACGCGGCGGACGCGGCGGATGCGGCGGATGCGGCGGACGCGAACGCGCCCGCTGCACCTGCAGCGGAGTCGGCGGCGAAGGCGTCGGCGGGGCCTGCCGCCCGCAGGGCCCGCGCGGGCGGCAGGCCGAGCGCGGACCAGGCTCCGGCGGCGGTGGTCGCGGACGTCGGCACCGGCTCGGGCGCGGTCGCCCTGGCGCTCAAGCACAGCCGTCCCGATGTGCGCGTGCTGGCCATCGACCAGTGCTCGGAGGCGCTGCAGGTCGCGGCCGGCAACGCCGAGCGCCTCGGCCTCGCGGTCGAGCTCTTCCACGGCGATCTGCTGGCACCGCTGTCGCCGCCGCTGCGCCTGGACCTGATCACCGCCAACCTGCCCTACATCCCCACGGCCGAGATCGCGCAGCTCTCCCCCGAGGTGCGCGCCGAGCCGCACGCCGCACTCGACGGCGGTCCCGATGGCCTCGCGGTGGTCCGCCGGCTCATCGAGCAGGCTCCGCGGCGCCTGCGCCCGGGCGGCTGGCTGCTCCTTGAGATCGGGGCCGGCCAGCACCAGGCGGTGGAGGAGCTGCTGCGCGCCGCCGGCTTCACCCAGGTGCAGAGCCACAGCGACCTGGCCAACATCGAGCGCGTGGTCAGCGGTCGGCTGCGCTAACAGCTGGCCACCCTCAGGGTGCGGTCAGCGCGCCCGCCGTGACGGCAGTCGGGGGCGCGGCGGCCAGCGGCGAATTCCGCCCGGAATCGTGGGCAGGCGCTCCGCTGGGGCTTCCCTAGGCCGGTGCGGATACCTTATAGATACATCTTCACATCATGGGCTCCCACTTTCGGCACGGCGGCTCGACGCTTCAGGTCTTCAGATCCTCAGATCCTCAGGTCTTCAGATCTCCAGGTCTTGGTGGGGGCGCGAGGGCGCGAGGGCGCGAGGGTGGAAGAGCGCCCAGTGAATTGGCCACAGGCTCAGCGAAATGCGTAAGGTAAATGGATGAATGTCCTGCATGTAGCCTCTGAAGTAGCGCCCTTTTCAAAGACCGGGGGGCTGGGCGATGTCCTCGGCTCGCTGCCGCGGGCGCTGGCCCAGCAGGGAGCGGCGCGGGTGACGGTGGTGTCGGCGCGCTACGGCTCGATCGACCCGGCGCAGTTCGGCTTCGCCAAGCGGCTGCGCACCCTCAGGGTGCCGCTGGGGGACCAGCACTTCGAGGTCGGGCTCTACGAGGGCAAGCTGCCCGGCAGCGGACCGCAAGTGACCGTCTACTTGATCGATCACCCGCTGTTCGCCGACCGGCCCGGCATCTACGGCCCCCCGGATCGGCTGGAGCAGGACTACAGCGACAACCCGCTGCGCTTTGCCCTGCTGTCGCGGGCGGCGCTCACGGTGGCGCAGGAGTTCAACCTGCGGCCCGATGTCGTGCACAGCCACGACTGGCAGACCGGCCTGGCCCTTTACTTCGCCCGGCACGGCGGCCTGGACTTCCAGCCGGCGACGGTGTTCACCGTCCACAACCTGCTGTTCAAGGGGCTCTGCTCGCTGGCCGAGGCGACCGCGCTGGGGGTGCGCCCGGAGCACCAGAACCCCGAAGGGGTCGAGTTCTACGGCCAGGCGGCGCTCATCAAGGCCGGGCTGTTCTTCGCCGACCGCGTCACCACCGTCAGCCCGCAGTACGCCAGCGAGATCCGCACCGCGGAGTACGGCTACGGCCTGGAGGGGGTGATGCAGTCGCTCGGCGGGCGGCTCACCGGCATCCTCAACGGCGCCGACTACGAGCGCTGGAGCCCGTGGCACGACCCCTACCTGGTGGCGCGCTACGGCCTGCCGCCGGCGGCCGAGGGGGAGGAGCTGCTCGATGACGCCGCCTGGGGGGCGAGCCTGGCCGGCAAGGCCCGCTGCAAGGCGGATCTGCAGCGCGAGGTCGGCCTGCCGGTGCGGCCGCGCACCCCGCTCCTGGCGACCATCTCGCGCCTGACGCCGCAGAAGGGCATCGACCTCATCATCGGCCTGCTCGAGCGCGAGGCGGCGGGCCTACTCGGCCGCGTCGATCTGCAGTACGTGATCCTCGGCCAGGGCGACCACGCCTTCGAGCAGCGGCTGCGCATGCTCGCCGAGCGCTTCCCAAGCCGGCTGGCGGTGCGCCTGGGCTATGACGAGGCGCTGTCGCACCGCACCGAGGCCGGCGCCGACTTCTTTGTCATGCCGTCGCGCTTTGAGCCGTGCGGCCTGAACCAGATCTACAGCATGCGCTACGGCACGCTGCCGATCGTGCGCGCGGTGGGCGGGCTGCGCGATACCGTGGTGGACTACGATGCGCGCTCGCGCAGCGGCACCGGGTTTGCCTTTACCGCCTTTGATGTACCGGCGCTGTCGGGGGCGGTGCGGCGGGCGCTGGCCGCCTATCACGGCGATGAGGGAGCGTTCCTCGGGCTGCAGCGGCGAGCGATGCGCGCCGACTTTAGCTGGAACGTCTCGGCTCGCGCCTACATGAATATCTACCGCCAGGCCATCCAGGACGCGCAGGCGGGCTGAGCCGCGACCTCGGCAGTCCCGCCCCTGCTGCTGCCGGGTCCGCTGGCCCGCTGCGGTCTTGGTGCGCCGTGCACGCGTGGGACCCCTGGTCCATCCAGGGGGGCGGCTCCCTTCAACGGGGCCCAGGCGAAACCGGGATCGATGTAGGGCAAGGAAGACTTTTTGCCCACGCCCGAGCTCTAAAAGACCCCCAAAAGAACCGCCCGCAAATTTTGTCGTCGGAAATCGGCCGCGAAGAACCAAGTTTTTTCGCATATTTAGCGGATCCAGCTTGACGCTATCGCGGCCAATATCTATTCGTGGAAGCCTTGCCAGCTGCACTTACCTCCATGGACCAAGCGCCCCAGAGCCGGGCTACCGCTGCGGGCGCCGGCCTGCCGCCCGGCGCGGCGGTCGCTGCCTGGGTGCCCGGGGAGCCGGGCTGGCCGCACCGGCTGGCCGAGCTGGCTGCCGAGCTGCCGGACGCCCGGCCGCTGCACCGGCCGCTGTGGCTGCGCGGGGATGCGCAGGCGCTGCAGGCGCGGCCGGCGGTCACCATCATCGGCGCTCGCGCCGCCTCGGCGGCCGGCGAGGCCCTGGCGCAGGCGCTGGGGGCGGCGGTGGCAGAGCGCGGCGGCCTGGTGATCTCGGGCGGCGCCCTGGGAATCGACGGCGCGGCGCACCGCGGGGCGCTTTCGGTGCAGGGTCGCACCTGCGCGGTGCTCGGCTGCGGGGTCGATGTCGCCTACCCGCAGCGCCACCGCCGGCTGTTCCACGAGATCAGCGAGCGCGGCTGCCTGCTGTCGAGCTTTCCCCCCGGCGCCCAGCCGCTGCCCTGGCACTTCCCGGCGCGCAACGAGCTGATGGCGGTGCTGGCCGACCTGGTGGTCATCATCGAGGCGCGCGCCGACTCGGGCTCGCTGATCACCGCCCGGCAGGCGCGGCGCCATGGGCGGGCCCTGGCCGCCTTCCCCGGCTCAGCGGGCACCGCGGCAGCGCTGGCGGCCGGGGCCCAGCCGGTGCAGACAGTGGCTGATGTGCTGGCCCTGCTCGCGGCCGGCCCGGCGCCATCCGAGCGGCGCCCAGCGGCTCGCGGTGGGCCAGCCGAGCCGCCGCCGGTCGGGCCCCGCGGGCAGGCGCGGCGCGCTGCGGGTGCGACGCCCGCGCCGTCCTTTATCAGTGAGTTCAGCGCCGCCGCCGATGGCTTGCTGGCGGTGCTGGCGCAGACCGTTTCTCCCCATGACCTCGGCGAGCTGTGCGCACGAACTGGTCTCTCGCCCGGCGATTGTGCCGCGGCGCTCGTCGATCTTGAACTTCGCGGACGATGTACCCGCCTGGCTGGCGGGCGGTACATTGTGCATGCTCCGCTTGGCTAGGAACACCATGGCTAAAGCTCCGACAACTACCAAGGCTTCGCGATCTCCCTCCAAGGCGGCGACGTCTACAAAGTCCGGCAAGGCGGCCAAGGCAAAAGCGGCGGCCGTCGATGACGCGGTCGCCGACGAGGCTGCCGCTGACGAAGTAGAGACCGCAGCCGCGGCCAAGAAGAAGGCGCCGGCCAAGAAGAAGGCCGCCAAGAAGAAGGCGCCGGCCAAGAAGGCGGCAGCCAAAAAGACCGAGCCGGCCGAGGCCCCGGCCAAGCCGGCCAAGAAAGCCGCGGCCAAAAAGGCGACCAAGAAGCCGGCCAAGAAAGCTGCGGCCAAAAAGCCAGCCGCTCCGGCCGCTGCCAAGGCTCGCGCCCCGCGCGCCGCTGGCGAGGCGGACTCGGCGCTGGTGGTGGTCGAGTCGCCGGCCAAGGCCAAGACGATCCAGAAGTACCTGGGCAGCAAGGTCGAGGTGCTGGCCTCGGTGGGCCACATCAAGGACCTGCCCAAGTCGAAGATCGGCGTCGACATCGAGCACGACTTCACCCCCGAGTACGTGGTCATCCGCGGCAAGGGCAAGATCATCACCGACCTGAAGAAGGCGGCGCGCAGCGCCGATGTGGTGTATCTGGCGCCTGACCCCGACCGCGAAGGGGAGGCCATCGCCTGGCACCTCGCCGAGGAGATCCGCGACGCCAACCCCAACATCAAGCGGGTGCTGTTCAACGAGATCACCAAGCGCGGCGTCACCGAGGCGATCGCCAACCCGACCGAGCTCGATAAGAACAAGTTCGACGCTCAGCAGACGCGGCGGGTGCTCGACCGGCTGGTCGGCTACCAGATCTCGCCCATCTTGTGGAACAAGGTGAAGCGGGGCCTGTCGGCCGGGCGCGTGCAGTCGGTGGCAGTGCGCATCATCGTCGAGCGCGAGGCCGAGATCGCCGCCTTCAAGGCCGAAGAGTACTGGACGGTCGAGGCCGCGGTCGAGGCCAGCCTGCCGCCCAAGTTCACCCTGCGGCTGCACAAGGTCGACGGCCAGAAGCCCGAGCGCCTGGGCGCCGAGGATGCCAAGCGGATCGCCCAGGTGCTGCAGAAGGTGCCGCTCAAGGTCGGCAACGTCGAGCGCAAAGAGCGCCGCAAGCTGCCGCTGGCGCCGTTTATCACCAGCAAGCTGCAGCAAGAGGCGGCGCGCAAGCTGCGCTTTACCGCCAAGCGGACGATGGGCGTCGCCCAGCGCCTGTACGAAGGCGTCGAGCTCGGCGCCGAGGGCGCGATCGGTCTTATCACCTACATGCGTACCGACTCGGTGCGCACCAGCCCCGACGCCCTCACCGACGTGCGGACCTACATCAACCAGCGCTACGGCAAGGACGCCCTGCCCGACGAGCCGGTGATCTACAAGTCCAAGAAGTCCAATGTCCAGGACGCCCACGAGGCGATCCGGCCGACCACCCTCAAGTACGATCCGGAGACGGTCAAGAAGCTCCTGCTCGCCGAGGCGCAGAAGCACCCCGACAAGGCGCGCGACCTGCAGGATCAGATCAAGCTCTACCAGCTCATCTGGAACCGCTTTGTCGCCTCGCAGATGCGGCCGGCGCTGTACGACCAGACCACTGCGTTCGTCGAGGTCAAGGACGCGGGCCACACCTACGACCTGCGCGCCACCGGTCAGGTGCTGCGCTCGGCCGGCTTTACCGCTGTGTACACCGAGGCCCAGGACGAAGACGCCCCCGAGGTGAGCCCCGAGGCCGACGGCGAAGGCGAGAAGCTGCCGAGCCTGACGGTGGGCGAGCCGCTGCGGGTGCACGACGCCAAGGCCGATCAGCACTTCACCCAGCCGCCGCCGCGCTTCACCGAGGCCTCGCTGGTCAAGGAGCTGGAAGAGAAGGGCATCGGCCGGCCGTCGACCTACGCGACGATCCTGTCGACGATCCAGGACCGCGGCTACATCGAGAAGCGCGAGGGCCGGTTCTACCCGACGCTGCTCGGCACCCGCGTCAACGAGCTGCTCGTGCAGAGCTTCGCCCGGGTGCTAAACGTCGACTTCACCGCCAAGATGGAGAGCGATCTCGACGGCATCGAGGAGGGCGAGGAGAACATGCAGGCCCTGCTCGGGCGCTTCTATCAGCCCTTCAAGACCGACCTGGAGAAGGCGGTCATCGAGATGAAGGACTGGAAGCGGGTCGAGATCCCGACCGAGTTCAACTGCGAGAAGTGCGGCCAGAACATGGTCGTCAAGTGGGGCCGCAACGGCGAGTTCCTCGCCTGCAGCGGCTACCCCGAGTGCAAGAACACCAAAGAGTTCATCCGCAACAAAGAGGGCCAGATCGAGATCAAGCCCGAGCCGACCACCGACGAAGTGTGCAACGTCTGCGGGGCGCCGATGATGCACCGCCGGGGGCGCTTTGGCGAGTTCTGGGCCTGCTCGCGCTACCCCGAGTGCAAGACGACGCGGCCGGTGAGCCTGGGCATCACCTGCCCGCGGCCGGGCTGCGGCGGGTTCCTTACCGAGAAGCGGTCGCGGCGCGGCAGCTCGTTCTTTGGCTGCTCGAACTACAGCACCACCAAGTGCGACTTCGTGTCGTGGGATCGGCCGATCAAGGAGGCGTGCCCGGAGTGCGCGGCGCCGTTCCTGCTCAAGAAGCAGAACCGCCGCGGCATCAAGCTGCACTGCGCCAGCTGCACCTACGTCAACGACATGACCGAGAGCGACATGCCCGAGCTGCCCGAAGAAGCCACCGACGAGGTCGAAGAGGGCGCCGCCTAGACCACGCTCTCCCAAAAGTACGGAGCGGAGCGGAGCCTGACGCCAGCGGCTCCCGCTCCTAACAGTCCGCCCAGCTGGCGGCGGCGCCGAGCTCGACGCGCAGCGGGACGCGCAGGGTGGCGGCGCGCTCCATCGCGGTCTGGACCAGGGTGCTCACCGCGGCCTGGCGGTCGGCGGGGGCTTCGAGCACGAGCTCGTCGTGCACGGTCAGCAGCATGCGGGTGGTCGGCTCGCTGGCGGCGAGCTCGGTCTGCACGTTGATCATCGCCTGCTTGAGGATGTCGGCGGCGGTGCCCTGGATCGGGGTGTTCTTGGCGATCCGCTCGGCGTAGGCGCGGGCGGCGTAGTTGCGGCTGGTGAGGTCGCCAAGCGGTCGGAAGCGGCCGAGCAGGGTGCGGGCGCCGCCGTCGCGGCGAGCGCGCAGGACCAGCTCCTCCATGAAGTCCTTTACCCCCTTGTAGCGGGCGAAGTACTCCTCGATGTACTGCTTGGCGAGGCGGCGCTCGATCGACAGCCGCACCGCCAGGCCGTAGTCGGACAGGCCGTAGACGATGCCGTAGTTGATCATCTTGGCGACGCGGCGCTTGTCGGCGGTGGCGCCCTCGGTGGGGCCGAACATCTCGATCGCGGTGCGGGTGTGGATGTCGTCGCCGCTGGCGAAGCTCGAGCACAACAGCTCGTCGCCCGAAAGGTGGGCGAGCACCCGCAGCTCGATCTGCGAGTAGTCGGCGGCGATCAGCAAGTGCCCGGGCGGGGCGATGAAGGCGCGGCGGATCTTGGCCCCGAGCTCGGTGCGGATCGGGATGTTCTGCAGGTTGGGCTCGGTCGACGACAGGCGGCCGGTGGCGGCCACCACCTGCTGGTAGCAGGTGTGCAGGCGACCGCTTGCCGGATCGCAGAGCAGGGGAAACTGATCGAGGTAGGTGCCCTTGAGCTTGGACAGGCTGCGGTGCTCGAGGATCTTGCGCGCGATCGGGTGATCGGCGGCCAGGGTCTCCAGCACCTCGGCGTCGACCGAGTGGCCGGACTTGCCCTTGTTCTTCTTGCCCGGCTCAAGCCCCAGCCGCTCAAACAGGAGCTCGGCGAGCTGCTTGGGCGAGTTGAGGTTGATCGTCACCCCGGCCTGGGCGGCGATCTCGGCCTCCAGCGCCCGCAGCCGGGTCTCGGCCTCGGCGGAAAGCTGGCGCAGCACGCCCACATCGAGGAGCACGCCGTAGGCCTCGATCTCGGCCAGCACCTGGGCCAGCGGCAGCTCGAGCGCGTGCAGCAGCTGCTGTCCCGCCGGGTCGAGCTTGTGCAGCAGCACCTCGCCGGCGATCAGGATCGCCCGCGCCTCGGCCCCGGCCAGCTCGGCGGCGCGGGTGATGTCGACGGTGTCAAAGCCGCTGCGGTGCTTGCCGCTCTGGCACAGCGCCTCGCGGCTCGGCAGCTTGGGGTAGTCGGGCGGCAGGTGCCGCTCGAGCAGCGCCGAGAGCTCGTGGCTCTGCGCCGGATCAAGGAGGTAGGAGCACAGCGCTGGGTCGGTGGCGATGCCGAGCAGCGCCTGCCGGTGCTGGCGCAGGCCGGCGATGGTCTCTTTGGCCCCGTAGACCGCCTTGCGCACCGCCGGATCGGCGAGCAGCGGGTCGAGCGCGGCGAAGATCTCCGCCGCCGGCAGCTGCGCCGGGGCGCCGAGGTAGCGGTGTCCCAAAGGCAGGTAGAGCGGCGCTGTGCCGACGATGGCGAGCGCCAGCCCGGTGAGCGGGCAGAGGCGCGCGTTGTGACCCTTGCGCGGGTCCTCGCACCACTGCGGCACCACCGCCAGCCACGCCTGCGGATCGGCGGCGAGCTGGGCGCGGATCGCCGCCACCGCCTGCACGAGCTCGGCGGTGGTGAGCACCACGGTGCAGCCGGCGGGCACCGCGGCGATGAGTGCGGTCGGCGGCGGCAGGGGAGGCGCCGGGTCGGTCGCGGCGCCGTCCCCGACTACCTCGGCGGCGGCCCCCGGGCCGAGGGACTCAGCGGTAACTTTTTCGTCGCTGAGGTCGGGCATGCCGGGCACCCCGCCGGGCTGCGTCAGGCGCTTGTGCAGGGTGTTAAACTCCAGCTCCTTGAGCAGCATCAGCAGCTCGCTGCGGTGCACCGGCTGCCGGCTGAGCTCATCCAGCGCCGGGGCGGCGGGCACGTCCTCATCGAGCGCCACCAGCTCGCGCACCAGCCGCAGCTGCTCGGCGTGGGCGCGCAGGGCGGCCTGGACCTTGTCCTTGCCGCGCACGCTGATGTCGTCGATGCGACGCAAGAGCTCGTCGATCGAGCCGAAGCTTTGGATAAGCTGCGCCGCCGTCTTGGCGCCGATGCCCGGCACCCCGGGCAGGTTGTCGCTGCTGTCGCCCATCAGCGCCAGCACGTCGCCCAGCTGCTGCGGCGGCACGCCGAACTTCTCCACCACCTCGGCCGGGCCGTAAAGCTTGCCGCGGCCCTCGTCCTTCATGGTGTCGAGCAGCCCGATCTCGCCCTCGCTGCACAGCTGCATCAGGTCCTTGTCCGACGAGGCGATCACCACCTTGAGCTGGGCCTTCTGCGCCTTGCGGGCCAGGGTGGCGATGAGGTCATCGGCCTCGAAATCAGTGGCGTCGAGCGAGCGGACGCCGAGCGCGCCGACCAGCCGCCGCGCCAGGTCGAACTGCGGCACCAGCTCGGGCGGGCACTCCTTGCGGTTCTGCTTGTAGGCGGCCAGCCGCTCGGCGCGCTTGTCGCGGCCGCCGGCGTCGAACACCACCGCGATGTGCGACGGCTGATACTCCCCTAAAAGGCGCAGCAGCATGTTGGCCAGGCCGCGGACGGCGCCGGTGGGAATGCCGGTGGAGGTGACCATCGGCGGCATGGCGTGGAAGGCGCGAAACAGGAAGTTGGAGCCGTCGACCAGGTACAGCGTGGACATGGGCGCACCCTAGCACAGCGGCCCGACAGCGGGCAGCGCCGCCGTGCCTGGGGGGCAGCGCGAGGAGGCTAGTTCATGCGCCGGTAGACGCCGACCACGGTGCCGAGCAGGTTCACCGGCTTGAAGTCGCTGCGCTTGACCTCGATGGGCAGCAGGCGACAGTTGGCGGGCTTGAACAGGATGCGATCGGTCTCGGGGTAGAAGTACTTCACCGTCGCCTCGTCGTTGATCATCGCGACGACGATGTCGCCAGAGCGGGCAGTCGCCTGCTTCTTGACGAAGATGAAGTCGCCGTCAAAGATGCCGGCCTCGATCATCGAGTCGCCCTGCACCCGCAGCGCGAACACGTCGCGGTGACCGCCGAGGAAGAAGCGATCGACCTTGACCGTGTCCTCGCGCTGCTCGAGAGCCAGGATCGGCTGGCCGGCGGCGACCCGCCCGAGCAGCGGCACCTCGACGGTGCTGTCGTCGTTGGCGGCCAGGACCGGCTCGGGCAGCGTCGCCTCGTCGGGCTCAATCACGCGCAAGGCGCGCGACTTCAGGTCCTGACGCTGCAGGTAGCCCTTTTTCTCCAGCGCCTTGAGGTGATCGTTGACCCCATTGGTCGAGCGGATCCCCATGCGCTCGCCGATCTCGCGCAGGGTGGGCGGGTAGCCGCGCGAACGGATCGACTCGCCGATGAAGGAGAGGACCTGGCGCTGGCGGTCGGTCAGCGGCTCGCGGCCGCCCGGCTCGCCGATCACCGATTCACTGTCGCCGTCCATGGCGATGAGCGAGCGGCCGCTCTCGCTGGCAGGGGTGAGGGTGGGCGCGACGGGCTTTACAAAAGTGCGGCGCGGAAAGGGAATCGGGAGCGACTTGTCGGCACCATCGGCGCCGTCGGTGTTATTAGGAATGGACATGTAGGACCTTCCCTGACTGAACTAATGGGAAGTTACTGAACGGGTGTCGGCGTGTCAATTTCTTTGTCCATAACGCCTGCTTGCACGCGGCCGGGGCGCCGCCCCTAAAAGCCGTGGTTTTCAGCTACCATGGGTCCAAATGGCCCTGCGGAGCATGAGGTGAGGAGCGCGGCGCCCGCTATTGGGCTGGACAGCTGCGGCTGCCGCGCGGCGGAGGTCGCGGCGTGAGCGTCGCGCTGGCGGCCCTTCTGCTTGTGCCCGAGGTCGTGCTGCCGCGGCCGCTGGAGGTCTCGGCGGTGAGCACCGATGCGGTCGAGCTGGAGCGGCTGGCGACGCGGCTCGGGCCGGCGCGGCTCGTCCGGCTCGCGGTCAGCGCGGAGGCCGGTGGGCAGCCGCGGGTGGCCGCCGCCGCCCTGCGGGGCCTCGGGCTAGCGGGGAGCTTCCACCCCGAGGTCGCCGCCCAGGGCCTGCTGCCGCTCGTCGAGCTCGTCGGGCGTACGCAGAACGACAAGCTGCTCGCGGCGGCGACCGAAGCTCTGGTGCGGCTGTGCGAGGGACTGCACGGCGCGAGCGCCTGCACCGAGCCGGATGACCCCGGCTGCGGCGAGGACCTGAGCCCGGTGCCGAGCTACATGCTGCAGCTGGCGGCGCTGCCCGGGCTGCCGCTGGCGGTGCGCAGTCAGCTCATCCAGGCGGTGCGGGCCTTGCCGGTGGCGGCCTGGCGGGCGCAGGCCCAGCGCCTGGTGGCGCTGGCGCAGGGGCCGGTGCCGGTGCGCGACGCGGCGCTGGCGGCGCTGGGGCTGCTGGCGCAGCACCACCTGGAGCGCGAGCTGACCGCGCTGGCGCTGCCGCCGACCGGCGGCGAGCTGGCCAGCTGCGCCCTGGCCGAGCTGTGCCTGCCGCTGCCGCGACGCCCGGCGCGTCCTACGACTGCGACTGCACCCACGCTGACGCCCGAGCTGGCGGCGCAGGTGCGCGCCCTGGCCGCGGGCGACCAGCCGCTGCCGCAGCGCCAGCGGCTCAGCGATTGCCTGCGGCTGCTCGGCACGCCGCAGGACAAGCAGCTGCTGCAGTCAATCGGTGCCGCGGCGCGCCGGCCCAGGCGCTGAGCGAACACTGAAGGGCGGCGCCGCGGCGCGTTGGCCTAGGCGGTGAGCGGGCTGCGCGACGGCACAGCGGTGGCCGTCAGCCGGCTGGGGAGGGACCCGGAGCCGGGCCCGTGCGGCAAGCGGCGCGCGACCCCTTGACCCGCTGCGGTCACCTCGGGCAGCCTGCAAGTAGCGGATATGGTTACCATTCAAGATCCTACTCCTACGGCGCGCGAGCCGAGTGCGGCGCCCGTCTCTCCTGCCGGGCCCGGAGCGGCCGCCGATGACGTGGGCGCGGCGACCCGGCGCGGCGTGATATTTATCCCGATGGCCAAGCTGTGGTTCCTGGTCGCGGGGCTGCTCATGCAGCTTTTGTTGCCGCGGGCGCTTGGCAGTGCGGCGCTGTTTGGCATGTGGACGCTGGTGCTCGGCTGGCTGTCGGTGGTCAACAACGTGCTGATCCAGGCGACGATCCAGTCGGTGGCGCACTTTGCCGCCGCCGGGGCGCAGGCGCTGGAGGACGCCAAGCGCACCGCGCTGCAGGTCAACCTCCGCCTGGGGCTGGGGATCGCCGTCGCGTTCTTCCTCGCTGCGCCGCTGGTCGCCGCCTTCGAGCACGATGCCGAGCTGATCCCGCACCTGCGCCTGGCCACCGGCGTCATCGTCGCCTACAGCTTCTACGCGGTGTTCGTCGGGGCGGCCAACGGGGCCCGGCAGTTCCACAAGCAGGCGGCGCTCGACATGACGTTCTCGACCCTGCGCACCGGTCTGGTGCTGGCGGCGGCGCTGGTCTTCCACGCCACCCTGCCGGCGGTCGGCGCGTTCGTGCTGGCGGCCGGGCTGATCATGGTCCTGTCGATCGGCGTCGTCGGCATGCCGCGGCCGGGGCAGAGCCCGCCGGGGGCGATGCAGAAGATGTTCTCGTACATGGCGTGGCTGATGCTGTACATGGCGGCGATCAACGCGCTGATGTTCCTGGACGGCTGGTGGCTCAAGCGCCTGTGCACCGAGTCGGCGAGCCAGGCCGGCCTCGCCGCCACCGAGGTCAAGCGGAGCGTCGACGCCCTGGTTGGCGTCTACGCGGCGGCGCAGACGGTGGCGCGGCTGCCCTATCAGCTCATCCTGGCGGTGGCGTTCATCATCTTCCCGCTGCTTTCGACGCCGGCGCTGCGCGCCGACCGGGCGCGGACGCGCCGCTACATCGAGACTACGCTGCGCTACTCGCTGGTGGTGATGGTGGCGATGGTGGCCGGCCTGGGGGTGCGACCGCAGGCGACGCTGCGGCTGCTCTATCCGCCAGAGTACAGCACCGGCGCCGGCGCGTTCGCGATCCTGCTGGGCGCGTATGTGTGCTTCTCGCTCTTGTGCATCGTCGGCACCATCACCAACTCGCTCGGCCGGGCGCTGCCGACGGCGCTGCTTGGGATCGTGACCGCGCTTGTGACGTGCGCGGCGGTCTATCTGACCATCAACGGCGGTCTTGCGACCGGCGATCCGCCGCTGCGGGCGGCGGCGCTCGGGCTGCTGATCGGCATGGGCAGCGGGCTTCTGCTAAACCTCGGCTACCTCTGGCACTGCTTGCAGGTCACCCTGCCGCCGCTGTCGCTGCTGCGCGCGGGCGTTGGGTTCGCGGTGGTGCTGGCGCTTGGGCGGGTGTGGCCGCAGCCGGGCACGCCCGGGCTCCTGGGCAGCAAGGTGGGGACGATCCTGTGCGCCGGCCTGGCCGGCCTGCTCTATCTGGGAGTGCTGATGCTGCTGCGCGAGCTGTCGCTGCGCGAGCTGATGCTGCTGCGCCGGGATCGCCCGGCCGGCGCGACTGCCGAAGCGCCGCAGTAGTCGGAACGAAGACCATGGCGGCCGGCGGCCGGCGCGACTGCCGAGGCCCCGCAGGGATCGGGGCGAAGACCGTGGCGGCCGGCGCGCCTGCTGAGGCCCCGCAGGAATCGGGGCGAAGACTGTGGCGGCCGGCGGCCGGCGCGACTGCCGAGGCCCCGCAGGAATCGGGGCGAAGACTGTGGCGGCCGGCGGCCGGCGCGGGGCTAAAAGACCAGCCGGCCGCTGTCGGTGACCCGGCACGCGGCGTAGTCGGTCAGGCGGCGGCCGCTGTGGCGCGGCGCGGTGGCGCGCGGGGCGAGCGCCAGGCCGCGCAGCTGAGCCTCGGGCTCGGCGAGCATGCGCAGGAGCAGCGCCGCGCAGTAGCGGTCAAAGAACGACTCCAGCGCCAGGTGCAGCACCCGGGTGCGGTAGGCCGAGCCGGCCGCCACCGCTTCGCTGCGCCGCTGCTCGGCGAGCGCCCGCAGCACCCGCTCTTGCGCCGCCAGCCCGAGCAGCTGCGGCCCGGTCAGGCCAGCCTCGGCCAGGACCTCGGGGAAGCGCTCGGCGGCATGGAGGAAGCGGGTGATGCCGGCGGCGACCTGCTCGCCGTCGCGGGTGTTGACCTCGCTGTCGACGGCGAACTCGGCGCGGGCGGCGGCCGCTTTGGGGCCGCGCAGGGCCTTGCGTACCGCCTGCCGGTAGGCGCCGAGCAGCAGCACGCCGGTGCGGATCGCCTCTTCATGCTGCACGCTGAGCGGCGGCAGCACCGCCAGCGGCTCGGCCAGCCCGGGGGCCGATGGCACGCGGCCCTGCAACTCCTCGGCTACGCGCAGGACGGCGCCGCACATCTCGGCGCTCAGGTTCACCTCGCCGTGCAGCAGCGGGTGGGCGGCGATGAAGTGCAGCACCGAGCCGAGCGCGTCCAGGTAGCTCTGGACGGGCAGGCGGGCGGGCACCCCGGCCTCTCCCATCGTTCGCGCCCGCTGCAGCAGCGCCGACAGCGCCGACGCCGTGTCGGGGAAGCGGCGCGGCAGCTCGTCCGGCGCTCGCTCAGCGGGCCCAGCTCCGGCGGCAGGGTCGGCGGGTAGCGCGACTTTTGGCCACAGGCGGGCCGCGGCTAGGCGATCGCCGCGCGGCTCAGCGCTGCCGACGCGCAAGTCGCCAGCAGGGTCGGAAGCCGGATGGGGCGCGGCGGCGTCCGGGGGAGTGGCCAGTTTCTCTTTGGGAGGCTTTGGTTGGTCTGCCATGAATTCACAAAGGGGAGGGGATGTAGGACAAGAACCTACCGCGCTGCGCAGCGGCTGCCAAATTTTCGCCTCAAGGCCGTCCGCCCGCCTCGGTTGCGCGGTCGCCGCGCGGCGGCCGGGGGCCGTCGCGCGAAGGTCAAAGGCATTGGCAGAAGGGCGGCACACAAGTACTGTGCTGCGCGGATCTGACATGTGGACTGAGCTGTGGAACCAGCGGGTGCCGCTCTTCATCCTCGCCCCGCTGCGCCTGTGCTGCGGCTACCTCGCCCTGGCCGCGGGCCTTGGCAAGGTGGAGGCCGGGTGGCTGCTGCAGCCGCTGTTGCGCGAGCGGCTGGAGCCGATGCTGGCCGCCGCGCGCACAAGCCGGCTCACCAGCCTGGCGCTGCAGCACGTCCTTGGGCACGCGCTCATCTATAGCCGGCTGGTCGCGCTGCTCGAGGTGGCCGCCGGGGCAGCGCTGCTCGTCGGGCTGTGCAGCCGCTACGCCGCGCTGCTCCTGTGCGTGCTGTCGCTCGCCTTCCTGCTCGGCGGCGGCGGGCTGCTGCGCGACAGCGCGCTGCTGCTGCAGAGCGCGGCGCTGCTGACCCTGTGCATGTGCAGCTCGGGCCGGGTGCTGGGGTGTGACGCGCTGCTGCGGCCGCACCTGCCGCCCTGGCTGACGTAGCCGCCGCGCCCGATTCCAAGTAATAATGCCAACATGCCCATCAAGCCGGCGCGGGTGCTCGGCCCCTATGTGAACGGTGACAAGTTCCGCCTGGTAGTGTGCGAAGGCGGTGGCCGCAAGTCGGTGGTGGTGGCGAGCCACGAAGAGGCGCAGCGGGTCAAGGAACAGATCGTCTGCATGCTGGGGACGCGGCCGCGGCTGACGATCGGCGAGGCCCTGGACGAGTACCTGGGCGAGAAGCAGCAGCGCGGAGCGGTCGACTCGACGATCGCCACGCTGAGGTCCAAGCTGCGGCAGTTCCTGCCGGGGGCGCTGGCGCTTTGCGACCTCACGCCGGCGCACGCCGAGCAGCTGTACCGGGACGAGACGACGCGCCGCGGTCGGTTCGGGCGGCCGGTGGCCGCGGCGACCCACCGCATCCTCTTGCGCAGCGCCAAGGGCCTGTTCCACTGGGCGGTCGAGCGCGGGTACGTGGACCGCAATCCCTTTGCCGGCGTGCGGCCGGTCGGCCGCGTCAACGTCGGCAAGGCCCAGCTGCGCATCGACGAGGCGCGGCGGCTGTGCGCGGTGCTGCTGCAGCACGCCGAGGCCGATGCCGGCGCGGTGGCGGTGCTGCTGCAGCTGCTGCTCGGGCTGCGCTCCAGCGAGGTGCTGCAGCGCAAGGTGCGCGATGTCGACGACGGCGGGCGGGTGCTGTGGATTGCCGCCGGCAAGACGCGCAACGCCCGCCGCCGGCTGCTCGTGCCAGAGCTGCTGCAGCCGCTGCTGCTGCGCTTGACCGCCGGCGCTGCGCCCGACCGGAGCCTGATCTGCGGTGAGCACGGCGGCGCTCGCGGCACCGACTTTTTGTGGCACCGCGTCCATCGCTACTGCGAGCTGGCCGGGGTGCCGCGGGTGTGCCCGCACAGCCTGCGCGGGCTGCACTCGACGCTCGCCCTGGAGGCCGGGGCGACCTCGGGGGCGGTGGCGGCGGCGCTCGGGCACGGCAGCTTCGCCGTCACTGCGCGTCACTACGCTGATCCCGACACCCTGCGCAACACCACCGCGCGTCGGGTGAGCGAGGCGCTGCATGAGGCGCCGGCCAGCCCGCCGCTCCCCCCATCGACTGCCGGGCTCATCGAGGCCCTCAGCCGCCTGCCGCCCGCCGAGCTGGCGGCGGTGTTCGCCGCGGTGGCGGCGCGCCGCTAACAGGCTGGGGCAAAGCTGCTCCGCGGCCCGATTCCGAGTCCGGCCCTACTCAAAGCCCAGAGGCCGCTCCGCGCGAGCTCGGGCCGCTTGCTACGTCTTGCCGCAGCCTGCTAAGACGCTGCAGGCGGCGACTAGCGGTTGCGGTTCTCGAGCTGCGATCGCTTGCCGAGCAGCTTGCCGAACAAGGCCGGCGCCGCGCGCTTGAGGCGCCACAGCCAGCGCCCATCGGCCATCGGCACGCAGTAGAGCTCATCCTGCTCGACGGCGGCGAGCGCGGCCAGGACGACCTCGTGGGCCGGGCGGCCCTTGGCCATCAGGCGGTCGGCGAGCGAGCGCGTCCGCTCATCGGCGAAGCGGCCGGCGGTGATGATGTTGGTGCGGAAGAAGGTCGGGCACAGCACCGTCACCCCGACGCCGCTGCCGGCGAGCTCGCCGTGCAGGGTCTCGGACAGTGCGACCACCCCGGCCTTGGCGACGTTATAGGCGCCCATCCCGGGGGCGCACAGGAGGCCGGCGGCCGAGGCCACATTGAGGATGTGCCCGCTGCCCTGCCGGCGCAGCCGCGGCACGAAGACGTGGCAGCCGTGGATGACGCCGAACAGATCGATCTCCAGCGTCCACCGCCAGTCGGCCATGGTGAGCTCGCCGACCCGGCCGCCGCTGCCGACCCCGGCGTTGTTGACGACCAGGTCCACCGGGCCCTCGCAGGCGGCGGCCATCGCCTCGACCTCGGCGAGCTGGCTGACGTCGCAGCGCAGCGCCTTGACCGCGCCCGCGCCGCGCTCGCGGGCCAGCTGCGCGGTCTGCTCGACCGCCCCTAAATCGATGTCGGACAGCACCAGGTGGCCGCCGCGTCCGGCGAGTTCGAGCGCGAGGGCGCGGCCAAAGCCGCCTCCGGCGCCGGTAATGACACTGCGAGCCGCGGTCTTGAGCAACATGTCTCACCCGAGGGGAAAAAAGTGAACAGGCCTGTAAGGACCGTAAGGAGCCGGCCAGTCCGAGTCAACAACTCCCGGCGCCGGTGGGGAAGGAGGCGCCTAAGGGCTGATGAAATATAGTAATTTGAATTACTTATAAAATCAGTTGAGTAACTGCGCGGAACTCCTGACTATGAAGCGATGGGCTTGGGGTCTGCTCTCGGGAGGGGCGCCTGCTTGAGCGGCGCTTTGGCACTTTCTCTGGCCGGGCTGGTCGCGCCGCGCGCGCGGGCGGACGAAGGCATGTGGCCGCTGCACCAGGCGCCGCTCGCGCAGTGGCAGGAGCAGCATGCTTTTACGCCGAGCAAGCAGTGGCTGGAGATGCTCCAGCGCTCGGCGGTGCGGCTCTCGGACGGGGGCTCCAGCTCGCTCGTCTCGGCCGAGGGGCTGCTTTTGACCAACCACCATGTGGCGCGCAGCCAGATCCACAAGCTGTCGAGCCCGACCCGCGATCTCATCCGCGACGGCTTCTACGCCCGCACGCGCGCCGAGGAGCTGCCCTGCCCGGACCTGGAGGCGCGGGTGCTGTGGTCCACCCAGGACGTGACGGCGCAGGTGCAGGGGGCGGTGGCCGCGGGGGCGAGCCCGCAGGCGGCGCAGGCGCAGCGCCGAGCGGCGATCGCGGCGCTGGAGAAGGATGCCGGCGAGAAGTCGGGCCTGCTCTCCGAGGTAGTGACGCTATTTGGCGGCGGGCAGTACTTCCTCTACCAGTACAAGCGCTACACCGATGTCCGGCTGGTCTTCGCGCCCGAGGAGCAGGCGGCGGCGTTCGGCGGCGAGTACGACAACTTCACCTACCCGCGCCACGCGCTCGACTTCGCGATCCTGCGCATCTACAAGGACGGGCAGCCGCTGCGGCCGCCGCACTTTCTGCAGCTTGCCGATAAGCCGGTGGCCGAGGGGGAGTTCGTCCTGGTGCTGGGTCACCCGGGCACCACCAGTCGCGGGCTAACGGTGACCCAGCTCAAGGCGCAGCGCGACGTGCAGAACCCGCTGAGCCTTGCGACCATGGCCGCCCGCCGCCAGGCGCTCATCCGCTACTCCGAGCAGGGGGTCGAGCCGGCGCGGCGGGCGAGCTCGCTCCTGCGCAACCTCGACAACCAGCGCAAGCGCCTCATCGGCCAGCAGGCCGGCCTGCAGAGCGCCGACGGCTTCGCCCGCAAGCAGCGCGAGGAGCAGGAGCTGCGGGCGGCGGTGCAGAAGCGCCCCGAGCTCGCCCGCGCCTACGGGGACGCCTGGGCCCAGCTCGACGCCGCCTACCGGCTGCTGCCGGCGTACAGCAAGCGCCTGACCTACAGCACGCTCGCGCACTCGCGCCTGGCGGCGCTGGCGCAGCTCTTTTTTCGCTACCCGAGCGAGCTGAAAAAGCCGAGCGGTGAGCGGCTGGAGGAGTTCCGCGACTCGAAGCTGCCCTCGCTGCGCCTGCAGCTCTTGTCGGCGGCGCCGGTGTACGCAGATCTGGAAGAGGCGGTGCTCGCCGACTGGCTGCAGCAGGCGCAGGCGGCGCTCGGGCCGCGCGATCCGTTCGTGGTCGCGGCGCTGGCCGGGGAGTCGCCGGCGGCGGCGGCGCACAAGGCGGTGGCCGGCAGCGGCCTTTTCGACCTGAAGACGCGCCAGGCGCTGCTTGCCCGCATCGAGAGCAAGTCCGGAGCGGACAGCGGCGAGGCGGCGGTGACCGGCAGCGCCGATCCACTCTTGCAGCTGGTGCAGCGCGTTGATCCGGTGCTGCGCGCGCTGCGCCTGTGGCACGAGCAGAAGATCCAGAGCATCGAGACCATCAGCGCCGAGAAGCTCGCCAAGGCGCGCTTCGCGGTCTACGGCGCTCGCACCTACCCCGACGCCACCTTCACCCTGCGCATCGCCTCTGGCGAGGTGCGCGGCTACGAGCACGACAGCCGCCTGGTGCCGTACCAGACCCTGTTTTACGGGCTGTTCGATCGCGCGCTGAGCTTCGGCGAGAAGCCGCCCTACCAGCTGGCGCCGCACCTGGCCAGCGGCCGGCTGCGCATCGATCCGGCGACGCCGCTGAACTTTGTCTACACCGCCGACACCATCGGCGGCAACTCGGGCAGCCCGGTGCTCAACCGCGCCGGCCAGGTGGTCGGGCTGAACTTTGACAGCAACCTCGAGAAGCTGCCAAACCGCTACTTCTACGTCGATGACGCCGCCGGCAGCCGCGCCGTGGCGGTGTACAGCGTGGCGATCCTCGGGGCGCTGCGGCAGCTGTACGGAGCGGCGCCGCTGGCCGATGAGCTGCTCGGCCGGCCCGCCGCGCCGCCGGCTGCCGGCCGCTAGCCGCGCGCAATGCTGCCGGCCTGCCAGCCTCGCGCAGAGTGACTCCAGAGTCTGGGCTTGTCTCACCCGGCAGGCGAGCTGGAACCTTGCGGGCGCAGCGCGCTCCCAGGACGCCCCGGAGGCTCGGCAGCTGCTTGCAGTTTGGCGCGCGAAGCAGAAAATGATGGGAAGGATGGCCAGCAACCGCCAGCCGCAGGTAGACAAAAGATGAGCATCGATGGCTTCTCCCCGCAGGACAAGGAGGCGTTTGTCGGCTTCTCGCCGGCCCACGCCGACCGCGTCTACGCGGCAATCGGCGCGGTGGCGCGTCTTCTGAAAGTGGACTTTGCCGGCCTGGAAAACCTCCCGCCCGAGCGCGGACTCCTGGTCGCCAACCACGCCTTTGGCTGGGACGTCGCGTTTCCGATGGGCGAGATCCGCAAGCAGACCGGACGCACAGTGTGGGCGCTGGGCGAGCACGCGTGGTGGAAGGTGCCGCTGCTGCGGCGGCTGGCCGCTGCGGTGGGAACCGTCGATGGGACGCAGCAGAACGTCGACCAGCTGCTCGCCGCCGAGCAGCTCGTGCTGGTCCTGCCCGGCGGTCTGCGCGAGGCGGTAAAGCCCCGCGAGCTGCGCTACCGCCTCTTGTGGGGCGGCCGCTACGGCTTTATCCGCGCCGCCATCCGCAACCGCGCCCCGGTCTGTCCGCTGGCCGCCATCGGCTCGGACGAGCTGTTCGACTTCGTCGGCGACGCCTACGCTCGCGGCCGGCGCTGGCTCGGTCGGTGGGCGTTTCCCATCCCGCTGCCGGCGAGCCTCTTGCCGATTCCGCACCGCGTCCACCTACGCTACGTCATCGGTACCTCGATCAAGCTGCCCGCCACGCCCGAGCAGGCCGACGACCCCGAGGTGCTGCGCCACTGCCGCTACCTCGTCGAGGGAGCGCTGCAGGAGCTCATCGACAGCGAGCTGGCCAAGCGGGCCGGCATCGCGCTCTAGCAGCCTCCGGTCGCCAAGACAGAGCCAAGCGGTCCGCCGGCCCGCCCGCGGCAAAAATATGCTTGCGCGACAATCCGGATGAAAAGATCGGCGTGACTAAGGTACCCTTACAGACAATGTCCGGGAACAGTCTCCCGCGCCTGGGTGACTACCTACTCATTGAGCGCATCGGCGAAGGCGGCATGGCCGAGGTCTTTCGCGCCCAGTACTCCGGCGACGAGCACTCGGTGGGGCCGATGAGCGTCGTCGTCGTCAAGCGCATAAAGCCCGAGCTTTTCAACAAGCCCGAGTTTCCGATCTTCCGCGAGATGTTCCTCAACGAGGCCAAGCTCGTGCGCTCGCTGCAGCACCCCAACCTGGCGCGGGTCTACGCGCTCATGGAGGCGGTCGACCCGGCGCTGCAGAAAAAAGTTCCCTTCATCGTCCAGGAGTACGTCCGCGGCTACCAGCTGTGGGAGCTTCTGCGGATCGCTACCCGCGGCTTCACCGGTCTCGGCATTCCCGCCGGCATCGCTGCCTTTATCGCCCGCGAGATGGCGCGCGGCCTGGGCCACGCCCACAGCCACAAGGACAGCGTCACCGGCAAGCTGCAGCCGATCATCCACCGCGACATCTCGCCCGAGAACGTCATGGTCTCGGCCGAGGGCAGCATCAAGGTCATCGACTTCGGCGTCGCCAAGGCCCTCGGCGGCTTCGGGCCGCAGACCCGCACCGGCATCATCAAGGGCAAGCTCGCCTACATGGCGCCCGAGCAGGTGGCGCAGAAGGTCGTGCCGGCCACCGACGTGTTCGGGGTCGGCATCGTCCTGCACGAGATGCTCACCGGGCGCCGGCTCTTTGGCGGCCACAACGACTTTATCGTCATCAGCCGCGTCCTCAAGGCCGAGATTCCCCGCCCGAGTCAGCTCATCCCGAGCATCCCCAAAGAGCTTGACGATGTCGTGATGACCGCCCTGTCGCGCGACCTGAAGACCCGCTACGTCGACGGCAACGCCCTGGCCGACGCCCTCACCCGGGCGATGGCCAAGCTGCCCGCCATCAAGGGCACGACCGAGACGACGGTAAAGCAGTGGTCCAAGCAGGTCATCGCCGAAGGCCAGAAGATCTCCTCCAACTGGAACGAGGAGGAGAGCGGCGTCCACGTCGACGTCGATGTCGCCGACGCGATGCGCCGCGTCGAGGGCTCGGGCGACGACATCATCGAGCTCACCGCCGACGACCTGATGCGCACCGATGTCGACGGCGCGATCGACCCCGGCGTGCGCGCCGCCGTGACCCAAGGCCTCAAGACGCTGCGCCCCGACATGCTGGCCAAGTCGGCCAGCCGGGCCTCCCTGGCTCCGGTCAGCGCCGCCGCCGTCTTTGGCGGCGCGCCCCCGAGCTCGCCGGGCCCCGCTCCCGCCCGGCGTCGCCGCCCCGACCCCCGCCGCCGCGGCTGCGCCCGTGCCCGCCGCCGCCCCCGCGGTCGCGGCGCCGGTCGCGGGCGCTGGTCACGACGCCGCCTGCAGCTGCGCCCCGCCCGACCCCGCGCCGCAGCCAGCGGTGGCTCTGCCCGGCAGCGCGCGCCCTGCCGCCCGCAGTCCCACCGACGGCGCCATCCCGCTCGCCGGTGGCCCCACCCCGCCCCGCTGGCAGCACGCGTCCCTCCGGCCGTCACACCCCCGCCCCCCATCCCGGTGCTAGGTGTGCGGCCTGCTGCCGCGCGTCCCCACCCCGCTGGCCGGCCACCCGCGAATCGACCCCGCCGCACCCCCGCCACCGAGGTAGGCGCGCTTCCTCCGCCGCCCCCCCCCCGCTCCCCCTCTCGGCGTCAAATGCGGTCGTGCCCGCTACCCCAAGCGCGGCGCCGCTCCCAGATTCGCTCGCCCGCCACCCCGCCTTCTTCGACAAGCAGATCAACCTCTGGGTCAAGGTCATCGCCGCCCTCTCCGTCCTGGCGCTGGTCCTGATCGTCCTCCTCATCTTCCGCGACTGATGGGGTGGGGCTGAGCGGAGATCCTTTTTCGTCAGCTCCAGCTGGCCAAAAAAGGATCTCCGGGAAAGGGGCCTCGCCCGCTTTTCCTAGTGCGCCGGCGCCGCCTCTTCCACCGGCACCGCCGGCGACCGATCCAGCAGCCGCGCCGAGTAGGCCGCGCTGCGCTTGCCGAACACCCGCTCCAGCTGCAGGTTGATTGCCGCCCCGAACACATGGATCGTCGTGTCGTAGGTGAGCGGCAGGTTCGGGTTCTCCGAAGGCTGCGAGCGGAACAGAATCGCCGTGTAACCGAGCTCGATGCTACCTAGCCCGCGATAACCGAGCGAGACGCCAAGCGACGGGAAGAAGCGATCCGCGTCCGGCACCGACGTGTCCAGGGTGCTCGGCGGCACCGGCGACTGATCGTAGCCGAAGCCGACCCGCACCTTCGGCCAGAACTTGGTCTTGGCCTCCAGCACCGGTCCCAGATCCAGCTCGACGCCGATGCGGCCGCTGTAGGCGTCGCGCCAGCTGCGCGGAATCACCGAAGTCTGGGTCAAGCTGCCCCCGTCCGAGAGCGTGATCCGCTGATCATGCACCGCCGACCACAGCGAGCTGATGGCATCGACGCTGATGGTCAGCCAGCGCGCCGGCTTGCCGGCGATGCCCAGGCTGATCGTGTGCGGCGTCGGCAGGTTGGTCGCGCCCTGGGTGTAGGGGAACAGCAGCGAGACTCCGTCCGGCGCCGTCGCGCCGACCTTGAGGGAGTCAAAGCGCAGGTTGAGCGCCGAGCGGAAGCTCAGTCCGAAGTTCAGCCGGCCATCGAGCAGCCGCACCAGGGCGCCGATGTTGCCGCCAAACGCCAGGCTGCTGCCCGCAAGAGCGATCCGTCCCTCGGCGCTGCCGAGCGCCAGCGAGCGGACGATCTCCAGCGAGCCGACCTCGATATCCAGCCCGCCGCCCACCGAGACCTCCGGGATGATGCGGATGCTCAGGGTGGGGTTGAAGGTGAGGCTCTGGATGTTGGTGCGCAGCGCCGCGAAGCGCCCCGGGAACGGCCGCGGATCATCGGGGTTCTGGAAGTCGGCGCCGCCGCCGTGATGGACGAACACGCCCAGCCCGAGCGCGATCTGATCGGACACCCGCGCCGCTGCGTAGATCGTAGGCAGCACGAAGTTGGCGCTCTGCGCCTTGAAGATGCTGCCCCCCGGATCAGAGCCCGGGGCGAAGCTGGTCACGCTCTGCTGCGGGCTGGCCAGAGTGATCCCGGCCACAATCGACAGTCCGCTTTGGAATCCCAGACCCGCCGGGTTGTAGAAGATGGCCGAGGCGTCGTCCGCGCGCGCCGTCATCGCGCCGGCCAGGCCGACCCCGGCCGGCGACTGCTCCGAGTTGACATACCCGGCCGCCTGGGCCGTCGCGGGCACAAGCCCGAGCCCCAGCCCCAGGGTCAGAAGCCCCGCGGCGAGGACGCCGGTAGTGGCGCCCGGGCGGCCCGCTGCTACTGCCGCTTCAGAGGGAAAAAAGATAGCTCGCATACTGCGCTCCATGAAAAGGGCTCCGGTGCAAGGGGATCTGTGGGGCTACGGGGTGACGGTGGGGGGCGCGCCAGCAAGGCCGGTGGACAGATACGTCGCGGCCTGATTCTGGATCTGCAGCGTCAGCGCCATGTTCGTGAAGTTGAAGATGGCGCCGTGGTCGGCGGTGGGGAAGAAGGTCGACACCGGAGCTGCGTTGGCCGCGCCCTCCTGATCGATTCCCTGCAGGTGCTGCATCATGTCCACCGGCAGCCCGAGCTCCAGCCCCAGGGCCAGCGTGAACTGGTTGGTGATCACCGTGTCCATCCCCGCCTCCTGCAAGATCACCCGCGCCGGAGCCGTACGATTGGGCATGAGCTTGGCATCGGGAGCGCGCACGTAGCGGGCGAAGTTAATCGGATCCGCCGGATCGATGATCCAGTGGAAGTTCTCCAGCAGACCAAAGTACGCCGGTGTGCCCGGCGTCACCCCGAGCTGCGCTGCCGCGCCCGCCGACAGGCTCGAGGCGGGGTCGGTGAAGATGCCGACCAGGTTGCCACCCCCGACATTGAGGACGCCGAGGTTGACGCTCGGTGACAGCGCCAGGAAGCTCGTTCCCATGAGCGCGCCCAGGGACTGTCCGAGGTAGCCGATCTTGGCGGAGTTTATCGGCGCCAGCGTGGCGTTGGCGCTGATCTGCGCGCTCAGGCTGCCGGCGGCTGTGTCCTTGATCACACGCACCAGCTGGAACAGATCCAGGGTGTGCTGGCGGTAGTTGTCGCGCTGCGCGAAGGGGTTTGCGAGGTTGACGAAGTCGCGGCTCGGCAGGCTCGGATCCGGGAGCAGGTCCGGGCTGCCGGGCAGCGCCGTCGCCCCGGCCGCTGCCAGGTAAGCGCCGGCGCAGCTGCCGGCCTGCGGCACCCCGTTGACCGGGGCCGGCTGGGTGCAGGTTACGCCGGAGGCGCAGTCGGCATTGCTCAGGCAGACGACGCGGCCGCCGTGATAGATGGCATCGATGGCGATCATCGCCAGCCCCTTGCTGGCCAGCGTGCCGGCGATCGCCAGGGCGTCGCCGCGCCAGCGGGTCAGGCCGTGCTGGACGATCACCACCGGCGCTCCGCCCGGCGGCGCCAGCGCCGGATTGGGCAGGGTCATGAGGAACGGAATCACGTCATTGCTGGCCGGGGTGGGCGTGAGCCGCGCGGTGGGATTGAACGGGCCGCGCAGATCGACGACCCGCCGCACCGTCATGGTGCCGTGCAGGATGGCGCCGATCGGCGTCCCGATGGGCACCGTGGTGGTGATCGTCACCGTGCTCGGGATGACCGGTGCCAGCTGGGCGGTGCCGGCAATCAGCTTTTGTATCGGGCTGATGATCGACTGCGTCCGGTAGACCGTCAGCGCCGCCACGCTCGTCGGCGACAGACCCAAGGAGTCGACCAGCGGCGAGACCGACTGACGCAGCGCCTCCAGCTGCATCGCCTGGGCCAGCGGAATCGTCGGCACCGCCGACTTGCCATCGATGACCAGCGGCGACCCCTGGGTGATAAGCAGGGTCACCGGAGACGGCGCCAGCCGCCCGCCGTTGGCGTCCTTAATGTTGGTGGTCAACACGGCGGCATAGGTCACGCGGTCGCTGAGCAGCGGGCTCTTGGGCGTGACATAGATCTGACCGGCGAAGCCCGAGATCTTGTTGGGCACGTCGAGCAGCGCCCGCAGCGGCTGCGCCTGGTAGCTCGGCTGGCTGGTCGGCAGGCTCAGGTTGACCAAAAGCGCCGTCTTGCCGGCGACCACGCTCTTGGCGTCGATGTCGACCGGCAGTCCGCCGCTGACGGCGCTGTCGATGGGGAACTGCACCGAGCCGGTGGTGCTAAAGCCGTCCAGGGTGTTGAGCCCGCCCTTGAGCGCCTTGGTCTGCGGGTCGTCGGTGGGCAGGATCGGGATGTTGACCGTGGCGTCGGCCGTCGGGCTGCCCATGCCCTGGTTGGACAGAAGGAGGTTGGAGGGGAACGGCACCTGGCTGCGGCCGGCGTCGAAGGTGGCGAACGAGCGCTGGCTGATGGTGAAGCTCCAGGCCATCACCAGCTCGCTGCGCTTGCGGCCCCTGATTCCGAGCACCTTGTCGATGATCGGCCCGATGCCCAGGCGCGCCGCCTCCAGCTGCTGCGCCTGCACGTTGCTGATGCCATCGACCACCGCGTGACAGGCGCTGTCGGCGAGGTTCTTACAAACACAGTCCGGATTGGCCGCGTCCTGGCACTTGGCAAAAAGCGGCGTCTGGCTGCGCAGCAGCGCAAAGGCGCTGTCGGTGAGCACCGCCTTGGCGTCGGCGCTGCGGACGCCGCGCACGGCCCCCGCCTCCTGCCAGCTGAACAGGCCCACGAAGTAGGTGTGGCCGTTGCGCCAGCGCGCCTTGGTGCTGATCAAAAGCTCCTTGTTCGCCGAGGTCGGCTCCAGGCTGGCCACCGCCTCGGGCGGCGCGAGCTCGGTGCTGGTGGTGGCGTCGTAGATCACCACCCCTTCGCCGAGCGAGCTCGGGTCGATGGCGCCCGAGAACGTGGTGGTTGCCACCGAGTCCGGGGGGAAGCCGTCGAGCCCGCGCAGGTAGTCATTGAAGGTCTTGAGCGCGCCGTTGGTCGCCTCGGCCGGGTCGACCGGGATCTGCAGGGTGCCGTTGACCCGCACCAGATCGGTCGGCGACGGCACCACGGGCGGCGAGGCGCCCGGGTTGAACAGCGCCACCACGCCCTGGCTGGGGGTGGTCGCTGGCACATCGGCGACGCAGCCCAGGCCCGACAGCCCAAGGACGCACAGCCCGGCCGCCGCGAGGACCGAGACGCGCCAGCGGGCGGACGCGGTGGTCGGCCGCGCCCCGTCGAGTACCGGCGAGGTACCCGACAGGCTGGTAATATATGGATATTTTTTCATGTAATTTACCTCTCTTAATTGATTTAACTATAAGTTCGCTCGCGCCGGGTTGACTAACGTCAATCACCCCTGCGGATGCGCACTTCCGCCCTCGCTGCGGGCATAGGTACAAGCCGCCGGCCGGGGGGCCCGCCCGCGGCTCCCGGGTGGAGGCTTGCGGTGTTGCGCGAGCCGGCCGCGCGGCCGGCGGCGCCGGGCGCTAGACGCCGCGCTGCGCCATGGCGCGCGCGACGCGCTCGATGGCGACGATGAAGGCGGCGGTGCGCAGATCGACGCGGTGGATCGCGGCGGCCTTGGTGAGGTGGGCGAAGGAGGTGCGCATGATGCGCTCGAGCTCGAGCCGGACGCGGGTCTCATCCCAGGCGAACTGCTGGATGTTCTGGACCCACTCGAAGTAGCTGACGGTGACGCCGCCGGCGTTGGCGTAGATGTCGGGCAGGACGGTGATGCCGCGCTGCTGCAGGAGCTGATCCGCCTCGGGCGTGGTGGGGCCGTTGGCGCCCTCGGCGACGATGCGGCACTTGAGCTGGTTGGCGTTGTCCTTGGTGATGACGCCGCCGAGCGCCGCCGGCACCAGCACGTCGCACGGCTGCAGGAGCAGCTCGGCCGATGCGATGGCGGGGCCGCCGGTCCAGCCGGCGAGGACCCGCTTCTCCTTGGCGTAGGCCAGGGCCGCCGAGACGTTCAGTCCGGAGATGTCATAGTAGGAGGCGGTGTGATCACCGATCCCGACCACCCGCCCGCCGCGCTCGTGCAGGATGCGCGCGGTGTGGCTGCCGACGTTGCCGAAGCCCTGGACGATGTAGCGGGCGTCGCTTATCTCCTGACCGCAGGTGCGCAAGAGCTCCTCGCAGGCGATGACCACGCCGCGCCCGGTGGCCTCGTCGCGACCGACCGAGCCGAACAGATCGACCGGCTTGCCGGTGACGACGCCGGGGTGGAAGCCGTGGAACTTGCTGTACTCGTCCATGATCCAGGCCATGACCTGGGCGTTGGTGTTCACGTCGGGGGCCGGGATGTCTACGTGATCGCCGATGAGGTCGTGGATGCCGGCGACGAACTTGCGGGTCAGGCGCTCCAGCTCGTGCGGGGACAGCTGGGTCGGATCGACGGCGATGCCGCCCTTGGCGCCGCCGTAGGGGACGCCGACCACCGCCGTCTTCCACGTCATGAGCGAGGCCAGGGCGCGGACCTCGTCGATGTCGACATCGGGGTGGAAGCGCAGACCGCCCTTGAACGGCCCGCGCGAGTTGTCGTGCTGCACGCGGTAGCCGGTGAAGGTGCGCACGTGACCGTTGTCCAGACGGATGGTGCACTCGACGCGGATCTCGCGGTGGGGGGTGATGAGCGGCTCTACCACTTCGCGCGGCAGCTGCAGGATGGCGGCAGCGCGCTCAAAGTAGCTGTTTACGTCGGCGAAAGAGTTCGACATGACCGGCCTCCAAGGTAGGTGATCGGCAGCGGCCGGAGGCACCTATCCGTCAGGGGAAAAAGGAGTCGCAGAGAGCTGCCAGCAGAGTCCGTGCGGCTGCCGCTCCGCTTGGCTCGCGCAGAGCCTGAAGGAGCAGAAGACAGACGCGGCAAGACTCCCATCAGTCTGTCATCTTACTACGGCCGCGGCGGCGATTTCAGCCCAGACGCGCGAGCTTACCCCCGAGCTTGTTGGGAGGTCGCGTCAAAGACTCCGCCCAGCTGACGAGGCGCACTGCGCTAGCGCACTGCGTCGAGCGAGCGCGCCAGCTCGACCGTGGCAGCGCCCGGGCCGCTTACAGAGCAGTACAGGACGGCCGCCGCCACGACAGCGGCCGACCCGGGCGCCCGGGCGGCGGCGTCGCGTCGCCGCCGCGCTGATTGTTGGCGACAAGACAGGACGGCCGCTGCGGCAGCGTATATATAGAGCCGATGTCCATGAACTGGCTTCAGCTTCTCTCGGCGCGGCGGTTCTGTAGCGATGGCAGCGCCGAGCCCGAGCTTGGCGCCGACGAGCCGCCGATGCGCACCGACTTCCAGCGCGACGCCGACCGCATCATCTTCTCGCCGGCGTTTCGCCGCTTGAAGGACAAGACGCAGGTGTTTCCGCTGCCGGAAAACGATCTCATCCACTCGCGGCTGACCCACTCGACCGAGGTCGCGGTGGTCGGCCGCTCGCTCGGCTTTGCCGTCGGGCGCGAGCTGCCGGCGCGCTACCCGGAGCTGGCGGCGACGAGCCGCGGCCTGGCGCGCAGCTGGGCCCAGGACCTGGCCGATGTGGTGGCGGCGGCCTGCCTGGCGCATGACATCGGCAACCCGCCGTTCGGACACGCTGGCGAGGACGCCATCGCCCGCTACTTTGGCAACAGCGACTCGGCGGCGGAGGGGCCGCTGCTCGGCGAGCTGCGCGGCCACCGCCTGACCGCGGCGCAGTGGGCGGATCTGGTGCGCTTTGAGGGCAACGCCCAGGGCTTTCGCATCCTCACCCGCCTGCACGACGAGCGCAACCTGGGCATGCGCCTGACCGCGGCGACCCTCGGCGCGTTCACCAAGTACCCTTGCGAGAGCGGCGCCACCCCGGCGGCGAGCGAAAAGGGGCCCGGCAGCCCCGCGCCGAGTCACGCGCCGAGCCCCTCACAGTGCCCCTCACAATGCCCGTCACAATGGAAGAAGCACGGCTTCTTTCAGTCCGAGCGCCGCGTCTTCCAGGCGGTGGCCAGCGAGCTGGGACTGTTGCCGGCGCCCGGTCCGGGGCTCCGCTACTGCCGCCACCCGCTGGCCTTCCTCGTCGAGGCCGCCGATGACATAAGCTACCGCATCCTCGACCTGGAGGACGGGCTGCGCCTCAACCTCGTGCCGCGCCACAAGGGCATCGACGCCCTGTGCGAGATCGCCAAAAAGACCCCGCGCTTTGTCCGCCCCGATGACTCCGAGAGCGGCGCCGTCGAGCAGCTGCGCGCCCGGGCGATAAAGCAGCTCATCATCGAGGTCTACGCCGTGTTCCTCGACTGCGAGGCGCGCATCCTCGCCGGCCGCTACCCCGGCTGCCTGCTCGATGAGGTGCCTTCGGCGCCGCAGCTGGAGGCGATCCGCCAGCTCACCGAGACCTACTGCTACCGCTCGCGCGGGGTGCTGGAGATCGAGCTCGCCGGCTACCACCTCATCGGCGCGCTCCTGCACGAGTTCATCCCCGCCGCGGTCAAGCCGGTGGCGGCGCGCAGCCAGCATGAAGACAAGCTGCTGGCCCTGCTCGGCATGCCGCCCGCCGAGGACTGCGCCTACGAGCGGGCCCTGCGCGTCACCGACTACATCGCCAGCATGACCGACGGCTACGCGGTGACCCTGTATCGCCGCCTCAAAGGGATCTCGCTGCCGGGCGCCGGCCGCTGACCGGCCGCTGACCGGCCGCGTGCAGCCGGCCAGCGCGGATCTGCGCCAGGCGGGGGGCCGCAGTGGTATACCGTGATGGTATGTCGGAACGAGCTCAAGCCTCGCGCGCGGTGCTCATCGGAGCCACCGGCGCCGTGGGGCGCAATGTCCTTGACGCGGTCCTGCACTCGCCGCACTTCATCGCCGCGACCACCCTGGGGCGGCGCAAGCTGGCGGCCGATGATCCGCTGGCCGCTTCGCAGAAGCTGACCGAGCATGTGGTCGATCTGTTCGCGCCGGACTCCTACCGCGATCTTCTCGGCGGGCACGACACGGCGTTCTGCACCCTGGGGGTCGGCCAGCCGTCCAAGGTGCCCGAGGCGGAGGTGCGGCGCATCGAGATCGACTGCGTGCTCGCCTTCGCCACCGCCTGCCGGCAGCGCGGGGTGCACCACTTTACCCTCATGACCTCGGTGGGAGCCGATCGCAGCTCGCGGGTCAAGTACCTGCGGCTCAAGGCAGAGCTCGAGCAGGCGGTCGCCGACCTCGGCTTTGCCCGCTGCACGCTGGCGCGGCCGTCGATGCTGCTCACGCCGCACAACCGCTACGGGACCAGCCAGGGCCTGCTCCTGGCGGTGTGGCCGCGCCTCGACTTTGTCCTCGCCGGGCCGCTGCGCAAGTATCGCGGCATTGACGTGCAGAAGCTCGGGCAGGCGCTGGTGCGCAACGCCGAGCGCCTCGCCCCGCCCGGTCGCCCGGCGGCGCCGGTGGAGATCCTGGAGTGGGACGACTTTGCCCGGCTCACCGCGGCGGCCGGTTGAGCGTGGCGCCGGCGATGCGACCTCCTGCGGTTGACTCGACTGGCCCCGAGCGGGTGCGCCAGCTCCTCGATGCGGTGCTGCCGGGGGATGGCGAGCTTTTGGCGTTCTGTCAGGACCGCTTTCCGCAGGTGCGGGCGCAGTTTACCCCGGCCATGGACCGCGCCCAGCGGGTCGCGCTGCTGCTCTCCCAGGTCGGCGATGCGGGCGCGGTGGAGGCCAGCCTGCGCGCCTTTGCCCCCAACGCCAAGGCCTGGGGGGCGCAGCACCCGCGCTGGCCATATGTGCTGGTAGGGCTGGCGCTGTGTACGGCGCTGCTCGGCGGGTTTTTGTGGTGGCGGATGACCATGGCGCGGCGGCCGCTCGGCGAGCTGCCGGCGCGCGGTCCGGCAGCGACGCTTCTGCTTCTACCCGGCGCCTCCCCCTGGTACGGTGCGCGGCACAAGGAGGCACCATGCTGTCCCCCCGCTCCCGTCCCGCGGCTCGCTCCGGCGCGCTGCGTTGTTTTCGCGTCTGGCCGAGCGTCTGGCTGGGCGTCTGGCTGAGCGCCGCCAGCGCGGGCTGCACCCCGGGCCCGGACGCGCCGCCGCCGCCGCCGCCTGCGGTCTCGCCCGTCGAGTCGGTGCCGCAGCAGAGCACCGTGATGGCGCGCGGCCTGTCGGCACCGGTGGACGTGGTGCGCGACGAGCTCGGGGTGCCGCACATCTACGCCCAGAGCTTCGCCGACGCCGCCTTCGCGCAGGGCTACTTCATGGCCCAGGATCGGCTGCTGATGATGGACCTCGGGCGCCGCCAGGCCGAGGGGACCCTGGCCGAGCTGCTCGGCGAGCTCAGCCCCGAGCTGATTGGCAGCGACATCAACATGCGGGTGCACCACCTGGCCGCCACCGCCAGCCAGACCCTGGCCGAGCTGCGCGCCAGCGGCGAGGACTCCGACCGCGCGCTGGTCACCGCGGTCGAGCAGTTCGCCGCCGGGGTGAACACCTACATCGCCGAGGCGCAGACCGACAGCCACCGCTTCCCGTCTTCGCTGACCATCGTCTATGACATCAAGACGGCCCGGCCCTGGCGGCCCGAGGACTCGCTTGCTCTGGCGCTGCTGCAGGCCTTCTCGCTGAGCTTTGACGCCGACAGCGAGATCACCTTCTCGGCGGTGGAAGAGGCGGCGGCGCTGCAGTTTGATTCCAGCGCCGATCCGGTGCGCGCCGCCCGCAAGGGAATCGGCGCCGACCTGGAGCTGCTCAGCCCCGTGGACCCGACCTTCACCCTGCCCGAGTCCGGCGGTCTGCCGGTGCGGCTGGCGCGGGCGGCGGGGCGGGCGGCCGGGCGGGCCAGCGCGGCCGAGCTGCGGCTGCTGCGGGCGGCCCGGCGGTCGGTGGCGGGGCTCGGGGACGACCATGTGCTGCGGCCGGCGGTTGGCTCGAACAACTGGGTGGTCGGCGGCAGCCTGTCGGCCAGCGGCTACCCGCTGCTCGCCAACGATACCCACCTTTTGCTCAGCAACCCGCCGGTGTTCTACCTGCAGCACCTCAAGGTGACCACCGCGGCGCGGACCGACAGCGTGATGGGGGTGCAGTTCGCCGGCCTGCCCGGCGTCGTGCTCGGCATGAACGAGCACCTGGCCTGGGGCAGCACCGTCAACCAGATCGACGTCACCGATGTCTACCGCGAAAAGGTCGTGCCGTGCACCGCCGGCGGCGGTCCGTGCGTGCTGTGGAAGGGCGGCCAGGTGCCGCTGCAGCCGCGCAAGGAGGTGATCGGCGTCGGCCGCTTCGGCAAGCTCAGCGAGCAGCGCGAGGTGACGCTGTACGACGTGCCGCACCACGGCCCGATCGTGCCGCGGCTCAACGCCGACTACCGGCCCGAGCCGCTTGGCACCAGCGAGCTGTCGATCCGCTACACCGGCTACGAGCCAGTGCAGCTGCTGCGCGCGGTGTGGGGCGTCAACCGGGCGCGCACCCTGGAGGAGGCCACGGCGGCGCTGGATCGGGACTTCCTGGTCGGGCGCCAGAACTGGGTGTTCATCGACGACCGCGGTCACTTCGGCTGGACCCAGGCGACGCGGGTGCCGCGGCGGTCGCCCGGCTTTGCCCCATGGAAGATCCTGCCCGGCGATGGCAGCGCCGAGTGGCTCTCGGACCTCGATCGCAAGTACGTGCCGCACGCCACCGACCCGGCGCAGGGCTTCCTGGTCACCGCCAACAACGATCCGATCGGGGTCACCGCCAACAACGATCCGTTCTTCGGGCAGCCGCTCATCGACGGCGCGCCGCGCTACCTCGGCGCCGACTACGACACCGGCACCCGCGCCGGCCGCATCACCAAGCGAATTCTGGCTAAAAAGAGCGCCGGCCAGAAGCTGACGCTCGACGACATGGCCGCCATCCAGGCCGATCACGTCACCGAGTATGGCGAGCAGCTCGCGCCGACGCTGCTCCTGGCCGGCGAGGCGCTGCTCAAGGAGCTGGTGCAGCCGGGCAGCGTGCCCGAGCTGACGCCGCTGCTGGCCGCGGCCAGCGCCCCGGTCAAGGCGCTGCTGCCTACGGCGGTCGCCTGGGTGCGCGGCTGGAGCTTCGACACCCCGGCGGCGATGCCCGAAGACCGCCCCGGCGCAGCGCAGATCTCAGACTCGCAGGCGACCTTGGTGTTCGCGATGTGGCTGGCGCAGCTCGACAAGCTGGCGCTCGGCGATGAGCTGGCGGTGCTGGGGGTGCGCACCGGCTCCGACTCGCGGACCCGCCTGCTTATCCGCATGTGCAACGAGCCGGGCACGCTCAAGACCGGCGTGCACCCGCGCACCGGCGACGCGGTCCTGTTTGACGATCTGGGGACCAGCGAGCTGGAGACCAAGACCGGCATCGCCGCCAAGGCGCTCCTGGCCGGTCTGGCGGCGCTCAGCGGGCGCCTGGGCAGCGATGGCAGCCGCTGGCGCTGGGGTCAGCTGCACACCCTCACCATGCAGTTCCCCGCCGGCCTGTCGGCGCTGAACCTGCCGCCGAGCGACGATCCGAGCTTCCCCGGCGGCTTCCCGCGCCCCGGCACCAACGGCACCGTTGACGTCGGCGCGCACGGCCTGTCGTCCACCCGCTTCACGTTCCAGGACGGCGCCGCGATCCGCTTTGTCTGCGAGATGACCCCGACCGGCCCGCGCGCCCGCAACGCCCTGCCCGGCGGCCAGATCTTCGATCCCGAGAGCCCGCACTACCGCGATCAGGCCGAGCTGTGGCGCCAGAACCGCGCCTTCGAGCTGGCGTTTCGCGACGACGAAGTCCTGCAGAGCGCGCAGCGCGAGCAGCAGCAGCGGGGCCTTGGCCGGACCCGCTTCATTCCCGCTCCCTGAGGCCGAGCTTCGCTGCCGAGTCCGCTAGCGGCGGCTCTGCGGGCGCCGCGCCGGTCGGTGCGCCCTCGTCGCCGGCGCGAGCTAGCTTGCCTTGGGGGAGCCGGTGGGCGGCGGCGACTCGGCGATGGCGCGCTCGAGCTCTACGGTCTCGATCGAGGTCGGGCCCCCCGGCTGCGGGCGCTCCGAGACGAGCCGGGCGAGGCGGCCGAGCAGCCGGCCGAGGTCGGCGCCGCTATACCCCTGGGTGCGGGTGGCCAGCGCGAGCACGTCCAGGTTGTCGAGCTCCGGGTGGGCGCGGCCGAGCAGGGCGATGATCTCGGCGCGCTCGCGCAGCTCGGGCAGAGCCAGGGCCACCGCCCGCCCGAGCCGCTCGGGACGGACCAGCGCCTCGTCGACTCCCTCCAGGCGGCGCGCCGCCCCCAGCACCACCACCCCGGCCTGCTCGCGCGACAGCTCGTCGAGCAGGCTGACCAGCTGCAGCACCACCGGGGCGCCGCTGTCGCAGCCGGCGCCGCTCGCCGCCGCAGGGCGGGCGGCGCGGCTGTTAAGGGCATCGAGGCTGTCGATGAAGATGAGGCTCGGGGCGCGCAGCGCCGCCGTCGCGAACAGCTCGCGCAGCGGCGCCGCGAAGGCCGCCGGGGCCAGCTCCGTCAGCTCGGCGCCCGAGAGGGTGTAAAGCGGCAGGTTGAGCTCCCCGGCCAGGGCGCGCGCGAGCAGGGTCTTGCCGCAGCCGGGCGGTCCGTGCAGCACGCCGCCGATGGCGCTCTGGGCGCTGCGATGGCTGCCGCTGCGGATGTCGCTGATCTCCGGGTCGCTCTGACGCAGCCGGGCGCATAGCCGCAGCAGCGCCGCCTTGGCCGCCGCCGCCCCGCCCACCGAGGCAAAGCGCACCTGGTGCTGGCCGGGCTCGGTGACGACGACGCTCAGCCCCCGGCTGACTGTCGGGGCGGGGGCGACCGGCGGCTCCGGGCAGCGCGAGAAGAGCCCGCGCCGCCCCGACCGTCCCGGCAGCAGCCGCCGCCGGAGCACGGTCACCGCGAGTCCGCCGAGCAGCAGCGCCAGCAGTATAGCGGTAGTAAATTGTAGGAGCCCCACTACATCAATTTACCAAGAAATGGAGCAAGAAACTCGGGCTATATCAAGGCGCTGCCCGCCATTGACCCGGCGACGGCGGTCGCGGAGGGCCGCGGCGCCGGGCGGCTGCTGCCGGCAGGGGGAGTCTGTTATTGTGCCGGGGTGCAAGACTTTTTCTCGCTGACCCCCGACGCGCTGCTCGATGCGGTGGAGGCGGCGCTCGGCGGTGGCGCCCGCGCGACCGGCCGCTGCTACACCCTCAACAGCCTGGAGAACCGGGTCTACGACCTCGAGCTCGAAGGGGACCGGCGGGTCGTCGCCAAGTTCTACCGGCCCGGGCGCTGGTCGCGCGCGGCGATCCTGCAGGAGCACGCGCTGCTCGCCGAGCTCGAGCTGGCCGAGGTGCCGGTGGTCGCCCCGCTGACCCTGTCGGACGGCGGGACGCTGCAGGCCCTGCCGTCGGGAATCATGTTCGCGGTGTTCCCGCGCGTGGTCGGCCGCTGCCTGCAGGAGCTCTCGGACCCGCAGCTGCTGCAGATCGGGCGGCTCCTCGGGCGGCTGCACAACGTGGCGGCGGCGCGGCCGGCGCCCGAGCGACCGCTGCTCGCGCCGCGCGCCTACGGGGAGCCGGCGCTTTTGGCGCTGCTCCACAGCGGGTTTATCGCCGAGTCGCTGCGCGCCCGCTACGAGCAGACCGCGCGGGCCCTTATCGCCGCCGCCGAGCCGCTGTGGCGCGAGGTGCCGCTGCACCGGCTGCACGGCGACTGTCACCTGGGGAACCTGCTGTGGCAGGACAGCCGGCCGTTCTTCCTCGATTTCGACGATCTGCTGAGCGGTCCGGCGGTGCAGGACGTGTGGATAGTGATCCGCGGGCGCGACGCCGAAGCGGTGCGCCAGCGCGAGCTGCTGCTCTCCGGCTACGAGCAGATGCGCGCCTTCGATCGCCGCACCCTGCGTCTGATCGAGCCGCTGCGCGGGCTGCGCCTCATCCACTACGCGTCCTGGGTCGCTCGCCGCTTCGCCGATCCGATCTTCCCGCGCACTTTCCCGCACTTCCCTACGACCCAGCACTGGGTCGATGAGCTGGCGGCTCTGCAAGAGACCCTGGCCTGTATAGACGACGAGCCGAGCTGGCAGCGCGAGTAGTCGGCGGCGGTTTCCTGTCAGTAATTGGGAATCGTCAGAAGTACTGCTGACTTGTGCCCACTTTTCTGCACGCAAGAGCCTTCCCAAAAGCGGTAGGTCTCTGTCTGGGACAGTGCGACAGGGCCGTCTGCACGATCGCATTTGTCGTCGGTGAAGCCGATCTTTTGAGTTGTCGGTCCATCGGTTGATCGCCCGATCGCCATCGCGTGCGAGATGCTGCAAAAGAGTCGGCTCTGTACCTACAAAGGAGTCCATAAAAACGGCAAAAAGGGCTACGTACTATCCGACAAGTGCGATTTTTGCCGAGTGAGGAAAACATTTTTCGCAACTTTTGCTGCGTTGCGGAGGAAAATTCCAAGTCGGGGCGTCATTGGAATTGCCCCTTCGGGGATCTGTGCACCCGGGAATGACATGTAGACCCGCTGTCACCGCAGCCGGTGACAGGAAGGCAAGGGGAACCGCGATGAAACTAGTTCGATTAAAAAAACTAAGTACTGGACTCCGCGTCTCCAGCTTCGGGGGAGCGCTGCTGACCCTGGCCCTCGGTCCAAGCTGCGGTGGTGGGGACACGAACAACATGGCCCAGCCGGACGTGTCCCCCACGGCGATCTTTGACACCCTGGCCAAGCCGGAGCTCGTGAACAGCTGCGCCAACTGCCACGACCGCGCGCAGGGCTCCGTCGCGACGTTCCTGGCTACCGGCGACGAGTACAAGTCGATCACGACGTACGAGCAGGGCAAGTTCATCAACGTGCCGGCCGCGGTGCAGAGCGTGCTGCTCACCAAGGGCCCGCACACCGGCCCCGCCTTCACGCCGGAGCAGTATGCTGCCGTGCAGGGCTGGATCGAGGCGGAGATTGCCGCCCGTCCGTCGAACACGCCGGGGATGCAGAAGTCTGCGTTGTTGCCGACGGCGCCGATCACCACCGGCGAATTCAATATGAACTTTGGGAATGAAGATCCCATCAACGACCCGCAGGCGAACATCACGTTCAACCTGGCCCCGGACTCGAGCAACTTCTACCGGGTTTCGAAGCTGACGCTCACCGCCGGGCCGACTACCGGCATTCACATCAAGCACCCGAAGTTTTACTTCATCACTAACACCGCTTCCTTCGCCGATCCGGCCGACAGTCTGGGCATTGTCGACCTGTCGGTACCGGCCAATGGGAGCATGACGATCGGCGGCGGCACGGTGCTCCTCACCAACGCCCCGACCAATGATCCCAACACCCGCATCGGCATCGCCTTTGAGACGCTGGAGAAGTCCCAGGTTCAGCCTGTGATGGTCGCCTGCAAGGACTTCAAGGACTTCAATCCGGCGCTGGTCAAGGATCTTCAGGGCTGCGCGGCGACCTGCCACGGCGGCAGGAACGGCGCTGCGACGAGCGCGTATGACATGACGCTCTCGACGAGCACTGACATGGCCAAGCTGATGAGCTTCTGTATCAGCTCGCTCGGCCGTATCAACAAGACTACACCCAACAAGAGCATCCTGCTCTTGCAGGCGATTCCCCAGGCACAGGGCGGGACGCCAAATCATCCCTTTAAGTACTCAGTGGCGGCAGATATCACTAGGTTTACCACTGAGGTGACAACTTGGGCGGCGGGAGAGAAGTAGGTCTTCCCTATAACAAGTCGGAGGCGCTATGAAACAAACATTAGGCAATGTGACGGCAAGATCGCGAGCTCCCCGTCGCTGAGTGTCGCCGGCGTCCGTTCCGTGGTCCATATCTGGTCCATGTTGGCCTCCGCGGAACGATAGAAGCTGAAACAAGTGAATACTTTGGAATAAAAGTGAAACAACCCGAAACAAGGTAATTGTTGGGAACGGGAGTGGGAAAAACGGCCGCGGCTGCCGCCAGGGTAGGGTTCTAGGTGGCGGGCTGGCCGGATGCCAGCGCCACCGCCAGCCGCGCCTTGATGTCAATGAGCAAGGCTTCCTCAGGCGCCAGATCGAGGAAGTCCGCCGCGGTGCCGACCTTCCAGCCGCGCGACTGCAGACGCTTTTTCTTCGTGCGCTCCATGGGCGATTCCTGCCTGGATACTATGCCAAAACCGAGAGAAGGGAAGACACGATCGCCAAGGGGCCATGAGGCTTGCATGGTAGAGTCTTTCGCCGATGGCCCGCCCTGACCATTGTAGCCATTCAAGAGAGGTCGCGCATGTCCGCTCCCAAGTCTCGCAAACTCCGCAAGTCAGCACGGCCAGTTGACCCCGATCAGGAAGGCACCCTTGGGCCAGTGCCTCCGCCTCTGCCAGATGATCCGGCGGTCCGCGCCGAGCTGCGCCAGCGCTTAGAGCAGGGGCTGGCGTCTGCTCTCGCGGGCGTTGGCGAGGAATGGGAAGTAGTCCACGCGCGAATATTCGGCCGCCTCAACTTGCCGCGATGAGTCGGCGTCGCGCTGAAAGCAGCCGATCGCTCCCAGCGTCGCAGCGGCACGAGCTGTTAGGCGATGCAGAGCAGCGGATGAGTTGGCCAAGGGTTGGGCAGCAGCCGGGAGAGGAGAGGAGACGGTCCATCTACCGTTCCGCAAACGTCCCGTAGCGTCCGCCAACCGAGCACCCCGGCTCACCCCGTCACCGACGGCACCGTCCCAATAACCCGGACGCTCCCCGACCCCCCCTTCCTCCGGCAATGTAACGCTATCGCTGGCACTGGCAGCTGGGCTAAGTGCCTGTACTGGAACGGGCAGTGCGAATACTGCCGATGCAGGTACCAATCCGGACCTGACCTCGGCAGTTACGGTAACTACCGTTGTTGACTATGAGCAGGCACTTCGCTCGGCGGCCCTTAAGCTCACTGGCAACTACCCCACGCTGACGGAAATCCAGTCCGTCCGTAACGCGGCAAGCAAGCAGGCCGCTTACGAGAAGCTTATCGACGACTATATGAGTCGGCCGACGTTCGCCTCGGCGATGGTCGACTTCTGGCGCGATACGTTCAAGATGGGTGGCAACATCACGGTGAACGGAGCGACGGTCAACCTGGACTTCGCTCCTAACTACGCGGCGTCGCTGGTGGTCGGTGAGAAGCCGATCAACCAGGTGCTCACGGCGACCAGCGGGACCTGCCAGACCTTCAACGCGACCAACGGCACCTTCGCTACCGCGACCTGCCCCAACGCCACCGCGGTCGGCGTGTTCACCGACGCCGGCGTCCAGGCGCAGTTCTTCTCCAACATGGCCTTCCGCCGCGTCCGCTGGGTGCAGGAGACCTTCGCCTGCACCAAGTTCCCCGCGGAGACCACGGGCACCCCCGAGCAGCACCCGGGTGGCTCGTACGTCAACCCGTGGCCGTTCAACTCGATCACCGGCAATCAGAATGCGGCCAAGCCGAAGATCGACTTCCAGGATGACAAGTCGATCATCTGCGCCAACTGCCACGGCACGATGAATCACCAGGCCTCGCTGTTCGCCAACTTCGATGCCGCCGGCGTTCCCAAGGCCACTCCGCAGGTCCAGGTGCCGATCCCGGGGAGCCCGCTGGCGACCCTGGCCGACTGGCTGCCCGCTGGCGAGACCACTGCGTGGCGCAACGGCAAGCCGACCAAGGACATCACGGAGTTCGCCGCCGCTGTGGCCGCGGACCCGGTGTTCGCGTCCTGCATGGTCAACCGGATCTGGAACTGGGGTATGTCGCGTCCGGACGTCATCGACGACGGTGCGACTATCACGGCTGATCTGGCGTCGAAGTTGACGACTGAACTTATGGGCAATAACTGGAACCTGAAGAAGAGCGTTCGCTCGGTGTTTACCAGCGACTCGTTTGTCAACTTCTAGGCCACAGCGAGGAGAAAGATAAAGATGCGCAAAAAGCAATCTTTCCTGCGGGGCTTGTGCCTAGTTGGGGCGCTGGGCCTCTCGTTCTGCAACAACCCGGGTAACGAAAATCCGACTCCGGCCGATCCCCTGCAGACTGGTCAGCAGGCTCAGGGACCGGATTACGGTCTTAACCACGACGACATCCTCAACAACATTGGCAACATCTTCACCGATGGTCGCCAGGTCGCTCCGGCAGTCGGCGAGAAGCTGCACTCGTGCGGCAAGCTTCGCTTCAGCTGGCTGAGCACCATCCTGTCGTCGCGCGGCGTCAATGTCACCAACACCACCGCCAACAGCGCCGGCGCCCTGCTCACCAAGGCGCAGGGAATCTGGGGCGTGGCGAACTTCCCCGGTCGCGCTCCCGAGACGATCCGCGACACCACCAGCAGCCTGGTCAGCCTGCACGACGTGCTGATCGCCGCGGCTGAGGAGTGGGTCACGGCGGCCAACATGGACGGTGCCTACCCGGCGGCCGTCACCGCCTGCACCGGCGCCAAGCTGTTTAACAACAATACCTGCGATGCGGATGGCTTCGCGTGCCTGATGGGCGCGACTCCGAGCCAGAATCAGCTGGCCGCGTGCACAAGCATGATTAACGACGCCACCGCTATGGTCACCGTCGCGCTCGATCGGCGCCGGCTGGCTGTGGCATCGATGGTCGGCACCGTCGCCATGTGTGATTAGGGAGGAAACTTATGAAAAAAGACATCGGATTGCGGGGCGCCTCCCGCCGAGACTTTGTACGCGGCGTGTTCACCGCGAGCGCAGCCCTTGGCCTTGGCCCGACCCGGGCGCTCGACATGCTTGAGAAGATGGGCGGCAGCGCCCTGGCCCAGGCGGCCGTCAACCGGAGCCTGATGGTCAACCTGATCCTGGGCAACGGTGCGATGAGCCGCGCCACCCAGCTCGTCGCGGTGCCGAACGCCATCAAGACGTTTGATCCCGCCAACACGGCGCTCAACCCCATGACCACGGGCGCGCCGATCTCCTCGCGCTTCAAGCAGCTCACGCTGCCCTCGGGGAACCCCTACTACGGCCGTATCATCGACGGCAAGGCGTTCGGCGAGAAGAAGCCCTGGACGGTGTTCGTCAGCGGGCAGAGCCAGGCCCACTCGAACTTCCCGGCCTTCAACGGCAACGTCACCACCGTGACGATGAACGGCAACGTCAGCATGCTGTCGGCAGCGGCGCAGCTGCAGACCTCGCTGCACTCGCTGGTCCCGGCCATCGGCATCCAGCGCGGCGGCATGAGCCCCAACTACAACCCGGCCTCGCCGGGCTCGCCGGCCCTGTCGGCAGTCACCGACCAGAACGCCATGGTCGGCCTGTTCGCCAGCGCCGCTTCGCAGCTGATGAACCGCCTGGGTGACCCGGCGCACCAGAACCTGTACAGCCAGTACTACACCGCGCTCCTCGGCCTGACCCGCTGGGCCGGTCGTCCCACCTACTCGACCTCCGCCAAGGACGCGCAGACCGCGCTGTCGCTGGTGGTGCAGAACCTCGGCACCCAGCTGAGGGTTCAGCCCGGTCAGGCCGCCACCTGGGCCGGACCGCTGGTCGCGACCGACAACCGCATGCAGCCGGTTGTTGAGACCCTGATCGTCACCGCCAACGCCTTCAAGCTGGGCCTGACCCCGCACGTCACCTTCGGCGGCTTCTTTGACGATCCGCACGGCGCGTTCGCCGGTCAGCCCGACGATCTGTTCGACGGGCTCGGGCGCTCGCTGGAGTCGTTCCAGGCGTTCCTCGACACCGTCCCCGATCCGGTGGTCTCCGGCAAGTTCCTCGGCGATCGCCTGGTCATGACGATGAGCGGCGACACCATCAAGAACCCGCACCAGCGCAGCGGCTGGCCGGACGGCGCTCCCGGTGGCGCCAACCTCCTGTACGTCCAGGGGGCGGGCAAGCTGCCCGGCGGCTTCTTCGGCGACATCATGACCAATGCGCGCATGAACTGGGATCCGGTGACCGGCGCCCTGAACGCCGCCACCCCGACCGCGGCCTGCACGAGCGCCGCCTGCGGCGCCGTCCTGTACGCCGTCACCGGCGGCAGCACCGACGACGTCCGCCAGTACTACTCGGCGCCCCTCGGCAACATCATCATCAAGCCCGGAACCACCTAACAGGTCCGTCGCCGCCCGCGCAGGTCTGCTCGCGCGGGCGGCGTTCGCGGTCCGGTTCCTCCCTTCCAACGCCCACCTGCCGGGAGTATGTTCCCTGCATGTGGGCTCTTTTTTTTCCCTTCGCTGAGCTTTTGCCCGCGACCCGCTTGGGCCGCATCTCCCGGCGCCGCAGCGGCGAGCTGTGGTCGCAGCCGCCGCGGCCGCTTTGGGCCGCCCTGAGCCCGCTGGTGCTCGGGGCCGTGCTCGGCGCCGCCGGCTGCACCGACGCACCGCTAGAGCCGAGCGCGCCCGCGCCCGCCGCGCAGGTGGTGGACCCGACCGCCGCCCCGAGCAGCGAGCTTGTGCCGCTGCCCGGCGACACCGTGCTGCGCGTGCACTATCCCAAGGACCCGGGGTTTAACCAGCTGGCGGTGCGCGGCTCGGTGGCGCCGCTGTCGTGGATGCGCGGCCAGGCCATGAAGCGGGTGGACGCCACGACCTATCAGGTGACCATCCGCGGCCTGACCACCGCCCTTGAGTGGAAGCCGCTGCTCGACGACACCACCTGGTCGCGCGGCACCAACTACCGCGTCCTGCCCGGCCAGACCACCGACGTCTATCCCCACTTCCGCACCGGCGCCGGCCGCTACGAGCGACGCTACCCGTCGTTTTCCTCGGCGATCCTCGGCAACAGCCGCGGCGTCTGGGTCTACTACCCGCCGAGCTACACCGAGAACCCGCTGCGCCGCTACCCGGTGGTCTACATGCACGACGGTCAGAACCTGTTTGACCCCCGCTACGCCTTTGGCGGCAACACCTGGAAGGTCGCCGAGACCCTGGACCGCGGCATCGACGCGCTCGACCCGAGCGCCGCCCTGCCCGAGGTCCTGGTCGTCGGCCCCGAGAACACCGCCGACCGCATCTACGAGTACACGCCGACCGTGGGCGACGATCCCGACTACACCGGCGGCGGCGGCGACAAGTACCTGCGCTTCCTTATCGAGGAGCTCAAGCCGGTGATCGATCGCGACCTGCGCACGATGCCGGACGGCGCCGCGACGACCCTCATCGGCTCGTCGCTGGGCGGGCTCATCTCGGCCTACGCGGGGGCGCGGCGGGCCGACGTCTTTGGGCGCATCGGCGCCGTATCGCCATCGACCTGGTGGGACAGCCTCTACATCATCGGCGCGGTCAAAGCGAGCCCCCAGCGCCCGGGCCGCGTCTATGTCGACAGCGGCGACAGCGGCGCCAGCAAGGACGACGTCGACAACACCCGCAAGCTGGCCCAGGCCTACCGCGATCTCGGCTACCACGACCTCGGGCATGAAGAGGACAACCTGCTCTACGTGGTGCAGGCCGGCGGCCAGCACAATGAGGTCTACTGGGCGCAGCGGCTGCCGGCGGCCCTGCACTTCCTGCTCCAGGGGCTGTGACCGCGCCGCCCGCCGCGAGTAGCGGCCCGCCGAGCCTAGTCCGCCCACCCGCGCCGACGGCTCGCCGGTAAGACTCGCGAGCCGGCGCCCGTGAACCCGTTTGACGCCTCGGAGCGGTCCTCTTAGACTGAGGGGCACGATGACTCGGTCTAGGCAGGGGCGAGGGCAGAGCTCCGGGGCGAGTTCGCACAGCCCTGGTCACGACCATGGCCCGGTGAGGCGCCGCGGGCTCGCGCTGGCCGGCCTGTGGTGGGCTCTGCAAGGGGGCGCCGCGGCCGCCGCCACCCCGGCCCCGGTGCCCAAGCAGGCCTTCACGACCCCGGCGGCAAGCGGGTCGACGACCAGCGCGGACGGGGCCCCCGCGGCCAGCCGGCCGCTGCCGACGACCCCGATCATCTCGGTGCGCGAGGTGCGACCGGGCATGACCGGCTACGGCCTGACCGTGTTCAAGGGCACCCACCCCGAGCGGTTCGCGGTGCGCGTCATCGGCGTGCTGCGCAACTTCCTGCCGCAGCTCGACCTCATCTTGATTGACTCGGACGATCCGCGACTTCTGCACAGCGGGGTCGCCGCCGGCATGTCCGGCTCGCCGATCTATATCGATGGCCGCCTCGCCGGCGCGCTGGCCTACGGCTGGCAGTTTGGCAAAGATCCGGTGGCGGGAGTGACGCCGATCGAGCGGATGCTCGCTGACATGCGACGGCCGCTGCGCGGGCAGCCGGGTGGGCCCGCCCCGCTGGCCGCAGCGGGCACCCCGACCGACTGGCCGCCGGCCGAGGGCGGCGAGCGCGAGCGCTTCGTGGCGTCGCTGCCGCGGCGTGAGCTGCTGCGGGCGCTGGCCGGCGGCGAGCTGCCGGCCACCGCCCAGGATCGAGCGCTCAACCGGCTCACCCCGGCCAGCCTGCTGCCCGAGCCGCGGCTGGTCAGGGCATCGGTGCCGCTCTCGGTCGCTGGCCTGTCCGAGCGGTCCCTGGACGGCCTGCGCGAGGCGCTGTCGCCTTATCAGGTGCGGCCGCTGCAGGCCGGCGGCGCCGGGGTGGCCGGCGCCAAAGGACCCGACCGCTTCGAGGCCGGCGGCTCGCTGGGCGTCCAGCTCATCCGCGGCGACATCAGCGCCACCGGAGTCGGTACCGTCACCTATGTCGACGGCGACCGCGTGATGGGGTTTGGCCACCCGATGCTCGGCGATGGTGGCGCCGGCGAGGTCCTGTTCCCCATCGCCACCGCCGAGGTCGTGACGATCCTTTCCTCGCTGTCCTCGAGCTTCAAGATGGCCACGCCGCTCACCACCCTGGGCTCGCTGCTCCTTGATCGCGAGACCGGGATCGTCGGCGAGGTGCGCAAGCAGGCGCCGATGGTGCCGGTCCAGGTGACGGTGCAGATCCCCGGCCAGAGCGACCGCATCTACGCCACCGAGGTCGCCAGCCACCGCTTCCTCACCCCGCTGCTCGCCGCCAGCGTCGCCGCGAGCTCGATCCAGTCGGCGGCGCCCGACGTCAGCGATGTCACGGTGCGCGTGCAGTCGCGGCTGGGCCTGCGCGGGTTCGCGCCGCTCTTGCAGACCGACACCCTGTACTCGCCGGGCGGCGTGACGCCTCGGCTGCTGCAGTCCTCCTCGGGCATGCGGCACCTGCCCGAGCTCTTGTTCAACCCCTTTGGCCCGACCCGCGTCGAGCGCCTCGACCTGACGGTGGCGGTCGAGTACAAGAGCGAGGTCGCCGAGATCACCGGCCTGTCGCTGCTGAGCGACGAGCTGGAGCCCGACACCCGACCCAGCCTGTATGTGACCCTGCGGCCCTACAGCGGCGTCCCGCAGGTGCGCGCCGTGCCTCTGGAGATCCCGCGCGCGCTCGCCGGGCAGACCCTGAAGATCGAGGCCAGCGCCGGCAACCTGGTCAAGCCCGAGGTCGCGCCGCCCGAGTCCCTGACCGACCTGGTGGAGAACCTGCGCAAGGGCTACGCCGCCCGCCAGCTCGTCATCACCCTGACCACCACCGAAGAGGGCGTGAGCCACCGCGGGCGCCTCATCCCCAGCCTGCCGGCGTCGGTGATCGCCACCCTGCGGCCGGGCAGCACCACCCGCCGGGGCGAGGTCTACAAGCGCCTGACCCGCTTCGCCGTCGATGTGGACACCGTCCTTACCGGCACCAAAGAGCTGACCGTGCAGGTCAAAGACGACTCCCGCTAGGGGACCCGCCGCCTTGCCGCCCAGCCGCGCTTCGCACCTACCGTCTACCGTCTACCGTCTATCGAGAGGCCGACCGCTTGCCAACCTGCGCCAACCCATCCAGCGAAGCAACCAACTGCCCACAGACCCGCCCGGCCAGCCGGGCCGCCAGTCCGGCGCGACCCGGCGACCGCAGCGCCGCGGCGCCTGCCGGCGGCGGCGGGCTGCGGGGTGGCCAGCGGGCACGGCGGTGGCTGCTGCCGCTGGCCTGGCTTGCGACCTCGGGGGCGGCGGCGCTGGCCGGGCCGGCGCGCTCGGTGCGGGTCACCTCGTACCAGAGCTCGCCGAGGGCCAGGACAGCGGGGTGCTGCTCACCTCGCAGGGGGACGTGCGGGTCGGCATCGCCGCCACCCGCCTCAGCCTGCCGGCGCCGGGCGATGACAGCGTGCGCGCCATGGTCGCCGCGCCCGACGGAACCGTCTACGTCGGCACCGGCGGCGAGACGGCGGCGGTGCACATCTACAAGCAGGGCCAGCTGCGCAAGCACGCCGCCCTGGCCGCGGGAACCTGGGTGACGGCGCTGTGCCTGCTTGAGGGGCAGCCCGGGCATGTGCTGGCGGCGACGGCCCAGGACGGGCGGCTCTTTGACGTCGGTCCCGATGGCCGCGCGCAGCTGTGGGCGCAGGTCGAGGCCGACCATGTCTGGAGCCTGGTGCGCGAGGGCGGGGTGACTTATGTGGCGACCGGTCCCGGGCGGCTGTGGGCGATCGCCGACAAGGACGCGGGGCCCGGTCGCGCCGAGCAGAGCAAGGCGCACGCCCGCAAGCTGCTCGACACCGGCGCCAAGCAGTTCCTCTCCCTGGCCCGCGCCGACGACGGCGCCTTATATGTGGGCACCGCCGATGACGCCGTGCTGTATCGCATCGAGCCGCCGCGCGAGGGCCGCGAGCCGGCGGCGCGCGCGGTGCATGACTTCGCCGGCAACGAGGTGCGCGCCATCGTCGCCCGCGCCGGCCTGGTCTACGTCGCCGTGAACGACATGCAGCGCGGCGACATCGGCAGCCGCGGGGTCAAGCTGGTGGCGCCGGCCGCCGGCACCGCGCCCGGGGTCAAGCCGACCCCGCCGACCCCCCCGAGCCCCTCGACGAGCACGAGCCTGGTCGAGAAGAAGGGCAAAGGCGCCCTGTTCCGCATCGACGAGGCCGGCCGGGTCGAGCAGCTGCACGCGGTGGTCGACGGCTTTTATAACGCCCTGCACCTGGACGCGGCTGGCAACCTGTACGCCGCCGCCTCCGCCCCTGGGGGGCGCGGACGGGTCTACGAGGTAAAGCCCGATCGCACGGTGCTGACCCTGCTGGAGGTCAAAGAGAGCGACGTTTTGGCGCTCAGCTTGCCCCTTGCGGGCGGCGAGCGCCTGATCGGCACCGGCAACAGCGCCGCGGTGTACAAGCTTGGCGACGGGCCGCCCAAGGACCCGAGCTACCAGAGCAAGGTCATCGACGCCCAGGCGCTGGCCCACTGGGGGACCCTGCGCTACCTCGGCCAGGGCGAGCTGCGCGTCGAGACCCGCTCAGGCAACCTCAGCAAGCCCGACGCCACCTGGAGCCCCTGGCAGCCGCTGCGGGCGCCGGCGCGCCTGCCTCTTACCGGCGAGCAGCTCGGCAAGATCGGCTCGCCGCCCGGGCGCTACCTGCAGGCCCGCTTCCTGTTTGCCGACCGCGCGGTGCTGAGCGACTTTACCGTCCACTACCAGCCGCTCAACCAGCGCGCCCGCATCACCGACATCCTGGTCGGGGAAGACCCGAGCGGCCGGGTCGCCCGCGGCGTCAAGCCGGCGAGCCCCTTGCGGCCGCGCACGCCGGTGATCAAGCTGCGCTGGAAGGTGGAAAACCCCGACGAGGACGACCTGAGCCATCGCGTCTACATCCGCCCCGCGGTCGCTGCCGGCCCGGCCCCAGCTGCCGCCCACTCCGCCGCCAGCGCGAGCGCCGCCGTCCCCCCCGTCTCCGGTGACAGCACCGACGCCGCCTGGCTGCGCATCTCCGGCCCCGAGCCGCTCGCCCGCGCCGAGCTCGACTTCAACACCGACACCGTGGGCGACGGCCTGTACGAGCTCAAGGTCGTGGTCAGCGACGAGCGCAGTAACCCCCCCGAGCTGGTGCAGACGAGCGAGCTCGTCTCGGCGCCGTTTATCATCGACAACCGCCGCCCCGAGCTGCGCGAGGTGCGCTGGAACCCGGCGACCCAGACCCTGTCCGGGCAGGCGGTGGACGCGGTCTCGCCGATCTTGGAGCTCAGCTACTCGATCGACGGCGGCGACTTCTTCCCGCTCGCCCCGCGCGACGGGGTCCTGGATGACGCCAGTGAAGACTTCCAGGTCCGGCCGCCGCGCCTTACAGCCGGCAGCCACCTCGCGCTCGTGCGGGCAAGCGATGCTGCGGATAATGCGAGCACAGTTCAGTTGGTTATCCAGGTCAAATAGCGGACCTGTTGTGTTATGCTGGTCTGTGTATACACGCACCCTTGCGAAGGCAGGCCGCTCGGTGTCGGGCGGACGGTCGCGCTATCGGGAACCCGGATCGGTGACAGAGCCCGTCGATACAGCGTCGGAACAGTGTTGCAGACGACCGGTGCGGCCACGATTAACCCCTAAGCGATACTGAGCGGCATCCCGCTGGAGAAGATTTAAGGTGCCACCGACGAATCCTAGCTACGCGCTGCGGTTCATCTCGGGCAAGTACCAGGGTGGCGAGTTCCCTCTGGTCAAGGGCCGCGAGATTGTCATCGGCCGTTCGAGTGAGCTCGACATGGTGCTCATCGAGGACATGGTCTCGCGCCGCCACGCCAGCATTGGCCTCAACGGCGACGAGATCAGCATTGCCGATGTCGGCTCGACCAACGGCACCTTCGTCAACGGCGAGAAGATCAAGAAGGCGCGCCTCAAAGAAGGGGATCGCATCCTGATCGGCACCTCGATCATCAAGCTCGTCTCGGTCGATCCGGCGAGCCAGGTCAGCGAGGCCGAGGCGAAGAACCAGCTGGAGAAGCGCGGCCAGCAGTCTTCGATGAAGACGACCTCGACGAGCCGGGCGATGTCCGGCAGCATCGAGGAGATCCCGCTGCCCGACCTCTTGCAGCTCTTGTCGACGTCCAAGCGCACGGGCGTGCTGTCGCTGCGCGGCCCCACCGGCAACGGCCAGATCTTCCTCCGCAAGGGCCAGATCTACTACGCGACCGTCGACGACAGCTACGACATGAACCCGCGTAAGGCGGCCTACCGGCTGCTCACCTGGGATCGCGGCACCTTCGAGCTCGACTCGGCCGAGGAGAAGACGTTCCTCGACGAGGTCAAGGACTCGACCGAGGGCCTGCTGATGGAGGGCATGCGCCTGCTCGACGAGTTCAAGCGGGTCGAAGACGATCTGCCGGCGCGCACCGCCCAGCTCATCATCCCGCAGCCGCTGACCGCGCCGCTCACCGCGCTCAAGCCCGAGCAGCTGGAGATCTTCCAGATCGTGCTAAACGGCGGCAACCTGCAGGCGGTGCTCGATCGCAGCAAGCTGTCCGACGCCGATGCCGCCGTAGCGCTCATCGAGCTGATCAAAAAAGACTACGTCACCACCCGCTAGCGCCGCTTTGTCCGTTACTCCCTCTCGCTAAGGCCGGGCTCTGCCCGTCCGCCTCAGCCGCCGCCGCGCCGCTGGTCTCGCGCCGCCGCGGGGCCAGCGCCGCGCCGACCGCTTGCGCGGGCGGCGGTCGATGCGTCGTGGAGCGGCCAGCTGCGAAAATCTGCTGTAGGCTCTGGCTCTTTGGAAAGGAAAGCGCGCGATGTCGGGCCGGTTCTTCGTCCATACCTTCGGCTGCCAGATGAACGTCCATGACTCGGACCGGATGCAGGACGTGCTGGTCGCGCACGGCTGGCGCGCCGCCCCGAGCGTGGCGGCGGCCGACCTGGTGGTCTTCAACACTTGCAGCGTGCGCGAGACCGCCGAGAACAAGCTGCGCATCGAGGTCGACAAGCTGCGCCCGGTCAAGCGGGCCCGCCCGTCGCTGCTCATCGCCGTGGCGGGCTGCGTCGCGCAGCAGGAGGGCGAGCGCCTGCTTAAGGAAATGCCGGCCATCGATCTGGTCATCGGCCCCGACAACATCCCCGAGCTGCCGGCGCTGCTCAGCGATCAGCTGGCCGGCTCGCCGCCGCTGGCGCGCACCTCGTTCGATGTCGAGGCGCCGCACTTCCTCGCCGCGGCGCCGCGGCCGGGCCAGGCGCCGATCAGCGCCTACGTCACGACGATGAAGGGCTGCGATGAGCGCTGCTCGTTCTGCGTCGTCCCCTACACCCGCGGCCCCGAGCGCTACCGGCCGGCCGACGACATCGTCGCCGAGGTGCAGCGCTGGGTCGCCGCCGGGGCGCGCGAGATCCTGCTGCTCGGCCAGACTGTCGACAGCTACCGCGATCCGGCGCTGCCGCCCCCGGTCAGCGATGACCCCGACGAGAGCCAGTTCCCCTTCCTGCTGCGCCGCCTGGCCGCCGAGGTCCCGGGCCTTTCGCGCCTGCGCTACACCAGCCCCCACCCCCGCCACGCCACCGAGTCGCTGTGCGCCGCCCACGCCGAGCTGGCGGTGCTGTGCCGCCACATCCACCTGCCGGTGCAGTCGGGCAGCGACCGCGTCCTCAAGCGCATGATCCGCCGCTACACCCGCGAGGAGTTCCTGCGCCGCGCCGAGCGGCTGCGCGCCGCCCGCCCCGGGCTCACCCTGTCGACCGACCTCATCGTCGGCTTCCCCGGCGAGACCGAGGAGGACTTCGCCGCCACCCTGTCCCTGGTGCGCGAGGCCGGCTTTACCACCGCCTTCACCTACAAGTACTCGGTGCGGCCGCACACCCCGGCCCGCCGGCTGGTCGATGACGTCCCCGAAGAGGTCAAGGCCGAGCGGCTGCTGCGGCTCATCGAGGTCGTCGAGACCCAGGGCACCGCCTACCTGCGCGGCCTGGTCGGCAGCGCGACCCAGGTGCTCATCGAGGGGCGCAGCAAGCGCGCCGCCCGCGGCGAGACGCCCACCGGCGACATCTACCACGGCCGCAGCGAGCGCAACGAAGTAGTCCACGTCGAGTTTCCCGCCGGCGCGGCGCCGCTCGGCGAGACCGTGGAGGTCACCATCAGCCGCGCCCACAAGCACTCGCTGGTCGGCGAGCTCAGCGCTGCCGGTCGCGCCCGCTATGTCCCCAGCGCGCCGCGCAGCACGCCGTCGCCCACCCTGCTGCGCCACCTGCCGGTGGTTGGCTAGCGCAAAGCTACGCGACCCGACTTACGGTCCGGTCCTGCTCACAGCTCAGAGGCTGCTCGGCGCGCCCGAACCCGGCCACTTGCTAGGTCTCGCCACAGCCAGCCCAGACAGAGGCGACGGCGGCGGCAACCGAGCCGCGGGCGCTGCCGCCGCGCTCGGCACGAGCCTACAGACCTTCGGCGGCGAGAGCGGCGCGCACGGCCGGGCGCTCGGCAACGCGGGCGACAAAGGCGGTGAGCACCGGCCAGCGGCTCAGATCGATGTCGACGTACTTGGTCCACCGAAGGACGGTGAACAAGTAGGCGTCGGCGACCGAGAACGACTGCCCCAGCAGGTAGGGCTTGTCGCCCAGGCTCTTGCTGACGTAGTCAAACTTGCCCGCCATCGCCTCCTTTACCTGCTGCTTCAGCTCCGCCGGGTGCTTGGGGTTGAACAGCGGGCTGAAGGACTTGTGCAGCTCGGTCGAGATGTAGTTGAGCCACTCCTGCAGGCGGTAGCGGGCCAGCGTCCCGGCGGCGGGGGCGAGGCCCGACTCGGGCTTGCGATCGGCGATGTACTGGACGATCGCCGGCCCCTCGGTGAGCACCTGGCCGTCGTCGAGCTGCAGCGCCGGCACGTACCCCTTGGGGTTGGTCTCGCGGAAGTCGGCGCCGCTCTTGGTCTTCTTGCTGCCGAGGTGGACCTGCTCGAGCTCGAAGGCGAGCGCGGCCTCGTGCAGCACGATGTGGGGCGAGAGCGAGCAGGCACCGGGGGCGAAATAGAGCTTCATGGCGAGCACTCCTTGGAAAAGTGGAACGAAATTATAGATCCGGGCGCTCGGCGGCGCACCTTAGCCGGCTCGCCAGGTGCGCTGAATCGCGTCGTGCAGCGCCGGGCGGAGGGCGCGCAGGCGCTCTTTGGTCGCGGCGGCGGCGGCGGCGGTGGGCACGCAGACCCGGTTTGACAGCAGCACCGCCACGCCGCGCGCCTCCAGGTCCAGCCACAGCGAGCAGCCGGTAAAGCCGAGGTGCCCGACGCCGGTGCGCGGCCACAGGCGGCCGGCCGAGGAGGCGGCGGCGCCGGCGTGCGGCGGCTCCGGGTGGTCCCAGCCCAGGCCCCAGGTGGTGCGCAGGTCGGGCTCGGTGACGGTGGCGAAGAAGCGGCGCACGGTGGCGCTGCCAAGCCCCAGCGCCCGCTGCCGCGGCGTACCGGCGTCCCAGTAGGCATCTAGCAGCGCCGCGGCCAGGCAGTGCACGCCGGCGGCGGTGCCGAACAGCCCCGCGTGACCGGCCACCCCGAGCATGGCGCGGGCGTTGTCGTCGTGCACCTGTCCCACCAGCAGCTCGCGGTCGGCGGTCTCGCGGCGGGTCGGCGCGCAGGCCGCAGCTCCCGGCGGCGGTGGTTGATCGAGCGGCCGGAACGCCAGCTCGGCGCCCAGCACCTGGGTCAGCGGGCGCAGCTGCTCGTCCAGGCGCGCCCCGGTGCGCTGCTCGAGCAGCGCGCCGAGCAGGATGAACCCGAGATCACTATAGATCGCCTGGTGTCCGGCCGGCCCCCGCGGGGCCGCTGCCGCCATCGCGACGACCGCCTCCCGGCTGGCCGCCGAGGGGCCGCTGAGCAGCCCCTGCGTCGCCGCCCACAGCGGCGGCGGTCCCGGCGGCAGCCCGCTGCAGTGGGCTAGCAGCTGCCACAGCCGGACCGGCGGCCCGCTGCCGAGCGCCACCTCCTCATCGAGCTGGAGCCTGCCCGCCGCGTGCAGGCGCATCGCCAGCACGGTCGTGACCAGCGGCTTGGTCAGCGAGGCGAGATCGAACCACGTAGTCGGCTCGGCGGCGCCGACGGTCGCAGCGAGCTCGACCCCGCCGCGACCGCACCACAGGGCAGCTGCCGGGTAGGCCTCGCCGACCCCCTGCTGCAGTAGCTCCAGCGCCGCATCAAACCCGCGGAGAGCCGCCATGACCTAGGGCGGGACGGCGGCCGCGATGCCCGTCTGCACGGTGCGCAGCCCAAGGAGCATCAGCGGCTGGCCCTGGTAGAGGATCATCGCCGGGCTGCTCGGGGTGCCCTGGTCGTTGCTGGCCAGCGCCGGCGACTCGACCGGTAGGAAGCGCTCGCTAGTGCTGCCGATGACGCCGCCGCTATATGACGAGGCCGAGACCACCACCGACTTGGTCATGGCCGAAGCCACGGCGTACAGGTCGAAGCGATCGCGGCCGGCCGGCGTGATCACCCGGCGGACCCACAGCCCCGCCAGCCGCTCGGCCGGGACCATCACCACGGCGGTCTGCTTGACGGTAAAGTCGGACGCCCACAGAAGCGGCGCGCTGACCTGGAAGTCGAGCGCGCCCGAGTCGGCCGCCGCCCGGCGCGCCAGCGCGGCGGCATCAAGCTGCGCGAAGTGGGCGCGCTGGTCGTCGACCAGGTAGTACAGCCGCACGGTGGCGCCGACGCTCACGACGCTCAAGCGGCCGATGCGGCCGGTCCCCAGGGCGGCGGCCGGCAGCAGCGGCGCCGCGGGGGTCAAGCGCTGCACCTGACCGTCCTCACCGAGCCGAGCGAGGCCGACGCTGCCGTCGCTGCCTTGGTAGAACAGCAGCGGCGGTCGCCCGGCCTCGGCGGCGAGCCAGGTCGGCGAGCTGAGGCCGCTCCCCTCCCAGCCGACCGCCGGCTCCAGCGCCAGCTCGGGCGGGGCGGCGGCGCCGAGGTCGGTGACCGTGGCGCGGAACAGCACGCCGTGCTGCGCCTCCTGGCGCGGGCTCATGCGGCCCCAGATGGGCAGCGGCCCCGACGCCTCGTCCAGGCGCGGCGCCACCGCTGGCTGGTCGAGATCCCAGCCCAGGCGCAGCAGGGCGTAGGGCTGCTCGGCGTCGCGCAACACGAAGCTGCGCAGGGCGGTGCGCGGCCACGCATCGACCAGCGGCTCGCCGCCGCCCTGGGTCCCGCAGGCCGCCAGCCCCCAGCCCAAGAGCGCCCCGAGCAGCCCCCCGCGCGCCCACCGGCACCAGCGTTGATTCAGAAGCGCCATCGCACCTGCCCTCCGGCCTGCCAGACCAGGCCCTGCACCGTGAAGTCGCCGACCGCCGAGCGCGGGTCGAGCTTGAGGAACAGCCGCTCGGGCAGCACGGTCACGGCGGCGAAGCCGTCGATCGACAGCGGGCGGCTCAGCACCCGGCCGAGCTTGCGCAGCTCCAGGCCCAGGCCGCCGCTGATGATGTGCTTGTCGGCATCGCCGAAGCTCGACTCGCCAAGCTGCGCCGGGACCGGCGAGGCCTCGTAGCGGTAGCCGCCGCGCACGTCGAGCGCCAGGCGATCTCCGGCGGCGCTGTCGATGGCTCGCCACTCCAGCCCGACCGCCGGGATGAGCAGGTCGTGAAACCCCGGGTCCGGGTAGGCGCGCGAGGCCGGCAGCTTGACCAGATCGCCCAGCTGGCCGATGTCCAGGTCGAGGTGGAAGTTGGACGCCGGCGGCGGCTGCTCGCTCCAGCGGGCGAACGTCAGGTCGAAGCTGATCAGCACCCGGCCAAACCGCGCCGCCGCCGCCGCCACCAGCTGCCACGGCTGGAACAGGTCCACCGAGTTTGAGATCTCGGCCAGCTTGGCCGCCGACACCACCGGCGTCTGGCCGGGGTCGCCGACATCCGCGTTGATGGTGAAGCCCTGGCTGAGATCGAGCCGGAAGCTGTGGCGGTAGACCAGCGCCAGGGTCAGCCGCGAGGTTGCCTCCCACAGGAGGCCAAACTGCGGGTAGCGGATCGCCAGCAGATCGACCGCCACCGCTGACTGGAGCGTGCTGGCGTTCGGATCGGAAAGCGCGATCTGACCGCGCAGCTCGACGGTGCCGGCCGAGCGCGAGAGGAACGCCAGCCCGCCGCCGATGTACAGGCCGCGGTAGATGCGCACCGCCAGGTTGGCCCCCAGGAAGAAGCGCTGCGTGCGGTTGTCGTACAGCTGCAGGCGCGGCGCGTCGTAGCTCAGCACGTGCACCCGGGTGACGTACTGGTCGGGCAGAAACAGCGTGGCCCCGAAGGCAAAGCGCACCCCGAGGATCTGCCCCGGCAGCACGATGCCGGCCGCCAGGCCACGGGCGTCCTTGATCGACTGGCGCTGCCCCGAGACATCGATCAGCGGTCGCGCCACCTGGTAGCCGACGTCGATGCGCAGGTCGGTGCCGCGCGCCAGGCCCGCCGGGTTGTAGTAGCCGGCGGCGCTGTCATCGGCGATCGCCGCGTAGGCGCTGCCGAGCGCCGGGGCGCGCGCCCCCCAGCCAAAGGCGTCCAGCGGGTTGGCGCGCGCGGTCCCCGGGCCGCCGAGCAGCGTAAGGCCGGCAAGCAGCCCAAGGCCAGCCGGCGCGCCTCGCAGGCCGCCGCCGCGGAGCGGCTCCATCGCCCGCCGCCTCATAGGTCGAGCCCCACAGCGGTGCCCAGGGTGCCAAAGCCGCCGTTGAAGCGCGGCGAGGGGGTCAGCAGGTGCCCCTGGCCGAACACCGAGACCGACAGCGGGACCCGCCCGAGCAGCCGCACGCTGACGCCCGCGGTAATCACATGGCGGTCGCTGTCGAGCAGGTTGCGCGCCAGGTCGTCGGGCGGCGGGCTTGGAGTCGGGCTCCACTCGAAGAAGTAGCCCAGGCGCAGCAGGAGCTCGACCGCGTGCAGGTCGGCCGGCTGCCACTCGACCGCCACCCGCGGCACCACGGTGTCGTGGAAGTGCGGCACTGGCAGCGGCAGCGAGCCGTCGGTGGACTTGTCGATCGGGTAGGCGAACGCCGACCACTGCTTGTAGCTCAGCTGAGCGGTGAGCAAGAGCCGCCGGCTCGTTCGCAGCGCGACCTCGGCAGCCACCTGCAGCGGGTCGTACTGGGCGATGCCGGAGAAGTAGATCACCGGCAGCATGAGCGGCAGGGCGTCGCCCAGGCGCGTGTGCACCGTGATGCGGTAGGACGACTGCGACACCCCGCGGAACACCGCCCCGAGGGCGACCCGGCCGCCCGGGCTCTGCCAGCGCGCCCCGAGGATCGGCGAGTAGTTGACCGTCAGCTGCTGCTCGGAGGCGGCGATGAGGCGTCCGCTGCCGTCCTGCTGGATATTGATCTCGCCGACCAGCGCCGCCAGCGCCAGCACCCCGCCGCCGAGCTGCAGCCCCCACGGCAGCCGCACCCCGCCGCCAAACAAGATCGACACGATCTGGGTCCGCGAGTCGAGCAGGGTGGCGCGGGCGACGTCGGGAAACGGCACTCGTACTCGGTTGATGAAGCCCGCCGGCAGGTACAGGCCAAGGCCCAGGCCCAGCCGATCCTTCATCACCCCGCCGAGCGGCAGCGGCAGCGCGCCGCCGATGAGAAGGCCCAGAGTGTTCTCGATGGGGTAGGGCGCGTCATCGATCGTGGTCTGGTAGCCGCCGTAGACCAGGCCCAGGGTGAGGTTGCGCTTGCCGGTGGCCAGGCCGGCCGGGTTCTGGTAGGTCGCCTCGTAGCCGGTGGCCTCGGCGACGCCGGTGCCGGCGAGCGCCGGTGAGCGGGTGCCGAGCGAGATCAGCTCGGGCAGCGAGGCCCGGGCGCTTGGCCCGAGCAGCAGGCACAGCGTCGCGACCGAGAGGGCGGGCAGGGTGGGACGCACGGCTAGCCTCCTTGGCCGGCGGCCAGGCTCGGGGTCTTGTCGCGGCCCCGGCTGGCCTCGCAGGTGTCGAGCCACAGGGTGACCGGCCCCTGGTTGATAAGCTCCACCGCCATCAGGGCACCAAAGCGCCCGGTGGCGACGCGATAGCCCAGGCGGCGCAGCGCCGCGACGAAGTACTCGTACAGCGCCTCGGCCGCGGTCGGCGGCATGGCCGCGGTAAACGACGGGCGGCGGCCGCGACTGAGGTCGGCGTACAGGGTGAACTGGCTCACCACCAGCAGCGCCCCGCCGACCTCGCGCAGCGAGCGGTTCATGTTGCCCGCCCGCTTGGCTGCCGACTCATCCGGCGCCGGGGGCGCGTCGGCCGATTCGCCCGCCCGACTGGCGGCCGGCTCGGCGGCGTCGTCTGGGAAGATGCGCAGGCCGGTGATCTTGTCGGCCAGCCAGTCTGCCTCGGCCTGCGTGTCGCCGTGCCCGATGCCGAGCAGGACGCACAGCCCCGGGGCGTCCGAGCCTTCGGAGCCGGCGCCGATGCTGCCCAGGATCTCGCCGCTGGTCACCTCGCGCACCGCAGCGCGCGACACCCGCTGGACTACCGCTCGCATTGGATGCGCGTAACACGCGCGCTTCCAAGCTGTAAAGCGCTACGGGGAGCCGCTTGCGAGCTCTACAGCCAAGGCTCTGGCGCAGCCTACCCCCGACTTGCCGGGAGCGGCGCGCGGCTCAGGCGCGGCCGACCCCGTGCTGCATGCCGGGGTCGCTGCCGTGCAGCGGGCGGATGCGGCGCAGCGGTCGGGTGGGGATGTCGCTTAGATCAAACAGGTGGTCGATGCCGAACACCGCCTCGGTTAGCAGGCGCTGGCGCTGGCTGCGCTCGTGGCGCTTGTTGATGCGGGCGGCGGCGTGCTGCAGCCAGTGCATGGCGTAGCGCCGGATCGGCGGCTCGGGGAGGGACTGCGCGGCGGGCCGCGCGGGCAAGTGGCAGCTTGCAGGAATCGGCGGGGGAACGGCGCGTGGAGTCATGACCGCCACTTGATGCAAGAATCGGTGCAACCCAGCGCAACGCCCGCAGATTTTCGCCCTGCCGTCAGCCGCGCCACGGCTTTCGCGCGCTCCGCTGCCCGATGCGGCCCGCGGGCGACTGCCAAGACTGCAGTCCAAGTCTGCCAAGTTGGTCACTTTTGACCGCTGCCTGCCCGCAGACGGGCAGCATGCCGGCAGCGTGCCAGGCTCTGCTCAATCTGGCCCAGGTGGCCGCGCCGCGGGACCGGCAGCGCTACAGCGGAATGTACAGGCCCAGGCTCGCGTAGCCGGCCCCGCAGATCAGCGAGCAGCCGGCCGGCCCGCGCGGATCGCCGCTTGCGAGCGGGATGCCAAACTGGTTGCCCACCGCCTGATCCGCGAACCACATGCCGCCGGTGAGCTCGACGACGGTGCGGCTCAGGCGCTGGCTGATCGGGCCCGAGCCGCGCAAGAACGTCAGCCGCCACTTGAGCTGCAGCTCGGCGGTATACGTGTTGTACGTGCCGAGCTTGGTGTCCGAGGTGAAGTAGCCGAGCTCGCGGATCGTCGCGCTCTTGTAATAAGGCGAGCCGGGAAAGACGTTGGCCAGGTCATCCCCCTCGTGGCGGTAGAAGTAGACGTCCCACTGGGTGTAGAAGCTGAACAGGCCGCGCAGCTCGACCGGGCCGATGGGCACGTAGGCGGCCAGCTCGGGGTTGAGCGCCCGCAGGTTCCACGAGTCGTAGTGGCCGCGCAGCCCCGGCCGCAGGGTGACGTGCGGGACCAGGGTCGAGCGCGTCGGGATCATCGCGTGCAGCGACAGCGCGCCGACGTGGCGCAGGCGCTGGCCGGGCAGGTTCTCGATCTCCAGGGTCTGCTCGCCGGGCACCGGCCGGTAGACGTTGTTCTGGTAGCCGTTGGCGCTGGTCAGCTCGTACGAGGCGGTGCCGAGCAGCCGCTTGCCCAGCACCTGCGACCACAGAACGACCATGTGCATCGTCTGCAGCACCCCTTCAATCAGGTAGCCGGTCGGGCCCAGGCGCTTGCCCACCGTGTTATGGCCGTAGTCGAGCCCGAAGACCAGCGTCGAGTTGTCCTGGAACATGCTGAACTTGGCGCGCAGCCCGGCGTTGTGCGAGAAGTAGTCGCTCTCGGTCGAGTAGCTATAGTTGGCCGACAGGGTCGTCTTGCCGGGCAGCTGGACGTCGACGCCCAGGCCTGCCTCGTGGCGCAGCTCGGTGAACGGCTGGTCGGTGTTGGCGCCGGCGGCCAGCGAGGCCGAGGTAATCGCGTCGAGCACGTAGTGCGCATTGACGCCGACCCGGCCCGGCAGCTCCTGGCGGACATCCACCGTCGGGTTTAGCACGCGCGTGTTGCGGTCGCGCCAGTAGTTGCCGCGAAAGGCGACCTCGCCGCTCGGGTTCTGCGGGATCTGCTCGGCGCCTGCGGGACCCGCCAGGAACACGCTCAGCAAGAGCAGGGGGAGGCAGCGGCGCAGGCCCGTGAACCGCCCGGAGTGCCACGCCTGCCGCGTCTGCCACGCCCGCGGGTCGCGCCGCCGGTCGCTCAGTTGCATCCGCAGCCACCGCTGGCGTACGAGAAGCCGCCCTCACCCCCGTGGCGCGAGCCCTCCCAGTGCGAGCGAAACTTGAGCTCGGCGGAGTCGCCCAGGCCCGGCGCCATGCAGCGCTCGGCCAGCTGCTCGCGCTGGTAGGGCTTGACGACCGCGCAGGCCGGCGCGAGCGCGAGCACGAATACCAGGCTCAGCGCGAGGCCGAGCCGACTGCCGCAGAGTGTCCCCCAGGACCGTCGCCAAAGGGTCGTCCGCGGGGCCGCTTCGCCGCTTGTCTGTGGGCACATACAAGCGCGCTTGTAACACGGCCCGGCACAAAGGCAAAGAGCGCACGGGCGCGACTGTCTGCTTCCTTGCAGCTCCTGCGCTCGCTCGTGCGTTTGTTTCCGTGTTTGTTCCTGGCCGACCCTAATTTACGGGAGCTGGTTCCTGAGGCTCAGTTGTCGCAGCTGCAGTCGTCGCAGCCGGGGCGGTTGGCGCGCTTGACCGGGTCGAAGACCGGCTCTCTGGCCTCGTGGCCGTCGCCGCGGATGCCAGAGACCGAGAGCAGCCGGGTGAGCTTCCCTTGGCCGGAGGGCATGACGGCAAGTCCGGCCCGGCTTGCCTGCTTGCACAGCTCGCCGCAGAGCTGCCGCGTCGAGCCGACGGACTCCAGGCTCTCCAGGATCGCGCCGCACTCACAGCTGTATTCGTAGATGGGCATAACCGGAACCTAATGCCCAGGCAGCGCTTGTCAAACCTGCAACCGGCATGCAAGCGCACGCAAGGAGCCCGCAAGCTGCCCGCGGCGCGGGGGCCGCCCCAGCAGAAGCTGGGTACCCAGGGGGGTGTGGGCCGGCGGGCCGGCGGGCCGGCGGGTTGGTCGTTGACAGAGCAGGGCCGGTGGAGGAAAACCGCCAGCCATGACCACTCCTGATTCGCCGGCCGGCGACAAGCCCCTGCCTGCAGCCGTGGTGCCGGAGCTGCTGTCTCCGGAAGCGGCGCTGGCCCTTATCCTGCACCGCTGTCGCCCGCTGGCGGGCGAGGTGGTCGAGCTGGGGGCGGCGCTCGGGCGGGTGCTGCGCGAGCCGGTGACCGCGGGGCGCCGGCTGCCGCCGTGGGACAGCTCGGCCATGGACGGGTACGCGGTGCGCGCCGCCGAGGTCCAGGTCGGCCAGCCGCTGCCGGTGGTCGGAGTCATCGCCGCCGGCCACCCGGCGACAGAGCCGCTGGCCCCGGGGACGGTGGTGCGCATCATGACCGGGGCGCCGCTGCCCGCCGGGGCCGACGCGGTGATCATGAAAGAAGAGGCGGACGAGCAGGCCGGTGCAGTGCGCTTCCGCGCCGCCGCGGCGCTCGGGCAGCACATCCGCCGCGCCGGTGAGGACATCGCCGCCGGCGAGGTCGTGCTGCCGGCCGGCGTGCTGCTCGGCCCGGGCGAGCTCGGCCTCCTCTCGGCGCTCGGGCGGACGCTGGTGCAGGTCCACCGGCGCCCGCAGGTCGCCATCGTCTCCACCGGGGACGAGCTGGTGACCGCGGACGTGGCGCCGGGGCCGGGGCAGATCGTCAACAGCAACGCCCACGCGCTGCTCGCCCAGGTGACCGAGGTCGGGGCAGTGGGGCGGGTGCTGCCCATCGCCGCCGATGATCGCCAGGCCATCGCCGCCTGCTTTGCCGAGGCGGCGCGCGCCGACGTGGTGATCTCGTCGGGCGGGGTCTCGGTGGGCGAGTTCGACTACGTGCGCGAGGCCCTGGCCCTGCTCGGGGCGACCGAGCAGTTCTCCAAGGTGGCGATGCGGCCCGGCAAGCCGCTGCAGTTCCTGCTGCTGCCGCCCGGCGCCGGCGGGCCCGAGGTGATGGTGTTCGGGCTGCCCGGCAACCCGGCGTCGTCGATGGTCAGCTTCGAGCTGTTCGTGCGGCCGGCCCTGCGTCGGCTGCTCGGGTTCGACGGGGCGGCGCTGCAGCGGCCGCTTGTCCCGGTGCGGCTCGTCGAGCCGATCCTGCCCGATCGCCACCGGCTGCACTTCATGCGCGCCCTGGTCAGCCGCTCGGCCGATGAGCCGGCGGTGCTGCTCGGGCGGGCGCCGCGGCACCAGGGCTCGGGGATGCTGCGCTCGATGGTCGGGGTCAACGCGCTGCTGCATGTGCCGCCCGGGCCGGCGGCGCTGCCGGCGGGGGCGACCGTCTTGGCCTCGCTGCTGCAACCTGTATAAAGTGCCGGTGTAAAGTGACCGATCAAGCCAGAACCTTTGTCGTCGCCGCCGCCGAGCAGAGCTGCCGCCTGGACTCTTTTGTCGCCGAGCGGACCGGGCTGTCGCGCGGGGCGGCGCTGCGCCTGTTCAGCGAGCGGCAGGTGCTGCTCGATGGCCGGGTGGGCAAAAAGGGCGAGGTGCTGGCCGCCGGGCAGCGGGTCGAGCTGCGCGCCCCGCCGCTCGATCCGCAGCGGACGCCCCCGCAGCCGCAGCCCGAGCTGCCGCTCACCGTCCTTTACCAGGACGCCGCCGTGGTCGTCCTCAACAAGCCCGCCGGCCTGGCGTGTCACCCGCTGCGCCCCGGTGAGCTTGGCACGGTCGCCAACGCCCTGGTCGCCCGCTACCCCGAGTGCGCGCGCGCCAGCGATAGCCCGCGCGAGGGGGGCCTGGGCCACCGCCTGGACACCTTCACCACCGGGGCGCTGGCCGCGGCGCGCACCCCGGCCGCCTGGCAGGCGCTGCGAACGGCTTTTTCCGCCGGTCAGGTCGACAAGGAATACCTGGCCCTGGTCGCCGGGGTGCCGACCCAGGACGAGTTCGAGCTGGCGCTGCCGCTGCTCGCGGGCGGCGGCCCCGACGGTCACCGCCGGGTGCAGGTCGCCGCGACGCCGGATCAGATGTACCGCCGGGACGCCCAGGATGCCTACACGCGGTTTGTCGTCCTGTCGCGCGGGCGGCGCTTCACGCTGCTGCAGGCCCAGGCGCAGACCGGGCGGCGCCACCAGATTCGCGCCCACCTGGCGCACCTGGGGCTGCCGCTGGTCGGCGATGAGCTGTACGGCGGCCCGCGCCCGCAGGACCTCGGGCCGCTCGACCTGGCGGATGCGCCCGCGACGCTGGCGGGCGCCCCGGGCTATTTCCTGCACGCCGCTCGGCTGCGCTTCCCCGCCCTGGACCCGCAGGCCGCTGCCGGCGCCCGGATCGCCGTCGAGGCGCCGCTGCCCGCGGCTCGCCAGCAGCTGCTCGCCGCCCTGCTCGCCCTGTAAGCCCGGCGGGCAAAAAAAGGGCCCCGAGGTTGCCCCCGGGGCCCGGTGCTTTGCGTAGCTGGAGCCAGCAGCGCGGGGACCGCGAGCGGCCCCCGTACCGACGAGGTTACTTGCCGGCGGCGGCAGCGGCCTTGGCTTCGACCTTCTCGGCCTTGGCCTCGGCCTTGCCCGCCTTGCGGCCGGCCTTCTCCGCCTTGTGCTCGGCCTTGTCGGCCTTGGCCTCGACCTTCTCGGCCTTGGCGGCGGCCTTCTCATTGCCAGTGGCCTCGGCCTTGGCGGCGGCCTTGTCGGCCTTGGCCTCGACCTTCTCGGCCTTGGCGGCCTTGGCGTCGGCCTTGGCCTCAGCCTTTTCGGCCTTGGCCTCAACCTTGTCGGCCTTGGCCTCGATCTTCTCGGCCTTGGCGGCCTTCTTGTCCTGAGCGCCGGCGGGACCCGCGGCCAGAGCGAGAGCGGCGGCGACACCAAGCACGAGCTTCGTAATCTTCATGGGAGTTCTCCTGAGTAATCGGGTTTGAGCTCTTCGCGGCCACTTTGGGGCGGGCCGCTCGCTTGACCGGACACCTCAGCAGGCGGCGTGCCAGCCGCCTGGCGCCCGTCGCAGTCAGAGCTGAGCGACGGTGAGCCCGAGCCGCGGGCGTCCCGCGCGCCGTTCACCATGACCACAATGGGGCGGCTTGGTGCGGCCCGTGTGGCGTTCTTGCGTGCCGTCGGAGGCGAGGCGCCCGACGACACCGGCGGGGCTCAGCGACCCGCCCCCGCATCGCCGTACACCACCAGCGCCGCGGCCGCGCGCGCCCCGACCTCGCCGATCCGGCAGGCCTGCACCCCGGCGGCGCGCAGCGCCGCGAGCGCCGGCTCGGCGTCGGCGGCAGCGAGCGCGCACAAGAGGCCCCCAGAGGTCTGCGGATCAAAGATCAGCTCCTCATAAGCAGGGCTTAGCGACCCCTGCAGCGCGAGGCGATCTTTATAGGCGCGCCGGTTGCTCTTGGCGCCGCCGCAGGTCACGCCCTGGGCGGCCAGCGCCAGCGCCCCCGGATACACCGGGAGCTCGCCCACCTTCAGGTGCAGCGATACGTCCTCAAGTCGCGTCATGCCCAGCGCGTGGCCGGCCAGTCCGAAGCCGGTCACATCGGTGGCCGCGTGCACCGCGAACTGCGCCAGCACCTCGGCGGCGCGGCGGTTGAGGCTGACCATGCCGGCGCGGCAGGCCTGGCGCTCGGCGTCGGCGACCAGGCCCTTGCGCGACCCGGTGACAATCAGCCCGCAGCCGAGCGGCTTGGTGAGCAAAAGGACATCGCCGGGGCGGGCGCCGACGTTGCGCCAGATGGCGGTCGGCGCCACCACGCCGGTGACCGCCAGGCCGAACAGGAGCTCGGGGCCGCGCACGGTATGGCCGCCGAGCAGCACCGCTCCCGCCTCGCGCAGCTTGGCGCTGGCGCCGCTCAGGATGGCGCGGGCGCTGGTCGCGGCCAAGGCCGGCGGGAACACGCACAGGTTGAGCGCCGAGATCGGCCGCCCGCCCATCGCATAGACATCCGAGAGCGCGTTGGCCGCGGCAATCTGCCCATAGCCCTCGGGATCGTCAAACGGCGGGGTGATGAAATCGGCGGTCTGGACGATGCCCACCCCCGCCGGCGTGGCGGGCTGGACAAGATAGACGCCGGCGTCGTCGCCAGTCTCGGTGGACACGAGCACCGCGGGGTCGCGGCGGCGGCGGACCCCGGCGAGCGCGGGGGGGCCGGCAAGCTCCTGCCCCGGCGCCGGCGCGAGCGCCGACGCCAGCTCCTCACCGGAGCCGGGGAGGTCCTGGACGCCCGCAGCGTCTTGGACGTCTTGCATGATCTCTTGCAGGTCGCCCGGACCCACCTTGGCCGCTCAACCGCCGGAGGAGGCAAAGCGGGTGATGAGCCGCGGGTCGGGGGTGGGCTCGGCCTCGACCCGGGCTGCCACTGCGCCCGGACCTGGTAGCCCGGCCGCGCGGGGCTGGCTGTCCGGCTCGGCTGGCGGCGAAATTTTGTTCATCTCGCGGTCGAGGCTAGCACATGATATATGCAGCACCATCGCGGACCTTGTGTCCCCGCATCTCACCCTTACAAAGACCTCAAGGAGTACGGGCCATGCCCAAGCTAGAGATCACCCAGAGCCACAAAGTCACCGCCGCCGAAGCCAAGACCAAGCTCGAGGCCCTCAGCAAGGAGCTCTCGGACAAGTACGGCCTGACCTCGAAATGGCACAGCGACACCGAGGCCAAGGTCGAGCGCACCGGCGCCTCGGGCACGATCAAGATCGAGCCGGCGCAGGTCAAGGTGAACCTCGATCTGTCGTTCGCGCTGTCCCCGATCAAGGGCAAGGTCGAAGAGAAGATCAAAGAAGAGCTGAAGAAGCTCTTCGCCTGAGCCGCCGGCCCCGGGCCGCCCCCCTCCAACCACTCCCGCAGACGGCGAGACGCCCATGAACTTTAGCTTCGCCCATGATTTCGACATCGACCCGCAGGGGTTCTGGGACCTGTTCTTCAGCAAGCCCTACGAAGAGGATCTGTACAAGCGCCTGAAGATCCGCACCCGCACGGTGCTGGAGCACAAGGACGAGGGCAACCTGGTGCGGCGCACCCAGCGGATGGAGCCCGAGCTGGCGGTCCCGTCGTGGGCCGCCTCGGTCATCAAGGACACCGGCTACACCGAGTATGACGTGCTGGACAAGGCGACCTCGAAGATGGCGGTGCGCATCGAGCCGATGCTGATGAAGGAGCGGTTCCAGATGAGCTCCTCGTTCAACGTCACGCCGCTTGGTCCGGGGCGGTGTCGGCGCGAGTTCGCCGGCGAGGTCAAGATCCTGGTGCCGCTTTTGGGCGGCAGGATTGAGAAGCTGATGATCGACCAGATGCGCGAGGCCTACGACACCGCCGCCCAGGTCACTCGCGAGTGGGTGGCCAAGCAGAAGGCGCCGCGCTAGCGCGACGCAGGCGGTCGGCGATGGCGTGCCAGTCGAGGTCGGGCGGCGGGGCCAGCGCGGCGATGCTGGCCACGCCCGCCTCATCGAGGCGGTGCAGCGCGGCATAGAGATCGGCGGCGAATGCCGGCGGCTCGGCAGCGAGCTGCTCGACGTGCGCAAAGTGTGCCGTCAGCGCGGGCAGCGGCCGGTAGGTGAGCAGCCCGCGCGGCGGCGGCAGCGCGGCGAGCTGCGCCGGCGTCAGCGTGGTCAGCGCCGGCGGCAGCAGGCACATCGGCGCCCGCGGCGCGTAGTGGCGCCCCAGCATGCCCGGAGCGGCGCGCGGCGCCTGGGCATCGGGCTCGGGCCCGAGCGACTGCGCCGCTTCCGGCAGCGCGAGGTCGGGCAGCACCGCGAGCAGCGCCCGCAGCGGCAGCGCCCCAGAGCGCAACAGGCGCGGCGGCGAGGTCGTCAGATCGACCACCGTCGACTCGATGCCGAGCGGGCACGGGCCGCCATCGAGGATGAGCGGCACCGCCGGCAGGCTGCCCAGGACGTGGGCGGCGGTGGTCGGCGACACCGACTCCGAGCGGTTGGCGCTGGGGGCGGCCAGCGGCAGCCGCGCGGCGCGCAACAGCGACAGTGCCACCGGATGCGCCGGGACGCGCAGCGCCATCGTCGGCAGGCCGGCACTGACCAGCGCCGGCACCGCGGCCCCGCGCGGCACCACCAGGGTGAGCGGCCCCGGCCAGAAGCGCGCCGCCAGCTGCTGCGCCACCGCCGGCCACGCCCCGGCCAGCTGCGCCGCGGCGGCGGCGTCGCCGACGTGGACGATGAGCGGGTTATACCGGGGGCGTCCCTTGAGGGCGTAGATCCGCTCGATCGCTGCCGGGGACAGCGCGCTGCCGCCCAGGCCGTACACGGTCTCGGTGGGGAAGGCGCAGACCTCGTCGCGCTGCAGCAGCGCCGCCGCCTGGGCGAGCGTCTCGGCGCTGACCGGGAAAAGCGGGCTGCGACTCGGCGCGGGCACGGCGACTCCGTCTCGGCTCGTCAGGATCTGCGGCTCGGCGCCGGCGCCTTCAGTTGGCAATCGCGACCGCGGTGAGCTCGCGGATCACCGTGACCTTGATCTGGCCGGGGAAGACCAGGCTGTCGCTGATCTTCTCGGCCAGCTCGCTCGACAGCTGCGCCGCGCGCAGATCGTCGACCTGGTTTTCGTGCACGTGCACGCGCAGCTCGCGCCCGGCCTGCAGGGCGTAGACGCGATCGATGCCCGACATGGTCAGCGCCAGCCGCTCCAGGTCCTCCAGGCGCTGGATGTGGCTGCCCTCCTGCTCGTGGCGCGCCCCGGGGCGGGCGCCGCTCATCGCGTCGGCGGCGGCGACTATATAGGCGTAGGGGGAGTTGAACGGCTCGTCCAGGTGGTGGGCGCCGATGGCGTTGGCCACCACCTCGGCCTCGCCGAGCCGGCGCGCGTAGTCGGCGCCGATCACCGCGTGGCTGCCATCGATGGCGTGGGTCAGCGACTTGCCGATGTCGTGCATGAGCGCCGCCCGGCGGGCGATCTTCACGTCCAGGCGCAGCTCGGCGGCGATCATGCCGCACAGGAACGCCACCTCGACCGCGTGCTTCCACTGGTTCTGGCTGTAGCTGGTGCGGTAGTTCAGGCGGCCGACCAGGCGCACGATGTCGGGGTGGGCGCGCGGGATCTCCAGCTCCTTGAACGCCTTGCGCCCAAGGTCCACGGTCTCGCGCTCCAGCTCCTCGGTGATCGCCTGCACGGCGCGGCGCAGGCCCTCGGCGCCGCCGCGCGGCAGGGCGCGGGCGAAGCGCGACAGCGCCCGGCGGGCGATCTCGCGGCCGAAGCTGTCCTGGCCCTCAAGGCGGATCGAGGTGCGGTCCTCCGACAGGGTCAGCTTGACGTTGGCGACCTCGCCGATGATGAGAAAGCCGCTGCCGTCTTCACTGCCGATCTTGTCGGCCAGATCGGGGGTGATCGGCAGGTTGGACAAGAGCCGCTCGGTCAGGTAGTGCCCGTAGTAGCGCTGGCTGGCGACGTCGAGGATGCGCTTGGCGCGCTGGCTGTAGGCTGGATCGTTGTGGTTCTGCTCGAGCTGGCGCAGCGCCGCGCTCGACTCGGCGCGGGCCTGCTCGACCCACTCGCTGACCAGGCGGGCGCGGGCCTCCTTGAAGGTCTCGCCGGCCAGCTGCTGCACGCGCTCGACGGCGGCGGCGCGGGCCCCGGCGGCGCGCTCGGCGGCGCTGTGCTGGCGGCCGGTGATCTGGGCGATGGCGCGCTCGCGCTCGGTGATGGCGGCGACGCGGGCGGCGAGCTGGCTCTCGCTGCGGGCCAGGGTCTGCTCCCACACCGCCGCCTGCTCCATGGTCTTTTGCAGCAGCTCGCAGCGCTGCGCGAGCTCGCGCTGGCCCTGCTTCTGGCGGCGCAGCAGCGCCTCCTTGGCCTCGGCGTGGGCGGCCTCCAGGAGCTGCTTGGCCTCGGCGTGGGCGGTGGCGCGCACAAGGTGCGCGGCGTCTTTTGTCTGGGCGAGGAGCTCTGCCTGCTGGGCCTGCAGCCGCCGGCTCTGCCAGAGGAACGCGGCGCCACCCAGGGCGACTGCCAGTACGAGAGCGAAGGCTAGCACGTCAAGGAGTCTTGTTTACGTCGGAGCGCGAGTCAAGAACCGCTTTTTCACGACCGCTTGAGGGCCTCGGTCTCGCTGCCGCCGGCCGCCGGCAGGGCGGCTGGGGCGGGCAGCGCCGCCAGCTCGCTCAGCATCGCCCGCGCCCGCCGGCCAAACGGCACCGTCGGCGAGCTTGCGGCGCGCTCCAGGCGCAGCCGGGCGGCGGGCAGGTCGCCGCGCCGCCGCGCCACCTCGCCCAGCCAGAACCAGCGCTCGGCGGCGCGCGCCGGGTCGGGCTGCCACTCGGGATCGAACTGGCGGGCGACTCCCTCTTCCTCCTGGCGCAGCGCCAGCTCCAGCGACCGCTCTGCCCCCTCGAGGTCGCCGTGGTGCAACAGCGCAATGCCGCGGGTGCCGCTGATGCACGCGGTGAGCAGCGGATCGCGCACGCCGCCCTCATCGCCGGCGAGCAGCTCGTCGGCGTCCTTGAGGTTGTCCAGGGCGTCGGCGGCCTGACCGAGGAACACCAGGGTGTAGGCGCGGTTATTGAGCCACAGCGCCACCTCGGGCGGCGACAGCTGCTGCAGCGACACCCGATCGAGCTCTTCGAGCGCCTGGGCGTGCTCGGCGAGGCCGTTGAGGGCGCAGGCGAGGTTTATGCGGATAAGCTGCTCATCGCGCGCCGGCAGCGTGCGCTTGAGCGCCACCCGATAGTAGCGGGCCAGCACCCCGTGATCGCTGCGCGACAGCGCGTTGTGGAACTCCTCGTCGAGGTATCCGGGCGCGAGCAGCAGCCGCCCGCGATTGCGATCGTGGCCGGTAAGCGCCGCGATCACCGAAACCCAAACCAGGAGGAAAAAGATCCCGAGCACGATTTCATTCTACCTGCGCCGGCCCATGTCTTCACCGCTTCACGCGCTGGTCGCCCGGCGGTAAGGGGCGGGTGAGGCGGTCGCCGCCGCGCGCGCTAGCGGCGGGCGGCCGGCAGGGTGAAGGGTCGCCGGAGCAGCTCGCCCAGCACCTTCTCGACAGTGGCTAGCAGCTCGGCGTCGGCCGTGGTGAACGAGGCGGAGGCGGGGTTTGGATCGAAGTGCCAGGCCTTGCGCTGCGCCGCCATCCAGATCTGGCGCGCCGCGCGGTGGCTGTTGATCACCACCTTGTGCTGGTTAAGGACGGTGATCGACAGGACCCCCAGCGCCAGCTCGGCCTCGATCTCATCGGGGTCGAAGTCCATGAGCAACTTGTACAGCTTGCTGAGCTGCGCGTCGGCGAGCTTGTCGAACTCGCTGTCTGTGAGCGACTGACTCATGCCTGCACCCTACTTGCCCGGGACCGCGGTGTAAAGGCGGCCGGTGTGCGGCACCGGCTCACCAGCACCCGGCGGAGCGCGCCGGAGCGGCTCACAGTCCCGGCTTGCCCAGGCGCTCGCCGAGCTCGCCGGGGTCGGTGATCGGGGCGGTGCAGCGCGGGCCGCGGCAGACGTAGGCGGTGGGGCGGCCTTGCAGGGCCGACTTGCCGACCAGCAGGGCGGCAAACGGCGGCGGCACCGCCTGCCCGGGGCGGCAGCGCAGCACGAAGTGATCAGGCACATAGCGGGCCAGGCTGGCGCGGTGCAGCGCCGTCGCCGCGGCGCTCGCCTCGCCCTCGCCCTCGCCCTCGCCTCCGCCTTCGATGATCACGGTGAGCGTGAGGCCGTTTTGCCACAGGTCGAGCGCCGCCAGCAGGTTGGACATGCCGCCGGGGTTGCGGCTCGCCTGCTCGGTGTGGCGCAGCAGCGTGGTCTCGGCGATCTGCTGGTAGCGGGCGCGCCGCTCGTCATCGGCGAGCGCCCCCAGGCGCAGCAGGTTCATGCAGATCACCGACAGGCCCGAGGGGATGGCGCTGTCAAACAGGCTCACCGGCCGCGTCACCAGCGTCACCCCGCCGGTGGCCGCCGGGCCGAGGAAGAACAGGCCCTTTTCGGCGTCATAGAAGCGCACGAGCGCCTCATCGGTCAGCGCGAGCGCCGCGGTCAGGTAGTCAAGGTTGCCGCTGGCGCTGGCCAGGTAGAACAGCCCCTCGGCGACAAAGGCGTGATCGTCCAGGGTCGCCGGCAGCTTGGCCGTGCCCTGCTTGTAGGTCCGCAAAAGCTCGCCGCCCGGCCCGCGCAGCTCGCGCAGCAGGAAGTCGGCGGTGCGCTGCGCGGCGGCGATATAGCGCGGCTCGCCGAGCAGCCGCCCCGCCTCGGCCAGGCCGGTAATCGCCAGGCCGTTCCAGGCGGTGAGGACCTTGTCATCGGTGCCCGGCGGCACCCGGGTGCGACGCGCCTGAAGGAGCTCGGCGCGGGCGGCGGCGAGCAGGCGCCCCTCGGCCTCGTCCTGCGGGCGGTCGATGACGTGCAGGATGCTCGCCCCCTGCGGCCCGTGGCCGTGCGGGTCCTGCCAGTTGCCGCCGGGCCGCACGTCGTAGCAGCGGGCGACAAGGCGCGCCTTTTCCGGGTCGAGCACGGCCGCCAGCTGCTCGGGCGTCCACACGAAGTACTTGCCCTCGACGCCCTCGCTGTCGGCGTCCATCGCCGCGTACAGGCCGCCGGCCGGATCGCGCAGCTCGCGCTCCAGCCAGGCGACCGTCTCGTCGATCACCCGCCCGTAGCGCGCCGCCAGCTGCGGCTGCCCGAGCCCGAGCAGGATCTGGTGCGCCTCGGCGTACAGGCGCAAGAGCTGGCCGTTATCGTAGAGCATCTTCTCAAAGTGCGGCACCAGCCAGCGGGCGTCGGTCGAGTAGCGGGCAAAGCCGCCGCCGAGCTGGTCGTAGATGCCGCCCTCGGCCATCTTGGTCAGGGTCAAAAGCGCCGGTCGCACCAGCTCGACCTCGCCGCTGCGGGCGTAGGCGCGGAGAAACAGCCCGAGCGCGGTCGGGTTGGGAAACTTGGGCGCCCCTTCAAAGCCGCCCTCGCGGGCGTCAATGCGAGTGCCCAGCCGCTCGGCGACTCGGCGCACCAGGTCCTCGGGGATGCGGCTTGTCGACTCGCTGCCGGCGCCGCGCCCCTCCAGCTGGACCAGCGCCTCGACAAGCTTGGTCGCCTGGCCGACCACCTCCTCGCGGTCCTGCTTGTAGGCCTGGGAAAGGGCGTGCAGCACCCGGCGGAACGAGGGCCGACCGTGACCGTCGCGCGGCGGGAAGTAGGTGCCGCCGAAGAACGGCTCGCCGGTGGGCAGCAGGAACATGGTCAGCGGCCAGCCGCCGTGCTCGCCGAACAGCTGCAGCGTGTGCTGGTAGATCTGGTCGACGTCGGGCAGCTCCTCGCGATCGACCTTGATGCTGACGTAGTCGCGGTTCATCTGCGCCGCCACCTCGGCGTCTTCGAACGACTCGTGGGCCATGACGTGGCACCAGTGGCAGGCGGAGTAGCCGATCGACAGCAGGATCGGCTTGTCCTCGGCGCGGGCGCGGGCGAACGCCTCCTCACCCCAGGGATACCAGTCGACCGGGTTGTCCTGATGCTGGCGGAGGTAGGGGCTGGTCTCGTCTCTGAGGCGGTTTGGCACGGAGCACTCCTTGGCGGCGCGCGAGCGGCGCGGCGGTCGGCGACCGGGGCGCCGCCGCAGCCTGTGGCCGCAGTGTAACGGCCCTGAGGCTGCAGGGCCAGAGTCGGCTGCCCGCCGCGCGACGCTGGCAAAGGCGGCCAGAGGCTCCCGGGGCGCCGCCGCTCAGCCCCCAGGCCGCGGCAGGTCGCCGCCGAACGCCTGATGCTGCAGCGCGGCAAACAGCGCATCGAGCTCGGCCAGCGAGGCGCGCTGGGCGCGCTTGAGGGGAGCGATGGCGGCGCGGCGGCGAACAAACTCGCGCTGCAGCTCGAGCGGCGGCAGCAGCAGGGCGATGTGGACCATCTTCTTGAGGCCGAGATCGCGGTTGGCGATTCCCTGGGTCAGCCGCTGCGCCTGGGCGTGACAGAAGGGGCTGTTGAGCATCTCCTCCAGCCAGAAGGGCTCCACCAGCTGCCGCTTCAGCTTCAGCAGGGCCAGGTGCACCCAGACCGCGAACTTTACGTCCGTATCGACCACCGCGGCGACGCCGGTGGTCCCGCCCTTGGTGTAAAGGATGTCGCCCCGTGCGGGCCGGCGCTTGCGCCACTGCACCTCGGCCGCCGCCGGGCTGATCGTCTTTAGGTCCTCCCAGACGATCTCCCCCGGGCGCACATGCCGGGTCGACAGCAAGGGGACGCCGTCCCGGGAGTACTGGGGGCTGGCGTGCGGTCCGTCGGCGGCGCTGACGATGACCTCTGCCAAGGTGACGCGCGGCCACCCGCGGGGGTTTTGCACCGGATCGCCAACCAGCGAGTGAAAGATGGCCTGCGGCAGCGCCTGCAGCTCGGCCAGGCTCTGGCGGCGCTTGGCGCGCAGCTCGTCGGCCCGGTCGAGCACCGCAGCGATCCGGCGCTGCTCGGCCAGCGGCGGCAGCGGCACCGGAATCGTCCTCAGGTTTTCGATCGAGATGCTCGCCTGATTGACCGCCTTTTTGACGTAGGGCAGCGCGCGGCTGCGGAAGGTGGGGCTGCGCAGCAGGTGCTTGGCAAACTCGGGGAGCAGGCGGGTCGTCTCGGGCCGCAGGCACAAAAGGTTCATGCCGTGCACCAGCTTCTCGGGGCGGCCGCGGTAGACCGCGCACTTGCCGAGGTGGGGGACGCTGTTGATGTGGCTGAACAGGATGTCGCCGGGCTGCAGCAGGAAGGAGCGGCACCCGCTCTCGTCCAGACCGGCGTAGCCGACGCGGGCTTGGTTGATCTCGGAGTCGGCGATGGTCTCGATGCGGGCGATGGGCAGACCGCGGCCCGACTTGTCCTGGCCGATGCTCAGGCCGTTGCGGATGAGCTGAAACAGCGTCCCGAGCGCGACCTCCGTCATGCAAGCAGCTCGGTCAGCTCGCGGATTCCCTGCTGGATCTCTGCCTCGAGCTCGACCAGCCGGGCCAGCACCTGCTGCGGCTCGCGCGGGGGGCTGGGGGCGGGCGCGACCTGCTGGTAGCGGCCCAGGCTCAGGTCATAGCCCTGCGCCACCAGGTCGGCCTTGGGGACGCAGAAGCTCTGCGCGGTGCGCGGGCGCTGGCGCTCGGCGCAGTCGCGCTGGCAAAAGCGGGACAGGAGATCGGGCAGGTTGTTGGCGGCGTGCTCGGCGGCGGTCAGCGGGGTCGGCGGCGTCGCGCCCAGCTTGTCGGGCGGCAAGAGCGGCTGGCGCTTGTCGTCCAGGCTGAAGCCGTCGGCGACCAGGTCGTAGAACCAGACCTGCTCGGTGCCGCCGCAGTCGGTCTTGGTAAAAAGGAGGATGGCGGTGCAGACGCCGGCGTAGGGCCGGAAGGCGCCGCCCGGCAGCGCGATCACCGCCTCGAGCTTCTGCTGCTCGACCAGCAGCGCACGCAGCGTCCGGTGGGCCGCGCTGGCGCCGCACAGCACCCCGTCGGGCACGATCATCGCCGCGCGCCCGCCGCGCCGCAAGAGGCGCAGGCACAGGGCGACAAACAGGAGCTCGGTCTTGCGGGTCTTTACCACCTGCCGCAGCTCGCGGGCGCACAGCGCCTCGTCGAGCGAGCCGGAAAACGGCGGGTTGGCGAGGATCAGGCTGTACTTGTCTTGTTCGCCGCCGTCGGCCTGGGCCAGGGAGTCGCGGTAGGCGATGGCGGGGCCGTCCACCCCGTGCAGCAGCATGTTCATGCTGCCGATGCGCAGCATGGTGCTGTCGACCTCGAAGCCGTGGAACATGCAGCGGTGGAAGTGCTCGCGCTCGGCGGGGTCGGCAAACAGCGCGCCGTGGTGGGCCCGCAGGTACTCGCCCGCCGCGACCAGAAAGCCGCAGGTGCCGGCGGCGGGATCGCAGATCGAGTCGCCCGGACGCGGCGCCGTCAGCTCGACCATCAGCGCGATGAGGTGGCGGGGCGTGCGGAACTGCCCGTTGCGCCCGGCGCTGGCGAGCTTGCTGAGCATGTACTCGTACAGGTCGCCCTTGGTGTCGGCTTCGTCGAGCTGCATGCGGTCGATGAGGTCGACCACCTTGGCGAGGAGCTCGGGCCGGGGGATGGTGAAGCGCGCATCCCGCATGTGGTGACCGTAGGTCGAGTCGGCGGCGCCGAGCGTGCGCAGAAACGGAAAGACATCCTCGGCAAAGAGGCTGAACAGCGGGCCCGGCGCCAGGTGCTTGAAGTGCGACCAGCGCAGCTCGGCCAGCGGGCGGCCGCTGGCGGTCACCCCGTCGGGGAAGAGGCTGCGCGCGAGGGGACGCTGGGGGTCGGCGGCGGCGGTCTCGGCCAGGGTCTGCAGGTCGTCCAGGCGCCGCAGGAACAGGAGGTAGGTAAGCTGCTCCACGACCTCCAGCGGGTTGGTGATGCCGCCGGTCCAGAACGCGGTCCAGAGGCGGTCGACCTGGCGGCGTAGCTCGGCGCTGATCATGCGCGGGGGGTCTGGCTGCGGTCGCGGGTCACGGTCGCGGTCCTTGGCCCTTGGGCGGGGCGGCGCCGGGTGGCCGACCAGCTGCGGGGGGCGGCGGGGGCGGCGGCGGTGAGACAGCGGCCGGCTGGTTCGGGCAGGTCAGCTCGGCGAACACTGCAAGCCCGGTGTCGGTGAAGCGCCCGAGCGAGTCGGTGGTCGTCTCGGGTCGGGCGACCTGCAGCCACAGCTCGCGCCGGCTGTCGTGATCCAGGTCGAGCGCCGCGAGCATCTTCACGTCGTAGCTGTGGTCGTCGCGGCCGAGGCGCTCGCGCTGCTCGGGGGGGATGAGCTGCACCCGCAGCGGCCGCAGCGCCACCGCGTCCTTGCCGGCGACCACGAACACGCCGGTGAGCATCATGAAGCGGCGGCGGACCTCCAGCAGGCGCACCTGATCGAGCCGCTCGCGCAGGCCGTCGGCATCGAGATCGACCGTCCACACGTTGTCGACCACGACCTGCCCGATGAGCAGCCGCTGCGCCGGCGGCAGCAGGTTGCGCGACGAGTTGGTGATGTACAGCGACTCGCTGGGCGGCAGCGGCAGCGGCTCGGGCGGGCTCGGGGGCAGCTCCAGCTTGGGCAGCGGTCCGGACGACCACAGCGCCAGCGGCGGTCCCGGCTGCGGACCGGCGTCGCCGGGCGGGCCCTCCAGCAGGCCGAAGGTCGGCAGCACCAGCGGGCCGGTCTTGGTCTGGCAGACCAGCGGCTGGCCCGGTCGCAGCCGCCCGCCGTAGGTGTCGCCGATGCGGACCTCGGCATCCTCGGGGAGCAGGCCGGCGCAGTCGCTGCCCGCGTGCAGCCTCTGGGTCACCTCGCTGTAGCAGGCCAGCGGCAGCAGCTGACCGTGCCGGCGGCTGAACAGGACGACGCTCGGCCTGGGAGGCTGACTTGGGCCGGTCGGCGCGGCGGCAGCAGCAGCAGCAGCGGCAGCGGCCTGGGTCTTTTTCTGCAGCGCAGTTGCGACCTGCTCGTCATGGCAGGCCGTGGCGAGGGCCAGCCCGCCCACCAGCCCGACCGGCCACGCGGCGGCGCAGCGCGCGGGAATCGCGTGGGCGCGAGCGCCAAGACCGCGAGCTGCATCGTTTCTGCTCACCAGGGGGCCTGCCATCCGTTCACTTTACCCCGGGCGCGGCCGGTCGTCTCAGCTGGGACTCGCGACCGCGGTGGCGGCCTCGGGAGCTGCCGGCGCCCCGGACCGCGGTCCGGCGGCTAGGGGGAGGGGCGCGCGGGGGCTCTGCCCGGAGGTCCGGCGGGCGCGACCGGCGCGGCGGGCGCGGCCGAGTCGCGGCGCTTGATGAGCAGCCGCCAGCTCTGCTGCTTGAGGATGCGGCTTGTATCTTTTAGCTCGTCGAAGATCTGCATGTCCTGGCTGAAGCCGCCCAGGGTGCCGCGCCCGCTGTCGACATAGCGGATGAGGAAGCGGGCATCGGCGGCGAGCTGCTCGCCGGCGGAGAGGGCGGTGCGCAGCTGGGCGATGGCGCGGCGCAGCTCTGCCTGCTGGCCCGGTCCGAGCGCCTGCCCGAGCTCGCGCGCCCGCGCCTGCAGCAGCTCCCCCTGCGCCCCCAGCAGCTGGAACTGCCGCACCAGCGGCGTCAGCGAGCGATCCAGCTGCCGGGTGAGCTCGGGCAGCTCGTCGGCGCGGCCGGCGCGCAGGGTGCCAAGCAGCTGCTCGATGCCCTGGCGCGCCGCCGCCCCCTGGACCTGCACGCGCAGGGTGTCGGGCAGGCTCACGGACAGGCGCGCCGACAGCGCGGTGAAGGCCTCGTTCAGCTCGGTCCACTCGGCGCCCAGCTCGCGCGCCTGTTGCAGCGTCAGCTCGATGCTCTGGTAGACCCGGCGCAGCAGCTGGTCGAGATCCGCCGGCTCGACGCCGCGCACCCGCTGCTCGGCACCGATCGGGCTGCCCGGGGCGGCGCCGCCCGCCGGCGGGCCGATCTCGATGAGGGCCTCGGCGAGCACGGTGGGATTGACCGGCAGGAAGGTGGAGTTGTCGTAGATCCGGCTCGCCCAGCGCTTGCGCAGGCGCAGCTCGATGTCGACGCCGGGCTCGGCGCTCTCGGCCGCGCCGGGGCCGTCGCGCAGACCGGCCTCGGGGCGATGGCCGCGGATCGCCACCACCTCGCCGATCTGCTCGCCGGCCACCCGCACCAGCGCCCCGGTGTGCAGGGCCCCCGGCCGCTGCACCAGCATGTGCACGGTCACCGCCTCGCCGAGCGAGCGGTCGGCGGCCAGGAGCGCGACGCCGATCGCCACCAGCAGCGTCACCCCCGTCGCCGCGCCGAGGATGAGACGCAGCCGCTCGCCGCTGTGGTCAAAGGGCGGCCCCAGGCTCACGCGCTACTCCTTCCAGAAGAACTTCCACGGGTTGCGCTTGAGGTCGCGGGTCAGCTCCTTGAGGTCGTCGTAGATCTGCTGATCGACGAGCAGCGCCCCCACCGTGCCGCGGCCTTTTTTCAGATCGCCGACCAGCGACGCGGCGTCGGTGGCCACCGCCTGGACCTTGTTGCCGACCAGCAAGAGCTCGTCCAGGGCGCGCAGCAGCTTCTTCTTGTCCTCGGGTCCGAGCAGCCCGGCGACCTCGCTCACGCCGTCCAGGGCGCGCTTGGTCTTTTGCAGCAGCGGCCCGAGCTCGGCGTGCAGCTCGTTGCTGATCGCCTCGATGTTGGCGACGGTGCGGCGCAGGTCCTCGGCCGAGCCGACGCCCTTGTCAAGCTTGGCGATGAAGTCGGCGCTCGCCGCGGTCAGGCGATCCAGATCGTGCAGCAGCTTCTTGACGTCGTCCTGGTTCTCGCCAAGCAGCTTGTCGAGGCTGCGCGCCACCTTGGCCCCCGAGCGAAGCAGGTCGCGCAGCACCTCCTTGTCCTCGCGCAGCAGGCTCGTCACCGCGTCGAGGAACTCGTAAAGCCGGGCGATGATGAGGTCGGTGCGCGGGGGATCGACGCCGCGTACCTTGGTGCCCGGCTTGAGCGTCGGCTTGTCGTAGTCGCCGGGGGCGATCTCCAGGTACTGCTCGCCGAGCACGCCCTGGGTGTTGACGAAGAACTCGGCGCCCTCGTGGATGGCGCTCTGCGCCCGCTGCTCGATGCGCACGACCAGGCGCACCTGCACCCGCCGCTTGACCTCGGGATCGAGCTCGCCGCCAAGGAACAGCACGTCGTCGACCTTGCCGACCTTGATCCCCGAGATCTTGACCGGCGCCCCGGCGTGGATGTTGCCCGAGAAGTCATAGTCGACAAAGACGCGAAACGTCGGCGTCAGCTGCAGCCCGCCGAGCAGCGCGACAAACCCGACGAGCAGCCCGAGCGAGACGACGATCAGCGCCCCGACTTTAATCTCCAACGCCTTCATCGGCGGCAACTTACCACAAGCGCGCGGGCGCGCGGCAACCCCTGCTCAGCGGGCGGCGGGGCGACGGGTGACCACCTGGAACACCAATAGCGCCAGGAAGGCGCAGCTGCCGATGGCGGCGAACACGAACCACAGGTAGTGGGCGTGGGCGTAGGCCGCCGGCAGGACGCCGCCGGCGGCCAGCGCCGCGGCATGAGCCGCCTGGTCGGCGGGCGGCAGCGTCTCGGGGTTAGGGCAGAAGGCGTTTAGCAGGTAGCCCGACAGGATGTAGCCGATCAGCCAGGCGAGGAACTGGTTGAGGTGGGCGTACCCCATGTACAGCGCCTCTTTGTCCCGGGGCGCCAGGTGCGAGGCATACTCCAGGTAGCGCGGGCTCAGGAAGCACTCCGAGAAGCCCTGCAGGGCGATGCCGAGCACCATCGCCACCGTCACCGGGTGCAGCGGCCCGACGGCGCCCAGGGTGCGCGGCAGGAGCGCAATCGCCAGCGCCGACAGCGGGATGAGGCCGAGCGCGATCGTCATCGAGGTCACCGGCTGCAGCCGCCGGCACAGCTGGGTGACCGGCACCACGCACAGCACGACCAGGGTCGGGTTGACGTTGGCGTACCACTCGGGACTGGCGGCGGCGCCGACGGTGCGCAGCACGAACTTGGGCATCGACGAGTACATCTGGCTCTGGATGATCCAAAATCCGCCGGTGATGACGATGAGCGCGATCAGCCGACCCGAGTGCAGGACCTGGGCGAAGTCGTCCCGCAGCTGGCGCAGCACCTGCCCAAGCGACGGCGGCGCCGACTTGTTCTCCCCGGCGACCGCGGCGGACTCCTTGGGGCGGTAAAACAGGGCGACGGCGACCAGGGCCAGCAGCGCCACCGTCGCCGAGAACAGCGGCAGCGCGGCCAGCCCGAGCGCGCTGCGGATCGGCTTGGCGATGGTCTTGCCGGTGAAGGCGCCGATGTTCACCATCATGTAAAACAGGCTGAAGGCGCGCGCCCGGTGCGCTTTGTCAGAGGTGCGGGCGACCGTGCCGGTGATGATCGGCTTTACCAGCGAGCCGCCGAGCATGATCGACGCCATGGCGATAAGGACAAAGCCCTTGCGCGGGACAAGACCGATCGCCGCATAGCCGCTGCCCAAAAGCGCCATCGCCAGCATCAGCGCCCGGCGGTAGCCGACGCGGTCGGCGAAGGCGCCGCTCACAAACGGCAGAAGGTAGAGCAGCGCCGCGAAGCAGCCGCCGATGTAGCCCGCCGCGATGTCGCTGTAGCCCACCACCGAGGTGAGGAAGGGGGCGAGCATGATGAACCAGCCGTAGTAGGCGGCGCGCTCGGCAGCTTCGATGACGTTGGCGGTCCAGAACGAGAGCGGGAAGCTCCAGCTGCGCGCATCCTGGCTCATGCGGCTTTTTCCGTGCCGGCGCGGCCCGGCTGTCCGGTCCGCCGCAACTCGCCCGGGCCCCCCAGGTCTGCCAGACCCCCTGTCCGACGCATAAGTTAGTTATCGGAACTTTTGCAAAGAGGTTTACTGCTTTTGGCCTAAATGTGACCGCCTCGTCGCCCCTGCGCGCCGCCATGTGACTCCAGCCAAGGCAAAACCAGAGACAAAACCAGAACCAGAGACAAAACCAGAACCAGAAACAAAACCAGAACCAGAACCAGAACCAGCCTGCTGTGCTGCAGAGGGCCGACCGCGGGCTCGGCGGCGGCCGATTCTGGGCGATTCCGGACCGATGATTGACCCCCGGCTTCGCCGGGTGATACGCTTTGGGCACGATGGCACAGACAAAGACCACCATTGGTTCGGGGACCAAGATCGTGGGTCAGGTGATCTCAGAGGAGGACCTGACCGTAGAAGGCCGCATCGACGGCGGACCGCTGCGCGTGCGCGGGCGGCTGACCGTGGCCGCCGCCGGCTCTGTGAGCTGCGAGGACACCGAGGTCGGCGATGCGCTGGTCATCGGGGTGTTCAGCGGGACCCTGCGCGCCCGCGATGTGGTGCGCATCCACACCACCAGCGGCCGGGTGCTGGGGGAGATCATGGCGGCCCGCGTCACCTTCGTCTCGGATCAGGGGCTGGCGGCGCTGAGCGCCGAAGACAAGCCGGCGCCTGCCGCGAGCCGTCCCACCCAGACCATCGCCGCGCCGGCCGCTGCGCCGGTGCCACCGCCGACCCCACCGCCCGCCGCTGAGCCGGTCGCCGCCGAGCCGCCCGCCGTCAAGCCGGCGACCGAGATTACCGGCAGCATGGCCATGCCGCACGCCGAGCCGCCGCCGGCGCCGCCCGCCGAGGCCGCGCCGCGCGCCATTCCCTCGCTGCCGAGCCTCGGCCAGCGGGCGATGCAGCGCAAAGACTGACCGCCGCCGGCGCCGCCCGCCGAGGCCGCGCCGCGCGCCATTCCATCGCTGCCGAGCCTCGGCCAGCGGGCGATGTAGCGCAAAGACTGACCGCCGCCCGCGGAGGGGTCGCGCCAAGCGCGGCCCTGCGCCGCCGCTGGCCCCCACCGCGCGTCTCTAGCTTGGGACCTGGGACGCGCGGCTACAGCCCGAACTTGGCCAGCTTCTTGTGCAGCCCTTCGCGGGTGATGCCCAGCGTCTCGGCGGTGCGCGTCTTGTTGCCGTTGTGCTCGCGCAGCGCCTGGATGAGCAGGAAGCGCTCGACCTCCTCCATCATGTCCTTGAGCGGCCCCTTGGCCGGCGCGATGCGGTCGACGATCCCCTCGGCCTGGCGCATGCGCGGGGCGAGCAGCTCGGGGGTGATGAAGGTCTCGGGCTCGGCCTGGATGACCAGGCGGTGGACCTCGTTCTCCAGCTCGCGGACGTTGCCGGGCCAGTTGTAGCCCGACAGCTGCGCCAGCGTCTCGGGGGTGAAGCCCGAGACCGCCTTTTTCATCTCGCTGCCGTACTTGCGCAGGAAGTGCTCGGCGAGCGCCGGGATGTCCTCGCGCCGCTCGCGCAGCGGCGGCAGGCGGATCGGGTAGACCTTGAGGCGGTAGTACAGGTCCTGGCGGAAGCGCCCCTCGGCGACCTCTTTCTCCAGCGAGCGGTTGGTGGCGCAGATGATGCGCACATCGACCTTGCGGGTCTGGGTGGCGCCGATCGGGCGGACCTCGCCCTCCTGCAGCACGCGCAGCAGCTTGGCCTGCAGGCCCAGCGACATCTCGCCGATCTCATCGAGGAACAGGGTGCCGCCGTCGGCGACCTCGAACAGGCCCTTTTTATCGGTGTCGGCGCCGGTGAAGGCGCCCTTTTTGTGGCCGAACAGCTCTGACTCAAGCAGGGTCTCGGGCACGGCGGCGCAGTTCTGGGCGACGAACAGCTTGTCGCGGCGGCCGCTCTGGTAGTGGATGAGCGAGGCGATAAGCTCCTTGCCGGTGCCGGTCTCGCCCTCGATGCAGACGGTGGCGCGGGTGTCGGTGACCTTGTGGACCTGGCGCAGCACGTCGCGCATGGCGCTGCTCTGGCCGATCGGCTCGATCGCCCGGCGCTTCTCGTCGCGGCTCTTGAGGTAGCGGTTCTCGACGCGCAGCTGCTCCTGGGCGAGGCGCAGGCGCTGCAGCAGGCGCGCGTTCTCGATCGCCAGCGCCGCCTGCCCGGCGAGCAGCAGCAGCGCCTCCAGGTCCCGCTCGCGGAACATCGCCGCCGAGGCGCGGTTGTCGCACTGGATGACGCCGCGGATCTCCTCGCCATCCCACAGCGGCACGCCGATGATCGACTGGATGCGCGCCCCCATGATCGAGGCGACGCCGGCCAGGTCCTGCGGCGCGTTGGCCACCAGCACCGCCGCCCGCTCGGTCAGCACGCGGCGCATCACCGCCCGTGAGGCGCGCACCGGCGCCGGTCCGCCGCCAGCGGCACCTCCTGGCGACACCGGCGCCACCGCCGGTCCCGAAGCGCCTGCCGCCACCGGCGTAATCGCCGTCCCCGACTGCCCGGCCTTGGGCTCGGGGCGCACCTCGGGCTTGCCGTCGGCCTTGCGCACCGCTCCGAACACGGTCGCCATGCGGCCCTCGGGACCGTCGGATAGCTCGATCGCGGTGTGGGTGCACAGGGGGACCAGCTCGAACACCGCTTCGGCGATGCTCTCGAAGACCGCCTGCAGCTCGAGACCGCGGCGACCCAGGCGCTTGGACGCCGCGAGCAGCGCGGTGGCCACCGCCGGATCGCGCAGCGCCTTGTCGGCGACCTCCTCGGCCTCGGACAGCGGCCGCCGCAAAAGGACCCGGCTCAGGTCCGGCTCGCCCGGCTCGCTCGCCGAGCCGGCGGCCGGCGCGGGACCGGCGGCGGCGGTCCGCCCGAGCTGAATGGCGGGCAGGGTCGGCGAGCCCACCGCCGGCGGGGGCAGCGGCGCCACCACGGGCGCGGCGCCGCCCGGCAGGCGGCAGCTGATGACCACCGGCTCGACCGGATCCCCGAGCAGCAGCTGATCGCCGTCCTGCAGCGTCACCTCGAAGCTGTGGGTCGCGTCGACGAACAAAAGCGACCCGTCGCGCCGCAAGAGGCGCGAGCCGTTGGTCGAGCGCAGGTCTTTATAGATGTAGGTCTCGCCCTCGCGGAAGATCTGGCCGTGCTCGCTGGAGAGGTGGGCGTCGGGGAGGATGAGGTGGTTTTGCGGTGCGCGGCCGATGGTCAGGCTCGACTCGCCGACCTCGCGGCGGGCCCCGCGCAGGGCCCCCGAGATGATCTCCAGGGTGATCATCGCCGCCCTCGCAGCGCGCGGGCGCCCCCAAGACCCCAGAGGCACGCGATACCTGAGACGGTTCCCGCGCCGCTCCGCGAGCCGATAGTTAGTTCAGCAGCCATGTCAGGTCGGTTTGCCCCACAGGACCGGCGGCCCGCAAGATGATCTTTCGCGCCCCGGCCGGCACCAGCGGCAGCCCATCGCCGCGCAGCAGCGGAAAGCGGACCAGCCACAGCTTGCTGTAGGCGTCGAGCGCCGCCCCGAGCAGCACCGGCTGGGTCAGGTCCTTGAGCGCCACCAGCTCGATCGACTCGGCGGGGGTCTCTTGCCCGCTCTCATCGACCAGGACGACGCGCCACTTGGCCTGCGAGCGCAGGTCGTTCCACAGGTAGTTGTGGAAGGTCGTGCGGACCCAAAATGACAGCCCGAGGTCGGCGACCGCCCGCTCACGCTCGATGAGCTTGTCGCGCTCAAGCTGGATGTTGACCTTGTAGGTCTGCAGGTAGTGCTCGGCATAGGCGCGCTGAAACGCCCGCGAGCGCAGCGTCGCCGCGATGACAATCGGGGTGTCCAGGTCATCGACCGAGCCGATGCGCTTTACCCGCGTCCAGCGGTCCACCGTCTTCTCGTAGCGCGTGCCCGCCGGCTCGGACTCGGCGGCGAGGCTGAGGACCGTCGGCGCGCAGCCGCCGAGCAGCGTCGCGAGCGCCGCCGCCACGAGGTACCGCGGCGCGGCGCAGCCGTCCTCGCCGACAGGGGCCGGGCGGCACGGGCCGCCGCGCTTAGATTGAGACGACATAGGCCCAGTATACAGCGCCTGCCGCAGCACTCTGCACATTCTGCCCGGGCGCCGGCGCCGATCCCAGCGGGGGCGGACCCTTTACGCCGGCGCCGTCGTGTGCTCTGCTGGCGGTAAGGGAGTATGGATGGGCTGTGACACGTGCAAGTCAGAGTGCGGCCGCGAAGATGGCTGCGGCACCCGCAAGGCGACCCAGAAGGAGCTGCTCGACGGGCTCAGCGCCCGCCTCTACCCGAGCCGCCGCTGGGGCGAGCCCGACGATGAGGCCTGCTTCCGCGCCGGCCTGCACGCGGGGGCGGTGACGGCGCTCGGGCAGCAGCTGGCCACGGCCCTCAAGGCACCGGCGTATGTGCAGGCGGGCGGGCCCGAGGACCTCTGCTCGTTCATCTACGTGCTGTGCCTGGGCCGGCCGCCGGCGCTGGTGGAGCTGCGCGCCGCCTCGGCGGCCGAGCTGGCCAGCGGCGCCCCGCTGGCCGCTGCCGAGGCCGGGCTGGCCCCAGAGGCGGACATGATCCGCGAGCGCTACCTGCGCATCGCCTGCTCGCACATCACCCGCGCCGCGTGCGTGCAGGAGGTCGCCTTCGAGCTCGCCACCGGCGGCGAGGTCTGCCCCGAGGGGATGGCGCTCATCCGCGAGCTGCCGCTGCCCGGGGTCTTTGATCCCAAGCTGCTCAAGCGCTTCCAGAAGACCACCGACCTGCTGCTGGCGCACGGGGTCGAGCACTACGACATGGGCCTGCTCGATGTGCCCGCCGCCGAGTTCGGGCTCGCCGGCGGCACCTACGCGCAGCGCTTTGGCTGCGAGCCGGCGCTGCTCAACTTCTTCTTCTACGCCCAGCCGGTGCTGACCGCGGCGGCGTCGTTTGTGCCGCTGGCCGCCGCCGCCCGCGCCGAGCTGACAGCCCCGCGCGATGCGGCGCGGCGCGACTGGCTCAGCGCCTAGGTCTGGGTCTTGTAGAGCCGGGCGGCGGCGAGCAGCTCGGTGAAGGCCTCGTCAAAGCGGCCGGTGCGGGCGCGCAGGCGGGCGACCCGGTCGTGCAGGTCGGCGCTGTCGCTCGGGCTCTGGGCGCGCGACTCGGCGAAGGCCTGCTCTGCCGCCAGGAAATCGCCGCCGGCGGTCAGCGCGTCGCCGAGCACCCGGCACAAAAGCGACCGCGCGGCGCTGTTGTGACAGTAGTGCAGGCCGGCGCGCAGCGTCTGGATCGCCCGCGGGGCGTCCTTGAGGCGGAGCAGCGCCGTCGCGTAGGCGATGCGGGCCTCATAAAAAGTGGGGAACAGCTGCACCGCCGCCTGCAGATCCTGGCAGGCGTCGTCGAGCTCGCCTTTTTGCAGCTCGCTGCAGCCGCGGGTGTAGTAGCGGCGGGCGATCTCGGCGCTCATCAGTCGATCTCCAGCAGGTTGAAGCGGCCGCCGTTATCAGGCTTCTCCGGCGGTGCGGGCTTCTCGGGACGGGCCGGCGCGGGCGCCGGGGCGGGGCCGCCGGCAGCGGGCGGGCGGGCGGCGCCACCAGGGGCAGGGGCAGCAGCGGGCGGGGCGGCCGAGCGGGCGGTGGCGGCGGCGGCGCGCGGCGGGGCCTGGCGGGCGGTGCCATCGGGACGCGCCGAGCCCGAGTGACCGACCGGGGCGACCCCGGGCACTGCCGACTCGCGCGACTCGGTGCCCGGCGAAGCGGGCGGCGGCGGCGGCGGGGCGGCGGGCATCGGCTGCACCGTCAGCTGGATCTGCTGGATGTTGTTGCCGCGCATCGCCGGCAGCGGCTCGGGGGCGCGCGCGTCGGGGACGACCAGCGGCACCAGCCGCCCTTCGACCCGGCACGAGACGCGGCCCCCCGCGACCTCGAGCAGGCGCAGCTCGGGCAGGTCCAGGCGCAGCTGCAGCCGCTCGATAAGCTGCGCAAACGACAGCCCCTGCAGCTCGTCCTGCATGGTCACCGATGAAGCTGGAGCGGCGGCGCCGTCCATGACGTACTGGCGGAAGATATGGGTCAGGATATCGACCAGCTGCTCCGGCTCGAAGCGGCTGAGCGCCTCCCGGATCTCGCGAGTCTGGCGGCGCAGGTCGTGACGATCGCTCATGGTCATCCTTTGAAAGCCGATGAAAGCCGATTCCGGATCGAAGTTTCTCGCGGTCGCGGCCGTCCGCCGCTACCCGCGCGGCAGCGAAGCAGCCGAGCCGCCGAGCAGGGCGGCAGGCAGCTCGGCGCCCAGGGTCTCGCAGCTCAGAAGGGTCGCCTGCTCGACCTGCGCGTCGCGCAGCTGCGCCGAGTGGAGGTTGCACTTGAGGAGCACCGCCTGGCGCAGATCGGTCCGCACCAGGCACGCCCCGCCGAGGTTGCACTCCACCACCATCGCCCCGCCGAGCTGGGCGCGCGTGAGCTCGGCGGCGCCGCGCTCGACCTCCACCTTGCAGCGGATGAGCGTCGCCCCGCGCAGCTTCAGCCCGTAGGCGCGGTTCGGGTTCAGGGTGCAGCCGCCGAGATACGCGCGGTCAAAGATCGCATTGTCCATGTCGCAGCGCGTGAACTCGACCTTGTCGAGCAGCGCCCGGCTGAAGCTCGTCTCGGTGAGGTTACAGTCGGTGAAGGTGGCGCGGTTAAGGGTCGAGCTGTCAAGCTGAGCGCGCCGCAGATCAATGCGCTCGAACGCCGTGCGTAGGAGCGTCGCCCCGGTCAGGTTGGCGCCGTTGAGGTCGCACTGCTCGAACTTGACGTCGGTGAGGTCGGCCCCGACCAGGGAGATGTCGTGGAGCCGCATGTTCTTGAGCGTGCAGCCGCGCAGCTCGCGGTCGCGGTGGCGGATAAGGACCTGCTCTTTGCTCTCGACCACTTCTGCCATGAAGGCCCTTTACTGGCCCAGGGCCGACTGGCCCTGCGTGTTGGGGTTGCCGCGCTCGTCGCCGTCTTTTTCCTTCTTCTCTTTCATCTGCTTGACCCGCTTGCGCACCTCTTCCCAGGTGTTGTCGTGCGCTATCGAGCGCCGCTGCTCGGCCTCGCGGGCCAGCGACTGACCCTGGTGGTCAGCGCGGGTCAGGTGCTCCATCAGCTCGGCCTCGTCCTCCAGGTGGCTGTGCGCCTCGTCATGGCCGCCGGGGCTGTGGGCGAAGTGCAGGCCGCGCTGCTGCTGCTGCACGTGCGTCAGCTCGTGGGCGAGCAGCGCCTGGCCGTCGGCCGTCTGGAAGTTGCTGCGCCAGCCCTCGCGCACCAGCACCAGCTCGGTGCCACCGACGGTGACGGCGTCGGCGCGGTAGCGCGCGGTCACCTCTTCGGCCAGCGGGCCGCGGATGACGCGAACATTGCTGAAGTTGCCGCCGAGGCGCCGCTCCATCTGCGCCCGGGTGTGGAGGTCCAGCGCTTCGCCGCGGCCGGCGTCGCGCATGATGAGCTTGGAGAGCGCGCCAGGGTCATACTTGCGCGTGATCTCATGATCGAGACGAAACTGCGGCTCCTCGGAATGAGCGGGACTGCGGCTCGTATCGCTATGCTGGGGGTCGTCTTGCTTCGCCATCGACTCCTCGCCTTGTACCCAGTTTACTTCAAACCAGATATCGGCGCAGCGGCAAAACCGTTGTGCCGCCGCCGAGGTGTCGTCGCTGCTGCTAGGGAGGCCGAGGGTTTTTCACGGCTGCGCGCGGCCCCGCCAGACCCCAAGGGCAGGCTTGTCTGCACCGGCAAAGTGTGCTGACAGTGCGTGCCGGCAACGTGCATCTTACAACCTGGGTGACCTGGGCGACCTGGGCGACCTGGGCGACCTGGGCCCGGCCAAAGACAAGGACAAGGACAAGGACCGCCGCCGCATGTCAGATAGTTCCTCCCCTTCCATCGCAAGCTGCGCCGCGAGCAACGAAGCGAGTGTCGAGGCAAGCTACGCCGCGCGCGACCGCCGCTACGTCTGGCACCCATTTACCCAGATGGCGCACTTTCAGCCGCTGGTCATCACCGAGGCGGAGGGCGCCTACCTCATCGCCGAGGATGGCCGCCGCTACCTCGATGGGGTGTCGTCGCTGTGGGCCAACGTCCACGGCCACCGCCGGCCCGAGATCGACCGCGCGGTGAGCGCCCAGCTCGGGCGGCTGGCGCACTCGACGCTGCTCGGGCTCTCGCACCCGCCGTCGATCGAGCTGGCCGAGCAGCTGGTCGGGCTCGCCCCGCCCGGCCTCGCCCATGTGTTCTACTCCGACTCGGGCAGCACCGCCGTCGAGGTAGCGCTGAAGATGGCCTACCAGTTCCACCAGGCGCCGCCCGCCGCCGCCGGTCCGTCTCCCACCGCGGCGAGCGCCGGTGCGCCGCGACCGCCGACCCGCCACCGGTTCCTGGCGCTGACCGACGCCTACCACGGCGACACCCTGGGGGCGGTGTCGGTCGGTGGGATTGATCTGTTCCACAAGATCTTCTCGCCGCTGCTGTTTCACACCCTGCGCACCGCGCCGACCCTGGCGGGGCTGGAGGCCGCCTTCGCTGCCCACGGTCATGAGCTGTGCGCCTTTGTCGTCGAGCCGCTCATCCAGGGGGCGGCGGGCATGCTGCTGCAGCCGCCGGGATTTCTCGCCCGCGCCCGCCAGCTGTGTGATGAGCACGGCGTGCTGCTCATCGCCGATGAGGTGGCCACCGGCTTTGGCCGCACCGGCACGCTATTCGCCTGCGAGCAGGAGGGGGTAAGCCCAGACTTCCTGTGCCTCGCCAAGGGCCTCACCGGGGGCTACCTGCCGCTCGCCGCCACCCTCACCACCGAGGCGGTGTACGCCCGTTTTCTCGGTCCGCGCGCCGCTCAGCGGGCGTTTTTTCACGGCCACACCTACACCGGCAACCCGCTGGCCTGCGCCGCGGCGCTGGCCAACCTGGAGATCTTCGCCCGCGAGCAGACGCTGCAGCAGCTGCCCGCCAAGATCGCGCTGCTGACCCGGCTTTTGGCCGAGCAGCTCGGGGGGCACCGGCACGTCCGGCAGATCCGCCAGCGCGGCCTGATGGTCGGCATCGAGCTCGGGGAGACGCCCACCCGATCCTACCCGGCAGAGCTGCTGGTCGGAGCGCAGGTGTGCGAGCGGGTGCGCGACTACGGGGTCATCCTGCGCCCCCTGGGCGATGTGGTGGTGCTGATGCCGCCGCTGTGCATCCTGGCGGAAGAGCTGGTGACGCTGGTCCAGGCCACCCGGCGCGCCGTCGATGAGGTCAGCGCCGCCGTGGCCGCGGGGCCCGGAGCCGCGCCCGGTCCTGCGCTGGGGCCGGCGACCGCCGAGCCGCCGCGACCCGCCGCGGTGCGCCTGTGAGCAAGCCGCGCTTTCTGTTTATCACCGGCACCGATACCAACGTCGGCAAGACCACGGTGGCGCGGGCCCTGCTGGCCGCCTGGCGGGCGCGCGGGCTGCGGGTGCTGCCGCTCAAGCCGATCGAGACCGGCTGCGGCGAGGCCATGCTCCCCGCCGACGCGGTGCAGCTGGCGGCGGCGGCCGGCAGCGACTTCGCCGGCACCTGCCTGCTGCGCTATGCGCTGCCCGTCGCTCCCGAGGCGGCGGCGCGCGCGACCGGCACCGCCATCGATCCGGCAGAGCTGCTCGCCAGCTGCCTGAGCGCCGGCCGCGCGACCAGCAGCGAGCACATCCTGGTCGAGGGGGCCGGTGGGCTGCTGGTGCCGATTGCTCCCGGCTACACCATGGCCGATCTGGCCAGCGCCCTGGAGGCGCGGGTGCTCCTGGTGGCGCGGACCCGGCTCGGTATGCTCAACCACTGCCTGCTGTCGCTCGCCGAGTGCCGGCGCCGCGGCCTGCCGGTGGTCGGGGTGGTGCTCAACCGCACCGACGCGACCCGCGGCCCCGAGGACGCCGACAACCCGGCGCTCTTGCGGGCGCACGGGCGGGTCGAGGTCCTCGGCCCGCTGCCCTTTGTCCCCAGCGCCAGCCTGGCCGACCTGCAAGCGGCGGCGCAGGCCCACCTGCCGATTGCCCGCCTGCACGAGCTGGCGTTCGCCACCCGCAGCGAGCCCCACTAGCCGCCCGGCCGGCGGAGTGACTCGCCAGACCCGGCGGGGGCTCAGCGGCCGTGCGGCAGCTCGATGACGACCCGGGTGCCGCCGCGGGGGCGGTTGAGCAGGCGGATGCGGCCGCCGGCTTCGTCGATGATCTGCTTGCAGATCGCCAGCCCCAGGCCGGTGCCGCGCGCCTTGGTCGAGAAGAACGGATCGAAGGCCCGCCGCCGCACCGCCGGCAGGATGCCCGGCCCGGCGTCGGCGATGGTGATGAGCACGGCGCGCTGGCCGTCGCCCTGCGGCTGCCTCTCACGCACCGCGCACTCGACCAGCGACAGCTCATCGCTGCCCGGCCGCGAGGCCTCGCAGGCATTGAGGAGCACGTTCCACAGCACCTGCTTTAGCTGATCACCGTCGATGAGGGCAAAGACCCCGCCGGGCGGCAGCGGCTCGGGCACGCTCAGCAGCAGGGTCAGCCCGCCGGCCTTGGGGCGCATCAGATCGAGCACCTGGCGCAGCACGGTCACCACATCGGTGCGGCGGGCGGTGGCGTGGCTCGGGCGGGCAAAGCGCAGCACGCTGTGCAGGATGTGATCGAGGCGCTGCACCTCGCTGCCGATCGCCAGCGCCTCGGCGCGCACCGGGCTGGAGTCGGGCAGCTCCTCGGCGATGACCTGGGCGGCGCCGCCGATCGAGACCAGGGGGTTGCGCACCTCGTGGGCGATGCGCGCCGCCATCTCGCCCAGGGCCGACAGGCGCTCGGTCTGTAGCAGGCGCAGGCGCAGCTTCTGCCGCTCGGCGTCGTCGCGGCGGCGCTCGGTCTGGTCGTGGATGCGCCAGACCGCGCCGGCGGCGTGGCCGTTCTCGTCGCACAACAGCAGCGCCGACAGGTGGCCGAGGAACTGCTTGGGCGGCTGCGCCCCGCGATCGCGCACAAGGCGCAGCTCGGTCTCGGCAAAGCCGGTCTTGTGCAGCTGCCGCCCGAGCGCCTGCAGCCGGGCCCGCCCGCGCGGGGTTGCCGCCAGCTCCAGCGCCGGCCGCCCGCACAGCCGCTCTGCCGCGAGCCCCAGCACCTTCTGGCTGGCGTCGTTGGCCTGCTGCACGATGCCGCTCGGGTCCAGGGTCAGGATGGCGTCGCCGATGCTGCGCATGACCTTGGCCAGGCGCTCCTTGGCGAGCGCGGTCTCGTGCCGCAGCTGGTGGCTCCAGCCTAGATCCTCGACGGCGGCGCACAGCAGCACCGGCGTCTGGGGGTCGGCCGCCGACAGCGGTGCGACCCGGCGCAGGGTGACGCGCAGCGGCCACGGGCTGGTGATGCCCGGGATCACGCTCGGGGCGAGCGCCGAGACCGCGGTGGTCACGCTCTCCCCGGCGGCGAGGCGGCGCTGGACCTCGGCGTTCCACAGGTGCTCGGCGCTGGCCAGGCGCAGCACCTGGTGCAGCGGCTGCCCGTGGCTCGGTCCGCCGGCGCACAACAGGCTGGTCCCGTCGGGGCTGGCGCTGCAGGTCCACAGCACCGGCGGCGGCACGGCGACCGAGCTCAGGCGCTCCAGGCCGAGCGCGGTGCTCTGCAGGGCCTCGGACTCCAGCTCGGCGCCGACGCGCTCGGCGTAGGTGATGAGCAGATCGCGCTCGGGCCCGGTAAAGCCGCTGCTGACGCTGCGATCGACCAGCATGACGCCAAGGGCCCGCGTCCGCCCGAGCACCGGCACCACCGCAAACGAGCGCGGCCCGAGGATGTCGCGCAGCGAGTCCATGATCTCGGCCGGCAGCGCCCCGCCGCCGAGCTCGCACACGTCGGTGGAGACCAGCACGCGCTCCTCGCGCAGGGCGCGGACGATGATGCTCTCTTCGACCTTGAGCGGCACCTCCAGCCCGCGGACCTTGAAGCCGAGCGCCGTCTCCACCGCCGCCACCGTCTCCACCGAGCGCGCGGTGACCCCGATCGCCAGCACCAGGGCCTGGCGGTCTTCGTCGATGAGCGCGAGGTTGGCGCTGTTGCACTGCAGCATCTGCGCCACCGCGTGCAGGATCGACTGCAGCGGTCGCAGCGACTCGCTGGGCTCAGCGCGCAGGCCGGCTTGCAGGCCGGCTTGCAGCTCGCCTGGGAGGTCAGCTCGGGGCTCCGGCCGCTGCTCGGACATCGCGGCGAGAATCCCAGGGGCGCAGCGCGATGTCAACGCGCGCCCCGGCCCGCGCCCGGCGAGCCCCGGCGCCGCCAGGCTGCCGGCTATCCTCCGCTGGGCGCTCTGGATTCGGGCGCGGCGTCGCACAGGTTCGGCCGGAGCAGCAGCGCTCAGGTGGTGGCAAGTGGTAAAATGGCTGCATGATGAATCCACGGCCAGCAGGAGGGGACCCGACGGAAAGTCTGAACGACTGGAGCCCGGTCTCTTCGCCGCTGCGCCGCCTGGAGTCCCCGAGCAGCCTGGCCCTGGTGCTGTGCCTGTGCTCGGTGGCGGGGATGATCCTCATCGGCACCCTGACCAGCAGCTGGATCGCCGCGCTGGCCAGCGCCCTGGGCTTCGGGGTGGCGATCATCCGCGCCTCCAGCCATGGGCTGCGCTGCGTCCGCTGCGGCCGGGTGCTGGCGTTCCGGCTGCACAGCTCGGCGCACCTGGACCTCATCCCGGACCCGCGGCGCTGCGAGCACTGTCAGGATCGCCCGCTGCCCGGCAGCTGCTGAAGCGGGCCGGAGCGGCGCAACCGCCCCGCTCGGGCGCGGCTGCCGCCGAGCCGCCGCGGACAAATTTGGCCCTGCGACCGGCGCGCGTATAAATAGCCTGCATGCCCCCGGTGAACAAGCGACCGCCGGCCGTCCGGCTGATCACGCGCGGCGAGCCCCCGCCGTCCGAGCCGGAGCTGCCCGCCGGCGCGGCGCCGCCCCCGGCGGGCCGCCGCCCGGCGCGCGAGCCGCGGCCGACTTCTCCGGTAGAGCTGGACGGGAGCGTAATGCCCGGCGCGGCGCGCCGCCGACCGGCGCGAGAGCCGTGGCCAGGTTCCCCAGTGGAGCTGGACGGGAGCGTAATGCCCGGCGCGGCGCGCGGCCGACCGGCACGAGGGCCGCGGCCGGGTTCCCCAGTGGAGCTGCTGGACGGGGGCATGATGCCCGGCGCGGCGCGCGGCCGACCGGCACGAGGGCCGCGGCGGGGTTCCCCGGTGGAGCTGGACGGCAGCGCGATGCCCGGCGCGGCGCGGCGCGCGGTGCCGACGCGCAAGGGTCCTCGCGCGGGGGGGCGCAAGCCGGCGCGGGCGGGGCGGCGGGGCTCGCTGGTGCCCACTGAGGCGGCGCTCGGCTGGGGGCTGCTGTATGACCTGTTGTGCGCGCCGGTGTGGCTTTTCAACCTGGCGCGCGGGCGCGCTGCGCTGCGCGATGGCCTGCGGCCGCTGCAGCGCCTGCTGCGGTTTGTCCTGTCGGCGCGCATGACGGCGCTGCTCATCCTGCTGAACCTGCTCGTGTTCGCGGTAGAGCTGTACGCCCGCGGCGCCGGCTGGTCGCGCGCCGCCTTCATCGCCCGCTTCGCCCTGTCCACCGACGGCCTCGGGCGCGGCGAGCACCTGCCGCTGCTCACCCACTTCTTCGCCCACGTCGACCTGGTTCACCTGGGCGGCAACATGCTGGCGCTGTTCGTGTTCGGGCGCGTCGTCGAGCGCAACCTGGGGCCGTGGCGGCTGCTCGGCTGCTACCTGCTGGCCGCGGTGTGCTCGACCGCGCTGTCGCTGCTCGCGCAGGGGCTGTCGGGGCGCAGCGTGCCGACGCTCGGGGCCTCGGGGGCGGTGGCGGGGCTGCTGGCGCTGGGCATCCTGCTCGAGCCGCTGACCATCACCTTCGAGGCGCTTTTGCCGATGCCGCTGTTTCTGGTCGGCTGGCTGGCGATCGCCGCCGACTTCGCGGCGCTGCTCGGGCGCGGCGGGGTGGCGGGGGCGCCGGGGCTCGTCGACCACCCGGCGCACCTTGGCGGGTACCTGTCGGTGCTGCTCGGCTACTACGTGCTCAAGCGGCAGCAGCGGGCGCAGGCGCGGCTCGGCCTGCTCATCAACCTGCTGACGCTGCTGCTCATGGCGGGGCTGTGGCTGCGCTGAGCCGCGCCTGCAGCCGGCGCAGGGCGAGCTCGGTCTTGGCGTCTTCGATCTCGCCGCGGTCGCAGCGGGAAAGCGCCTCGGCGAGCGGCACGAACGCGACGACGCAGCCTTCCTCCATGGGCGAGCCATCGCCGGCCGGCGGCTCGGCGGCGCCCGGCTCGACCTCGGCGTGGAAGAGGTGGAAGCACTCGGGCGCCATGCCGGGGGTGGGGAAGACCTTGCCGCCAAGGCGCGCGAAACGCTCGGCAGGGATGCGCAGCCCGGCCTCCTCCAGGGCCTCGAGCGCGGCGCGCTGGCGGATGCCCTCCTCCCCGCAGTCGCCGTCTTCGAGGATGCCGGCCACCACCTCGGTAAACAGGAGATAGGGGCGGGCATCGGGCACGGGCAGGCGCTCGCTGGGGCGCCCGAAGGCCAGCGCCGGGCGCAGGCCCGCCCGCAGCAGCACGTGCACCTGGCCGGCGGCGTCGCGGTGCCATAGCGCGACCACCACTGCGTCGGTGCCGTGGCGCGGGCGATCGACCAGCTCGCAGAAGTACGGGCGCGAGCGCGAGCCGTCCGCGCGCACGTTGCGCAGGTGGACGCGGCGCACCCGCAGGTAGCCATCGCCGCCAAAGGACTCTTCGGCGAAGGACTCGTAAGCGACGACGGCAGCCGAGGCGGGCGACGCCGGCAGCGCGGGCGGCGCGAGGGGATCGGGCGGGGTCATGAGGGCAGTGTACACCCGCGCGCCGCGCCGCTACCCTGGCGGGATGACTGCAGCGCCGCCCGAGCTCAAGCTGCCGCCCGGCCCGCCGCCGGTGCGCCGCACCCCGTGGGACCTTTACCGCTACCTGCGCGAGTTTCAGCGCGACCCGGCAGGCTTTGTCGCCCGGCGCTTTGCCACCTACGGCGATATGTACTACGCGCCGCTCGGCCCGACGCGCCTTTACGTGACCCGCCACCCCGAGCACATCCGCGAGGTGCTGGTCGACAAGGGCAGCAGCTTCAAAAAGACCGAGGTCGGCAACGCGGCGCGTCACCTGCGGCGCTTCCTCGGCAGCGGCCTGCTGCTCAGCAACGGCGAGCTGTGGCGGCGCCAGCGGCGGATGATAAACCCCGCCCTGCACCGCCGGCAGATCGAGTCGTATGCCGGGATCATGGTCGGCGCCACCCAGCGCATGCTCGACAAGTGGCAGGGCGGCGGGCTGGTCGAGCTGAGCACCGAGATGATGCAGCTCACCCTGGCCATCGTCACCAAGTCGCTGTTTGACTACGGCGTCGAGGAGCGCAGCGGCGAGGTCATGGCGGCGATGGACACCTTCCGCACGGTGGCGACGACGCCGGCGCTGCTGCCGTCCTGGCTGCCGCTGCCGGGCGAGCTGCGCACCCGCCGAGCGCTGGCCCTGGTCGATGGGATCATTTACGGCATGATCGACCAGCGGCAGGCGCTGGGCGCGGCAGAGCTTTCGCGGCGCACCGACCTGCTCTCCGCGCTGATCCTGGCTACCGACGACGAGGCGGCGGCCGACGAGGAGCGCCGCATGACCCGCCAGCTGCTGCGCGACGAGCTATTGACGATGTTCCTGGCCGGTCACGAGACGACCTCGCACGCGCTGACCTGGACCTTCTACCTCTTGTCCCAACACCCCGAGGTCGAGGCGAAGCTGCACGCCGAGCTGGACGCCGCCCTGGGCGGCCGCCCGCCGACCCTGGCGGACCTGCGCGCCCTTCCGTACACCGACATGGTGCTAAGCGAGGCGCTGCGCCTTTACCCGCCGGCGCCGGTGGTCTCGCGCACCGCGGCCGAGGACACCGAGGTCGGCGGCTACCCGATCCCGGCGGGCGCCGAGGTCATCATCTGGCTCTACTTCACCCACCACGACCCGCGCTGGTTCCCCGAGCCCGAGGCGTTCCGGCCCGAGCGCTTCGCCCAGGGGACGCCGGCGGCGGTGCGCGGGGCCTTCCTGCCCTTTGGCGGCGGCAGCCGGCTGTGCATCGGCAAGGAGTTTGCGCTGCTGGAGGCGCGGCTGGTGCTGGCGACCGTGGCGCAGCGCTTCCGGCTGCAGCTCGAACCCGGCCAGCGGGTGGCGCCGCGCTTCGCGGTGACGCTGTCGCCGCGCCATGGCATGCAGATGCGCCTGACCCAAAGGTCCGCGGCGCCGGCCTGACCGCGCGCGCGGGCTTCAGGCCGCGCGGCGGCCAGAGGGCGGCGGCCAGAGGGCGATGGCCAGAGGGCGGCGGCCAGAGGGCGGCGGCCAGAGGGCGGCGGCCAGAGGGCGGCGGCCAGAGGGCGACGGCCAAAGGGCGACGGCCAAAGGGCGACGGCCAAAGGGCAACGGTCAGAGGGCGACGGTCAGTTTCCCTGTGGATCTACGCTGGCTCGCGCGCTCGGCGGCGGCGCGCTGGAGATCGCGGCCGGCGGGGCCTTGGGCGGCGGCTGGGTCAGGCGATCGCCGCTCAGCGGGAGCACCGGCTCCAGGCGGACGCCGTCTTTGTGCACGCCGCTGAAGTAGGCCGGCAGGCTGGCCGCATGCGAGACCAGCGGCCCGTCGCTGAGCTGGAAGTGCAGGTGCGGCACGGTGGAGTTGCCCGAGTTGCCGCACTTGGCCACCACCTGGCCGCGGGTGAGCTTGTCGCCGACCCGCACCTGCATCGAGCCGGGCTGCAGGTGACACAGGTGCACGAACTCGCCGCTGCCCAGGCTGATGACGACGCTGTTGCCGAGCCGGTAGTAGATGTCTACCTGGCCGGGCTTGTTGTCGGGGATGCCGTCGACCACCATCACCACCGTGCCGTCGGCCGGGGCGAGCACGTCCTTTCCATAGGCGAAGTAGTCGGCGTTCTGCTTGCCGCGCTCGCGGTAGGAGCGCCGCTTGCCGGACTCGACCTCCTGGGTGATGTAGAAGTCGATGGCAAAGCGCTGGTTGGCGTTTAAATAGTGGCCGTTGCCCGGGCCGGGGCTGGCGTTGCTGACCGTCCAGGTGCCGTAGAAGGGCAGGAACAGCTGGTTTTTGGGCTTGTAGCTGTCGTAGCGGGAGTAGCGCTGGCGGGTCGCCGGGACGACCTCGCTGCCCACCCCGGCTCCCGAGACGTGGCCGTTGTGGTCGATGGAGACGCGGATGGGCAGCTCGCTGCCGTCCGTGTAGTGGGCGGTAAAGAAGAAGGTGAGCAGCTCGGCGCCGTTCCAGGTGACCAGGTGCTGCTCGACGTCCTTGGCCGAGCCGTGCAGCTCGTTGTGGGCCTGGGCCACGGCGCGCAGGCTGGACCAGTCGGGGCGACGGCCGCCCTCGTCCTCGTGCATGAGGCGGGCCTCGTCGTAGCGCCCGGCGGCCAGCAGCTGGGCGTAGCGGCGGGCGATCCCCTGGCTGTGGTTCTGCGACTCAAGGACGATGTCGGTAAGGACGGTCTTTACGACCTTGGCGCGCGTCGCCTTGGCGCGCTTGCCCTTGCCAGCTGGGACCACCGGACCGGCGGCGGCGAGCGGCTCCTCCCGGATCTGCGGCACCGGGGCGAGCGGCAGGGGCGGGTCCCGCTCGGTGCCCGGCCCCGCGGCGGGCGGGCCGAGTGCGCCCGTCGCTCCGCTGAGTCCGGCCGCCGCGTCCGTCTTGGCCCCGGCGTCCGCCGTGCCCGTCGCCGGACCTGCTAGCGGGCCAGCGCCACCCGTCAGGCTCGCCGCACCCGTCGGGCTCGCCGCACCTGCCGGACCTGCGGCCTGGCTGCCGGGACCCGTCGGGCTCGATGGCGGACCCGCCTGGCTGGATGTAGCTGCAGAATCCGCCTGGCTGGCCGCGGCGCTGCCCGGGCCGGCATCGGCCGGGTGCTGGCCTCCCACCGCCAGCGTCGGTGGGCTCGCCTCGGCGGGCTTGACGGCGCTGCGGCTCGAGCTGCGGGCTGCGGCCAGGCTCGGGCCGGTGAGCAGCAGGCACGCCCCCAGGCTCCAGGCGCCGGAGCGGCGCACGAACCCCCGCAGGGAAGGGAGCGACTGCACAGACTGTAACGACTGTAACGACTGTAACGACTTCAACGACTTCAACGACTTCGACGACTTCGACGGCTAAAAGCGTAATGGCCCCAAAGCTGCGGCGCGCCGCAGCGGAACTTCTCGCCTATCTTGCCACAGTTTCACGGTCAGAGTTTTCCGTCGCCGCGCCGCGTCCGTAAAGCGGGCGTCGCGCTCACGGTGGCGCCTTTGCTGTCGGCTCGCTGGCGGTCGGCCGGCCGCTTGCGCTTGGCCGGTCTTGGCTGGGGGCCGCTTGCTCGTCCGGGCGGTCCGGGCCGCGACGGCCGTTGACACGCCCTGGCCTTGGTCGCCATACTCCGCGCTATGTTCCCCGGGCTTACCGGCAGTGACTTTGAGTGTTACGAGCCACGGAAGTGGAAGAGCAACGTCTACAACCGCGAGCGCATGGAGGTCCGCCAGAAGCTCCTGGCGGTGGCCCGGCAGTGCTCTGCCGAGCTGTGCGGCAGCGACGGTGCACCCCTGTTCATCGAGGCCTCGGTCGAGCACCCAGCGCTGTGGAACCACAAGCAGGTCGACACCCAGAGCGTGTACTTCTCGCGCACCGAGCTGGCGCGCAAGGAGCTCGACGGCTTCATCGACCGGCAGAAGCCCATCGCCTCGCTGCTCGATGACCCGACGCCGCAGCGCAACCACCTGTTCCTGGCGATCACCATCGGCCACGACTCGCTGGAGGTCTCGCTGAAGCTGCACCCCGACGCCAGCGTCGATCGCCAGAACCTGGAGCGCAAGCTCGGCGAGCACTACGAGGCCGAGCGCCTGCTCGGTCTACTCGGCGAGCTGCCGGCCGAGTTCCGCATCGGCATAACCCCCGAGGTGCGCGAGGTCGCCGGGGTCGATGCCGACGCCCTGCACGAGCTCATCGCGGCGCTGCCCCCCGGCAGCAGCAGCAGCGCCCCAAGCCACGGCCTGGCGCTGCCCGGCCAGCCGGTGACGCCGCCGCGCATGTTCTACCTCGGCCAGAGCCTGAGTCGCCCGGCGGCGCTCGCGCTGTCCGCGGAGGAGCAGGAGGCGTGGGTGCGCAAGACGCTCGCCGAGCTCTTGCCGGTCTATCGCTTCATCGTCTGGTCGCGCGACAACGACTTTGTCTCGATGCGTCAGGTGCTGGACAAGGAGCGCACGGTGCGGCGCCAGAAGGGCCTGCACAAAAATGATCGCGTGCGCATCGTCCGCGGCATGCTCGCGGGCAAGGACGGGCTCGTCCAGGAAGTCGAAGCCAAGGGACAGCTCAAGGTCCTGGTTGGTAAGATGGTGATCAAGATCGACGCCGCGGACGTGGAACGACCGGATGCATGAGACGCTCGAGCAGCTGGGCAGCGCGCCGCTTTACAAGCGGCTCCTGGCGCTTGCTTTTTTTATCGCGCTGCTCGTCGGATTCCGTCACCTGGCGCTGCTGTTCGTGGTGTTCATCGTGCTGGCGCGGGGGCTTGGCTACCTCGGCGCGGTGCTCGGTGCGCTGACCGGGCAGCCGGCGCGGCGCGGCTTCATCGCGGTGCTGCTGCTGCTGCTTGGGCTGCTTGGCCTGGGGCTGTGGGCGGGGGTGCACGCGGGGGGCCGCTTCTACCAGCAGGTGATCGAGCTCGGCGAGGGCCGGCCGCTCACCGAGCTGCTGCAGGCGATGCAGGAGGACCTGGTCCGCCGGCTGCCGCCCTGGCTGCCGCTGGAGGGCATGAAGCACAAGGTGCCCGAGCTGCTCGACCCGGCGATGAACTACCTGCGGGCGACCGGACGGATGCTGCTGTATGTGCTCATCGGGCTCATCCTGGCGGTGGTGTACCTGCTCGACCGCGAGCCGGTGGACGCCCTGGTCCGCGGGGTGCCGGCCGACGGTGTGACCGGCCACCTGCTGCGCTACCTCGGCTACACCTGCGAGGCGGTGATCATCACCATCTCGCTGCAGGTGCTGGTGGCGCTGATCAACGCCCTTTTGACGCTGCCGGTGCTGGCGCTGCTCGGCCTGCCGCACAAGGTGGCCTTTACCCTGCTCATCTTCATCGCCAGCCTGGTGCCGGTGGTCGGCAACCTCGCCTCGGGGGCGGTGCTCATCGTCGCCAGCTACGTCTACAAGGGGCCGGCGGCGGTGGCGATCTTCGTGGTGACGACGTTCGTCCTGCACAAGATCGAGGCGTACTTCCTCAACCCCCGGCTGGCGGCGCGCCACGTCAAGCTGCCGGCGCTGGTGCTGATCATCTCGCTCATCATGTTTGAGCACATGTTCGGGATCATCGGCCTGTTCCTGTCGTTCCCGGCGCTGTATGTCGGCCTGAACGTGCTGCACGACCTGCGGCGGGCGGTCAAGCAAGGCAGCGCCGCGGCGGCCGCTGGACCCGAGCCCGCGGCAGTGCTGCCTCCCGAGGCGCCCGTGGCGCTGGCGGAGGCGGCAAAGCCAGAGCCGCGCCCGCGCGGACGCGCCAAGTTTGCCCATCGCAAGTAGCGCTCGTGCTGGCAATTGGCCGGATCAATAATCCAGCCAGCGCCGGTGCACCAACTTGGAGCGCGCCAGTTTGGCACAGCTCCGCCGCGGGTCACTGATCCACTTTGGATCAGTCAGCTCGCCTGGAGGTGACCCGACCAGAGGCCGGGGGCAGCGCTCAGCCTCTGATTTCGCGCCCTTGCGGCCGGGCCGCGATTGGACTGCCTAGATTTTCAAGCTTGGCACATCCGCTGCAAAGACCTCCTTGCGCAAGCCAAGAACATCCGCAGCGAGGCAAACATCATGGCCTTCTCGAAAAATCACCCAGGCGACCTTGAACTGAGCCAGGCGAGCCACCGAGCGGGAGCGTTTGTCGTCACCTTCTACGGGGTGCGCGGCTCGATCGCGACCCCCGGCCCCGAGACCGTCGAGGTCGGCGGCAACACCTCGTGCGTCGAGATCCAGTGCGGCGACCGCCACCTGGTCTTCGACACCGGGACCGGCATCCGGCTGCTCGGCCAGCGCCTCTTGCGGGAGCGCAAGCGGGTCAAGATGTCGGTGTTCTACAGCCACATGCACTGGGACCACGTCCAGGGGCTGCCGTTCTTCACGCCGCTGTACATGCCGGGCACCGAGCTCGACTTCCACGGCCCCAAGGGCCTGCCGGCGGCGCTGGCGGCGCAGATGAGCGACCCCGGCTTCCCGGTGCGCTTTGGCGACGTGCCGGCCAAGCTGAGCTTCAGCGAGCTGGCCGAGGGCATGACCGTGTGCCTGGACGCGGAGACGACGGTGACCTGCGCCAAGCTCAACCACCCGGGAGGGGTGCTGGCGTACCGCATCCAGTATCGCGACCACGCGGTGGTCTATGCGACGGACACCGAGCACTACAGCTGCCCCGATCCGAAGCTGGTGCGGCTGGCGCAGGGTGCCGACCTGCTCATCTACGACGCGCAGTATGACGACGACGAGTACTCGGGCCGGCACGGAGCGCCGCGCACCGGCTGGGGTCACTCGACGTTCACCGAAGGGGTGCGGGTGGCCAACGCCGCCGGCGTGCAGCGGCTGGGTCTTTTCCACCACGACCCGGCGCACAGCGACGCGCATGTGCGGGCGATCGAAGAGGCGGCGCAGCTCCTGCGGCCGGGCACCTTCGCCTGCCGCGAGGGGATGACGGTCACGGTCGCCCAGCAGGCCCACGTCCTGGACGGCCCGGGCGGTGGCCCGCCAGGCTCTGCGGACCGCAGCGAGGTCGAGGCGAGCCGCGCTGCGGACGCCGCCGGTTCGGCCCTGAACAGCGCTGACCCGAGCCAGCCAAGCGCGAATCTTTTCTCCGCGATAGCGGGCAAGGTCGCGGCGTGAACCGCTTTTTGTTAGCGTTAGAGTGATGCCGAAAGTTCAGCGGCCGGACTCGGGATCATCCAAAGACGGTGCCGAAGAGGGGATCTTCGACGGCCCCTCCGATCGCCGCTCGGTCCTGCTGGCGCTGCTCGATCTGGTCCGTACCGAGGTCGATCTCGACTCGCTGCTGCGCCGCGTCGTCGATCTGGTCGGCCAGGCGATGGCGGCGGATCGGGCGACCCTGTTCATGGTCGATCACCTGACCGGTGAGCTGGTCTCGCGCGCCGCCCACCTGCCCGAGCTGCCCGAGATCCGCCTGCAGAAGGGCCAGGGCATCGTCGGCCACGTCGCTCAGACGCAGCAGCCGGTGAACATCCCGCACGCCGACGGCCACCCGCGGTTCGCCGCCGGCATCGACAAGCTCACCGGGTATAAGACGGTGACGGTGCTGGCGGTGCCGGTGCTCGGGCGGGCGCGGCACCCGCCCAGCAGCGACAGCGCCCGGCATCAGGTTGGTCTTGGCGGCGAGGCCGACAGCGGCGGTCCGCGCGAGCTGCTCGGGGTGATCGAGGTCCTCAACAAGAAGCAGGGCATCTTCAACGACGCCGATCGCGAGCTGCTCCTCGATCTCGCCGACGAGGTCGCGACCGTGCTCACCTCGACGACGCTGCCGCAGCGGGTCACCGGCCAGACCCCCGAGCGCTACCACCGCATCATCGGCAGCTCGCCGCTCATGCAGCGGGTCTACGACATCATCGCCCGCGCCGCCGCCACCACCGCGACGGTGCTGGTGTGGGGGGAGTCGGGCACCGGCAAGGAGCTGGCGGCGCGCGCCATCCACTACAACTCGCAGCGGTCGCGCGGGCCCTTCATCAAGATCGACTGCACCAGCATCCCCGAGGGGCTGATGGAGTCCGAGCTGTTCGGCCACGAGCGCGGCGCCTTCACCGGGGCCGAGCAGCGGGTCCTTGGCAAGGCCGAGCTGGCGGGCGGCGGGACGCTTTTCCTCGACGAGATCGGCGACCTCAAGAGCAGCCTGCAGGGCAAGCTGCTGCGCCTCTTGCAAGACCGCGAGTTCGAGCGCGTCGGCGGCCGCAAGACCATCGCCGTGGACGTGCGCATCGTCGCCGCCACCAACCGCGACCTGCAGGCGCTGGCCCTGTCCGGGCAGTTCCGCGCCGACCTGTACTACCGCCTCAAGGTCATCGAGCTCGAGATGCCGCCGCTGCGCATGCGCGGCAGCGAGGACATCGAGCGCCTGGCGCTGCACTTTGTCGAGCTGTACGCGCACCGCCACAAAAAGCCGGTGCACGGCCTGCACCCCGAGGCCCTGGGCCGGCTGCGCGGCCACAGCTGGCCCGGCAACATCCGCGAGCTCGAGCACTGCATCGAGAGCGCGGTGGCGCTGTGCTCGGGCGACCAGCTCAAGGCGGCCGATCTGCCGCTGCCAATGATCGCGCCGGCCGCGCCGGCCGCGCCGCCGTCGTCCCCCTCGCTGCGCATCACCCAGCCGCTGGCGGCCTCGGCGCGCTCGCAGCGCCCGGCGGTGGGCGAGCAGCCCGGCGAGCCGAGCGGTGAGCTGGCGCTGCCGCTGCCCGCCGCCGGCGGCCTGCACCTGCCCGACGGCCTGACGCTGGACGAGGTGGAGCAGCGCTACCTCGCCCACACCATCACCCGCTACGGCGGCAATCGCTCCGAGGCGGCGCGCGCCCTGGGCATCGGCCGCAACACGCTGCTGCGCAAGCTGCGCGAGACCCAGGGCGACAGCTGAGACCCACCGCGGTCAGTCGTTGGCGCGGTGTCCGGTCCAGCTGTCGAACGCCGGGCCGATGCGGCGCAGGTCGCCGCTCGGCTGGTTCTCGTCTTCGGCATACAGGATGATGTACGTGGCGCTGCGCCAGCGGGCAAAGTCCAGGCCGTCGGCCGCCGCAAACACCCGATCGCGCCAGGTCCCCGAGTTCAGGTACAGGTCGCCGTAGCGCAGGTTGCCGCCGTGCTTGCGCCGCCGCGGCAGCGCGTACTCCAGCGGCTCGTGGGTGTGGCCGTAGACGACAAAGCGCATGCCGCCCGGGTACTGGGTGGGCAGGTTCGGCTCGCGCGCCGCCCCCTGGGCGAGCGAGTCGACCGGCCGCACGAGCGCCGCCAGGCTGTCCCACATGCCGAGCACCCGCGCCACCATCCGCGGCCCGGTGTGGCGCAGCGCCATGAGCGCCAGGTCGATCTGCTCGGGCACGTCGCAGCCCAGGTGGTTGTGTAGGTCGCGCCACGCATTGTAAAACGGCATCTCGGCAAAGGCGATGCTCAGCTCGCGCAGCGCCGTGCCCATGAGGTCGCGCAGCAACAGCTGCTGCGCCTCGGACAGCTCCAGCTGCTCGGCGGCGGCGTCGGTCTGGGTCAGCCGCTCGGTCTCGTAGAACACCCAGCGGAACGCCGCCATCGTCGGCCGCACATCTTCGATGCGCTGGATGCGCTCGATGATGCGGGCGCTCTGCTCGGGTCGGAACTTGCCCGCCTGCTGCAGGTACTGGCGGATCTTGCGGGTAAAGCCGACCACCAGCTCGGTGGTGATCGGATCGCCGATCGGGACCTGCAGGTAGTCGGCGGCGGTGAGCTCGGTGGCGAAAAGGGGCGCGGTGCCGCCGCCGTGGTGGCGCTCGAAGTTCCACGGGTCGTACTCATGGCCGTGGCGGGCGAGCAGGCCGTAGCGCGGCATCAGCAGGTGGTGCGGGAAGATGCCCTGGGCGGCCGCCTCGGCTGAGGTCTCGTCAATGCTGCCCAGGGCCTCGCGGGTCAGCCGCCGCACCTGGGGATCGCACAGGTACAGCCGGTCGTGGTTGCCGGGGATGAACACCCGGTACACCGGCAGCCCGGCGGGCGGCACAAGGCCCGGCTCCGGCTCGTAGCCCGGCGCTGGCGCCGGCGGCCGGCCGGCCAGCAGATCGAGCGCGGCGCGGTTCTGGGCGATGATGCTCTCGGTGATGCGGCGGGCGTGCTGGCGGGTGGCCGCCGACAGCTCGTAGCCGTCGTGCAGGGCCTGCGGGTCGCCCCAGGGGCGCTCGGCCAGCGGCACCTGCAGCCAGGCCTCGCTGCGCAGGGTGTCGAACATGTCGCCGAGCAAGACCAGATACAGCTCCTTGACCCCCTTGCGCGCCGCCTGCCGGTAGACATCGCGCAGCAGAAGCTCGATGCCGCGCGGGTTGACGTTCCAGTTGGCGGGCACCGCGGTCCCGTCGCTGAAGTGAAAGTCCGAGACAATGACCAGCATGGCTGCCTCCCCCTGCCGCCATCGGCTGCCCACCCCGGCTGAAGTGGCCGCCGCGGTGAGCAGGACCTGACGATCAAGCAGTTTACTCCCCGCCGGCCGGGCCGGCGAACTCCTCGCGTCGGCCGGGGCTTGCGACGGCCCTAGCCGGCGGAGGGCAGCGGGTCGGCCGCTGCCTCGGCGCGCAGCACGGCGAGGAATGCCGCCCCGTAGCGCTCGAGCTTGGCCTTGCCGACCCCGGACACCCGGGCCAGCGCCGCCAGATCCAGGGGGCGCAGCTGCGCCATCTCGCGCAGGGTGGTGTCGTGGAAGATGATGTACGGCGGAACGCCCTGCGCCGCCGCCAGCTCGCGGCGCTTGCCGCGCAGCGCCTCGAACAGCGGATCGCCGTCGCTGCCTCGGGCGGCGCTGCGCTCGCTCGGGCGGGCTGCTCGGTCGGTCCGGCGGGCGCGGCCGGGGCGCGCCTCCAGGGTGTCGCGCCGCAGCTCCACCGCGGTCTGGCCGCGCAGCACCGGCCAGCTGCGCTCGCCGAGCAGGATGCTGCCGTGCCCGGCGACATCGACGCTGAGCAGCCCCGCGGCGATGAGCTGCCGCAGCACCGAGTGCCAGCTGGTCTTGTCCAGCTCGCGGCCGACCCCGAAGGTCTTGAGCAGGTGGTGGCCGTTGCGCTCGATGCGCTCATTGACGTGGCCGGTCAGCACGTCGATGAGGTAGGCGGCGCCAAACTGCTGCCCGGTGCGATAGACCGCCGACAGCGCCTTCTGGGCGACCAGGGTGCCGTCAAAGTGCTCGGGCGGGTGCAGGCAGTTGTCGCAGAAGCCGCAGGCCCCCGGGTGGGCGTCGCCGAAGTAGCCGAGCAGGACCTGGCGCCGGCAGCGCGTCGTCTCGCAGTAGCCGAGCAGCGCCTCCAGCTTGCGCTGCTCGACCCGGCGGTGCAGCTCGTCGGCCTGCGACGACTGCAGGAGCTGCCGCCGCAGCACCACGTCGGCGAGGCCGTAGGTCATAAGCAGGTTGGCCGGCTGGCCGTCGCGGCCGGCGCGCCCGGTCTCCTGGTAGTAGGCCTCGATGCTGCTCGGCAGGTCCAGGTGCGCGACGAAGCGCACGTCCGGCTTGTCGATGCCCATGCCGAACGCGATGGTGGCGACCATGACCAGCCCGTCCTCGCGCAGGAAGCGCTCCTGGTGGCGCTTGCGCACCTCGGCATCAAGGCCGGCGTGGTAAGGCAGGGCGAGGTAGCCTTTTTCCTGCAGGAACTGCGCGGTCTCCTCGACCCGGCGCCGCGACAGGCAGTAGACGATGCCGCTCGGCTCGCGGCTGACCCCCGAGCGCTGGGCGCGCAGAAAGTCGAGCAGCTGGGTCCGCGGGTTGTGCTTGACGGTGACCGCGTAGTAGAGGTTCGGGCGGTCAAAGCCGGCGGTGAACACCCGCGCGGTCGCCAGCCGCAGCCGCTCCAGGATGTCGCGGCGGGTGACCTCGTCGGCGGTCGCGGTGAGCGCCACCCGCGGCACGCCGGGGAAGCGCTCGCTGAGGATGCCGAGGTCCAGGTACTCGGGCCGGAAGTCATGACCCCACTGCGACACGCAGTGCGCCTCATCGATGGCGATGAGCGACAGCTGCATCGCCCCCAGGAGCTCCAGGCAGCGCGGGGTGAGCAGCCGCTCGGGGGCGATGTAGAGCAGGTCGAGCGCGCCGCGCCGGGCGTCGCTCTCCACGCGCGCCGCCTCCGCCGCGCTGAGCGTCGAGTTCAGGTAGGCGGCGCGCACCCCCAGCTCGCGCAGCGCCGCCACCTGATCCTGCATGAGGGCGATGAGCGGCGAGACCACCAGCCCCACCCCGGGCCGCAAGAGCGCCGGCAGCTGGTAGCACAGCGACTTGCCCGAGCCGGTCGGCATGAGCACAAACGCGCTGCCGCCGCGGGCGATGTGCTCGACGATGGCCTCCTGCTCGCCGCGAAACGACGAGAAGCCGTACACCGCGCGCAGGAGCTCGCGCGCTGCGGGTCCGCCGCGCGGCGCCTCGCCCTCGCGGTCCACAGGACCGGCCGCCTGCTCGGCCACCGCAGCCGCGGAAAGACGAGGCTCAGCCATGGCGGCCTCGCCAGGGGCCTGAGGTGGCGCCCCGGACCTGGCCCCGGACTTGGACCTGAGCCGGGACCTGAGCCTGGCCCTCAGCCGGGCTCTCAGCCGGGCTCTTTGTCGAACCGCCGCGGTGCGGCCGTCCGGTGCGGACGCCGGCTTCCGGGTGGCGGACAGCGGGCTGCCGGCGGCCGGACGCGGCCGGGTCGCGCGCCGGGGGGACGGCCCGGTCCTTCTTGAAGTGCAGCGTCATGCGTGCGCGGGTTTTAGCCAAAGCGGTTCCTCGGCGTCTAGACATGTAGCGCATTGTCGGGGGACCTGCATCCGCAAGCCGCATGCCCAAGGTCCCCCCCAGGGTCTTCAATGTCCCCCAGGGCCTTCAATTTCCCCCCAGGCCTCCAAGCCTCCAAGATCCCCCAGGTCTTCAAATTCCCTCAAGCGCCGCTAGAAGCGCGCGCCCTGGGGCGAGCCGCTAGCGGTCGCGGTCGGCGCTAAGTGAGTACATTGACAGGCCCTGCGGCTAATGATTCTCTAAAATCAGCAACTTCTCTTTTCTTCTCCTGCGCGAGGGGCGCATTGCCTGCCGAGCCGCCAATAACCGACCCCGCAGTCGCTGCGAAGTGCGCTGAGCCTGCCGAGTTCACGCTGGGGGCCGACGCGCACGCCATGCTCGACCTTCTGCCCGACGGCATCGCGGTGTTCGACCAGCAGCTCCGCCTGCACTTCGCCAACCGGGTGTTTCGCGAGCGGCTGCCCACCGTGGTCAGCGGCAGCGCCGGGCCGGCCGGCGCGGGCCCCGCCGCCGCGAGCGCCGAGCCGACAAGCCTGCCCGCCTCGCTGAGCACGGCCCTGCAGCGGGTCCTTGAAGGAGTGCCGGCGGCCTCGGCCCTGGTCGAGCAGCCGCGCCCGGGCGAGTCGTCGCGCCTCATCGAGCTCCTGGTCCGGCTGTTTCCGCTCGGCGGGCAGCGCGGGGCGATGGTGCAGGCGCGCGACGTCACCGCCAAGGTCCGCAGCGAGCGCGCCCAGCGCGAGAGCGAGTCGCTGCTCGGGGCGATCCTGGAGACCTGTGGCGTCGGCCTGTGCATGTGCGATCACCGCGGCCGGCATGTGACGGTCAACCGCGCCTACTGCGACCTGTTCGGCTACCGCCCCGAGGAGCTTGTCGGCCGTCACTACACCAAGGTCCTGCCCCCCGAGGAGTTTGAGCACGGCCAGTCGCTGTTTGACAGCTACATGGCCGGTCAGCCGCCGGCGCAGCTTGGCACCGAGCTGCGCGGTCGCCGCAAGGACGGCACCGTCCTTTACGTCGAGCTGTCGGCGCGCGTGCTGATCCGCGAGGACGGCCGTCGGTTCCTGGTCGCCTCGATGACCGACATCACCGATCGCAAGGAGCACACCACCCAGCTGGCCGAGCGCGCCGACGACGCCCAGCGCGAGGCGCAGACCAAGAGCGAGCTGCTCTTGGCGCTGCAGGAGCGGCTCGAGCTCATCCAGCGCCAGCACCACCAGATCCTCGATCTGTCGGCGCCGATCCTCGACATCTGGGAGGGCGTGCTGGCGGTGCCGCTCATCGGCTCTATTGATCAGGCGCGGGCGACGACGATCACCGAGCGGCTGCTGCAGGCGGTGGTGCGGCACCGCGCCAAGCTCGTGCTCATCGACCTCACCAGCGTCGAGGAGCTCGATCAGGCGAGCGCCGACAGCGTGTCGCGGCTCATCCGGGCGCTGCGGCTGCTCGGCACGCGGGCGCTGCTCACCGGGCTGCGGCCGCAGGTGGCGCTGCGGCTGAGCGAGCTGGCCCTGGATCTAAAAGAGCTCGAGTCCCTGCGCAGCCTGAAAGACGGCCTGCGCCGCTGCCTCGGCTGGAGCTGACGCCGGACCGCCCCGGGCCCCGGGAAAGCTGCGCGCGCCCTTGCCTCGCGACGACGGGCGGCGTAACACTATCCGGCATGCATGTGACGCAACCGGAAGCGGGAGCCCTTACGCCCAGGCCCTCGGCTTTTGCTGGCATTGACGACGGGCTGGCGCGGCGGCTGCTCGCGCTCGCGCTCGGTCGGGGCGGCGACTACGCCGATCTGTACTTCGAGCACGCCGAGAGCGCCAGCTACGTCTACGAGGACGAGCGGGTCAAGACCGTCGGCCGCGGCATCACGCTCGGCATGGGGGTGCGGGTCCTCAAGGGCGAGGCCACCGGCTACGCCTACTGCGAGGGCCTGGACGAGGCCGCGCTGGCCGAGGCGGCGCGCACCGCGGCGCAGATCGCCCAGGGCGAGCGCAGCCCCGGTCCGGTGCAGATCAGCGCCCGCACCCACCCCGAGTTCTACCCGGTGCCGCGCATCAGCCTGGACACCCCGCCGCAGGCCAAGCTCGAGCTCTTGCGGCGGGCCGATCGGGCGGCGCGCGCCGTCGACCCGCGGGTGGTCAAGGTCACCTGCAACTTCTCCGAAGAGCACCGCGAGATCCTGCTGTTTACCGCCGACGGCCTGCGCTACCACGACGAGCAGCCGCTCATCCGCTTCGGGGTGAGCGTGGTCGCCGAGCGCGCACCACTTCTGCGCAGCGGCAGCGGCGGCGGCGGCGGGCGCTACGGCATGGAGTACTTCCACCACCACCCCCCCGAGGAGCACGCCCGCGAGGCGGCGCGAGTGGCGCTGCTCAACCTCGAGGCCACCGAGGCCCCGGCCGGCGAGCTGCCGGTGGTGCTCGCCCCCGGCGACTCGGGCATCCTCCTGCACGAGGCGGTGGGCCACGGGCTGGAGGCCGACTTCAACCGCAAGCAGACCTCCAACTACTCGGGGCGCCTCGGCCAGCCGGTGGCCTCGTCCCTGTGCACGGTGGTTGACGACGGGACCCTGTCGCACAGCCGCGGCTCGATCAACGTCGATGACGAGGGCCAGCCCGGCAGCTACAACGTGCTCATCGAAAACGGCGTCCTGCGCGCCTACATGCAAGACCACCTGTCGGCGCGCCTCTTGGCGACCTCACCGACGGGGAATGGCCGGCGGCAGTCGTTCCGTCACAACCCGCTGCCGCGCATGACCAACACCTACCTGCTGGCCGGCCCGCACGACCCCGAGGAGATCCTGCGCTCGGTCAAGCGGGGCGTGTTCGCGGTGCGCTTCTCGGGCGGCCAGGTCAACATCAGCAACGGCGACTTCGTGTTCGCCCTCACCGAGAGCTACCTCATCGAAGACGGCAAGCTGACCACCCCGCTCAAGGACGTGCAGCTTATCGGCAACGGCCCCGAGGTGCTAAACCGGGTCACCATGCTCGGCCGCGACTTCGCCCTGTCCGACGGCATCTGGACGTGCGGCAAGGACGGCCAGTCGGTCCCCGTCGGCATCGGCACTCCCACCGTCAAGATCGCCGCGATCACCGTCGGCGGCACCAAGGCATAGCGCATGAGCTCCCGTTCCGTTTCTTCCCTTTCGCCGGACCAGCGGCCCGAGCTGCGCGCGCTGGCCGAGCAGGTGGCCGCCATGGCAATCGAAGCCGGGGCCGACGCCGCCGAGGTGATCCTCGGCAGCGGCAGCGAGCTCTCGGTCAAGGTGCGCAAGGGTCAGCCCGAGCTCGTGCACGAGGCGCAGAGCCGGGGCCTCGGCCTGCGGGTGTTCGCCGACCACCGGGCGGCGGTCACCTTCTCGTCGGACTTTAGCGAGGCGAGCCTGCGCAAGTTCACCCGCGACGCGGTCGAGCTGTCGCGGCTCAGCGAGCCGAGCCCGTACAACGAGCTGCCCGACCGCGCCGACCTCCACCCGGCCGGCCAGCCGCTGCCCGAGCTGGATCTGTGGGATGACCGCGGCGAGCCGCTGACTGCCGAGCTGCTCATCGGCCTGTGTCGCGAGGCCGAGGCGGCGGCGCTCGATTTCTCGCCCAAGATCGCCCACGGCGACGGCGCGACCTGCGATCGCAGCGCCGGCCACATGGCCTTCGCCTGCGCCGATCGGCAGGGCCTGGCGTTCGCCGGCGCCTCGCGCGGGACCGGCCACTCGCTGGCGGTCGAGGCCTTGTGCGAGGACGAGGGCGGCAAGAAGCGCAACGCCACCTACTGGACCGCCGGCAGCTTCTTCGCCAACCTCATCGAGCCGGCGGCGGTCGGGCGCGAGGCGGCGCGGCGCGCCCTGCGCAAGCTCGGGGCGCAGAAGCTCAAGACCGCCGAGCTGCCAGTGGTGTTCGACCCCGACACGGCGCGGGCGCTGCTGCGCTCGGTGGCCGGCGTCGTCTCGGCCGGCGCCATCTACCGCAAGAGCAGCTACCTGGTCGGCCGCCTGGACACCCAGGTCGCCTCGCCGCTCATCACCATCGTCGATGATCCGCTGCTGCCGCGCGCCCCCGGCTCGCGGCCCTTTGACGGCGACGGCCTGCCGGTGCGCAAGAACGTCGTCGTCGCCGACGGCGTGCTCAAGACCTACCTCTATGACACCTACTCGGCGCGCCAGCTTGGCTGCAAGAGCAACGGCTGCGCCGGCCGCGGCGTGGGCGGCTCGCCGTACGTGACCACCAGCAACTTCATCCTCCAGCCGGGCACCTCCGACCCCGGCGACATCGTCCGCGGCGTCGAGCACGGCCTGTATGTCACCGACATGATGGGCTTTGGCTTCAACGCCACCACCGGCGATTTCTCGCGCGGCGCCGCCGGCTTCCTCATCGAGAAGGGCGAGCTGACGACGCCGGTGAGCGAGGTGACGATCTCGGCCAACTTCGACGAGATCTTAAAGCGCATCGATGCCGTGGGCAGCGATCTGGATCGCCGCTCTTCGACCATGGCGCCGACCCTGCGCGTCTCGCGCATGACCATCGCCGGCCGCTAGCCCGCGCTCCCCCGCAGAACCTGATTGCCCGGCCCGACTTGCAGCCGGCCGGCACGCCCGCCCTCCTTCCGCGGGCGAATCTCGGTAATGTAGAAGCTCGGTCCTTGGTGACCCCGGCCGGAGACTCTCTTGCCAAGAAAACCCCCCGCGGCTGCCGCCCTGCCGCCGAGCGAGCGCACCATCATCACGCTCATCGGCGCCATCCAGTTTATAAACGTGCTCGACTTCATGATGGTGATGCCGCTCGGGCCGGATCTGGCGGCGGCGGTGGGCATCTCGGCCTCGCAGCTGGGCCTTCTGAGCTTCAGCTACGCCGCGGCGGCCTGCTGCGCCGGGGCGCTGGGGGCGCTGTTTCTGGACCGCTTCGATCGGCGCAGCGCGCTGGCGGTGGCCCTGCTGGGGCTGGTCGTCGGCACGGCGGCCGGCGGGCTGGCTACCGGGCAGTGGACGATGCTGCTGTCGCGGGTGATCGCCGGGGCCTTCGGCGGGCCGGCGACCTCGCTGTCGATCGCGGTGGTCGCCGACTCGGTGCCGGTCGAGCGGCGCGGGCGGGCGCTCGGGGCGGTGATGGGGGCGTTCTCGGTGGCGTCGGTGTTCGGGGTGCCGGCCGGGCTGTTCCTGGCCCGCCACGGCGGCTGGCGGGTGCCGTTCTTCGCGGTCGCGGGGCTTGGCGTGATTGTCGGTGCGATGGCGGTGTTCCTGCTGCCGCCGATGCGCAAGCACCTCAGCGGGCGCGGCGGCAGTGAGTCGGTGTCGAGCGATGGCGTGCCGCTGCCCGAGGTGGCGATCGCCGAGATCGTCCGCCGCCCCGAGGTCCCGGTGGCGCTTATGACCGTGTTCCTGGTGATGGCGGCGAGCTTCGCCATCGTGCCCAACCTCGCCGCCTACCTGCAGGCCAACTGCGGCCTGCCGCGCCGCGACCTGGAGTACCTGTACGCGCTCGGCGGGCTGTTTAGCTTCTTTAGCATGCGCGGCGTCGGCCGCCTGGTCGATCGCTGGGGCAGCCCGCTCATGGCCGGCGTCGGCACGCTGGTGCTGCTGGGGGTGCAGGCAGCGGGCTTTCTGACCGGCCGCATGCTGCTGCCGATGGGGGTCTTCTTCGTCTTGTACATGGTCGCGCAGTCGACCCGCTCGGTGGCGATGAGCACGGTGACTACGCGGGTGCCGCGGCCGCATGAGCGCGCCCGCTACCAGTCGCTGCAGTCGGCGGTGCAGCACCTGGGGCAGGGCTCGGGCTCGCTGCTCGGGTCGTTCCTTCTGCACGAGCTGCCCGACAAGCGCCTGGGCGGCATGCCCCGGCTGACGCTGGCGGCGATGGCGCTGGCGCTGACCCTGCCGCCGATGCTGGTCTGGGTCCAGCGGCGGCTGGCGGCGCGCACGGCGGCGGCGCTGGCGGCGACTGGTTAGGGGCGCTTACCGCGCCGGGCCGTAGTAGGCGGGGGCGTTGCCGGGCTTCCACTTGATGTTGCAGCCGATGCTCGGTCGCTGCTGCTCGGCGGGCAGGGTCGCGCCGGTCAGGGCCAGGGTGATCGCCCGGCGCAGATCGGCGCCGCTCACCGGCACCCCGTTGCCCGGCCGGCTGTCGTCGAGCTGACCGCGGTAGACCAGCCGCCGCGCGGCGTCAAAGAGGAAAAAGTCCGGCGTGCAGGCGGCGTGGTAGGCCTTGGCCACTTGCTGGCTCTCGTCGAGCAGGTAGGGGAAGTTGTAGCCGGCCGCCGCCGCTTCCTTGGCCATGTTCGCTGCGTTGTCGGCGGGGTAGGCGACGACGTCGTTGGCGTTGATGGCGACGATCGCCAGCTCGGCCGGGTCGAAGTCGCGGCGCAGCGCCGCCAGCTCCCCGCGCACATGCTTCACAAACGGGCAGTGGTTGCAGATGAACATCACCAAAAGGAGCCGCTGGCCGGCGAACGAGGCGAGCTCGAACACCTTCCCGTCATAGTCGGGCAGGCGGAAATCGGGGGCGGCGGTACCAAGGGGCAGCATCGTCGAGGGCGTGTTGGCCATGGGGAGTCTTCTTGGCGGAGGGATTTTTTACGCCACCTTAGTACAAAGTCGCGGTGCTGTCCCGGCGCGGCACAAGCGGCCCGCGGTCGCTCAGCGGAAGGCGCTGTGCAGGATGCGCAGGCTCGCCTCGCCGCTGCTGGCGAGGACGATGTCGGGGCGCCCGTCGCGATCGAGGTCGCCCAGGGCCAGCCCGCGGATCGCCGCGCCGACCGGATAAAACCGCGCCGCTTGCAGTCCGCCCGCCGCCCACAGGAGCAGGCTGAGGCCGGCCGGCGTCCCGTGCGCGACCAGCAGATCGTCGTGGCCGTCCCCATCGAAGTCGGCAGTCGCCAGGGCCAGCGGATCAGCGGCCACCGGCAGCCGCGTCGCCTCGCCGCAGTCCAGGGCGAACGGGATCCGGCTGGCGACGCGCAGCAGGCGCAGGCTGGCGTCGTCCTCATCGGCGACGACGAGCACGCGGCTTGTGGCATCGTCCAGGGCGAGCGCCGCCACCGCGCTCGGGCGGCGCCAGAGCGGCTGCGCCCGGCCGTCGCTGCAGCCGCTGAAGGTCGCCACCCCGCGCTGGCTAAGGACGGTAAGCGGCGCCGCGCCGCGGTTGGCGGTGACGAGCTCGCCCGCTCCATCGCCGTCCAGGTCGCTGAAGAGCAGCGCCGCGGGGCTCGGGTCGACCGGAAATCGCTGCGGGCCGCGCAGGCTGCGGTCGGCTTCGCTGAAGAACACCGCCACCTCGCCGGCCGGACCGTCGCTGACAAGGACATCATGGCGGCAGCCGGCGAGGTCCTTGGCGCCGTCGCAGCGGACATACGCCGGCAGCAGCGCGGTGGCGGTGCCGGTGAGCGGGTAGCGGGCGGCGCTCGTCAGCGTCAGCGCGGGCTGCGCCGTGTAGGCGGTGAGCTCGCTGCCGGCGACGACCACGGAGGTCTGGGCCGGCGCGGCCGGCTCGGTCAGGGCGAGCGCTGTCGCCGGCGCGGTCAACGGTACGCAGGCCCCGGGCACCAGGCTCCCGTCGGGCTGTCCGCGCAGCAGGCACAGCTGAGCGGTGGCCAGCAGCACCGCGCCATCGAGCGCCTCATCCCCATCCAGGTCCCCAAGCGCGACCGCGATCGGCGCCGCGTCCAGGCGCGGGCCTGCGACCTCGACCAGCCCGGCCGCCCCGACTACGTACTGCGCGTCGCAGCCCCCCAGCACCGCGCCGAGGACCAGCCCGGCCGCCCACGCCCGCCGCCCGGCGCCCAAGATCGCTACGCCGCCTCCCGCTGCAGCCGCTGCATGAGCGGTATGTCGGCCGGCAGCACCGGCAGCTCCAGCAGCTGCGCCGGCGCCACCCAGCGCACCTGGGCGACCTCGCGCGCCACCGGCTGCTGGGTGCGCGGGAACTGGCAGTTGTATACCAGCATGACCAGGTCAAACTCCGGGTAGCGGTGGAACACCACATCGTAGACGGCTCCGACCTCGGCGTCGAGGTCGAGCTCTTCGCGCAGCTCGCGGCGCAGCGCCGCTGCCGGGTCCTCGCCGGGCTCGACCTTGCCGCCGGGCAGCTCCCACTGCAGCGGCATCGCCTGATCGGCGCGGCGCTGGCTGAGCAGCACCGCCCCGCTATTCGGCTCGCGCAGCAGGCCGGCAACGACCAGCTTGCGCGTGCGCGGCGCCGCTGCCTGCGGACTCGCCTGGGAAGGCACAGCTGCCGCCTGCAGACCCGTCTGGGACGGCGCAGCTGCCGCTGCGACCGGGGCCGCCGCGGGCGCGGGCGCGGCTGAGCGTACCGGCGACGGGGTCGCGGGCCGCGAGTCCACCAGTGGCAGCCGGCGCAGCACGACGTTGGCGGAGCCGGAGCGGAAGCCCTCCAGGTCCAGCGTCACATAGATGAAGCCGGCGCGCTTGCCGAGGGCGACGATCTCGCGCTGCAGCTCCAGGCCGCGCGCCAGGTCTTGCGGCTCCAGCTCGACGCGGGCGAGGGCGGGAGCCAGCTCGGCGGGCGCGGCGGCGGAGTCGGGGAGCTTGGGCAGCTCGTGGAAGCGCACCCGCAGCTGGGTGAAGCCGAGGTCGGAGAGGCCCTGCTCGAAACGGTCGACCATGCGCAGCCGCGCCGGCGAGATGCTGGTGCCGTAGGGGAAGCGCGACGACAGGCAGGCGAGCTGGGGCTTGTTCCACACCGGCAGCCCGAGGTGGCGGGCGAGCTGCCGCACCTCGACCTTGCCCAGCGCGGCCTCGACCAGCGGCTGCTTGGCCCCGCGCTCGCGCGCCGCCACAAGCCCCGGCCGGTGATCGCCCAGATCGTCCAGGTTCACCCCGAGCAGCACCGTGGAAAGCCCGAGCCGCGCCGCCACCGGGGCGCAGTGCTCCAAGAGCTCGGCCTTGCAGTGGTAGCAGCGGTCGACCGGGTTTTCGGCGAAGCCGGGGCGGTCAAGCTCGTGCGACTGGACGACCTCGTGGCGCACCCCGAGCAAGCCAGTGAGCTCGGCGGCGGCGGTGATCTCGCGCTCGGCCATGGTCTCGGACACCGCGGTGAGGGCGACCGCCGCCGGGCCGAGCTGCTCCGCCGCCACCGCCAGCACCAGGGCCGAGTCGACCCCGCCCGAGAAGGCGACCAGGCACGGTCCGTAGCCGGCGATGGTCTGGCGCAGCACCGCCAGCTTGGCCAGCAGCGCGGGAGAGAGCGGCGCCGGGTCGGCTGCGGCCGCGACTTGGTCGCCCAGGGGAAAAGGTGCAGAGGTCATAGCTTGGATCTATCTCAGTCAGGCTGGCGGCGCCAGGAAAGTGAGGCCGCGCGCGGCGGCGGTTAGCGACGGGGACGCGGCGACTTGCCGGACGGTCCCGTCGGCGTCTTGCGGCCCCCGCGAGCCGGCTTGGGCGGCCCGGCGGCGCGGCCGCGGCTCGGCGGCGCCTTGGGGGCAGGGGCGCCGGCCGCTGCGCGGGATGGCACCGCCGCGCGGCCGCGGCTCGCCTTGGGCTTGGGAGGCTGGCCGGCGCGGCCGTGGCCCGGCGCGGCCGGGAGGCGCTTGCCAGAGCCGGTGCCGCCGCGCGGCGGGCGGCGCTCGGGGCCGCTCTCGGAGGCGAGCTCTCCGAGGTCGGACGCGGCGCCGCGCTGGACCCGGGTGTCGACGCCGAAGCCGCGCCAGCCGGCGAGGGTGACCTCGTCGCGGTCGTGGTAGAGCTGGCGCATGCGCAGGCCGGTCCAGCCGCCGGTGGTCAGGATCTCGCGCACCCGCGCCAGCATGGCGACGCGGCGGTTCATCGGCAGCTTGATGTTGGCCAGCAGGAACTGCGCCCACCGCCGGCGTCCCCACTTGGCGAGCAGCCCGGCGACCTCCAGCGGCCGGTAGGCCATGTCGCACAGGACCCAGTCGGCGGGGAGCTCGGGCTCGAAGGTGAAGGCGTTGGTGCGCAGGTGCTCCAGCCGCCCGGCCAGGTGCGGGGCCAGGCGCCCGGGATCGATGGCGACCACGTGGCAGCGCCGCTCGAGCAGCACCTGGCTCCAGCCGCCGGGGGCGGCGCCGAGGTCGACGCAGACCTCGCCGGCCTGCGGGCCGTGGCCGAGCCAGGCGAGCGCCTCGGTGAGCTTGAGGGCCGAGCGCGCCGGAGCATCCTTGGGCTTCTTGAAGCGCTGCCGACCGCCGGGAAACTGGCTCGGCGCGGCGCGCGCCGGCAGGACCCCGACCGCGACCCGATCGGCGGCGAGCAGACACACCTGGGCCAGCTTACCGCCCTCGGCGTGCGCGGTGCGCGCGTCGGGCAGCAGCTGGATGCCGGCGGCGAAAAGGGCCGCGGCGAGTCGCTCGTGCAGCTCCAGCACGGTCGCCGCCAGCATGTTGCCGGCATCCGAGTCCGGGGCGAACACGTGCAGCGCCAGGCCGCTGCCCTTCTGCGCCTGCCGGCGGTCGGCGAACAGCTCGGCGATGAACGCGGCCAGCTCGGGCACCTGGGCGGCGGCCACCAGCTGCACCGGCAGCCCCTGGCGGGCGAAGGTCAGCTCGGCGTCTTCCTTCTGCGCCGTCCGCGGCCGCGCCGACGAGGCGCACAGCCCCGGCTGCAGCTCCCGGCCGCGCAGCCCGTAGGTCGCAAGCTCGTCGCACAGATCCGGCTCGGCGCCGGCCCGGCAGGCCCACAGCCAGTCGCCGACGGCCACCGCCTGCGACTGGCTGCTCGGCGCGTGCGGCCCAGGGCGCGATGACGGGCGCGATGACGGGTGCGAGGACGGGTGCGAGGACGGGCGCTGCGGGGCCGGGTGAGCGGTCGGCGAGTGAGCCGCGGCAGCCGGCGGAGCGTGCAGCGCTACGGACTCTTCGGCGACGGACCCGCGGCGCTTGGGCGCGCGGCCGCCCGAGCCCGTGCCGAGGTCAGCGATCCGCGACGGCTTGGGGCGGCTGCGATCGGCGCCGTCGATGTAGCGGTCCGAGCGGGGGAAATAAGCTTTGGTTGGCATGGCGGCGTTGTCGCGGCAGCATATAGAGAAGGTGGCGCGATGGGAACCGTCAGCGTCCGGCGCTGTCAAAGCTCGCGGGCGCAAGCCCTGACAGCAGGTAATTCCTTCGGAGGTAGTCGGCATGCGTAGCTTGGCGATCGGTCTGGCAGGGCTGTGGCTCCTGTTTGCCTTTGGAATTCGTCTAAATGACATGCGGAAGCCGCAGAGCTATATCTCGGCGCTCACCGGCGGACAGCGCCATGACCGGGCGACCCTGGCCTGGCTGCAGGGCGGGCTGCCGTGGCGCGGCGAGTCGGGCCTGGGGCGGCTCATCGTCGTCGACTCGCGCATCGACGGCAAGATCGAGCGCTACGCCAGCGTGCGGCTGCCCGCCGACTGGCTGGACTGCCGGCTGTGGCTGGAGGAAGCGCCCGACACCATCCAGGCGGTGGCAAACTGCCCGAGCAGTGGTGCGGTGCGCCTCACCGCCGCCGGCCAGAGCATCCCCGGCCTCGGCCCCGACAACAAGCCCCCGTCGCTGCTTGAGGTCCTGCCGCTCACCGCGGTGGAGCCCGAGAAGATCGTCACCAAGATCCACCGCCGCGACTACGCGCCGGCCCACCCGAGCCTGTTCCTGCTCGGCCTGCTGGCGATGGTGCCGCTGCTCGTGCTGGCGCTGCGCGATCTGAAAAAAGCCCGCAAGCTGCGCGGCAGCGCCGCCCTGGAGGGCGTCATGGAGGAGACCGACAAGGGCGCCCTCACCATCCGCAGCGGCGACCGCCGGGTCACCGTGCTGGTCGAGCAGGGCGAGGTCATCTCGGTGGGCCTGGGTCGGGCGGCGCGCGCCGGCGACACCATGGCGGTCGAGGGCCTGCGGGCGGCGGTGCAGGGCCTGCCGAGCGAGATCGACCACGACGCTGGCGGCGCCTTCCGCGGTGGGGAGACCATGCGCCTGCGCAAGGGGGCGATCCTCGTCGTCGGCGATCTGCTGGGCGAGGCGCGCCAGCGGCTGCTGGCCGCCGCCGGTCTGCACGTGCTGCTGGCGGTCGCCGGGGTCGGGGTCGCCACGCTCGTCGCGCTCGGCCTCGGCTGGTAGACCGCCTCTTCCCGCTCGCGTAAAGCTCCTGCAAAGCTTCTGCAAAGTCCCTGGCAAAGCTCCTGGCAAAGCTCCTGGCAAAGCTCCGGTAACGCTCCGCTCCGTAGCCGCCGCATATCTGGGCGATGTCGCCGCGGAATTTGCAAACTGCGCCCCGCGGCGAGGTATAATTACTTGGCTATCTATGCGACTTCGAGCGCAAGCATGAGCACGGTGCCCAGCACAGCCGCAGGCGCGGCAGTCCAGAAGGCAGTGGCATCGTCGGCGGCCAAGGCAGCCTACACGACCTTTCACCGCCTTACCCAGAGCGTGAACCAGGTCATCCACGGCAAGCCCGAGGTGGTGCGCCTGGCCGTCGTGACCCTGGCGGCGCGCGGCCACCTGCTGCTCGAGGACATCCCCGGCGTCGGCAAGACCACGGTGGCGCGGGCCCTGGCGCGCTCGATCGGCGGCATCTTCCGCCGCATCCAGTTCACCTCGGATCTTCTGCCCTCGGACGTCATCGGCGTGTCGGTGTGGAACGAAGAGACGCGCCTTTTCGAGTTCAAGCCGGGCCCGATCTTTGCCCACGTCGTCCTCGCCGACGAGATAAACCGCGCCGCGCCGCGCACCCAGTCGAGCCTCCTTGAGGCGATGAGCGAGGGCCGGGTCTCGGTCGAGCACTACACCTACACGCTCAAGCAGCCGTTCCTGGTGATGGCGACGCAGAATCCGCTGGAGCACTTTGGCACCTACCCGCTGCCCGAGTCGCAGATGGATCGCTTCCTGTTGCGCGTGCGCCTCGGATACCCGTCGCGCTTCGACGAGCGGCGGGTTATCATGCGGGGGAGTCAGTACGATCCGGTCGAGGATCTCAAGCCCGCAGTCACCCCCGAAGAGGTCATGGCCATGCAGGACGCCGTGTGCCTTGTGCGCGTCGACGAGTCGCTCCTGGACTATGCTGAGCGGCTGATTGCCGAGACGCGGCGCTCGCCGCTTTTGCAGCTCGGGGTGTCGCCGCGCGGCTTTCAGTCGTGGTATCGCGCCGCCCAGGCGCGGGCGCTGTCCGAGGGGCGGGACTACTGCGTGCCCGACGACTTTCGCGAGCTGGCGCTGCCGGCGCTGGCCCACCGCCTGGTGCTGCCCGGTGGCAGCCAGGGCGGCTACGGCGACGCGCTCGGCAACGGTCGCGCTGAAGCCGAGCGCATCCTGACCAGCCTCCTTGAGCGCATCCCATTGCCATGAACCTGCGGTTCTGGGCGCGCTGGCGGTGGGTACGCCTCACGCGCGACGGCTGGTGGTTCGCGACCGTGGTCGCCTGCATTGCGCTCGTCGCCCTGAACACCGGCAACAACCTCCTATACTTGCTCTTGGCGATGCTGCTGTCGCTGGTCATCGCCTCCTTGATCATGGCCGAGGTGTCGCTGCGCGGGGTGGTGCCGCGCCGCCAGCCGCCGCCGCGGGTGCACGCCCGCGACCCGTTCCTCATGGGCATCGTGCTGCGCAATGAGAAGCGCCGCTTCCCCTCGTTCTCGATCGAGGTCGAGGACCTGTGCGACGATCAGGTAGTCGACAAGCGCTGCTACTTCCTCAAGATCCCCGCCGGTCGCACCCAGCAGACCAGCTACCGCCACACCCTGAGCCGGCGCGGCCGCTACGTGTTCACCGCCTTCCGCATCTCGACCAAGTTCCCCTTTGCCCTGTTTCGCACCTCGCGCTACGTCGAGCATCGCTCGGAGGTGGTGGTATTTCCGGCGCTTCTGCCGCTGTCCCACTGGCCGCAGGCGCTGACCGTGGCGGTGGGCGAGCTGGCCCTTGGCAAGCTTGGGCGGCGCGGCAACTTCCACGCCCTGCGCGAGTACCGCGTCGGCGACGATCCGCGCGACATCCACTGGCGCAGCGCGGCGCGGCGGCAGCGCCTGATGGTGCGCGAGCACGAGGTCGAGGCGGTGCCGCAGGTCACCCTGCTCGTCGACAACTCCCTGCCCGCCGAGCTGCAGCGCGATGAGGCGGCGCAGCAGCAGCTGGAGCGGGTGATCAGCTGGGGGGCCTCGCTGGGCCAGTTCTACCTCGAGCACGGCTACGCAGTGCGCCTGTGCGTCCGCGGCCCGGGTCCGGCGCTGCCGCTGTTGTGGAGCCCGACCACGCTCGGGCGGCTGCTCACCACCCTGGCGCTGCTCAAGACGGTGACCCCGGAGGTGCCGTTTCAGCCGCTGCCCAAGCTGGTGGCGCTCGGCGGCGGACCGCTTTCGCCGCCGACCTCCGGCGAGCGCAACGACTGCCTGATGATCGTCCGCCCGGGGGCGGCGCTCGCCCGCGAGGCGGCGCTGTGCCATGTAGTGGAGGCCGCATGAGGTTCGCCGCCACCCACAAGGCAGTCTCGTACCTGATGGTCGGCACGGCGTTCCTGCTGCTCGCGCTGACCGGCGAGCTGCCGCTCTTGCTGACGCTGATCACCGGGGTGGGGCTTATCAGCTCGTACTTCTTCGACCCGCAGACCCAGCCGTGGATGCAGCGCCGCGCCTACGCCTATCTCTGGTACGCGCTGCTCCTCATCGTCCTTGTGGTGCTGGTGCCCGACGTCGGCCGCGGCGAGTCGTGGTGGGACAGCGGGACGCGCTACTTGTGCGTATTTTTGCTCGCCAAGCTGTGGCAGCGGCGCAGCAACAGCGACTACCTGCAGGCGTACGTGGTCAGCTTCCTGATGCTGCTGTCGGCGTCGCTGCTCGGCACCAGCGTCCTGTACTCGCTGGGGCTTTTGCTCTACATCGTGTTCTCGACCTGGACGCTGACCCTTTTCCACCTGCGGCGCGAGATGGAGGAGAACTACCTGCTCAAGCACCTGCCCGGCCGCCACGGCCAGGCCGCCGAGAGCGAGCGGGTCGAGGTCGAGCGCATCCTCAACTCCCGCCGCGTCGTCGGCACCTCGTTCCTCATGGCCTCGGGGCTGGTGTCGGTGGGGATCTTCGCCCTGGCGGGGCTGTTCTTCCTGCTCCTGCCGCGCGTCGGGGTCAGCCTGGATCTGCCGCTGCGGCGGCGAGGGCTCCTGCTCACCGGCTTCGCCGAGCAGATTAGCCTTGGCGGCCATGGCCTTTTGCGCGATAACCCCAAGGTGGTCATGCGGGTCGAGGCGCCGGGGACGGTGCCGCCGCTCGGGCTGCGCTTCCGCGGCATCGCCTTTGATCACTACGAGCGCGGTCAGTGGGTGCGCAGCCGGGCCCAGCTCGAGCGGCCGCTCGCCCACACTCAGGGGCTGCACGTCTTTGACGGCGATGGGCCGGTGGCGCGCCAGGCGGCGCTGCACACCGAGATTTACCTGGAGCCGCTAGAGGCTCAGGTCCTGTTTGTGCCCGGGCCGGGGCGGCTCCTGGCGGTGCAGCTGCCCGACTCGTGGGTCGGCGCCGGGCAGTGGCCGCTGCAGCTTGGGCCCGAGGACGAACTCATCGCCAAGGGACGGCGCGGCGGCGTCCACTACTCGGTCTACACCGCGCGCGGGCCGCAGGCCGAGAGCGCCGCCGCCGTGCCCGCCGCGCCGCCGCTGACCGCCGCCGAGCTCGCCCCCTACCTGCAGCTGCCCGGCGATCTGCCGCGGCGCATCCGCGACGAGGCCCGCCGCATCGTCGGCGGCGCCACCACGCCGCGCGACAAGGCGCGCGCCATCGAGAGCTACCTGCAAAAGAGCTTCGCCTACACGACCCAGCTGTTCGCCCCCACCCACCCCGAGCCGCTGGAGGACTTCCTCTTTGACAAGCGCCGCGGCCACTGCGAGTACTTCGCCACCGCCATGGCGGTGATGCTGCGCGCCGTCGACATCCCCAGCCGCAGCGTCAACGGCTACCTGGGCGGTGAGTGGAACGAGTACGGGCGCTACCTGGTGGTGCGGCAGCAGCACGCCCACTCGTGGGTCGAGGGCTACCTGCCGGGGGAGGGCTGGGTCACCTACGATCCGACACCGCTGCTCGCCGGGCCGCTGCGCAGCCGCGGCCTCTTCTACAAGGTCGGCCAGTTCAGCGACAGCCTGGAGATGAGCTGGAGCAAGTACGTCATCGAGTACGACCTGCGGGCGCAGCTGCGCCTGGCCGAGCGGCTGCAGCGGGTGTTCAGCTTCGGCGACGGCAAGCTGCAGCTCGGCACCAGCGCGCAGCGACGCGAGCTGCGGCTGGTCCTGGGGGGGCTCGCCTACGCCGCGGGGGGGCTTCTGGCGCTGGCCCTGATCGTCGGGCTGCTGCGGCGGCAGAAGCGGCGCCGGGAGCCGGCGGTGCAGGTGCAGCTGGAGACGCAAGGGCAGCTGCGGCGGGCGCTGCTGGTGCTGCGCCGGCGCGGCTATCACCAGCGGCCCGGCGAGACGCTGCAGCAGCTGGCGGCGCGGGTCGAGCTGGCCGGCGACAGCGCCGGCGCGAGCTTTGCCGAGCTCGTACAGCGCTACTACGCGCACCGCTTCGGCCAGCAGGAGATCGACCTTGGCGAGGTCGCCCGCCTCACCCGCGCCATGGCCCGCGCTCCCCGCTCCAGCTCGGCGCTGTCGGCGCTAGTCCCAGCGGGCCCTGGCGACAAGCCGAGCTCCGCTACGACCGCGCCGATGAGCGAAGAGCCGACCAGCCCCACCTAGCGGCCCGGTGCAAAAGCGACTGCGCGGCCCGCGCTCCGGACCTGCTCGGCTCACGGCCAAAAGGCCGCTCCGCGCGAAATGTCCTGCGCTCGGACCGCTCGCGACGCTTCTGTAACAGACGGCTAGCGGCTCAGGCGACGCCGCGCAGGAACTCGGTGAGAAGGGCCTGGAACGGCTCGGGCTTTTCCAGGTGGGTGAGGTGCGCCGTGTCGGGCACAAGCTGCAGCTGGGCGCCGGCAAGCTGGTGCGCGGTCGCCTGCACCGCCCACGGCGGCACCAGCAGGTCGTCGCTGCCACCGACCAGCAGCGTCGGCACCCGCAGCTCGCCGAGGCGCGCCCGCACATCGAAGCTGGCGCAGGCCCGGAAGTCGCCGAGCACGGTCTGCCGGGTCGCCGCCAGCAGCACTGCCTGCCAGCGCTCGCGCAGGTCCTTGGGGGTGGCGGGCGAGAACATGAGCTCGCCCAGCTCGCCTGGCAGGCGATCGGCCCACACTGACTCGGGCGCCGCTGCATCCGGCGCCGGCAGCGTTCGCTCGAGCAGCACCATGAGCTCGGGCGAGACGGGCAGCGCCGCAGCGCTGTTCAAAAGCACCAGACCAGCGACCAGCTGCGGCCGCGCCAGCGCCAGGGTGAGCGCCACCGCGCCGCCCATCGAGTGGCCGACCAGCACCGCGCGCTCGATGCCGAGCTCGGTGCACACGGCGCCCACCGTCTCGCTGTAATCGGCGAGGCTGGGGGCGCCGGGCCCGCTCTCGGACTGGCCGTGGCCGGGCAGATCGGGGGCGACCACCCGCCGCACGGGCGGCAGCCGCCGGGCCAGCTCCATCCACACCACCGATGACATGCCCGCCCCGTGCACGCAGACAAGCGGCAGCGGGCCGCGCCCGGGGTCGGGCGGCGGCTCGGGCTCGTCGCGCACTCGCAGCAGCCTGCCGCCAATCTTGAGCCGGCGCATCGCCGCCGCTACGCTACGAGGCCGCCTTGAGCTTCTTGAACTCGGCGAGCAGCTCGGGCAGGGCCTTCTCCCACGTCGCCACCAGGCCGTAGTCGGCGACCTGGAAGATCGGCGCCTCGGGGTCCTTGTTGATGGCGACGATGACCTTGCTGCTCTTCATGCCTGCCAGGTGCTGGATGGCGCCGGACAGGGCGATGGCGATGTACAGGTCTGGGGCGACGACCTTGCCGGTCTGGCCGACCTGCAGATCGTTTGGCACCATGCCGGCGTCGCAGGCGGCGCGGCTGGCGCCCATGGCGGCGCCGACGACGTCGCAGATCTGCTCGATGAAGGCGAAGTTCTTGCCTTCCTTCATGCCGCGGCCGCCGGAGATGACGATGCGCGCCTCGGTGAGGTCGGGGCGGTCGCGCTTGGTCACCTGCAGCTCGACAAACTCCGCCCCCGCGGCGTCGATGGCGCCGGGCGCGACGGCGGTGATCGGGCTCGCGCTGCCCGCCGGGGTGGCGCGCGCGAACTCGGTCTGGCGGGCGCTGACGACGATGATGTCGGTGTGCACCTCCAGCGTCTGCAGGGCGTTGCCGGCGTTGCTGGCGCGGCGGAACTGCTTGGCGCCGAGCACCGCGCTCACGTCGGGGGCCAGGCCCGCGTCAAGGATGCCGGCGACGCGCGGCAAGAGGTCCTTGCCCACCGAGGTCGAGGTCGCGCCGATGAGCGTCGCCCCCTGCTCGCGGGCCACGCGCACGACGATCGGCGCGTAGGTCTCGGCCAGGTACTTGCCCAGCGCGGGTGCTTCGACGGTGAGGACGCCGTCGGCGCCGAACTGCGAGGCCTCCTTGGCCGCCGCGCTGACGGCGTCGCCGACCAGCAGCAGCAGCAGCTTGCCGCCGTGCGCCTTCTGCGCCTGCCGGCCCAGGGTAATCGCCGATAGCGCCGACGGCCGCAGCCGTCCCGCCGCTTGCTCGATAAAGATCAGGATGTTGCCCATGGCGCTTACCTCAAATCACCTTGGCTTCGTTGTGGAGCTTCTCGCACAGCTCGGCGACCGAGCCGACCTTCTTGCCGGCCTGGCGCGCGGGGGGCATCTCGATCTTGGTCGTCTTGACCTTCAGCGTCGGCGCCACGCCCAGGCCGGCCAGCGTCTGCTGCTCGATCGGCTTGTTCTTGGCGGCCATGATGCCCTTGAGCGAGGCGTAGCGCGGGCCATCGGGGTAGGCGAAGTCGGCCTTGGTGCGGCCGTTCTTGACGCCTTGCGGGGCGATGATGCGCAGGTCGACGGTGATCACCGCCGGCAGGCGGACCTTCTTGACCTCGACGCCGTCGTCCACCTCGCGGCCGACCAGGATCGCCTTGCCGCCGTCGGTGACTTGCAGGGTGCAGGCGAACGTCGCCTGCGGCCAGCCGAGCATGCCGGCCAGCCGCTGACCGACGTCGTTGCCCTCGTTGTCAGCGGCGAGCTTGCCCATCAGCACCAGGTCTGGCTGATCGCGCTGCACCAGCTTGTGCAGCGCCTTGGCGACCAGGCTGGCGTCGAGCTCTTCGTCCTTGGCCTCGACGAGGATCGCCTTGTCGGCGCCCATCGCCAGCGCCGAGCGGAGCTGCTGCTGGATGTCCTTGGGCCCCAGTGACGCGACGGTCACCGTGCCCTGGCGGGAGGTCGGGCTCTGCCCGTCTTCGATGAGGCGCAGGGCGGCTTCGACGGCGTACTCATCGAACTGGTTCAGCTGCCAGTTGGCCGCCGACAGGTCGAGCGCCTGGTCCTTGAGCTTGAGCTTCTGCGTCGGGTCGGGAATGCGCTTGGCGGTGACCAGTATCTTCACGTCGCCACTCCTTCCGTGTCACAAGTTCAGGTTGATGGAAAAAGAGCCAGCGCTAGATAGCACTAGATAGTTCTAGATACCACGGGAGACTAGGGCGCGTCATCAGGCGCGCCTGATTCCCGCGCTGAAAGGCGGGCTGGGCGACGGCAAGGCGCCGCCCGCTCGGCTCAGTCTTGCGCCGCGGCGCGCTCGCCTTCGGCTTTACCGTCTGCGTCCGCGTCGGCGTCCGGGTCCGCGTCCCCGAGCTCGCTGCGCCGGCCGAGCAGCAGCACGACGCCGGTCGCGCCGAGCACCCCGGCCGGCAGCTGCGCCGTCTCCGGAACGTGCCAGGCGGCAAGGCCGGCGGCCAAGGCCGCAAGCGACAGCAGCAGCGCCGGCCCCAGCACCCAGCCGCGGCGACGGAACAGGCCCATGGCGATGGCGACGCAGGCGAGCAGCAGGCCGCCGTAGATGGCGATGTCGGTGGCGACCGCTGAGACGCTGCGGTGGGCGTAGGGGGCGCGGAGCACCGCGAAGGACAGGGTCGCCGCATAAAGGAGAAAGCTGCAGCCGACGATGTCGGGGGCGACGGTGCGACGAGCTGGCATGCACAGAGCCTACCGCGGATCCGCAGCCATGTCACGGGCCAGTGCGCTCGGCCGGCTGCCTGGCCGGCTGCCCGGGCAGCCCGGGCTGCCGCCGCCCAGAGGCGAGCGACCGCCGGTGGCGGCTCAGGGAAGGACGAGGACGCGGCCGGCGGTGGCGTCGACCCACAGCTCCTGGCCGTCGCGGATGTGGCGGGTCGCGACGTGGGTGCCAAGCACCGCCGGCAGGCCGCGCTCGCGGGCGAGGATGGCGCCGTGGCAGAAGGCGCCGCCGCTATCGGTGACCAGGGCGCGGGCGTGCCACAGCTCCTGCGCCCACGACGGCAACAGCGCCGGCAGAACCAAGATGAGGGGCTCGCCCGCCGGCTCGCTCTTGGGATCCGGCAGCGGCTCATCCAGCGAGCGCACCACCCGCGCCCGCCCGCGCAGCGGGCCGGCGGCCAGGCCCGGCGCCGGCACCCCATAGCCGGTCAGCAGCACCCCGTCGGGCAGGGTCCACAGCGGCTGGCCGGCGCACAGGCGGGTCGGTGGCACCAGCGCCCGCGCCGCCGCCCGCTGCTGGGCGCCTTGGGCGGCGTGCCCCGTAAGATCGTACTCGACGGCAAAGCTCGCGGGGTCAAACTCGGGCGGGGTGCTGCCGGTCGAAGGGGGCGGGGCGGCGGGCGCGGGCTGCAGGTCGCCGTGCAAGCTCCACGGCAGATCGAAGATCGCGCTCGCGGCGGGCAGCCTCCCGGCGGCGTAAAGGGCGGCGCCGCGTCCGAGCAGGGCCCAGCGCAACAGCCGCTGGGCGCGGAAGAACAGCACGTCATCATCCTCGGCGATGCGCAGCGCCGCGCGCACCTGCGGCAGCAGCGCCTTCAGCGCCCCGCGCGCCATGCGCGGCAGCTCGTCGAGAAGCCGCTGCAGCGCCGCATGATAGGGGGCCTGAGCCTGCTCGTGCACCTTTTGCGGCGAGCTCGGGCTGCGCGCCAGCGAGCGGGCGGTGGCGGCGACCCGCTCGGGCTGCTCGTCGTCGCACGGCACCGCGACGTCCCAGCACGGCGCCCCCGCCCCATAGCGCGAGAGGTGGGCGCGCAGCCCCGGGCGCGGGCAGCCGGCGCGACCGAGCTCCCACAGCTCCTGCAGCCGTCGGGTCTGGGCGCCGCCGATGCCCGACAGCAGCGCGCCGTGCCGGGCCAGCGACTGACCGAGGTTGCTGCGCAGCAGCTGATCGAGCTCACCGCGCGCCCGCCGCAGCACCGGACTCAGCTCCCCGACGTAGCGAGCGTAGACGCCGCGGTAGGCCGCCCAGGCCTCGGGCAGCGACACCGTGACGCGCGATGGATCGGCGAGCAGCTGCTCGTCCAGCGCCCCGTCCGGGCAGAGCAGGCGGGCCTCCAGCGGCTGCAGGAAGCTCTCGCACAGGGGGGCGATCTCCTGGGTGAAGCGGCGCTCCAGCTCGGCCAGCGGCAGCGGCGGCAGCGGCGAGGGGGTCGGGCCCGGCGCCGCGGCCACCGCGTAGTACAGGTAGCTGTGCAGGACTCGCTGGCGCAGCGTCGGCACCAGATCCGCGACCCCATCGACGATGCCGGTCTGCGCCGCCGACAGCGGATCGGGGTTATGGTCGCGGTCGAGGACGTAGGTCAGCGCCTCGGCGTCAGGCGGCTGGGTCCACGGGGTGGGATCGGGCGGCAGCGGGGCCGGGCGCACTTGCAGGAACCACACCTGGCCGCCGCTGGTGGTCGCGTACTCGATGAAGGCGGCGGCGGTCTGCGGATCTTCGGTGCGCAGCAGCGCGCCCAGGCGGCGGGCCCCGCGGGCCAGCGCGGCATCGGGGTCCGCGGTCGGCACCGGGTCGGGCGCGGGCGAGCTGACGGTCGGAGCTGGCGTATCCAAGCCTGCGCCGGCGCTGAGCAGGCGCGGCGTCACGTCGCTCCACTCCGAGGTCCCCACCGGGCGCTCCTCGCAGACTGCGCTCCCGTCGGGACGCAGGTACAGCACGCCGAGTCGCGCCGCCGGCACCATCGGCTGGATGAGCACCGCCACCGCCACCGGGCCGCCGCAGTAGCTGCGCACCGCGGCGCTGTCGCCCGAGGCGCGCACCGCCGTGATGGCGGCCAGCACGTCGCCGCGCGCGACCTCGGTGCTGCTGGTAAACAGCCCGGCGGCGCTGCGCCCGGCCAGATCCTCGATCGCCGCAGACGAGCGCACGGCGAAGCGCAGCTCGGACGCGGCCGGCGCGCCGGTGCCCGGCAGGCCGCCAGCGAACGGGCTCTGCAGCTGCACCCCCTCGGGCAGGAAGCTGCTGGCGGCTGGCGGGGCGACGAGCGCAGCGTCAGCGGCCAGCTGCTCGAGCGCCGCCGCGAGCTCGGCCGCGGACGGCAGCGGCTCGTCGGGCAGCAGCACGAGCCCGGCCGGCACCTGCAGCCCCAGCTGCCGCGCCGCCGCGAGGCGCCGCGCCTTGGCCCCGGCAGCAGGGACCTGGCCACATTGGTCGATCGAAAGCAGCATCCAGGGGACTCCCCAGATAGCCTACAGCAAGTCGCCGCAGGTCGCGTAGCCGGCAGCGGCTCGCCAAGGTGGTGAAATGTCACGCCGGAGCGCCCGGCGCGGCAGCCGGGCAGCGCCGCTAGAAGCCTGACTCAGAACCTGTTGCGGGCCCCGAGCAGCGCGTCGTCCACGCTTACGGCCCCGAGGCCGCTGCGGGCGGACGCCGCGCGGCTCGGGGCTCCTGGCGACGGTTGTGCATAAGGCTTCTAGTAGCGCGGCACTCGCGGGTCGGCCTGGGTCGACCACGCCTCGATGCCGCCGGTCAGGTTCCACACGTTGCGGAACCCCTTCTGGGCGACCTGCTCGGCGGCGGCGGAGCTGCGCATGCCGTGGTGGCAGTGGAACACCAGCATGGTGTCCTTGGGCAGCGACTCCAGCTCGGCGCGCGCCTTGTCGTCAAAGGGCAGGGCATGGCTGATGCTGGCCAGCGCCCGCTCGGCGGCCGGGCGGACGTCGTACAGGCGCAGCGGCGACTTTTCGTCGAGCAGCTTCTTCAGCTCGGGGGCGGTGACGCTGCGCACCCGGGCCGGCAGGTTGGGGTTGTCGATCTTGAAGCCGCCGTCGGGTCCGCTGACATAGTCGATGGCCAGGCCGCTGGCCAGGCGTGCCGAGGCGCGATCGAACAACAGGGTCACCCCGCCCTGCTCCAGCCGGACGTCCGAGGCCTTGGGGCTGTCGAAGTACATGTCGATCGAGCGGCCGCCGTTGCGCAGCTCCATGCGCAGGTGCTGCCCCGGCTCGGCCTCGCTGGCCGCCTCCTTGATCGCGGCGATCGCCTCGGCGGCGATGCGCAGGCTCGGCGGCGCCGCCGGCTCGGCCCCGCCGGCCAGGCCCAGCGCCGGCAAGAGCTCGCCGCTCTCGTCGAGCTGGCGGATGATGTCGCAGCCGCCGATGAGGGTGCTCTGGTAGTACAGCTGCGGGATCGTCGGCCAGTTGCCAAACTCCTTGATGCCCTCGCGGATATTGGGGTCGGCGAGCACATCGACCTCATGAAAGTCGACGCCGAGCCCGTCGAGGATCGACACCACCTGGGCGGAGAACCCGCAGCGCGGCTGCTGGCGGTTGCCCTTCATGAACAGCACGATCTTGTGCTGCTCGAGGGTCTGCTGGATGCGAGAGCGAGTCTGTTCGGTAAGCGCCATGTGAGTTCCTTTACCTTTGCCTGTACCGCGCGAGCGCGGCTTCATCCTAGCGCCGCGGCAAAATTCTGGCGCCGCGGCAACACTCTAACGATAGGTCAGCTTCCATCTATATAAAGGCGGCGGCGGCCGCCGGCCATGAAGAAATCGCCGCGTCGCGCGCCGAGCATTGCCGAGGCCACAGGCGGCGGGCAAAATAACGCACAATGTTTCGCGGCCTGCCAGAGCGGTCGCGGCGCCGACCCGCGCGGAATCAGGCCACAATGGGAGCCGGAAGAACAGCCGATGAGCCACGACCTTGACCCCGAGCTAGAGCCCCCGCCGGCCGCCGCGCCCGCGGGTCCGCAGCGGCCGATCGGCCCGCGGGTGGCGACGGTCCAGGTCGCCCCCGAGCGCCGCGCCGCGATCGCCGCCGCTGCCAGCGCCGCCGCTGCCAACGTCGGCCCACCAGCAGCCGAGGGGACGGCCGAGCTTCAGCGCTACATCGGCGTGCTGCTCGATCGCAAGTGGGTGCTTCTGGCGATCCTGGTCGTGCTGCAGGTGGCGGCCGTGCTGTGGACCAGCGCGCAGCCCAAGATCTACGAGACGCGGGCCAGCATCCTCGTCGAGGCGAGCGTGCCGCAGGCGCTCGGCAGCGCGGTGTCGGACTCGATCGATCCGTCGCCGGCGAACTTTTACATGGTGCAGGACTTCCTGCAGACCAGCCGCAAGGTGCTGACCAGCGACTCGCTGGCGCGGCGCGCCGCGGCGCGGCTGCAGCTGCTCAAGGAGCCGGGCTTCTTCAGCCCGGGCGCGGTGCCGGCCACCATCGAGGAGGCCGCCGAGGCGCTGCTTACCCACTACACCGCCGATGTGGTCGCCGAGACGCGGCTGCTCCTGGTCACCGCCCGCCACACTGAGCCGGCGTGGGCCAAGAAGATCGCCGACGCCGTCGCCGATGAGTTTGTCGCCGACGCCGAGCAGAACCGCGAGACGACGACGCAGCACACCTCGCAGCAGCTGGCCGACGAGCTCGACATGCTGCGCAAGAGCTTGCACGACGCCGAGGTGGCGCTGTACGAGTACAAGTCGCAGCACGACATGCTGTCGGTGAGCTTGGAGGACCGGGCCAACCAGGTGGCGCGCCAGATCGACAAGTACACCGACGCCCTCACCGAGGTGCGGCTGCGCAAGCTGCAGCGCCAGAGCCAGCTCGCCGAGCTCAAGAAGCTCAAGGAGGTCGACCCGCTGCGGGTGCCGGTGTTCACCAGCGGCACCGAGATGCCGGCCCTGCTCGGCGACCTGCGCCGCACCTACGCCGAGGAGCAGCGGCGCCTGGCCGAGCTGCGGGCGCGCTACCAGGACAGCCACCCGCAGGTGCAGCAGCAGAGCTCCAAGGTCGAGCAGCTGCTCCGCGAGCTCGGGCGCGAGGTCGAGGTCGCCATGGACGCCGCGACGCTGCGCTACAACGAGACGCTCAGCGACGAGCAGAAGGTGCTCGCCGAGGTCGAGAAGCTCAAGCAGGACGGCCTGCGCATCAGCCGCCTGGAGATCGAGTACAACAAGCTCAAGCGCGACGCCGACAGCCTGCAGAAGCAGTACAACATGGTGCTCAACCGCACCAAGGAGACCGGCATGGTCGGCCGCCTGCGGCTGCGCAGCCTGCGCGTGCTCGACTATGCGCGGCTGCCCAAGGTCGCGGTGAGCCCGCGGCTGCGGGTGGCGATGGGCCTGGGCCTGGTGGTCGGGCTGCTCATCGGGGTGAGCGCCGCCTTCGCGCTGGATGCGCTCGACCGCACCCTGAAGACGCACGAGGACATCGAGACCCACCTCGGGCTGCCGCTGCTCGGCATGCTGCCGCGGTTTGTGCCCGACGGGCGCGGCCGCCACCCGCCGGATCTGTACGTCGCCTACCACCCGCGCTCGACGGTGGCCGAGGCGTGCCGGGCGATCCGCACCAACCTCATGTTCGCCGGCACCGAGCGCCAGCTGCGCACCATCCTGCTCACAAGCTCGATGGCGCGCGAGGGCAAGACGCTGTCCTGCCTGAGCCTGGGCACGGTGCTCGCCAAGGCCGGCGAGCGGACCTTGATCGTCGACTGCGATCTGCGGCGGCCGCGCATCGCGCGGGCGCTGGGGCTGACCGGCGGCCCTGGCCTCACCAGCGTGCTCGTCGGCGAGGCGACGCTGGCGGAGGCGGTGCGGCCGACCTCGGTCGACAACCTGTTCGTGCTGCCGAGCGGCCCCTCGCCGCCCAACCCCGCCGAGCTGCTCAACGGCAGCCACTTCCGCGCCCTGCTGGCCGAGCTGACGGCGCAGTACGACCGGGTGCTGCTCGACTCGCCGCCGGCGGTCCCGGTCACCGATCCGGCGATCCTCGCCACCTCGGTCGATGGCGTGGTGCTGGTGGTGCGCCACGCCGCCACCCACCGCGACGCCGCCCGGCGGGCCGCCCAGCACATCAAGGACGTCGGCGGCAACATCGTCGGCGTGGTGCTAAACGAGATCGACACCGCGGCCAAGGGCTACCGCTCCTATTACGGCCTGTACGCCGACTACAAGAGCGACTACCACGAGACCGCCGCCGAGGAGCCGAGCGCGCCCAAGCGGCCCTGAGCGGCGACCAAAATCCGTACAGCTCCCTGCGCGCTGCGCCGCCGGTCCCGGCGCCTGCGTGGCTCCTCCTTGGAGCAGCGCCGCGGAGCTTGCCGGCTACAGGGTGCGCGCCAGCTCGTCGTAGAGGTGGATGGCGCTGCGGATGGCGCTCTCCCAGTCGGTCAGGCACAGGCTCTCGTTCTCGGAGTGGGCGTTGGTATAGGGATCCTCGACGCCGATGAGCAGCGCCGGCACCCCGCCCAGGCGCGCCGACAGCGGCTCGACAAACGGGATCGAGCCGCCGCAGCCGATGGTGACGGCGCGGCGTCCGTAGCCGGCCTCCAGGGCGCGCAGGGCGGCCTGGAAGGCGGGGTGCTCGGGGGCGCAGTGCCAGGGGCGGCTCGGCGGCTCGGAGGTGATCGTGACCTGGACGCCGAACGGCTTGTGGCGCTCGATGTGACCGATGATCGCCTGCTGGGTCTGGGCGGGGTCCATGTCGGGGACCAGCCGCACCCCGAGGCGCGCCCAGGCGGTGCCGTTGGTAATGTTGCGGGCGTCCTTGCGGCTGGAGATCTCGACGGCGTTGACCGCCAGCGAGGGCTGCCGCCAGATCGAGATCCAGGGATTGGGGTGGCTGCTCGGCAGCAGCGGCACCCCCGCGACCAGGCCGGCCTGGCGGCGGAAGGTGTCCAGGGTGAAGGGCAGGGCGGCGAAGTTTTCCTCTTCCAGCTGGGTGAGCGGGCGCACCTGGTCGTAGATGCCGGGCACCGCGATGCGGCCATCATCGTCGCTGAGCGAGGCGATGATCTTGGCCAGCGCGAGCCCGGCGTCGGGCAGCGGGCCGCCCCACATCCCCGAGTGGACCGACTGCTGCATCGACCTGACCTCCAGGTCCAGGCCGCACAGGCCGCGCAGGCTGGTGGTGATCGAGGGGACGCCGACGTCGAAGTTGCTGGTGTCGGTGAGGACCATGGCGTCGGCGCTGAGCAGCTCGGCGTACTGCTCGACGAACTCGTCGAGGTGGTTGGAGCCGATCTCCTCTTCGCCTTCGACCAGGATCTTGAGGTTGAGCGGCAGCGCGAGCCCGGCGTCGAGGTAGCTCTTGAGCGCCGCAGTGTGGATGACGATCCCGGCCTTGTCGTCGGCGGTGCCGCGCCCGAACAGGCGCCCGTCGCGCTCGGTCGGCTCAAAGGGCGGGGAGTGCCAGGCGTCCTCGTCACCGGCCGGCTGCACGTCGTGGTGGGCGTAAAGCAGCAGCGTCGGCTTGCCGGGGGCGTGGCAGTGCTCGCCGTAGACGTAGGGGTGGACGCCGGGCAGCTCGAGCAGGCGCACCTTGTCAAAGCCGCGGGCGGCGAGCAGCTCGGCGGTGGCGTGGGCGCTGCGCCGCACCTCGTCCTCGGGAAAGCCGGCGAACGAGACGCTGGGGATGCGCGCCAGGGTGCATAGATCCTGAAGGTGCAGGTCCCGGTGGCGGCGGAACTCGGCGAGGGCCTTTTCTACTTTAGCGCTGGGCGATGCGCTGGGCGGGCTTTGCATGGCCGGCTCCTTGGGCGGGGATCAGTCCAGATCGGCGGCCGCGGGCAGCGGCCCGAGGCGGCGGTCAAGGCGCTTGAGGAACGAGTACCAGGGCTTGGACAGCCCCGGGATCTGCACGCTCACGTAGTGGAAGCCGTAGCCGCGCCACATCGCGACCTCGGCAGGGCTTGGTTGATAGGGAGCGTCGAGGATGCGGTAGACGTTGTAGGTGAGGATCGTCGGGTGCTGCGCCAGCACGTAGTCGAGCGGCGCGAACTTCTGGTGCCCCGGCCGGGTCGACACCGGCGCGACCTTGTGGGCGACGTAGGCGTCGGACAGCCCGAAGCTGTCCAGGGCGCGGATGCCGGCGTAGTAGACCTGGGCGCCGGCGCCGCCGACCACCTGGTAGTCATCGGGCTGCACGTTCTGCCCCAGCCACTTGCCGATGGCAGCGCGATCGTTTGTGTAATAGCGCAGGTAGCCGGGGGTATCGATGCCGCGGTCGGCGCCGATGAACGACAGCGCGTGCCGATCGACGAAGTAGGCGTTCACCGCGTGCAGCACCAGCAGCAGCGCGGTCAGCCCGAGCCCGAGCCCGCGGGCGAGCCGGGGCGCGGCGGCCGCCGGCGACGAAGACGACGACGTCACCGCCGGCGCCCCGGTGGCGAGCCGCCACAGCCCGAGCGCCCCGCACAGCACATTGAGCGGCACGATCGGCAGCACGAAACGGTAAAGCCCCATGAAGTCCCCGCCGACGCTGACCACGTAAAGCAGGAACGCCGCGGTCCACAGGTAGGTCACCGCCCCGACCGCCAGGTAGCGCCGCTGCGCTTCGGCCTCCAGCCGGCGCCCGAGCCCCGCCACCCACAGCAGCGGCAGCACGAACAGCTTCAGATCGCGCGCGAACGCCAGCAGGTAGTAGAGCCCCTGGCTCCACGCCGCGGCGCCGCCTGAAGACTTGATATAGAAGGTGTTGGGGACCCAGTAGCCGTAGTAGCTCCGGCGCCACAAAAGGTGCGGCACCGCCAACAGCAGGAAGTAAAGGACGTAGCGCAGCTCGGCGCCCGTCGGCACCAGCCGCTGGCGCAGCGTCACGCCGTCTCGCAGCTTGCCCAGCAGGCGGTGCAGCCCGAGCAGGCCAAAGAGCAGGTAGCCCTCGGGCCGGGTCAGCGCCGCCAGCCCGAGCAGCAGGCCGGCGCGGCCCAGGCCTGCCGGGGCCGCGGTCAGGTGGGCCTGCAGGTAGGTCGTCGCCCCCAGGGTGCACAGCAGCGTGAACAGCTGGGTCTCCAGCCCGCCCGACGACCAGCACGCATAGCCGGGGATGCCGGCGAGGATCAGCGCCGGCAGCACATCCCACAGCGAAGACGGCGCGGCTGCCCCGCGCAGCCGCCGCAGGGCGCGGGCGACGACGACCAGCGTCAGCGCCGCGCACAGCGTCCCCAGCACCCGCGAGGACAGCTCGGGCGCCACCCGCACCGCCATGCCGGCGGCGAGCAGCAGCGTCCACAGGAAGTTGGTGTAGCCCTCGACGCGCTCACCGGGGTTGAAGACCAGCGCGCCGTGCTGCACGAGGTTCTTGGCATAGACGAACGAGATGAACGCGTCGTCGGTGACGAAGTTGAACGCGAGGCTGTGGGCGCACAAAAGCGCCGCGCAGCCGAGCAGCAAGCTCGCCATGACCGCCCCAGGCCGGCCGTTTCCCATCCGCTAGGTCCCCTTTAACGGTAGGAACTATTGAACCACCACTCGGCGCCCAGGCCCAGGTAGTGGACCAGCGCCTTGCCGGCGCGCACGTCCTGCGGGTCGAACAGGTAGTACTGGGCGTCATTGCTCAGGTAGCTGAGCGTGTAGACCGCGTAAAGGATCGGCCGGCTGTAGGTGCCGCGGCCCAGCGGCGCCACGATCGGTATCAGGCTCGCCCGCGCGACCATCGGCGTCAGGTGCACTCCGCGGTCCTGATCGACGGTGAGCGGGCGTCGCACCTGGTAGGAGAGCTCGACCGCGGTGTGGAAGTACTTGCCGAAGTAGGCGGTCGGCCGCACCGCCACCGCGCCCTCGTTGAAGCCGCCGTTGTCGGTCGGGCTGCCGTCGCGGAAGTTGCGGAAGTAGGCCGCCGCCATGAGGCCGATGGCGCGGCTCTCGTAGTTGCCGGAGAAGGCCAGGGTGTACTCGCGGGCGTCGATCGAGCGCTGGTCGGCGTTGAACCCGGTCGGCTTGCCGAGGTCGCCGAACACCGCCAGGCCGCCGGCGTGGCGGAAGAACAGGTTGGCGAACACGAACGAGCGCAGCCAGCCGCCGACCTGGGCGCCGACGAGGTAGCCGTAGTCATCGGCCAGCGGCACCGGCAGCTGCCCGGGGGTGGTCGCCTGGCGCTCGCCCTTGGGCAGGTAGTGGAACTCGCCGTACAGCACGAGCTTGCCGTTGGGCAGCGAGCTGAGGCTGCGCAGAAAGTGGGTCCCCTTCAGGCTCATCACCAGCCGCTGGCGATCCAGGGTCGTCACGCTGCTCGTCGCCGGCTGCGGGGTGAGCACCGTGCTATCGCCCGGCAGCCGGCGCGAGGGGACCTGCACCTGCTGGAACTGGTACAGGTCGTCCAGGCGGTTCATGCCCAGGTGCAGGGCGACCAGGGTGCGCTGCTGGTTGAAGGCGTAGATCGCGCCGCCGCCGACGGTGTTGAGCACGTCCAGGGGCCAGAAGTCGAACAGGTAGACGTCGTCGCCGCGGTAAAGGCGCGAGCCGGCCCACAGGGTCAGGCCGCGCAAGCCGAGGTTTTCGACCTCGGCGTAGGCGTTGCGGATGGCGAAGTTCTGCGAGAAGTTGCCGGTGGTGTGGAACAGATCGCCGCTGTAGGCCGGCACAAAGACGATGCGCCAGCGCCGCGAGCTGTCGCCGATCGTGCCGCCGTAGTAGAAGTTGAGCTCGAGGTAGGCGGGCTCCTCCAGGCGCGACCCGTGGGATACTACGTTGACGCCGTAGCCGCTGTGGCCGCGCAGGTCCGAGCCGATGCCCACCCGGCCGTAGCTGCCGAAGTCAAAGCCGCTGCCGGTCGCCTCCGCCGGCGGCGGGCTGCCCGAGGCGCCGAACTCGCTGTGCGACGAGGCGCGGCGGGCGCCGGTGGCCACTGGCGGCGGGGCGGCGGGCTCGCTCTTGCTGTCGGCGGGGCCCACGACCGGGCTGGCCGGCGGCGCGGTGGCGGGGCTGCCGGGGGCGGCGGCGGTCGCGGCATCGCTGGCTGCCGCGGCATCCTGCGCCGCGGCAAAGCCCCGGCTCGGAGTCAGGGACAGGCCGGCCGACGCTGCCAGCAGCGCCGCATAAAGCGCGAGGGTCTCACCGGGGTGCCGAAGCGGGTAACGGAGCGGGCGGGAGGTCGGGCTAGGAACACGCATGCGGGGACCTTTGTTCAGAGACTGAGCCAACACAAGTGCGGAGCCCGGTTGGCCCGTCAGCAGGTCGTAAACCGATGGTCAACAGGCGGGCAAGAAGAACAAAGGTGCGGGCAAGTAGGCAAGGGCTAATTGGTTCCGGCTCGGCGCTTGGGAGCTGCGCCGGCCGCTGGCACTGCGCCGACGGCGGGTCGGCCGCGCGGGCCGCCGCCGGCTAGCCGTCCGAGCAGTCGAGGAAGAAGCCGCAGCGCAGGCAGCGCACCTTGCAGCCGCGATCGATCATCGTGGTGCCGCAGCCGGGGCAGATCTGATGGGCTTGCGCCTGCAGCCGGGCCAGCTCGAGCGGGGTCGCGGGGTCGGCCCCCACCGGCGCTGCCCCCGGACGGATCGCTGGCTCGCCGCGCCGCGGGTTGGCGCGGCCGCCCGGCGCGCTGGCTGCGGGCGCGCTGAAATCGGCGCTCGCCTCCCCTGGGCCGTCCGGGGGCGCCACCGCCGCTCGGGTCCCGGCAGGGCCGGTCGGGCTAAAGGTTTGATACTGCTGGCTTGTCGGCCGCTGCTCCGGGCGCTCTCTCATCGTCAAGCTCCGTCGGAAAAGTCGCGGGCGCGACCTTAGCATGCAGCCGGCGGGGCGACCAAGCTCCGTCGCGTCGCTCCAGGTGCTTGGTGATATTATAAAGCGGGACATCTGTCGCTGCGGCGCTGTGGCGCTGTGGCGCTGTGGCGCTGCGGCGCTGCGCGCTGGGGCGCGCATCCGCCAGGGATGGGGTACTGCCACCGGGGGCATGGGGCCACCTGGGAAGAGTGGCGCCGCGGCGCTCGGACGACAGGAAATGCAACCGCCCAGACAACCTTGCAGATTCGGTGCTCGTGTTTGGCTGGGCCTTGGCCCGACCCGCTGGGCAAGCGGCCTCGCCGGCGGCAAGCGGCCAGTGCGGCCAGCGGGCGGGGCGCGGCGATGAGCTCGCATATCTCTTCGCCGCTGGCCGAGCAGCTGGTGCTCGCCGCCGATCTGCGCGACGCCGTGCTGCTCATCGTCGACAGCGAGGCCGCGCGGTCGCGGCTCCTGCACGAGGTGCTCACCGCGGTGGGCGTCCAGGTCCTTTTGGCTGAGAGCGGGCCCCAGGCCAAGCAGCAGCTGTTGCAGATGCCCGTCGATCTGGTGGTGCTGGTGCTGCGCCCGGTCGGCGGCCTCGGTGGCATGGACAGCTACGAGCTGTGCCGGCAGCTCAAGCTGCCGCCGCAGACGCGCAACATCCCGGTGGTGTTCCTGGAGCCCGCCACCTGCGATCTCGATACGGCGCCGCGGGCGGTGGTGGTGGCGCCGGCGCGCGGCGACTCGCGGCGCTCGGTGCGGGCCGAGGAGTCCGAGGAGTCGCACCAGCTCGGCGGTCACCTGCGCGCCTTCCGCACCGGCGCCGCGGATTTCGTCGGCTCGGCGATCGCCTTCCCCGAGCTCCTGGTGCGCCTGGAGCACCACATCCGCGTCGGCCGCCGCCTGCGCGAGCTCGAGCGCGAAAAGGCCGAGCTCGCCCGCGAGCTGCGCGAGCTCAAGCGCGAGCGCCCCGCCCCGGTGGCGCCGCAGATCATAAGCCCGATGGACCTCCCGCGCGGCTTCATCCTCGACGGCAAGTACCGCCTGGAGGAGCGCATCGGGGTCGGCGGCTTTGGGGTCGTGTACCGCACCACCCACCTGCAGCTGCAGCGCGAGGTCGCGGTCAAGGTCTTCCGTCCCCTGCCGACCTTGAGCACCGAGGAGGCGATCGCCCGCTTCCGCCAGGAGGGGACCTCGGCGAGCCGGCTCAGCCACCCCAATGCGATCACCATCCTCGACTCGGGCATCGCCGCCGGCGGCATCCCCTACCTCGCCATGGAGCTGCTCATCGGCCGCACGCTGGCCGACGAGCTGCGCGAGCGCAGCCCGCTGCCGCTGTCGCGCTGCATCCAGATCATCGTCCCGGTGTGCGACGTCCTCATCGAAGCCCACGCCGCCGGCATCGTCCACCGCGACGTCAAGCCGGACAACGTCTTTCTCCACCGCACCCGCTCGGGCGAGGTCATCAAGGTCCTCGACTTCGGCATCGCCAAGCTGCTAGAGGGGACCGCAGATCGCGACGCGCCGATGGTCACCGGCGGCGGGGCGTTTGTCGGCACGCCGACCTACATGGCGCCCGAGCGGCTCCGCCAGGGCTCCTACGATGGGCGCAGCGACGTCTACAGCGTCGGCGTCATGCTCTACCAGATGCTCTGCGGGCGGCCGCCGTTCGAGAGCCCGTCGCAGAGCTACCTGGAGATCGTGCTGGGCCACCTGAACCAGCTGCCGCAGCCGCTGCGCGAGCGCCGCCCGAGCATCCCCGACTCGGTCGCCCAGGTGGTCATGCACACCCTGGAGAAGGATCCGCAGAGCCGCCCCACCGCCCGCCAGCTGCTCACCGATCTGGTGCGGGTGGTGCGCAAGTCGGTCGGTCAGCTGGAGGCCGCCAGCGAGGCCCCGGCGCGCTCGCAGCCGCCAGTAGCGGTGACAGCGGCGCGCTCGCCGAGCAGCTCCTCGACGGGGGCCACGGTGGGGGTGCTGCCGCGCGCGCTGCCGGGGATCTGGCCGGGCAGCCCAGCGTCCATGGCGACGCCGTTTCGCGCCGATGCCAGCAGCGAGAGCAGTCAGTCCTACGCCCCGAGCGCCGTGCGCGTGGGCAAGACGACCGGCGAGACGGCGCTGATTCAGGCCGACCGGCCGGCGCGCAAGACGAGCGCCAGCGGCGAGCTGCCGCTCGTGCAGCCGGCAGAGGATCCCTCGGCGCTGTCACTGCCCACCGCGGTGACCATCGAGTTCGAGATCTCGCCGTCGCAGGGCGGCTCGCGGCGCTGACCGCGGCGCCGGCGGCAGGGGGAGCGGCTCGCGGTGCTGCCGGGCCCCTCTACAGCAGGTCCGGTTCGGCCGAGGTCTGGGTGGCGCAGCTGCGCGGGTCGAGCAAGATGACCTTCTCGTCGCGGTTCGGCAGCCGGGCGCCGGCGGGTCCAGGCGCCTCGGCGGTGCTGAGGGTCAGGCGGAAGACGAGGCGCCGACCATCGGACAGCGGGGCGAGGGCAGCGGTGAGCTCGGCTCGGCCGCTCTTGTAGGTCTGCAGCACGGCGCGCTTGCCGTTGCTGCAGCGCACCTGCAGGGTAAAGTCCGGGGCGCCGCGGGCGGCGGTCGGGGCCGGGCGCTCGGGCCGCCAGCTGACCGAAGCTCCCGCCCCCAGCGGCAGCTCCGACCCCTCGCGCAGCGCCTGGTAGGCGCTGGCGGCGATGGGGACGAACTCGCCGGCAACGAGCCGCGCCTGCAGGGTCGCCAGCGACGGGCCAAAGACCAGCGGCGGGCAGTGCGGCTCGACCCGCTCGCCGACCTCTGGCTCGACGGCGATGGCGGGAAATACCGGCGGTACGAAGGTGATAAGGACGCGCTCGCGGGGGCTGCCCGCCGTGGCGCGGTGGCGGGTGCGGCAGGCGGCGGCGTTGAGCTTGGCCGAGAAGGCGAAGCAGCCGGCCGGGATCTCGTGGCTGCGGGCGGCGATGTCGCGTCGCCAGGACGGGGTCTCGCCAGCGCCCCCGTCGGTCAGTGCTGGGGCCGCCCACAGGCCGCCGTCGGCGCGCAGTCCGCCGTCGCTGAACGCGCTCGCGACCGGGGCCGGCTCGTGCAGCCACGGCTGGCACAGCGCGGCCACTTGCGACCACTGCGCCGGGTGGTTGCGCAAAAGCCGGCACGCCCCCCGAGCCATCGGCGCCGCACTGAGGGCCATAAGCTGCACCGTGCCGTCCTCGCGCCCCACCAGGAGCGACTGACCGTCGGGAGAAAACTCGGCGGTGACCACCGCTCCCCGGCCGGGCAGGCGCCGCGCGACCTGGCCAGTCGCCGCCTCCCACAGCACTGCCAGGCCCTCGCTGTCGCCGCTGAGCGCCCATCTCCCATCGGGGGACAGCGCCGTCGTGCGCACCGCGCCGGCGTGCTCGCCGAGCGTGGCGAGCGCCTGCTGGGTCGCTACGTCCCACAGCCGGCTCGTGCGGTCGGCCGCGGCGGTGAGCACGCGCTGCCCATCGGGCGAAAAGCGGGCGCTGAGGATCTCGCCGCGATGACCGGCCAGCGTCGTCAGCGGCACCGCCTCCGGGCTCGCCGCGCGCACCTCCCACACTCGCAGCAGCGACTCCGCGCCGGCGGTGAGGAGCCGGCCGCCCTCGGGGCTCCAGGCCACGGTGGTGAGCCCCGACCCCGGCGGCAGGCTGGCCTGCGGCGTCAGGGTGTGCACGTTCCATACGAGCGCCGAGCCCGCCGCATGGACCGTCACCAGGCGCTCGCCATCGGGTGAGAACAGCGCCGCGGTCACCCGCTGCCCGGCCAGCTGGCGCTCTGACAGCAGCGCCAGCGCCTGGCCATCGCGCAGGCTCCACAGGCGCGCCGTGCCCGCCTGGTCGACCGTCGCGGCGAGCGAGCCGTCGCGCGACACACTGACGCTGCGCACCGGGTGGGTGTGGCCGAGCAGCTCTTGCAGCGGCAGGCCGCTGCGGGCGTCCCAGCTCCGCAGGGCGCCATCGTCGCTCACCGTGAGCAGGCGCTGGCCATCGGGGGTGAAGGCCACTGCATTTACGGCGTAGGCGTGGCCCCACAGCGACCGCCGGTGCGTGCCATCGCGCGCGTCCCACAGCGCGCTTATGCCATCGCGACCGCTGGTGACCAGCGTATCGCCGCTTGGCGACAGCCGCGCCGCGACGAGCTGGGGGTGGCGCACCACCAGCTCGGGGGCGCTGCTGGCCAGCGGTCGCGCCGTCCACAGGCGGGCCGAGCCGTCGAGTCCGGCGGTCAGCAGGCGCTCGCCGTCGTTGGTAAAGCCGAGCGCGGTGAGGCGGGCGCGGTGACCGCGCAGCACCGCCAGCGTGCGACTGCCCGGGCAGGACCACAGCCGGACCTCGCCATCGACGGCGGCGGTGAGCACGGTGGCACCATCGGGCGCGAAGACGGCGTCGCTCAGCGGGTGGGTGTGGCCGACCAGGTTGGCGAGCAGGCGGCCGCTGCGGCTGTCCCATAGAAGCGCGGTGCCGTCGGCGCTGGCGGTGACAAGCTGCGCCCCGTCGGGCGAGAAGCGCGCCGACAGCACCTCGCTGCGGTGCCCGCGCAGCTCGGCGAGGCGGCCGAGGTTGCGGGCGTCCCAGACCCGCGCCGTCGCCTCGTTGCCGGCGGTGACGATGAGGGAGCCGTCGGCGGAGAAGCGCGCCACCCGCGCCCCCAGGATGTGCGCCTTGGCCACCCCCAGCGCGGCCCCGGTGGCGGTGGCAAACAGGCGGACCGTCCCATCGGCGCTGGCGGTGACCACCCGCGAGCCGTCGGGGGAGAAGCTGCCCATCGTCACCTCATCGCGGTGACCGGAGAGCTTCTGCGCCGGCGCGCCGGTGTGCGAGTCCAGCAGGTAGCCAAGGCCGGTGGCGGTGGCCACCAGCAGCAGCCGACCGTCGGGGGCAAACGCTGCATCGCGCAGCGCCCCGGGCGGCAGATCCAGCCGGGCGGTCAGCAGCGCGCGGCCCGTGCGCGACTCCCACAGCTGGACGGCGCCGTCGGCGCTGCCGGTCACAACGCGCGCCCCGTCGGGAGAAAAGCGCGCCAGCTGCACCGCTCCGGCGCGCTTGGGCAGGCGCAGCTCGGCGAGCTTTTCCCCGCTGTGCCCGGCGCGGATGAGGACGACCCCGTCGGCGCCCGCGGTGAGCAGCAGCGTCCCGTCGGGCGACAGGCTGGCGTCCTGGATCGGCGCCCCGTGGAGCAGCGGCGGCAGCCAGGGCAGCCCGGGCTGGGCGATCAGGGCGCCCAGGCGCGCCGCGGCGCTGCCGATCGGCGCCGGCGTGGCGGCGGTCGTCGCGCCGGGGGCTCGGGCGACCTCCTCCAGGCTGCGCCGCAGCTCGGCCAGCTGCGCCGGTGATTGATCGCCGGGCTCGCGCGCCCGCTCGCTGGTGCCGTCGGCGGGCACGAGCCGGGACTCCTGCGCCGCCCGTGCCCACTGCTGGCGCTCGGCGGCCTCTCGCCGCAGCCGCTGCTGCTCGCGGTAGCGCGAGCCCGACCAGAGCGCTAGCCCCAGCCCGACCGCCAGCACCCCCCAGATGGCGATTCGGCGGCGGCGGCTCGCGCCTGGAGACGGCTCACCAACCGGCGCGGTTTGGGGCGGTCGCGGCATCGCTTAAAATTGTACAGCGCCAGTCAAATTCCTCTGCGATCGCGCGGCCTCAGCCGATCCTCGCCACCGTCGATGGCAAGCGGGCAAAAGCGGTCAGAAGGGGCGCCAGCACCCGATGCGCGGCGCCGGCCGGCCGCGCTACTTGAGGCGCAGGTGCTCGACCGGCTGGTCGCCGAGCAGGTGCTGCTCGACGATCTGTTTGGCCTCGGCGGCCGTCTTGACCTGATACCACACCGCGTCCGGGTAGACGACGACGGTGGGGCCGTGGGCGCACTGATCGAGGCAGCCCGAAGAGTTGGCACGCATCTGGCCTTTGAGGCCGTGGGCGTGCAGCTCCTTCTTGAACGCCTCGCAGATGGCCTCGCTGCCCGCGTTGGCGCACGAGCCCTTGGGGTTGTCGGGGTCGCGACGGTTGGTACAGATGAGGACGTGCTTGCGGTAGGGGATCATGAGAGCTCTTTACGCGGGGGTTATGGCTCAGCGCCAGGTCTTTGTCGACTGACCGACAAAGCCGATGCCGCTGCCGATCGACCAGAGGTAGGCGACCACGGCCAGGAGCAGCCCCAGCCAGAGCTTGAAGAACAGCACCGGCACCGCCGCGACTAGCAGACCGAGCTGGGCCAGCCCCAGGCCGGAGCGGCCGTGCAAGAGCGACCCCAGCCCCGGCACGATGCAGTTGAGCACCAGGTGGTTTATGCCGCTCGCCTCGACCGGCGCTGACACCGACGGGGTGATCGAGCGACCGGCCGGCGGCTGCAGCGCCTGGTCGGGGCGGTTGACGAGCGCGGCGCGGTTCTCCGGCTTGGCCAGGATGACGTCGAGCTGCTCGTCAATCTGGGCCAGCTCGCGGTCGGCGCGCTCCTGCGGCGACAGGGCGGGGCCGGCGGCGGTGGGGCTGGTCTCGGTGGCGGTGCGGCCCCCAGACAGGGGGCGCTCGGCGAACTTTTCGCTCATCGGCGAACCTCGCTTGGCTGGGGTGGGGACGCAGCCCGGGCGGCGGTCATGGCGTCGGGGCCTTGGCCGCCGGCTCGCCCTGGCCGTGCTGGTCGATGGGGTAGACCGCCTTGGGGGTGACCACGGCGCTGTAGACGCTCTTTCGTACGTGGGCGCCGGCGAACACGATGGTGCGGACCAGGTGCACGCCGCGCTCGATGCGTGCCCCCTCGCCGACGATCGCGTCGGGGCCGACGATCGCGCCGTCATCGACGACCGCGCCGGCACCGATGCACACCGGGCCGATGATCATCGCCCGGGGGCTAATCTGGGCGCGCGGGCTTATGCCCTGCAGCGGCCCTGGCGGGTAGGTCAGCTGGGCATCGCCGCGCAGGGCGTTGAGGTTGCCCTGCAGGTAGCGCTCGGGCGTCGAGTGCTCGAAGAAATAGCCGGGGATGATGTAGCCCGACAGGACCTCGCCCTCGCGCAGCGCCGGCACGTAGCCCTGGCGGACCACGCACGAGGGCTGCCCATCGGGCAGGCGGGCGAGCAGCTGCGGCTCGATGATCTGCACCCCGGTGAACATGCAGCGCGACAGCGAGGTCGGCGGCGGCAGGGGGCTGGTCTGGCCGAGCAGCCGGTGGATGCGGCCGTCGTGATCGACCTCGACGGCGCCCCAGGCGTCGGCGTCGGGCGTCTCGCGCAGGACCATGGTCGCGGTGGCGCCGGTGACCCGGTGCAGGGCGAGCACCGCCTCCAGATCGACGTCGACCAGCAGCTTGCCGTTTACCACCACGCACGGCTCGCGCCCGTCGTAGGTGAGAAACTTCGCGAGCTTGCGCAGCCCGCCGCCGGTGCCGAGCAGCTCCGGCTCGTGTGAGTAGTTGATCTCGACCCCGTAGTCGCGGCCGTCGCCCAGGGCCGCGGTGATGAGCTCGCCCAGGTGGTGCAGGTTGATGCCCACCTCGGTGATGCCGAAGCCGCGCAAGAGCGCCAGGCTATAGGTGAGGAGCGGGTGGTTGCACACCGGCAAAAGGGGCTTGGGCAGCTCCTCACCGAGCTCGCCGAGCCGGCTGCCCATCCCGGCGCAGAGCACCATGCCGCGCAGCGGCGTTCCGAACACACCTTGCATCAGGGTTCCTCGTAGACGACAAAGCGGCGGTCGGGGACGGCGCCGCAGGTGCGGGCGTAGAAGGCCTCGGGGCCGACCCAGGCGATGACGCCGCCATCAGGCCGTTCGCTGACGTCGGCCAGGCAGTCCAAGACCAGCGCTTCGCCCAGGCCCCGGCCGCGGTGCGCCGGTAGCGTCCCCATCGGGCCGAACCAGCCGAGGCCGCGGTTGTTGCCGTCGTGCGCCGCGAAGGCGACCGGGGCGCCGGCGGGCGACAGCGCCAGGTGCACCGCCGCGCCTTCGGGCAGCGCCGGGGTGTGCGCCGCCGCGGCGCCGCCGAGCTCGGGACCCAGGGCGCGCGCCACCTCGTAGGCCCACACCGGTGAGAACTGCGCCTCGATCATCGCCAGCAGGTCGGCTACATCTTCGGCCTGGGCGCGGCGCAGGGTATAGCCGTGCGCGCTGGCCGCCTCGTGCAGGCTGCGCTGGCGCTCGGGGGTGCACAGCGGGTTGGCGCGGACGGGGGCGCGCAGGTTCAGGCAGCGGCCGACCTCGCCGAGGCCGCGGGCGCGGAAGAAGGCGTGCGCCGCCTGGTAGCGCTCATCGACCCCGGGCGAGAGGTAGTTGCCCGGGTGGTCGCCGATGCGCAGGCGCGGCGGCGCGGCACTGGTAGCGTCGGTGGCGCCGGCGCGCAGCTGCGCCCGCGCCGCGGCCAGCAGCGCGGTGCCGATACCGCGGCGCTGCGCCTGCGGCAGGACGGCCAGCAGCTTGACGAAGCGGCCGGCCTGGACGAGCACGCCGACCAGCTCCCCGGCCGCGGTAAAGGCGCCCAGGGCCTGCCCGCTGCGGCGCCCGTTGCCGCCAAAAAGCTTCTCCGCCGCGACCACGGCGATGCGATCCCAGCTCAGCGCGGCTTCGAGCAGCGCCACCGCCGGGGCCAGCTCTGCCTCGGTGAGGGGGCGCAGTCGCAGCGCCGGCCCGGCGGCGGCCAGCGCCCCGGCGGTCGCGAGCTCACCTGGCTGCGGCAGCCCGCGCGTCGGGTCACCCGCGGCGGAGGTCGACAAGAGGAGCTGGGTCGTGCTCATGGGCTATTCAGCGGGCTTGGCCAGCGGCGGCAGCGTCGGCGCTGAGCCGCTGCTCAGGCCGACTCGTCTTCGGTGAACAGGCCGCTGCGGCGCCCCGAGCGATTGTGCTTCCAGGCGTAGGCCGCCCCGACCAGCGCCGAGGCGGGCAGGAGCAGGGTCATCAGCGGATAAAGGATGAGGTGCGGCACCAGCCAGTACACCAGCATGAACGCCGCGGTCGCCAGGCCCGCCTCGCGCAGCGGCGCGGCGTAGAACCAGCCCATCGGCCCCAACAGGCCCAAAAGGCCCGCCACCGCGACGTTCTTGTCGCCTTCTTTGGGCGTCGCCAAAAGACCGCCGCCGCCGCGCCGCACCAGATCGAGCGCGCTGCCGGCCCGCTCGATGTCGGTGCGCAGGGCGCGCAGCTGCGGGTCCAGGAGCTGGCCGCAGCGGGTGCAGCGGGTGCCGGCGCCGGTCGCTCGCCGGCAGGCGCTGCAGCGGGTGAGCTGGGTGGCCCCGGCGGGGGGCCGCTTGGCGCCGCAGACGGTGTAGAAGATCTCACCGCTGTCGTCGCTGTCGAACTCGATAAGGCCGCTGCCGAGCATCTCATCGAGGTACTTCTCGGCCTGCTTGGTGGCGACGCCGGTGTAAAAGAGGATGTTGGCGCGCGTCAGCGGCACCCGCGTGGTCATCGCCAGCTCCAAAATCGCCTGCTCAAACTCGCTTGGCTTCACGGCTCTGAGCATACCACGCAGCGGCGCAAGCGCTGCCCGGGCAGCGACGATTCGCCGTGCCTGGCAGCGCGGCCCCGCCGAGCGGGGCGCGGCGGGGGCGAGCTTTGGAAATTTTTGCGGAGAGAGGAGAGGAGCAGCGCGGGGCGGACGACGACTGCGGCGCTAGGCCGCCTTCTCAGCCGCTTCGTTGCTCTTGATGCGCATGCCGTAGAACGAGCGGTAGATGAAGAACAGCGCCACCGCTAGGCAGCCGGCCGAGATGATGCGCGCGACGTCGGTGCCCAGGCCCAGCGCCAGATCCACCGCGAGCAGGCCGAACAGGGTGGTGAACTTGATGACCGGGTTCATCGCCACCGACGAGGTGTCCTTGAACGGATCGCCGACCGTGTCGCCGACGACGCAGGCGGCGTGCAGCTCGGTGCCCTTTTCCTTCAGCTCGGTCTCGACGACCTTCTTGGCGTTATCCCAGGCGCCGCCGGCGTTGGCCATAAACAGCGCTTGGAAGAGGCCGAACAGGGCGATCGAGATGAGGTAGCCGATGAAGAAGTAGGGCTCAAAGCAGGCGAACGCCAGCGTCGAGAAGAACACCGCGAGGAAGATGTTGAACATGCCGCGCTGGGCGTACTGGGTGCAGATCTCGACCACGCGCTTGGAGTCTTCGACCGAGGCCTTCTCGACTCCCTCGAGCTTGATGTTGCGCTTGATGAACTCGACCGCCCGGTAGGCGCCGGTAGACACCGCCTGCGTCGAGGCGCCGGTGAACCAGTAGATCATCGCGCCGCCCATGATCATGCCGAGCAGGAACGGCGGGTGCAGCATGGACAGCTTGTCGAGGTTGGCGGTCAGGTGGTTGGTGAGCAGCATCACGATCGAGAAGATCATGGTCGTCGAGCCGACCACCGCGGTGCCGATGAGCACCGGCTTGGCGGTCGCCTTGAAGGTGTTGCCGGCGCCGTCGTTCTCTTCGAGGAACTCCTTGGCGCGCTCGAAGTTGGGCTCGAAGCCGAACTCTTTTTTGATCTCTTCGCTGACGTTGGGCACCGACTCGATGAGCGACAGCTCATAGACCGACTGCGCGTTGTCGGTGACCGGGCCGTACGAGTCGACCGCGATGGTCACCGGACCCATGCCGAGGAAGCCGAAGGCGACCAGGCCGAAGGCGAACACCGCCGGCGCCGCCATCATGTCACCCAGGCCCCCGAGCGAGACCCAGTAGGCGATGCCCATGAGCACGGTCAGGCACAGCCCGAGCCAGTAGCCGCTGAAGTTACCGGCGGTCAGACCCGCCAGCACGTTGAGCGACGCTCCACCCTCGCGGGAGGCGGTGACCACCTCGCGCACGTGGGCCGACGAGGTCGAGGTGAAGACCTTGACGATCTCGGGGATGACCGCGCCGGCCAGCGTCCCGCAGGTGATGATCGTCGACAGCTTCCACCACATGCTGCCGTCCCCGAGCTCGCGGATGAGGAAGAACGACACGAGGTAGGTCATGCCCACCGAGACCACCGAGGTCAGCCACACCAGCACCGTCAGCGGCTTCTCGAAGTCCATGTGCGCTGCATTTCCGTACTGCGCCTTGGCGATCGCCTCGTTGACCAGGTACGACAGGCCCGAGGAGACGACCATCATGATGCGCATCGCGAAGACCCACACGAGCAGCTGGACCTGGATGTTCTCGACCGGCACCGCGAGCAGGATGAAGGTGATGAGGGCGACGCCCGTGACGCCGTAGGTCTCGAAGCCGTCGGCCGAGGGACCCACCGAGTCGCCGGCGTTATCGCCGGTGCAGTCGGCGATGACGCCGGGGTTGCGCGCGTCGTCTTCTTTGATCTTGAAGACGATCTTCATCAGGTCCGAGCCGATGTCGGCGATCTTGGTGAAGATGCCGCCGGCGATGCGCAGGGCGGCGGCGCCGAGCGACTCACCGATGGCAAAGCCGATAAAGCACGGGCCGGCGTAGTCGCGCGGCACGAACAAAAGAATCGCCAGCATCAGCACAAGCTCGGTGGCGATGAGCAGCATGCCGATGCTCATGCCCGCCTTGAGCGGGATCGAGTAGGTCGGGAAGGGCTTGCCGCGCAAGCTGCCGAAGGCGGCGCGCGAGTTGGCGAAGGTGTTGACGCGGATGCCGAACCAGGCGACGCCGTAGCTGCCGGCGATGCCGACCAGCGAGAAGATCATGATCGCCGCGACCTTCTGCGCCGGCAGGTGCTGCAGGGCGCCGAAGTACACCAGCATGATGACGGCGATGAACGCCCACAGCACCATGATGAACTTGCCCTGGGTCTGCAGGTAGGTCTTGCAGGTCTCGTAGATAAGCTCCGAGATATCGCGCATCGAGCGGTGCACCGCCATGTTCTTGAGCTGGTTGTAGATCACCAGACCGAACACCATGGCCAGCGCGCAGACGCCAAGACCGCTGAAGAGCAGCGTCCTGCCGTCCATGCCGAGGAACTGAACCGAGTCCAGGCGGGGCAGCACCAGCGTTGCTTCGCTCACATGTTTTCCAGGCTGCATCTCGTCCGCGCACGCGGCGCGGGCGACAAGGAGCTGGAGCAGCCCGAGCACTCCTGCGGCCCCCAACTTCAGGGCTCGCCCGAGGGCTCGCCCGGGGGGCTGCCCGGGAGGCTGATAGCTAGTTAGCAACACATTCCTGGCCATTTCCTGGGACCTCCGAAGATCGGCGTTAAGTGGTTTTTGCAACAAAGCGAGCTGGAACAGGGCACAAGCGAGCCCCGGACCGGGGCACCTGTAGGCTGGGGTCTTGCTGGGGGTGTTTGCGAGATAAGCCTGTCCCTACGCCAGTGCAGCGTGGGCGGAGTTATAGACAACACTGGCTGACGCTGTAAAGAAGGAAGATGCCGGTCGGGCCGGGCGCCGCAGGGCCGGGCCCGGATCCGGCCTGGCGCTGGCCTGGCGCCGGCCTGGCGCCGGCCTGGCGCCGGCCTGGCGCCGGCCTGGCGCTGGGCCGGCGCTTCAGGGACCCTGAGCGTCGCCGGTCCGGCCCCTCGGATCGGCCGGAGTCGCCCGGCGCCGAAGGTAGCGTCGGCAAGGCGGCTTTTGCCGCGAGTTCGGCTTTCGCGCCGCCGGAAAATTTGATAAAGTTACCGTGCGCTCTCCGACGCCCACGGTAGCGGGCCTGGCTTAGAGATTTAATTAGGGCCGCCACTAGGGCGGCTTCGCTACGCACCGCGGCCAAGGAGCTTAAGACGCTGGAGTTTTGCCGATGACACTGTCGCTTGTTGGGAAGCGATTGGGAAACTACGACATTCAAGCCAAGATCGGCGAAGGGGGGATGGGGCTTGTCTACCTTGGCATCCACCCCCAGATCGGCAAGAAGGTCGCGGTCAAGGTGCTCCATGAGGAGCTGTGCGGGAAGGCGGATGTCGTAGCGCGCTTTTTCAACGAGGCCAAGGCGGTCAACGACATCAGCCACCCCAACATCGTCGACATCATCGACTTTGGCGAGACGACCTTTGACGGCTCGGTCTGCAAGTACATCATCATGGAGTATCTCGACGGGGAGAGCCTGGCGGCGCGCATGCGTCGCGAGGGCGTCACCATCCGCGAGACCGTCCATATCATCGCCTCGTGCGGCTCGGCGCTGGCGGCCAGCCACGCCAAGGGCGTCGTCCACCGCGACCTCAAGCCCGAGAACGTGTACCTGTGCACCCGGCCGGGCGACCGCAACTACGTCAAGCTCCTCGACTTCGGCATCGCCAAGCTGACCGCCGAGGGCAACGGCCCGCTGTCGCAGCACACCCGCACCGGCATGGTCATCGGCACCCCGACCTACATGAGCCCGGAGCAGTGCGATGGCAAGGGCAACATCGACAACCGCGCCGACATCTACGCCCTGGGCGTCATGATGTACGAGCTGCTCACCGGGCGGGTGCCGTTCCCCGGCGACGGCTTTGGTGAGGTGCTGGTCGCTCACCTGACCCGCGAGCCCGAGCCGCCGTCGCAGCTTAACAAGAACATCCCACCCGAGCTCGAGGCGATCGTGCTGCGCTGCCTGCGCAAGAAGAAGGAAGAGCGCTTTCAGTCGATGAACGACATGATCGCCGCCATCTTCGACCCCGGGCCGCACTACCAGACCTTCCTGCGCGGCGAGCCGGCTCCGGTCGCCGGTCCCAATGTACCGCAGGTCAGCCCCGGGGGCTCGATGCTGCTGTCGGCGCAGGCGATCCAGGCGGCGCTGGCCTCGTCGCAGGCGGCGGCCAGCTCGAGCCAGGTGATGGCCCCAAACCCGCTCGGCAGCGGCGCGGTGCCGGTGGTCGGCCCGACCGCCAACTCGGCGCCGCAGCCGCAGCCGTCGGCGGCCTGGGGGGCGCTCAACGGCCCGCAGGGCGGGCAGCCGGTGAACTCGGGGCCGGTGGCGCTGGGCGGCCGCAGCGCCTCGCAGTCCGGGGTCAACCCGTCGCCGATGATGAACGCGAACCTCGGGGCGACGATCGCCGCGGGTCCGCGCCTGGGCCCGCCGCTTCCGACCGGCGCGCCGGCCGAGATGATCCCGGTCGCCGGGGCGCTGTCTGGGCCGCGGCCGACGACGCTGCAGGGGGCCTCGGGCGAGGCCTCGAGCCGGCGGCGGCCGCTCAACGTCATGATCGGCTTTGCCTCGGCCATCGTGCTGGGCGTGCTGACGGTGGTGACGGTGAAGCTGGTGACCCGCCAGCCGCCGCCGGTCGCCGCCGCCGCCAGCGAGCGGGTGCAGATCGTCGTCAAGACCACCCCCGATCACGCCGAGGTGATGCGCAGCGACGAAGACGGCAAGGTCGCCGGCCAGACCCCCTACACCTTCGCGGTCAAGAAGGGGGCGGGGCCGATCGAGCTCAAGCTCAAGCTGGCCGGCTACAAAGAAGAGCTGCGCTCCGTCGAGCCCACCGCCGACCGGGTGGTCGAGGTCGAGCTGAGCAAGCTCGCCCCCGAGCCGACCGAGCCGACGGGCACCGCCGCCGGGACGACCTCCAAGCCGAAGAAGGTCAAGGACGCGCCCAAGGCAGTGACCGGCGACCCCGTGGTCAAAGAGCCCAAGGCGACCAAAGAGCCCAAGGCGACCAAAGAGCCCAAGGCGACCAAAGAGCCCAAAGAGCCCAAAGAGCCCAAGATCAGCGACCCCAAGCCGGCGACCGAGAAGAAGCCGCGCAAGGGCAAAAAGACCGACGGCGACCTGCTGGCCCCGGTGTTCTGAGCCGCGCTGCAGTCGAGGCCCTGGAGCTGCCGCCGAGCGCGGTGAACTCACCGGCGCCGCCAGCAGCTGCGATGATCCGGCTTGGTCGGGGACCGGCTGGGGCATCCTGGCCGATGGCTCTGACGCGGAGGCCCGGGCGGCGGCGCGGCTCTTTATGGCGCTCAGCGGGTTGGTGACGACCGCTGTGCTGGGCAGGGCCTGTTCCGGGCAGTGCACGATTGTGCCTGGTCGGGGCGCAGCAGCGCGGCTCGCGAGCTGCTTGGCCCTGCGCTGACTCTGCCGGGCTTCGCTCGGGGCGACCGCTTTTAGGGCGCTCTATCTGGGGTGGGTGCCGGGTCCTGGCCGGCCAGGGCGGCAGCGATGGCGACAAGGACCTGCTGCTCGCGCTCGCGGGACTGGGCGCGGAGAAGGGCGCTCTGCGCCGCCGGACCGCCGAGTCGGCCGAGCGCGGTCGCGGCGGCGGCGCGCACCGGCACGTAGGGGTCGCTGGCGAGCAGCTCGGCCACCGCTGGCACCGCCGCCGGCTGCCCCGAAAGTCCGAGCGCGCCGACTAGATCGGGCCGGCTGCGCACCGCTGGCTCCACCAGGGCCAGCAGCGTCGGCACGGCGCGGGCGTCGCGGGTCCGGCCGAGCGCCAGCAGCAGCGGCCGGACGCGGTCTGGATCATCCAGGCTCATCGCGGCGGGAAGCGCCGCCAGCCACAGGTCCACGCAGTCGAGCTTCGCGGCGGCAGCAGCTCTTGTCCCCGGCGCCGGCGCTCGACACTGCGGCAGCGCCAGCAGCGCCAGGGCTGCGGCCAAGCGCTGCTCGGAGTCGGCGCGCTCATCGCGAAGCAGGGCCGCGACCGCCTGCTGCGCCTCGCGGTCTGCTGCATCCTCCTCGGGCAGCGCCGCGGTCGGGCGCAGCCGCAGGCGCAGCACGGCGGCCCAGCGCAGCTCTGTCAGGTCGAGCGGCGTCGCGCGGCTTGCCGCGGGGAACAGCTCGCGCAGCCCGGCGCGAACCGTCGGGTCGGCCAGCGGCGGCTCGCCGAGCAGCGCGTCGGCCGCCGCCCCCGCGCTCGGCAGCACGCTCGCGGTCAGCTGCGCCACCACCGCCAGCGCGCTCTGCCGCTGCGCGCGCGGCGCCCGCGCATCGGTGGCCAGGGCGACCAGCACCGGCAGCGCCCCGCGATCGCCCATCCGCCCGCGCGACAGGGCCGCCGACCGCTCGGCCGCCGCCGCCGGGGTCCGGTCGGCCGGGGCCTCTTCGAACCGGCGCGCCTCGGCAATGAAGCGATCCAGGGACAGCCGCAGCTCGGCGGCGCTCGCCGGCGCGCTCTCCAGGATGCTGCGCCGCTCCTGCGGGTCGCGCTTTAGCGCAAAGGCCTGGCAGCTGTCCGCGGCAAAGTCGCAGATCAGCTTCTGGTCGCCGCGCACGACCATCTTCTTGCGGCCAATCTCGCTAAACACCGGCCACAGCGGCAAGGTCGCGGCGCGCGTCAAAAGCCACGGCGCCAGGTCGTGCCCGCGCATGCGCACCGACGGCTCGATGTCCAGGAGCCCGAGCACCGTCGGCGCCACATCGATAAGCCCCACCGGCTGGTCTAGCTGCTGCGCCGCCAGCCGCGGCGTCACCACCGGACCTCCCGCTGCGGCGCCGGCGGCCGTGGCCGGCGCCAGGTTGGCTAGGTCGACGATCACAAGCGGCACATGGACCTGCTCCTCATAGAGGCTGGTGCCGTGGTAGCGGCCGCCGTGCTCGCCGAACTCCTCGCCGTGATCCGCGGCCAGGATCAGCAGCGCCGAGGGGCGGGTGCGGCGCAGGTAGTCGCACAGGCGGCGCAGCTCGTCGTCGATGAAGCGGACCTCGCCGTCGTAGCGCTCGCGATCGGGCCGGCTCGGGTCGGGGCCGCCGGGGTGGGAGTCGTAGGGCTCGTGCGGCTCCAGGTAGTGCACCCAGGCGAACACCCGCGGCGGCTGCTCCTCCTCTAAGAAGCGCATGAGCTGGGCGGTCCGCTGCGGCGCCGCCAGGTACTCGAACTTGACGTACTCGAAGCCGTAGGCCGACTCCTCAAGGCGGCGCAGGCGCTCGTGCTCGACGTAGAACACCGACGGCGGATAAAACGCCGCGGTCTTGTAGCGGAAGCGGCGCAGGATAAGCGGCAGCGTCTCGTGGCTGCCGGCGTCCTGGCCGAGCGTCATCAGCGCGTAGACCGGCTTGCCGGTCAAAAGCGTCGCGATGGCGAACGAGGTGTGCGGGACCTGGGTGTAGGCGCGGCGGAACACCACCGCCTGCGGCAGCAGCGAAGCGACAAACGGCATGGTCGCCGCGCTCACCCGATCAAAGCGCAGGGCGTCGACGGTGATCAGGAACACGTCGCGCCCGGCCAGGCGCGGGCCGGCAAACGGCGGCGGCGTCAGCGCATCGGGCTCGGCGATGAGCTCGGGCGGCGGCGGCAGCGCCCGCCGGTGGCCGCGCACGGCGCTGTCGCCGCGCAGGATCTGGGCGACCAGGCTCGTGTGCTCCAGGGCGAGGCCGCGCAGGGTCTGGGCGCGCTGCAAGCGGTGCACGGCCCAGCCGCCGCCGAGCAGCCCCAGGCCTGCCACCGCGAGCAGCGCCGCGACGCGGCGGCGCGCTGAAGCGGCCAGCAGCAGGCCGGCGGCGAGCTGCGCGCCCAGCACCAGCGCTACCTGCAGGCTCAGGTGAAACCACGGATAAAGGCGCGGCAGCACCCGACGGTCGGCCAGGTACCCGAGCACGAGCAGCGCGCCGATGGGCAGTGCCAGCGTGAGCGCCCGCCGCCGCCTGGCCCCCGCGCGCACCCAGTCACCCAGCCGCAGCGCCAGCTGGATCGCCAGGTTGAGCCCGGCGACCGCCAGCATCCCGAGCAGCCCGGCGAGCAGCCGGCGCCCGGGAATCAGCTGCGCCCGCGGCCCGCTGAAGACCTGGCCGCACAGCCAGACCACCGCGGGCGTCGCCAGCAGCGCGCCGAGCCGGCCCATCCAGCGGTACTGGGTGCGCAGGCTGGCGCCGCCGGCCCGGCGACCGAGCGCCGCCAGGGCGTGGGCGAGCGCCGCCAGGGCGTGGGCGAGCGCCGCCTGCGCCGCCCCCCACAGCAGCAGCACTGGCACCGGCGCCAGCACCGCCAGCAGGGCGAACCACAGCCGCTGCTCGGGCGAGTCGAACTGGCGCGCCACCCCCTCAGCGCTGGCCAGCGCATCCAGCCCGCCGAGAAAGACGGCGGCGAACAGCCCCGCCACGGCGCCGCGCAGCACGCGCTCGCCGAGGGTGGAGCCGGCTGCGGAGCTAGGAGTCGACAACCGCCGCGAGCTCCGCCGCCTTGGCCAGCAGACCATAGATGCCGCCGGTGTGCAGGAAGACCACCCGGCTGCCGAAGGTCGCGCGGTCGCGGCGCAGCTCTTCGGTGAGCCCGCGCAGCGCCTTGCCGGTGTAGACCGGATCGAGGACCAGGCCCTGGGTGCGACAGGCGGTGCGGAGGAGGCGCAGCTCGTCGGGCTGCGACAGGGCGTAGCCGCGGCCGACGTAGCCGTCGCGGATGTCGATGACCTGCTCGCCCGCGGCGCTCAGGCGGGCGGCGGCGGGCAGCGCGAAGCTCGCCGCCGCCTCATCCAGGATCTCCTGCACCCGGCGCACGAAGTAGGGGCGGTCATCGCAGACGTTCACCGCCGCGACCCGCCACGGCAGCTCGCACAGCGCGATGCCGAGCAGCAGCCCGGCCCCGGTGCCGCCCGAGCCCGCCGCGTGGACGATGGTGAGCGGTCGCTGCGGCTCGGCGATCTGGGCGCGCAGCTCTTCGATGCAGCGGACATACCCAAGGGCGCCGAGCGCGTTGGAGCCGCCCTCGGGGATCGCGTAGCAGGTGCGACCCTGGGCGCGCAGCTCGGCGCACAGCTCGGCCATGAGGGTCGCGCGCTCTTTATAGGCGGCGCGGCTGATGAAGCGGAGCTCGGCCCCGCAGAGCGCGTCGAGCAGCAGGTTGCCGGCGAGCGGCGGCGGCTGCGCCGGGTCATCGACGCGCAGCAGCACGATGCAGCGCAGGCCAAGCTGCGCCGCCGCCAGCGCCGTCGCCCGGCAGTGGTTGCTCTGGACGCCGCCGCAGGTCAGCACGGTGTCGGCCCCCTGCCGCTGGGCATCGGCGAGCAGCAGCTCGAGCTTGCGCACCTTGTTGCCGGTGAGCTCGACCCCGGTCAGGTCGTCGCGCTTGATGTAGAGCGCCGGCCCCTCGGTGCCCAGGAGCGCCGGCAGGAGCCGCGGGGCCGCTTGCAGCGGAGTCGGGAGCTGCGCCAGGTGAACCCGCGGCAGCTCCGCCAGGGACGTAAGCATGCGCCCGTTTTAGCAGAGACGCGGCCGCGCCGACAACCGCCGTGCCACGATCGTCATCTTGGCGACGCCTCGCCTGGCCCGCCGGGTCCGCGGCTCAGGGGGCGCGGCCGGCCTTGGCGTCGCGGTGGTACTTGATCAGCAGGGCGCGCAGCCGCTCGGGCGGCAGGGCGTAGACGGTGTTGCCGTCGGCCCCGACCATCGTCTCGGCGGCGCACAGGGCGTTGACGATGGCCTCCTCGGTGGCCTGGACGGCGCCCTGAAACAGCGGGTCGAGCTCTTCATTGTTCAGGGCCCGCCACAGCTCGATGCCGGTCGCGCTCGCCTCCGGCTGCGGCGGGCCGAAGGCGACAAACAGATCCCCCGACGAGTTGTACGAGACCGCGCCCACCCGGCCCAGGCCGAGCGCGGTCCGCCGCAGCAGCCGCTGCAGCTGGTGCGGCAGCACAGGCGCGTCGGTGCCAAGCACGATGAGGATCGAGCCGTCCTTGCGCTTCTCGCTCTCTCTTTCTTTGGCCGGGCCGCTCGGCGGCGGCGGCGGATAAAGCGGCAGCAGGTCGGGGATCTCCTGACCGACTGGAATGCCGGCAATGCGCAGGTCGCTGCGGCGGCCATAGTTGGCCTGCACCAGCACCCCGACAGTAAACTTCCCCGCCGAGGTGTCGACCAGGCGCGACGAGGTCCCGATGCCGCCCTTGAACTGCCCGCAGATCATGCCGGTGCCGCCGCCGACGTTGCCCTCGGCCACCGGGCCGCTGCGGGCGCCGTCCAGGGCGGCGAAGACGTGCTCGGGTCGGACGTGCATGCCGTTTATGTCATTGAGCACGCCGTCATAGGTCTCGCCGACCACGGGCAGGGAGAACGCCTCCAGCCCCGGCGGGGAGGGGAAGCGGCGGTTGCCCCAGGCGATGACCGCGTCATGGACGACGCCGACGCTGTGCGTGTTGGTGAGCAGGATCGGCGTCTCGAGCAGGCCCGACTCGTTGACCCAGTGGCTGCCGGTCAGCTCCCCGTTGCCGTTGAGCGAGACGACCGCGCCGACGCTGTGGGCGCGGCTCTTGTGCCCGCGCGGCAGGATCGCGGTGACGCCGGTGCGCACCGGGCCGACCCCGGCGCGCAGCGGGCCGCTGCCGCGGATGAGGGTGACCTGGCCGACCTCGACCCCCGGCACGTCGGTGATGGCGTTATAGCGGCCGGGCGTGCCCTCAAAGGGAACGCCGAGCTCGCGGGCCCGCGGCTTGGCAGCGGCAGGCGGCGCCGCCAGGCTGAAGACAGCCCCGGCGAGGATGAGGGCGGAGACTCGCGAGCGAGCTGTCTCCAGGGCGCGGTTGACTGCAGGCATCGCTGAAGTGATACCGTTGCCGCCCGTGAATGCCAACGCTCAATTGTGCTGTCGCTGGCGGGCGCCGCTGGCGGGCTTGTTGGCGGGGCTTTTGCTGGGTCCGGGCCGCGGGGCGGCGGCGCCGGTGGGCAGCGCGAGCGTGGCGGACCCGGCGGCCGCCGCGACACTCGCGGTTCCCACGGCGCTGGCCGCGCTGCCGGCGCCGTCCGCCAGCGCGCCGCTGTGGCAGGGGCGGCCGCGCCGCCTGGACTACCTGAGCCTGGGGGAGCTGCTGCCGGTCGGGCCGAGCTGGCAGCGCCTGGAAGCCAACTCCGAGCAGCGCCAGCCGCTGCACCTGGGGGCGAGCCCGGCCGAGCAGGTCCTATACGACCGCGCCGAGCCGCTGCCCAAAGTCCCGCTGCCGCTCAAGGCGCTGGCCGAGTCGCAGCTGCCCCGGCTGCAGCGGCGGCTGCGGGCCGGGCCGGCGGAGTTTGAGGCCTGGCCGACGCAGAACGACGCCGGCCGGCTGACCTGGGTGGTGAGCCGCTGGCGGTCGCGCGGCGACCTCCCCTGGCGCTGGCTCGACCGCTCGCTCGCCGGGGAGCAGGCGGACGACCCGGGCGGCCCCCCGCCGCTCATCCTGCCCGAGCGGCTCGACCCGTCCCAGCCCGCCGAGCTGGCGGCGCTGGTCGACGATTTCCTGCTCGCCCCGAGCCTGTACAGCAAGCCGCGCTTCTCCGAGTGCGTGTGGACGACCGCGGACGGCACGCAGGCGCTGGCGGCCTTCTTGCCGAGCAGCGAGCTCGGGGCGCAGCGCCAGCACCTGCGGGCGGCGAGCCGTGACCAGCAGCAGGCGCTGCGCTGCCAGGCGCTGCCACCACCGCCGCGCCTGCAGGAGCACGCGCTGACGTTCGTGCTGCGGGTAACGGCGAGCGGCAAGCTCCTGTGGCCGGACGCGCTGAGCTGGGTCGCCCTACCGGCGGTCACGGCCCCGGCACCGAGCCTCGGCGCGGCGGTGCAGCTGCCCAAGTTCCCCGCTCGCTTCGCCGCCGCCTACGCCGAGGACGTGCGGGCGCTAAGCGGAGCGGCGCCGCTGCAGCTTGGCGACCCGCCGCGGCCGGTGTGGCTGCGCCGCAAAAGCAGCGCCGATCCGCAGAGCCAGCTCGAAGAGCTGCTGCAGTTTCTGGAGCAGCGCTACCAGAAGCTGGGTCTTGCGGTGCAGCGGCAGCGCTTCACCTGGCGCGGCCTGCCGCAGAGCAACCTCATCGCCATCCTGCGCGGCCAAAAGTCCACCGCCAACCGACCGGTGCTGCTGGCCGATCACATCGACACTGCCCTGTGTGAGGTGACCTTCGCCCGCACCGGCCAGCGCCGCAGCGTCCCGGGTGCCGACGACAACGTGAGCGCCACCGCGGCACTGCTGCGCGCCGCCGAGGTCCTGGCCGAGCTGCCGCGCGAGCACGACATCTGGCTCGTCCACCTGACCGGTGAGGAGTTTCCCGCCGACGACCTCGGCGCCCGCGCCTTCGTGCAAGAGCTGCTGCGGCGCCGCCAGGCGATCGCCGGGCTGCTGCTCCTGGACATGATCGGTCACCGCCCCGCGTCGGGGCGCCACTTCCAGCTCAGCCCCGGTGGCCTCTACGCAGCGGGCGCGGCGTCGGTGCGGCTGGCGCAGCTGGCCCGCAGCCTGACCGAGCGCGCGGCGCCGACCCTTGCGCCGCAGCTGCGACCGCTCGCCGACCTGCGCAACTACCTGTACAACACCGACGGCCTCATCTTTTCCGAGGCCGGCTTCCCGGCGGTCCTGTTCAACGAGGTGATGAACCGCTACCAGACCGCGCGCGGCGGCTACCACGACCTGAACGACACGGCCGAGCACCTCGATCTCGCCTACGCCGCCGAAATCGCCAAGGTAGCCATCACCACCGCTGCCGTCCTGGCCCAGCAGGGCGCGCCGTAGCCGGCTGAGGCAAAGCTGCTCTGGAAGCGGACCGCTCTCAGACGGGAAAATATTTTCCCCGGAGTTCGTCGGTTCACATCCATACCCTGGGGTGTCCTCAGGACATGATGTCTACTACGCGACCCGAGCTCGCGGTCCGGCCCTGCTGGCAGCGCCGAGGCTTCGCGGCGCGCTCGGGCCGCTCGCTACGTTTGCCTCAGCCCGCTAGGCGGTCGGCGCCTGATTAGGGCGGGTCTTTGAGGAAGGTGCGCAGGCGCTGCTGCACCTCGGGGGAGAGCTCGAAGAAGCGCACGCCGGTAGCCCGGTACTCGCGGCCCTCGCCTTGCGGCTCGTCGGACACCACCTCGCCGCGGAGCTCGACGAGCTCGCGCGTGCCCGGCAGCTCGAACGCCAGCTCGACCAGGGTGTGCGCGGGCAGCACCGGATCGTCGGCGCTGCAGCGGCGCCACAGGCGCATGCCGCCGAGTCCGAGGTCGGAGGACTGCGCCAGCGCCAGGCTCGGCGGCTCGGCGGCGTCGCGATCCTGGTTCATGACCAGCTGACGGACGGCGACCCGCAGCGGCTGGCGCTGCGAGGACCGCCGCTCGGTGCGGCTGCGACGGCGCTCGGGCCGCGGCGCATCGAGCGGCGGCACGGGCGCATCCGAGGAGTTCGCCGACCAACGATCCATGTATGCAATGTAGGATAATGAGCGGAAAAGGCAAGAAATTGCACCGGTCCGCCGTCGGGCTGCCGCTTGACCTGGCGCCGCCAGCGCGCCGGCGGCGCTCAGGTCAGCTCGGCGGCGGCAGTCACCGGCTTGGCCTCGTCGAGCAGCAGGTTGGGGATGCCGTCCTCGATGGCGTAGCTCAGGCGGCAGCTTGCGCACAACAGGCTCGGGGGGGCGCTGCGCTCGGTCAGGGTGCCGCGGCACTTGGGACAGCGCAGGATGGCCAGCAGGTCGGGGTTTAACATCGGTCCTCCGGGCTCAGACATAACAAAACTCGCGCTGGGGTCAGGCAGAAAAATTGGCGGTCCGGCTGGGCCGGCGTCCGGCCGGGCCGGTAGAGACCGAGCCAGGCGCAACTTTTCCCGCGGGCAGTCGACAACCCTGCTCTGCCATGACCCTGCCTAGCGAAAAGCCAAGAGATTCCGCGGACCTGGCAGCAGCTGCGCCCGCCCGGCCCCGGCCGCCGCGGTCCCCCGCCTTGCCTGTAGTGTGGTGGGGTGTTGCGCTCGCGACTGTCACGATGGTCTGTCTTGTTCGGCCCGCTCTCTCGTCGGAGCCGACCGCTGCTGCTCGCGCTGCTGCTCGCGCTGCTGGGGCTCTGCGCGGCGCCGCTGTCCAGCGCCCGGGCGGCAGAGCTGGCGATCTCCTTCCTCAACATTGGCCAGGGCGACTCGGCGCTGATCGTCTCGCCGACCGGCAAGCGGGTGCTCATCGACGGAGGTCCGCCCGAAGCGGGAGAGCGCCTGGTGGCGGCGCTGGCGGCGCACCGCGTGACCGGGCTCGACCTGGTCATCCTCACCCACCCGCACGCCGATCACCTGGGCGGCCTCAAGAAGGTGGCGGCGGCGGTGCCGATCCGGGTGTTTCTCGACTCTGGCTATCCCTCAACCTCGCCGCTTTACGCGGGGCTGCTGAGCGTCCTTGCGGGGCGCGGGGTGGAGGTGAAGCGGGCGACGGCGGGGCGGCAGATCGACCTTGGCGGCGGGGCGCTGCTGACGCTGCTCGGGCCGCCCTCGCCTTGGCTGACCAATACCCGCTCGGACGTCAACGCCAACTCGGTCCTGGCACGGCTCACCTGGCAGGGCCGCAGCGCGCTGTTTACCGGCGATGCCGAGCCCGAGACCGAGCGCTGGCTGCTCGGACAGTCCACCGCGGCCGGCGCGACCCGGGCGGCGGCGGCGGTGCCGCTGCGGGCCGAGCTGCTCAAGGTTGCCCACCACGGCGGTCGCTTCTCGTCGACTCTGCCGTTCCTGCAGGCGGTGGCGCCGCAGATCGCCGTCATCAGCGTCGGGACGGGCAACGACTACGGGCACCCGACGCCCGAGGCCCTGTCGCGGCTCGGTCAGGTCGGCGCGCGGGTGCTGCGCACCGACCTGGACGGCGAGGTGACGGTGCGCAGCCGCGATGGCCAGCCGTGGCAGATCGACAAGGCCGGCAGCGGCCCGGCCAAGTCGGCTGCGGCGCCGCCAGCAGCGGGTCGACCGAGCGCTCCCCCGCTGGCGAGCCCGGGGCCGCCGGCGGCCGGGATCGACTACGTCGCCAGCAAGCTCTCCCCGGTGTTCCACCGCAGCGACTGCAAGGGCGCGCAGCGGATCACCCCAGCCAACCTCTTGCACTTTGCCACCCGCGAGGCCGCCCTTGCCAGCGGGCGCCGACCCGCGGAAGACTGCCACCCATGACCCAGACCACCCCGGAAGCCAAGTCCAAGCCGGCGGCGCCCGCCGAGCCGCGCCTCAGCCAGGCCTTCGTTGATGGAGTCGAAGCGGGGGTCGCCCGGCTGCTCCTTAAAGACGAGCAGGGGGAGTGGCGGACCTTTCACCTGCCGGTGACCGCGCTGCCTAAAGACGCCCACGAGGGCGGCTGGCTGGAGCTCGCCGTCCGCAGCATCGCAGCGCCGCCGGAAGCCGATGCGCGGGCGCTGCGGGAGAAGCTCGGGCGCGGCGATAGCGGCGGCAACTTTGCTCTATAAGCGGAAAGGGGCAGGGGAGTCGGCGCTGGCTGCGGGCGGACCGGCGAGCAGCGCCCGCGTGGGCGGGTAGACCGAAAAGCGGCAAGCGCGAAGCGGAGTCGGAAGCGGAAGCGGAAGCTGGAAGCGGAGGCGGGAGCGGGAAGCGGGGGACAAGCCCCCGCCGAGTTAGCGACGACCGCCGAAGTGACCGCCGCCGCCGCCGAAGTGACCACCGCCGCCACCGAAGTGACCGCCGCCGCCGAAAGAGGGCGCCGCGTGACCACCGGAGAAGCCGTGGGGTGCGCCGCCAAAGGACGGGCCACGGTTAAAGGACGGGGCCTGGTGGAATGCCGGGGCCTGGTGGAACGCCGGGGCCTGGCGATACGCGGGAGCCGACTGATACGCCGGCCCGGGGCGATACGCCGGCGCGGGGCGATACACCGGCGCGGGACGGTAGCCTGGCGCCGCCTGGAAGCCCGGCCGGTAGCCGGGAGCGCCGTAGCCCGGAGCGCCGAAGCCCGGCCGATAGCCCGGAGTGCCGAAGCCCGGCCGATAGACCGGAGCGCCATAGCCCGGCCGATAGACCGGAGCGCCGTAGCCGGGAGCGCGATAGACCGGAGCGCCGTAACCGGGCCGATAGCCGGCGCCTACGTACCCCGGACCGCGGTAGACCGGACCGCCGAAGCCAGGACGGTACACCGGCCCCCGGTAGCCGGGCGCACCATAGCGGGGACCCCAGTTCTGCACGTACGGCCGGTGCCAACCCCAGCCGATGTAGGCGTGCTGGGGACGCAGCGAGTAGTAGCGGTTGCCGAAGTACCACTGGCGGTAATAGCCAGAGAAGTAGTTCGTATAAAGAGGCAGCTGAGCGTAGTAGTCGGGCGTCCAGCCGCCGTTATAGATGTAGGCCCCGCCCTGCAGGATATACTGCACGCTCGTCGGGGCGAACAGGTGGCGGTGCGGCCAGCCGAAGTAGCAGTAGCCGCCGCCGCTGATGAAGTCGAGCGGGTGGTTGCCGCCGTACAGGTAGCTCCCCTCCGAGTAGCCAAAGTCCGCCGGGTCGCCGACGAAGTAGGCGTAGCCGCCCGACTGCCGGAACAGGTGAGAGTCGAACACCGGGAAGGGGTGCTGGTGGGGGCCCTGCTGGGTGCAGAAGGTGCCGCCCTGATCATAGGGGAGCGGGTGCGGACCGAAGTAGCCAAACTCCCCCTGCTCGGGGTAGGCCTGCGGGGCCGCGGCGGCCGGGTCATAGCCCTGGGCCTGAGCCTGAGCCTGGGCGTCCGCCTCGGCCTGAGCTTGAGCCTGAGCCGCGGCCGGGTCGCCGTACTGGACCTCGCCGTTCCACTCTTGTCCGGCCACGGGCTGCGGCGATACTTCCTGCGCGCTGCTCTGCAGCGGCACCGCGGAGACCGCCAGGAGCGCGCTGATGCCGATAAGTAGGGTCTTCATTTTCATCCTCCTGTCCCGAGGTAGTAGCCAGTTTCGGGCCAGGTCTCGGACCGCCTCCGGGGCCGGCCGCTGACGTCTGCCGCGCTCGGGCCGGGCGGATCGCCCGCTTGCGAATCTCCGTCGACGAAACCCGCTACTACACGATCCACGATACGCCCAAGCGGCGCCAATGCCTACGCCGGTGAATAAACGGCGTGACGTTTCCACGGCAGCACTGTGAACGGCCAGTAACACCCAGCCCGCATCGCCAGCGGCGCTCAGCAGATAGGCTGCAGGCAGGGCGAGCCTGCTTTGGCTCCCTCGTGCTGCCGGTGGCATACTGGCTGGGCCGTCATGAGAGAAAACGCTTGCGATCGCCACCCGGGATTTGCTACGCGGATCCTGATGCAGTCGTGGCTCCAGAGGATGAGCTTTGCTCTGACGGTGCTCCTCAGCCTGCGCGCCGCGGCGCTGCCAGGCGGTGGGAGTCCGGCGGGGCGGGACGGCGGCCTGACTCAGGGCTCCAGCTCGCGGGTGCCGGGTCTTCATGGGTCTGGGTCTGGGTCTGGGTCTGGCTCTGGCTCTGGCCCTGGCCCTGCTCACGTCCAGGGGCGGGTGCCGCTGCTCACCGCGGCGGCGCTCGGGCACCGGCGGACCGCTGGCGAGGTCAGCTGGAAGTCCAAGCCGAGCGGTCGTCACACCGCGCCGCCGCTGCTGAAGGCAGCGCCGCCGACCATCGAGCTGGAGCACCTGACCACCCACGCCACCTACAGGCTGCGCGCCGACTCACCGCGCGGCGGCTTCTCGGCCGCCAAGCTGCGGGCGCTGGCGCAGCTGCTGCGCTGCCACCACACCGGCAAGCGGCACTCGATCAGCGAGCGGCTCATCCAGATCCTGTACGCGACGGCGCGGCACTACCACAACGCCAAGCTGCGGATCGTCGCCGGCTACCGGGCGCCGGCCATCGCCCGCCAGAAGGGCAACCCGCGCAGCCCGCACAAGCGCGGCGTCGCCTGCGACTTCCAGGTCGCCGGCGTCAGCAACGAAGAGGTGCGCGACTACCTGCGCACCACCTATCCCAAGATCGGCCTTGGCTACTACCCGCACGCCGGCTTCATTCACGTCGATGTGGGGCGGACGCGGGCGGCCTACTGGATCGACTACTCGCGCCCCGGCGAGCGCGCTCGCTACGGTCGCGAGGAGCCGGCCCGAGACGACCAGCGCCACGCGGCGGCCCCGGCGCCCGAGCTGGAGGAGCGCGACGAGGCCAACGTAAATGCAGCGGAGGCCAAAGACGTCGTCGGTCTGGCCGGGGCGGCGCCAGCGGAGTCGGCGCTGGGTCCTGCCGCTATCGGTGAAGCGCCGGCGGCGAGCCCGACGGCTCCGGCGACCGCCGCTGAGACGCTTTGAGAGTCGAGCAGGCAGGCTGCCGAGTCCTGCATCGTTGCGCGCAGTTCTGCGAGCGCCTTGACACACGCTCTCGCCGGCACCTATAAAGGCGAGAATTTTTCCCGAGGAAATCCATGTCAAATCTGTCCCTGGCCATGTCCCGTCCCGCCTCCACTTCGCTTTTTCAGAAGTCGGTGCTCCTCTTTGGCACCCTCCTTGTGACCCAGCCGGCGTGCAACCGGACCTCGGGGTCCGGGGCGGCTAAGGACGACTTGGCCCTGGTTCCTCGCGACGCGGACGTCGTCCTGATGGTCAACCTGACCCAGGCGCGCGAGAGCTCGCTGTGGAAGCGGGCGATGGACAAGCTCAACACCGACGCCAAGTCCAAGGGCGACTACGACGCCTTCGTCAAGAAGTGCAGCTTCGATCCGCTCAAAGAGGTCGACTCGGTCTTCCTCGCCTTCCCGCAGAACGTCACCGAGCAGAAAGAGTTCGCCATGCTCGTCAAGGGCAAGTTCAGCCCCGAGACGGTGGTGAACTGCATGAAGCTCACCTCCAAAGAGAAGAACGAGACGATCACCGAGACCGACTACAACGGCGTGAAGCTGTACGGGGCCGAGGGCCGGCAGCCGACCTACCTGGCCTCGCTCGGCAAGCGCGGCGTGGCGGTGGGCGGCAAAGAGTGGATAAAGCGCATCGTCGACCTGTACGGCGGCAAGGGCGGCGTCCAGAGCGCCAAGGAGAACCCGGCGCTGGTCGACCTCATCAAGCGCACCCACACGAGCGACGCCCTGTGGTGGGCCGGCGTGGTGCCGCCGAGCATGGTCGAGAAGCTCGGCTCCAGCCCGATGATGGCGCCGGTGAAGACGCTCAAGAGCGTGTCCGGCTCGATCGATCCGAGCAAGGGCGTAAGCCTCGCCGCCTACCTGGACCTGGGCACCGATGCCGACGCCGCGGCGCTCAAGACCCTGGCCAGCGATCAGGTGGCCAAGCTTAAGACCGCGCCGGCGGTGCAGATGATGGGCATGGGCAGCTTTCTCGACACCGTCAAGGTCGACGCGAAGAAGAACACCTTCTCGCTCAACGTCAACATGAACCAGCAGCAGGTCGACGACCTGACGACGCGCCTGTCCGGCATGGCCAAGCAGTTTGGTGGCATGTAGGCCGGCGCTGCTGTAGTCTCCCCGCCCGCGCCGCTTGTTCTTGTTAAGTACTTGTTTGCAGTGATAAATTGCCGCGCATATGGCTGCGCAACGGTCTGTCACCGTGGCCCCACAGCCAAACGCAGCCTTACGTATCTCAGAGTCCGAGGAGCACAGAGAGATGAAGAAGTCACCGCTTTCCCTGGTCAAGGAGCAGTTTGGGTCGAAGGAGCAGCTGGTCGACGCCCTGACCGCGCTGCCCGAAGGAGTCCTGTCGCGCGGTGAAGACGACAAGGACGCCTTCCGCACCCGCCTCCTGTCGGCCGCCAACTCCAAGCTGATCCGCCTGCACAAGATGGGGCGGACGGTCGCCGAGCGCTGGGGCAGCAAGGACAAGCTCGTGGACGCGCTGCTCCTCTTGCAGCGCCGCGGCAAGGACGAGGACTACCGCAGCAAGCTCAGCTCGCTGCCGCTCGGCAAGCTGTACGATCAGTTCCACTCGCTGGAGCGGGCGGCCAAGCGGGCCAAAGCCTAGCCAAGAGGCTGCCGTGCTGCTCGCGCGTGTCGTCGGGCCGGTGTGGGGGACGCGGCACGCCGAGGGCCTGAACGGCCGCAAGGTGCTGGAGCTGCGCACGCTGCAAGGCGGCCGCCTGTGCGCCGTGGATGCCCTGGGCGCTGGACCGGGCGAGTGGGTGCTGGTCGCGCACGGCTCGCGGGTCCGCGACCTGACGGTGGGCGCCCAGGTCGCCGAAAAAGACATCATCATCGCCATCGTCGACGGAGTGGACAGCCCCGGCGCTCCCTTGGAGCTGACCGAGGACGACGCCGCGCGCGCCCGCCGCCGGGCTGGCGAGCGGGAGCGACGATGATCCTCGGGCGGGTGGTCGGCGAGCTGTGGGCGACGCGCAAGCACCCGGGGCTTGAGGGGGCGAAGCTGCTTTTGGTGCAGCCGCACCTGTGGTACGGCCCGCCGTTCGAGGTCGCGCACGTCGTGGCCATCGACACGCTGGGCGCCGGCGAGGGCGAAGACGTGATCGTCTGCCTGGGCGAGCCGGCCCGCCAGTGGCTGACCCAGACCCAGGGTGCGGCGGTCGCAGCGGCGACGGCGGTGCCGGGCTATGCGGGGGCGGCGTGGCTGCCGGTCGAAGCCGCGGTGATGGCGATCATCGACCGCGTTGACCTTGCCGCGGGTCCGGCCGAGCTCCCCGGGCAGCGGCCGCTGCGCTTCATTGGACCGGCGCCAGCGTGGGCAACCGGTGGCTCTGGGTCTGGCTCTGAACCTGGACCCGGCGCTGGACCCGGACCCGGTGCCGGACCTGGCCCTGACACGACCGCGGCGCCGACTCACCGAGGAGCCACAAGATGAAGCGCGGTCTGGTCATAGGCGAGATCTGGGCCACCCGCAAGGCCCCCGGGCTCGCCGGCAGGCAGCTGAAGCTAGTGCTGGAGTATCCGGACTCGCCCGAGCCGCCCCAAGGCCGCTGGTCGCCGCCCCAGGTGGCCGCGCTGGGGATGGCGCCGCTGGTGGTGGCAGTGGATACCTTGGATGTCCGCTCCGGACAGGAGGTGCTGCTGGCCTATGGCTCCGGCGCCCGCAACGTCCTTGTGCCGGGCCCCGACAACCGCCACGAGCTGTGCGATGCGGCGGTGGCGATGCTCATCGAGCCGGAAGCGGACGCGGACGCCGACGCGGACCCAGAGGCCGACGCGGACCCGAAAGCCGACGCGGTGCCCGCCGCGCCGACGCCGCGCGGCGCCGCGAGCGCGGATCGGGCGGCGGCCGACCCGGACGGCTACTCATTGACCGGGCGAGGTGCCTGATGTTTGTTGGCAGAGTCATCGGCACCGTGTGGTCCACTGTGAAGTGGCCGCAGGTGCAAGGGCTGAAGCTCCTGCTTGTAAGGCCCTATCATCTGGCGGATCTGGTAGACCTCACAGACCCTACAGCCACCCCCCTTAGCGGCGACCGCTCCCCCCAGCCGGCGACCGGCGAGCCCCTGGCAGCGGCCGCGGTGCGCGCTGGCGATCAGGCGCCAAGTCCGCGCGGCGGCCCAGACTGCGAGGCGGTGGTGTGCGTCGACCTCCTTGATGCAGGGGTCGGCGACGATGTGGTGGTCGCCTTCGGCCATGCAGCGCGCGTCGCCGCCCAGAGCGCTGGCGACGCCGACGCGAGCTTTTCCCCCGGCGCAAAGCCCAGGTCCGCGGCGTCGGCAAGCGGTCCGGCCACCTCTTTAGGGCACGGGCCCGCCATCGTACCTATAGACGCCGCGATCGTAGCGATAGTCGATCGAATTGCTGTGGCGCGACCGAGCACTTGACGGAACCGCTTATAAGACGGTACCGTTTCGCTATGCGAGTCTATTTCGCCGCTGCCGTCTGCACATGGGGGTATCTCACATGTGCTGCGGCACCCGCCCATGCTGCCGAGATCACCGACCTGGCCAGCTCGTTTGAGAAGGACAAGCCCTTCGGATTCAAGGCCGGCGTCTCGTACAAGTACACGTATAAGACCGCGGCGATAAACCGCGAGTCGGTGCCGCTTCTTCAGAGCGCGCAGACGACCAAGGACCTCAACGCGCACTACCAGGTAAAGCCGGGCGACCAGCTGTCGCGCACCGAGATCGTCCCCGATCTGCTGTTCGCGCAGCGGCGGCAGAGCCTCTCCCTCGATTTTGCCATCGGCCTGTATCAGGACCTGCAGCTGGCGGTGTCGATCCCGCTCGTGCTGCGCGACGAGCGGCAGTATGACCTGCATCCAAACGCCGGCTGGAACTCGTGCCCCGCCGGCGCCTGGGACTGCGTGGCCAACTCGTCCTCGACTTTTCTCGACGGCATCTATCCGATCCAGCCCTCGGATCAGCTGAGCAGCGGCAGCACCATCTTCCGGCCGCCGGTGCGCGGCGGGTCGGGCTCGAACCTGCTCGATACGATCAACATCTCGCTGACCGGCGCCCCGGTCTCGCAGCGCCGCGACCCGACCAAGCCCACCTGGGTGATCGGCGTCGAGGGCCAGATCTCCGTCGGGACGATCATGGCCTATGACAACACCCGCAACTACCTGGACGCCAACAACCCCGTCCAGAAGACGCTGATCGACGCCTCGACCACCCTGGACTCGCAGGGCCAGCGCGGCTGGCAGGGGGTGTCCGAGGGCGTGCACCGCATCGTGGTGCGCACGGCGCTGTCGCACAAGTTCAAGTACGTCGACCCCTACTTTGGCCTCTATTACATCATCCCGATCCCGCGCAAAGAGAGCGGCTCGCCCTGGCAGCCCGACTACGGCTTCGCCCAGAAGTTCTCCTCGCCGCAGCAGCAGGCCGGCACCACCTTCGGCTTTGAGGCGACGCCGGTGGAGAACAAGGCCAAGGGGCACCGGCTGGCGCTCGACTTCAAGGCCGGGCTGAACTTTCACTTCCTCGGCCGCGGCTACTCGGAGGCGTGGGAGGTCTTTGCCGCCTCCAACGCCCTTATCTGCGACGATCAGAACCCGCTGCCGCAGCCGTTCAACTACAAGGATCCGACGCCGCGGCCGGGCACCGGCAGCGCCATCACCCAGGGCACCTTCAACCCCGCTTGCCGGCAGTCGGCCAGCACCGCGGTGCCCGGTGATCCGCGGGCGCTGCTCACCAACGCCAGCGCCTACTACCAGCAGCCCTACACGGGCCTTACCCTCATCGAGAACTACCTGACGTTTACCGCCGAGGCGGCGGCCATCGTCGAGCTGTTCCACCACGCCCGCCTGCGCCTGGCGTTCAACTACCTGCGCGATCAGGGGCACATCATCACCCAGGACGACGCCGGCTCGATCAGCTACCCCGACGGCGCCAACCGCAACGCCGCCAACAGCGGCCGCAACTGCAACCCCTCGCGCGTCGATCTCAGCTGCCCGGTGGACTGGAACCCGGCGTTCCGGCAGTCGATCAACGTCGCCGGCCGCCACTACCGGGTGGACGACGTCAACGTCTTCAGCGGCTCGGCGATGCTGCAGGCCTACTGGTGAGCCGGCGCCGCTAGGTCCCTGCCGCGCTCGGCGACCAGGGTGCGCAGCCGCGCCATCGTATCGAGGATGCCGTTTAGGTTCCCCCGCCGCAGCGCCCACTCGGGCGCCCAGCGCTTGAGCTCCATCGCCACTTCGTAGGTCACGATGCACCGCTCGGTCGCCGCCGCGGGGTCGGGGGCGATGTGGAAGCGGGCGCTCATGTGCTTGAAGTAGCCGGGGTGGGCGGTGCGCTGCACGACGAACGACTTGCCGTCGGGGTCGCGGCGCTTCTCGACATCCTCTACCCACTTTACCGTGCCCACCGGCCACGGCTTGCGCATCTCGACGGCGACTACCTGCAGGTCGGCGGCCGAGGTCAGCACGTCCACCGCGTGGGCCGGGAACAGCGGCACGAAGTTGCGCGGATCGGCCAGCAGCGTCGCGACCTCCTCGGCGGGGGCGGCGAGCACGGTCTGCGCCTCCGAGCGCACGCCGCTTGACGCTGGCAGGCTGCGAGCGGTCACCGGCGGCGCGGCGCCCGGCTTGGGCTCCGCCTTCGCTGCGGCGCCGAGCAGCGGCACCAAGAGCCACGCCAACAAGAGCCGAGCCAACAAGGGCCGAGCCAACAAGAGCCGAGCCAACAAGGGCCAAGATAGAACTGCCAGACGCGGGCCGACTCGGTGCATTTTTGCGCAACGTAGCGAGCGCGCCCGGGCGGGTCAACTTCCAATCGCGCCGCGGGACGGGTCGCAGCGGTCGGGCGCCGGGGCGGCAGACACCCAGGGAGGCAGGCGCAGGCACAAGGGGCGACCCCAGCGCGCGGACTAGCGGCGCCGCCCCGGCAGCCGGCAACTTCGCCATGAAGGTGCTGGCGGGTCGGCGCGTCCTCTCTATACTGGTGCAAAAGTGGAGGCCCGATCATGTCGCGAGAGTCAGGTTTTGGTTCGCGTTCGCTGGTCTTTGGGTTGCTGTTGACCGTCTGCTCGGCGGGCGGGGGGCTCATCCTTGGTTGTCGCAACAGCCAGGCGGCGCCACCGGCGGCCGGCGGCAAGCTCGAGGGCGCGATGGCGGGCAAGCCCTACACGCTGAGCATCGCCAAGGTCAGCGCCAAGAAGGGTCAGCCGGCGACCACCCAGGTCGTCATCAAGCCCGCGGCGGGGTATCACATCAACAAGGACTTCCCCACCTCGCTCAAGCTCAACCCGCCGGCCGGGGTGACGCTGGCCAAGGCCGAGCTCAAGAAGGCCGACGCCAAGCTCAGCGAGACCGAGGGCAGCTTCGAGGTCACCCTGACCGCCGACAAGACCGGCGCCCAGACGGTGCCCGGCGAGCTGAAGTTCGCGGTGTGCACCGAGACCACCTGTGACCCGCAGCGCAGCCCGGTGGCCATCGAGCTCGACGTGAAGTAGCCTGCGGCATGCGCATCCCGCTGCCGGCTATCAACACCGCCTTCGGCTCCGGCCACAAGGGCCGGGTCGTGCCCGAGGTCCGGTTCTACTTCGACATCGTCTGCCCCTACGCCTACCTGGCCTCGCTGCAGCTGCCGGCGCTGTGCGCGCAGCTCGGGGCGCACATCGACTATCGGCCGATCCTGCTCGGCGGCGTGCTCAAGGCCCTGGGCTCGGAGCCGAGCGGCGCCACGCCGGCGCGGCAGGCGAGCACGCGCCTCGATCTTACGCGCTGGGCGGAGCACCTGGAGGTGCCGCTGCACTTTCCCGCAAGCCACCCGCAGCGCACCGTCTCGGCGATGCGCCTTCTGTGCTGGGCGCCGGGGGAGGCGCGGGCCGAGCTCGCCGCGGCGCTGTACCGCGCCTACTGGGTAGATGGGCGCGACATCACCGATCCGGCGGTGCTCGGCGAGCTCGCCCAAAGCGTCGGGCTGCCAGCGGCCGAGGCCATCGCCGGCCTGGCGAGTCCGGCGGCGGCCCAGAGCCTGCGCCAGCGCACCGACGAGGCGCTGGAGTCCGGGGTGTTCGGCGTGCCGACCTTCATCGTCGACAGCCACAGCGGGCCGCGGCTGTTCTTCGGCCAGGACCGGCTGCACTTTGTGCAGCAGGCGCTGCGCCACCACCCGCACGCCGAGCTGGCAGCCGAGCCGGCGCCGCCGCGCTCGCCGCTGGCGCTCTGCTGGGACCCCGGTCAGCATGTGAGCGCGGCGACCCTGCCGCACGTCGATCCGGTGGCCAACCAGGCGCGCCAGGTGACGTTCGTGTACGACTTCGCCAGCCCCTATGCCTACCTGGCCTCGACGCAGATCGAGGCCCTGGCGGCGCGCTGCGGGGCCGAGGTGAAGTGGCAGCCGATCCTGCTTGGGGGGCTGTTCCGCAGCATCGGCACCGCCAATGTGCCGCTGTCCACCTACCCGCCGACCAAGCGCCGCCACAGCCTGGATGACATGGCGCGCTGGGCCCACTATTACGACCAGCCGTTCCACTTTCCCTCGCGGTTCCCGATGGTGACGGTCACCGCGCTGCGGCTGTGCCTGCTAGCCCCCGAGCGCATCGCCGAGCTGTCGCGGGCGCTGTTTCGCGCCTACTGGGTCGGCGACGCCGATCTGAACGATCCGGCGGTCCTGGAGGAGGCGCTGCGCGAGGCCGGGCTGCCCCCGGCGCTGCTCGCGCGGGTCAGCGAGCCCGAGGTCAAGGCGCGCCTGCAGGAAAACACCGCCGCCGCCGAGCAAGCCGGGGTCTTCGGGGTGCCGAGCTTCCTGGTCCCCCAGGCGAGCGGCCCCCCGGCGCTGTACTTTGGCCAGGACCGCCTCCTGTTTGTTGAGAAGGCGCTGCTGCGCGGCACCGCCCACAGCTGAGGTGGGAGGCCGCGCCCGGCGGAGACCAGCGGCCGCGACGCGTCGCTAGTCGGTCGCGTCCTTTTGGTAAAACAGGGTGATCGTCAGGCAGTGGAACTCGCGATCCGAGCTCTGCGTCACCACCTTGTCGACAATGCGCAGCCCGGGGTTGGCGCGGAGCCAGCGAGTGATGTTCTCCCCCAAGTCCTCTCTTTCGCGCGCTTTGGTAGCGGAAAAGACCTTCACACCATTGAACGCCATCTCCCTGTCTCCTTGCCTATCTCCGAGCCAATATTCAAGCCAGAATTCAAGATGGTTCGCTTCGGGGATGAAACCCGCCTACTTTTATCATAGCTGCCCCGGGGGCTCATGAATTATTTCTCTCGGAGACAGCCTGACAGCTGCGTATTGACCAACGAAAAACCGGCTCGCTATGATGGCCGCCATAGTTATCAAGAACAGACGCCAGAACAGACGCCAGAACAGACAGTAGACGAGGAATGTGATGCACGTAGCCAGCTCGGATCTTTGTTTTATCGCCGCCAAGCGCACCGCGTTTGGCACCTTCTGCGGGTCGCTGAAGGACCTGTCGGCGACGGAGCTTGGGGTGATCGCGGCCAAGGCGGCGCTGGAGGCGGGAGGCGTGGCGCCGGGCGATGTCGATCAGGTGATCTTCGGCAACGTCATCCAGTCGTCGGCGGATGCGATCTACCTGGCGCGGCACATCGGTCTGCGCGCCGGCTGTCCGGTGCCGGCTCCGGCGCTGACCGTCAACCGGCTGTGCGGCTCGGGGTTTCAGGCGGTGGTGTCGGCGGCGGAGCAGCTGCTTTTAGGCCAGGCGAGCCTGGTCCTGTGCGGCGGCACCGAGTCGATGACTCAGGCTCCGCACGTGGTGCGCGGGGCGCGCACTGGCCTGCCGTTTGGCAAGCCGAGCCCGCTCTCTGACTCGCTGTGGGACGCCCTGACCGACTCGTTTACCGGCATGCCGATGGCCATCACCGCCGAGAAGCTCGCCGAGCAGTACAAGATCAGCCGGGCCGACTGCGATGAGTTCGCCCTGTCCTCGCAGAAGCGCTGGGAGGCGGCGCACAAGGCTGGCGCCTTCGAGGCCGAGCTGTGCCCGGTCGAGCTCGCTAGCAAGAAGGGCCCGACCCGCTTCCTCGTCGACGAGCACCCGCGCCCCCAGACCACCCCGGAGATCCTCGCCAAGCTGCCGCCGGTGTTCAAGAAGGACGGCGTAGTCACCGCGGGCAACGCCTCGGGCATCTGCGACGGCGCCGCGGCGCTCATCCTGACTACCGGCAAGCGGGCGGCAGAGCGCGGCTACAAGCCGATCGGCCGCCTGCTCGGCTGGGGGGTCGCCGGCTGCGATCCGACGGTCATGGGCATCGGGCCGGTACCGGCGATCCGGCGCCTTTTAGAGGTGACCGGGACCAAGCTTGCCGACTACGACCTATTCGACGTCAACGAGGCGTTCGCACCGCAGTACCTGGCGGTCGAGCGCGAGCTCGGGCTGCCGCGCGAGCGCACCAACCTGTGCGGCGGCGCCATTGCGCTGGGCCATCCGCTGGGGGCCTCGGGCGCGCGGATTACCGCCCACCTCCTGCACGCGCTGGCTCGCACCGGCGGCAAGCGCGCCATCGGTGCAGCGTGCATTGGCGGCGGTCAGGGTCTTGCGGTGGCGGTCGCAGCGGTATGATCCGAGAAGTAGTCTAAGGAACGGAGTACCGATGCCCAGCCGACAAGCAGAGGGTTCGTTTGGCGACATCATCTATGACTGGAACACCCGCGACGCCGCCGCGCCGCTGTGGCCGGCGCGCTTCTCGCTGCTCGATGAGACGCTGCGCGACGGCATCCAGTCGCCGTCGGTGCACGATCCCGACATCGAGGACAAGCTGCGCATCGTCCACCTGCTCGATCAGGTGGGCATCGAGCACCTCGATCTGAGCTTGCCGGGGGCCGGGCCGCGGGCGCTCGGCGACGGCGTTCGCCTGGTCAAGGAGATCTGCGACCAGCGGCTGGCGATAAAGCCCGCCTGCGCCGCCCGCACCCACCTCAACGACATCCGGCCGATCGCCGAGATCGCCCAGCGCACCGGCCGCCCGGTCGAGGTGATGACGTTCATCGGCTCCTCGCCGATCCGCCTTTATGCCGAGGACTGGGACGAGCCGCGCATGCTGCGGCTGTCGGCCGAGGCGATCAAGTTCTCGGTCGACCACGGCCTGCCCTGCACCTACGTCACCGAGGACACCACGCGCGCCCGGCCGGAGATGCTGGCCAGCCTGTTCAAGAACGCGCTCGACTGCGGCGCCTCGCGCCTGTGCATCTGCGACACCGTGGGCCACGCGACGCCCGATGGGGTGCGCAGCGTGCTCGCCTTCACCCGCGCCATCGTCGACGGCATGGGGCTTACCGGCAAGGTCGGCATCGACTGGCACGGCCACAACGACCGGGGCCTTGGCGTCATCAACGCGCTGTGGGCGCTGCGCTCGGGGGCGGATCGGGTGCACGGGACGATCCTCGGCATCGGCGAGCGGGTGGGCAACGCCGCCATCGATCAGATCCTGGTCAACCTGCACCTGCTCGGGGCGCTGCCCAAGGGGCGCGACCTGTCCAAGCTCGTCGAGCTGTCCGAGCTCGTCTCGCGCGTCTGCCAGGTGCCGATCCCCTACAACTACCCGGTGCTCGGCAGCGACGCCTTTCGCACCGCCACCGGCGTGCACGCGGCGGCGATCATCAAGGCCGAGCGCAAGGGCGACGCCTACCTGGCCGATCGCATCTACTCCAGCGTGCCGGCGGAGCTGTTCGGGCGCCAGCAGGAGATCGAGATCGGCCCGATGTCCGGCGAGTCCAACGTGGTCTACTGGCTGCGCCGGCACGACTTTGAGCCCGAGGCGGCGCTGGTCAAGCAGATCGTCGAGCTGGCCAAGAACACCAGCCGCCTCCTATCGACCGAGGAGCTGCTCGCCGTGGTGCACGGCGCGCGGCCGGCTTAATCCCTGACCCAAGACAGTTTTCGGCCCTGACCCAAGATGGAGAGCCAGGCTCTTATGAATAGCGACCACAAGTTCAACGGGGTGAAGGTCTTCTCGGCGACGATGGCGCAGGAGCGCGATCAGCTGGGCGAGAAGTTGACCGCCTGGCTCGCCGAGCGGCCCGAGCTGCGGGTCGTCGACACCATCGTGACCCAGTCGAGCGACGAGGCTTTCCACTGCCTGGCGATCACCCTGTTTTACTTCGACCCCCGGGTCAGCGCCTAGGAAGCGACGCGTCGTCGTCAAAGATCAGGGCGCGCAGGGGCCGCGGGCGCTCGCGGTACAGGGCGAAGACCAGCTCGGTAAGCCGGCCGCGGCGCAGGCGGAACAATAGCTCGCTGGCCGAGCTGGTGATGAGGAACAGGCCGACGCCCGAGCCGCTGATCTTGGCCTCGATGGGGCTCTTGCGCAGGCGCTGCGACTCGGCGCAGCGGATGAGGTAGCCGAGCACCGTCGAGGCGCGCAGGGCGCCGAAGCGATCGCGCACCGAGATGACGATCCGCTGCGGATCGGCGGCAAAGCGTACCACCGCCTGCTCATCGGGCGGCGCGCGCACGGTCAGCCGCTCGGCGGCCGAGAAGTGGCTGTAGCGCGGGGTGCCGCCGGCCGTGCGCGGGGCGGCGAACAGCGCGTTGAGGAGCATCTCGTCGAGCGCCTGCTCTAGGGCGTCGCAGTAGCGCGGCGACAGCCCGAGCTCGCCGGCCCAGGTGCCGATCTCGGCGACGGTGTAGTCCTTGCCGCGGTAGTCGCTGACCAGCCGCGAGTGGATCGTCGTGGCGGGGGCGAGCAGCGGGTGCAGCGGCCGCCGCACGCTCAGCGGTCGGCTCAGCCCGGCGCGCAGGGCCAGGACCTGATCTTCGCGCAGCCCCAGGGTGCACAGGACGCCGCGGGCGGTGCTCGCCGCCAGGCCCCGCGTCATCGCCTCCAGGTCGGGCGCCGGCAGGAGAATCAGCTGCGCGCTCGGCTTCTGCCACTGCCGATCAAAGGGGGTGGGCCCGCCGGTGAGCGAGAGCTGACTCGGGTACACTCGCGCGGTCGCCGGGGCGGCCGCTTCCGGCGGCGGGTCGGCGGGCTGATGGAGCCCCCCGGAAGAAGGCGCGCTGGCAGGCAGGCCCGGCGGTTTGGGCTCCTCGGGGCGCGCCATCTTGACTCAGGTCCTCTGCCTGGCGATGCCCTGCCGCCAGATGGCACCGATTACCAGGCCGACGCCGATCATCATGGCCGCCATCTTCAGCTCTTCGGTTTTGACAAAGCGCAGAAACGCGCAGCAGCCAGCGAGCGCCGCGATCGGCACCAGCGGCCCGAGCGGGATCACAAACGTGTCCGGCCCCGCCGGCGCCTTGCGGCGCAGCACCAAGATTGCCAAGCACGTCGCCATGTACTGCACTACCACCGCCACGTTAGCCACATCGGCCAGATCCTGAAACGGCAACCCCGAGATCATCAGGCCCGCGACCAGCGTCGACAGCACCACGACCGCCCACACCGGCGTGCCCAGGCTGGCCGGCCGGTGGCGGAAAAACTGCGGCAGGAAGCGGTCCTCCGCGAAGGCCTCTAGGTACCTGGGACCCACTAGGGCACTGCTGGCACAAAACCCAAATGATGATATCAGACCCGCCACATTCATAAGAACCCGACCGCTGTTGCCGCCGAAGTGCTGCGCCGCATCGGCCAGCGGGGTCTTGGACGCGCCGAGGCCGGGGTGGACGCCGCCGGCGACGATCTGCACCAGGGCGTAGAGCAGCGTGGTGACAAGGACGCTCGCCACCATGGCCTGGGGGACGGTGCGGCGGGGGTTTTTCGCTTCGCCGGCGGGGACCGGGATGTACTCAAAGCCGGTGCAGGCAAAAAGTCCGGCGAAGGCCGCCGCGACCAGGCCCGTGTTCTCGCCGGCGATCGGCTGGGGCGCCGCGGTGAGGTTTGTGACCGAGATGAAGAACAGGCCGATGCCGACAAACGACAGCAGGCTCAGCAGCTTGACGGCGCTGATGATGTCGCTCGTGCGGGCGCTGCGGCGCACCCCGAGGATGTTGATAAGGCACAGAAAGCCGACGCCGGTGCAGCTGATGACTGTCTCCAGCGAGGTGGCTCCCCCCTTGCCGAGCAGCACCGCGCCGGTGACGCCGAAGCCGCGCGCCACCGCCGCAAACCCAAGCAGGGTGCTGATGAGGGTCACCCAGCCGACGGCGAAGCCGACGTAGGGGCCGAAGGCGTCGCAGGCGTAGCGGTAGGGGCCGCCCGAGCGGTCGGTGCGCGCCGCCGCCTCGGCAAAGCACAGGGCGACCAGGCAGCACAGGCCGCCGACGATCAGCCAGGCCAGCGGCGCCTGGCCCCCGGCCGCCCGCGACAGCGCCGCGGGGAGAAAGAAGATGCCCGAGCCGACGATCCCGTTGATGCCGATACCCAGACAGTCCAGAAGCGTCAGCTGGCGCTTGAGGGGGGCGCTTTCAGAGGTAGACACGGCCGCAGAGTAGCGACACCGCCCGGCGACGCCAAGCACTCTCTGCGTACAGCGCGAAAAACTGCCGCCGACCTCGGCCGCCGCGGCGCCCACTTCTGGGCGCGCGGGCTAGCGGACGCGGGGGTCGATGCCGCGCTTGAGCGGCGCGTCGACGACAATGAAGCCCGGCCCGGTAAACGGCGGGAACTGCCAGGCGCGGACCAGATCCATCGCGCAGTCGAGAAAGACCGGCTCCTGGGCTTCGTAGGCGGCGGCGATCGGGGTGGCGCCGGCGACGCGTCCGTCGGGGAACACGAACAGCCGGGCGACCACGCTGGCGAAGGCATCGGGGGCGGGGCTGCGCAGCGGGCAGGCGGCGAGCGGACTGTGCGGCGAGGCGAGGCCGGCGCTGCCCTGCCCCTGCAAGAGGCGGGTCTGCTCGGCGAGCCGCTCGGGGTAGCCGGCCGGCGGGCTGAGCGGGCCGGGCGCCGGGTGGCCGGTGTTGCCCACCGACCACAGCCAGGTGACCGTGGGACCGTAGTAGGGCGGCAGGCGGGCCTTGACCGCCTCGTCGGTCAGGCACTTCTGGGCGGCGGCGCTGCCGAGCCACTGCAGCGGCCCGAGGTCGACCGAGCCGTCCGGCTTGCCGAGCACGACCAGCAGGCCGTGATCATCGGCGGCGAGCTTGTCGGCGCACGGCCGCAGGGCGGTGACCGCCAGGGCCTCCAGGGCCTTGCTGCGCTGCTGCAGCACCGAGTCGGTCAGCCCCGAGTCGGTGGGGCGGGTGACGGGCGCCGGGCAGCCGGCCATAAGGGGACTGCCAAGGGCGAGCCCGGCCAGGGCCAGCCGTGGCAGGGTCACAGCGCCGGAACGCCGGCGCGCGCGCGGGGTCCGCTGGCCGGGGGCGCTCATCCGCCGCGCTTCTTGACATCCTCGGCGTGGCGGCGCTGGAGGATCTCGATGAGCTGCTCCGGGCGGCGCAGCTTGTTCTGGATCTGGGACTCGGTAACGTCGTAGTTGGTCTGGAAGTCGACGCCGTCCTCGTACAGCTGATCCCACGAGCTCGGGTCGTCGACATACTGGCTGGCGCGCTTGCCCTTGAGCGGCAGGCGGCAGAACGACCCGGGCCGGGCGCTCAGCCACGACCACAGCTCGGGCCCCAGGCTCTGCTCGAAGATGCGCAGATCGTCGTCGAGCTTGCTGTAGACCTCGCCAAAGCGGGTGCAGAAGCCGGCCGCCTCCTCCCCGCCCTCCTTGGCGATGCGCGCAAGGGCGATGCGCAGCAGCACCACATCGTCGACGAAACGCTCGGGCCCGCTGCCCTCCTGGGGGCTCAGCGCGCCGATGAGTACAGAAGCGGCGAGCTCGCGAGCGCTGCGCTCGAGATCGGGCTCGGTGATGGCCTCCTGCAAGATCTTCAGGTCGAACGGAAAGGTCACCAGATACTCACTGACTCTGGTTAGAAATTCCCGTCCAATCTCAGTCGATTGCATGGTCTTGTCTTTACTCGATAACGTGAGGGGCTTTCAACTAGTTCCCGGGTCCAGGGACGCGGGGCCGGGGAGGAAGTCCAAGCCCCGGTACCAATATGAAGCTATATGATCGGTCGGCATCGGCCTAGGGGGGTCGCGGCCCGGGCGCCTTAGCCGCTGATATTGTTGAGCTTGTGCCCAGTCGCCGCAGCTGACTGGACAGCCCGCACCGTGAGCCAGCGCACTGCCGCCGACCGCTGGCGGTGCGCCGCGCTGCTACCCGGGGGGCCGGGGTGGCTAGGACTCCGACTCGCTTGGGCTGTGCGGCCGCGGCGCCGCAGGTCCTTGGCCAGCGCCGCCGCCCGGCTCGCGACCCTCGCGACCTTCGGGGCCGCGCCGCGGGCCGCCGCCGCGGTTGCCATCGCGGTTGCCGTCGCGAGGCGGCCGGCGGCCGGGACCGCCGCGGTCGCCGTGCCCGGGACCGCCGTGCCCGCGGCCCTCGCCCATGCCGGGGCCGCGGCTGTCGCTACGCGGGCGGCTGTCGCCGTGGGGGCGGCCGGCTGGGCGCCCGCCGTCGGACTCCAGCTTGCGCACGTAGTCGACGAAGGCGGCGCGATCCTCGAGCATGTCGTGGAAGCGGGCGGCGTGGGCGCCCCGGCGGTCTCCCTGATGCTCACCGCGACCGCGCGGGCCTTCGTGGTTGATGCTGTTGCCGATGTTGTCGTTGCCGCTGTGGCGGCGCCCGCCGCGGCCGGCATGGCGGCGCTGCTCGAGCCCGGCGGCGAGCAGCTCGGCGGCGAGCTGGCTCAGCTCGACCCCTTCATTGTGGGACTGCCAGGTGAGCTCGCGCTGCAGGCCGGCCGACACCTTGACCTTCAGCTCGCCGGTCAGCTCGTGGTCGGCGTCGTCCAGGGCGCTCGGCGGGCGGGTGCCACGCTCGGCGAGGTTGTGGAGGATCGCATCCAGCTCTTCCTCGACGCGGTTGATCGCCTCGCCGCGCGTCGCTCCCTCGGCGGAGCAGTGGGCGAGCTCGGGGATGCGCGCGATGAAGACCTTGCGCTCGCCATCAAACGACAGCACGACCCGATAGTTCGGTCTAGACATTGAGATATTTCCTTCACGGAGCCGATGGAGTCCGCGGGGCTGGCCCACGGTGCTAATTCCCGCGCTGGTTCCCGCTCGCCAGAGCTCCCGGGGCCGTCGGGCCCGAGCCTGCGCGAGCTGAGACGCGGTGGCCTGGCCACAGCAAGTCGGGGCAGCAGCGGAACACAGGGTGTGTGCCGGCAGTGTCGCGGGGGGCCAGAGGGTCTGTCAAGCGATTTGCGCTCCTAGCGCCTGCGCGCCAATGCGCTGGCAATACGCCATCGCTGGCCTGGCTAGGGTAGGGGAGCTAGAGATCTTAATGACCTCCTAATGACCTCCTAAATAAGGCGGCAAACAGAGGTTTCCTGCCAAACTGGGGACGGGAGAGTGTCTTTTCCCGCTAATTTGGTCGATCCCTTACCTGAATGTGACATCTTTCTGTAGAAGGCAGTAGACGGCACCAGAGGGTAGTAGAGGACACCAGAGGGCAGGAGGGGTCGGGAGAGGTCAGCCGCGGGCACAAGGGTAAGGCTTGGGGTACACAGCGCGGCGGGTTTGCGCTAGCATGGCGCCTGCATTGGCCCCGTGCTGGTGGCGCTGCGGATGACCGGCACCGACGTGAATCAGCATGAAGAGCCATGAGCGAGCTACTAGATATCTGGGACGTCTGGAGAATCCGGCACAGCCGGACGGCTCCAGTCTGCCTCGCCGGTTATCGCCGCCGGCGACCGCTGGGGCCGCAGCTGGGGCTGCAGCTGGGGTCATGACCGGCGACAACCTAGGGGCGCGGCCCGGGCGGCGTCGACTCCGACGCGCCACGAGGCCGATGGCTGGTGGTGCAGTATGAGCGAACAACACCCGAGCTGGCTGTGGTCCGTCTTCCGTTTCGTCGTCGCCAAGCGCTGGTGGGTGGTCGCCGTCTGCGCGATCCTGCTCGGTCCCAGCGTCTACTTTGCGATCAAAGTTCCGCAGGACAACTCGATCGACCGCCTGATCGTCCAGAGCGACCCCGACTACATCGCCGCCCATGACTTTGAAAAGGTCTTTGGCGCCGCCGAGTACGTGGTGCTGCTGGCCGAGGCCGACGATCCGTTCGCGCCGCCGGTGCTCGCGCGGCTGTCGGCGATGGAGCTCGAGCTCGCCAAGCTGCCGCAGGTGGCGGTGAACTCCGCGCTGTCGGTCTACCGCCGCTCCAAGGCCGGCTTTGCCGCCACCCCCGAGCAGTCCGCCGCCTTCAAGAAGTTCGTCACCGGCACCGAGCTGTTCCACAACCAGCACCTTTACGGCGAGCACTTCCTCGCGGTGCCGCTCGTGCTCACCGTAAAGGGCACCGCCGAGCGGGCGGCGCTCCTTGATCGCGTCGATGGGGTGATCGCCGACCTCGAGCAGCACCCGGCGCCGCTGTCGCGCCTGCGCAAGGTCGGCCAGCCGTACGTCAACGCCTACCTTGACAAGGACACTCGCTCGACGGGGATCCGCTACTTCCCGCTGTTTTTCCTGTTTGTCACGGTGCTGTGCGTCGCGCTCTATAAGTCATGGCGGACGCTGGTCGCGTTCATCATCACCCTGGGGATGAGCGCCGCCATGACCGTCGGCTTCGTCGGCATCACCGGCGGCGTGTTCACCATCGTGTCATCGCTTGTGCCGATGACCATCCTCATCACCTGCACCGCGACGCTGGTCTACCTGCAGTCGCGCTTTGTCGATCGCCCGCCCGACCGCGCGGTCGACGACCACCAGATCTTCGCCCTGTGCAACAAGTTCCTCGCCTGCACCGCCTCGATCTTCGCCGCCGCGGTGGGCTTTGCCGCGCTGGCGGTGTCCAAGATCCGCCCGATCCGCGAGATGGGCCTGTGGGTCGCCGTCGGCCTGGTGTTCACCTGGCTGCTCGTGTTCACCCTGTTCCCGGCGCTGCAGAAGATCCTGCGCACCCCGACCGGCAGCGACCAGCACGGCTCGAACCGCTGGTTTGTCAGCATCGCCAACTTCGTCCCCGGCTTTTCGTATCGCTTCCGCTGGCTGCTGGTGCCGGTGGCTCTGGTCATGTGCGTCCTGGGGGCGGTGGCGCTGCTCGGGCTGCCGGGCGGCGCGGTGGAGCCGATGAAGCTCGAGACCAACGCCGTCGACTACATCAACCACGACGCCCAGATCTACAAGGACACCAAAGAGCTGGAGAAAAACCTCGGCGGTCTGGCGGTGACCAACATGTGGCTGGTCGGGCCGCAGGGCAGCATCAGCAAGCCCGAGACGCTGCGCGGCCTCATCGACCTGCAGGACAGCCTGCAGAAGGACCCGCACATCGGCTCGTCGGCCAGCGTGGTGACCATCCTGCGCACCCTGCGCTATATGGCGGGCAAGGGCGACGTGCTGCCCACCGACGACGACTCGCTGGAGAAGCTGACCGACGACCTGGAGGCGTTCCTGCCGCGCGAGCAGATGCTGCAGAGCTTCGTCGACAAGACCAACCTCGGGCAGACGCAGTTTTCGATCATCACCCGCACCGAGGACTACGAGGGCTTCGTCGCCCTCACCAAGGTCCTTGAGCAGCTGTGGGCGGGCTCGGTGTCGCGGCACCCGGCGCTCAAGGAGTTCAAGATGCAGCCGGTGGGACTGGCGCCGCTGCAGGCCAAGATCTCGCACCACATGGTGCCGACGCTGGTCGAGAGCTTCGGGCTGACCGTGGCGATCATCTTTGGCACCTTCCTGCTGGTGTTCCGCAGCGGCATCGCCCGGCTGATGGCGATGATCCCGTCGTTCTTCGCCATCTTGGTGATGTTCCTGGTGATGCGCCTTACCGGGGTCGCCCTCAACGTCGCCACCATCCTCATCGCCTCGACGGTGCTCGGCACCAGCGAAAACGACCAGATCCACTTCTTCTATCACTTCGGCGAGAAGCGCAAGGACGGCACCGTCGAGGAGTCACTGCGCCACACGATGCTCATCTCCGGCCGGGCGATCTTCTACGCGACGCTCATCAACGCCGGCGGCTTCCTCGCCTTTGCCCTGGCCAAGCTGCCGCCGGTCCGCCAGTTCGGCCTGCTCTCGGCGCTGGCGTTCGTGCTGTCGATGATCGCCGACTTCACCGCGCTGCCGGCGGCGCTGTGGCTCTTGTACCGCGCCAAGCCCGACGCCCTCACCCCGCCTGGGGCCGCCGCCTCGGCCACGAGTCCGCCGCCGCCGCGCCCGGCGCTGCCGGCGAGCGGCTCGGCTCCTTCGGCCTAGTCCCCTCTTTGACCTAGGCCGTCCCCGGCCCGCCCTTTTCACCTCGCCCGAGCGCCCGATTCGCGCTACTCATCTGGCCGTTCTATTGCCCCAAGAGGTTTGTTCATGTCGCTGAAAGAGGCGCAGCGCAGCGCGATAAGCGAGGCGCAGGCGATCCGCAACGCCACCCGCCGGCCGACCGTGCAGGCGCTGGAGGAGGTCCTTTTAGAGCCGACCGCGGTGCTCGACCACGGCTTTGTCCGCGTCATCGACTACATGGGCGACGACGCGGCGATCGTCCAGGCGGCGCGCGTGTCCTACGGCCGCGGCACCACCCAGCTGCGCGACGATCGCGGGCTCATCCGCTACCTGGTGCGCCACCACCACAACACGCCCCTTGAGATGTGCGAGCTGAAGCTGCACGTCAAGCTGCCGATCTTCGTCGCCCGGCAGTGGATCCGCCACCGCATGGCCAACGTCAACGAGTACTCGGCGCGCTACTCGATCCTCGACCGCGAGTTCTACCTGCCCGAGCCGGCGCAGCTCGCGGTGCAGTCGAGCACCAACCGCCAGGGGCGGGCGCAGCCGCTCGGCCCGGCGCAGGCGCAGGCCGTGCTCGAGCTGCTGCGCGCCGACGCCCAGCGCTGCTACGACCACTATGAAGAGCTGCTCAACGAGGGCGATGATCAGAAGCCGCTGCGCCCCGGCGAGCCGCAGCTGGCGCGCGAGCTGGCGCGGATGAACCTGACGCTCAACTTCTACACCCAGTGGTACTGGAAGATCGACCTGCACAACCTGCTGCACTTCCTCGCCCTGCGCCTGGACGCCCACGCGCAGTACGAGATCCGCGTCTACGCCGAGGCGATCGGCCAGCTGGTGCAGCGCTGGGTGCCGCAGGCCTGGGAGGCGTTCTGCGACTACCGGCTGCACGCGGCGTCGCTGTCGCGGCAGGAGCTGCTCGCCGTCCAGGCGCTGCTCCGCGGCGAGACCCCCGACTACCGCGCCCTGGGCCTGTCGCCGCGAGAGCAGCGCGAGTTCTTGCAGAAGCTCGAGCTGCCGCCCCAGCCGGTTGGCGGGGCTTAGCGGGCGCCGGTCCGCAGCAGGACGACCTTGACCGTGTCGAGCAGGATCGACAGGTCGAAGGCCAGCGACATGTTCTTCTGGTAGTAGAGGTCGTACTTGAGGCGCTCGCGCGCCTCGTCGTTGGTGGTCGCCGCGCCGTAGCGCACCTGGCCGAGGCTGGTGATGCCAGGCTTGATGGCGTGGCGCTGGTCGTAAAACGGGATCGCCTTGCGCTGCTGCTCGACCGAGTAGAGGACCTCCGGGCGCGGGCCGACCAGGCTCATGTCGCCGATGACGACGTTGAAGAACTGCGGCAGCTCGTCGATGCGGTGCAGGCGGATGAAGCGGCCGACGCGGGTGACGCGGCTGTCGTTGCGCTCGGTGAGGCGCTCTTTTTCGCCCGGCTGGGCGACCCGCATCGAGCGGAACTTGATGATCGTAAACAGCGTCCCGCCGCGGCCGACCCGCTGCTGCAGGTAGAAGATCGGACCCGCCGACTCCAGGCGGATCGCGATGGCGGTGAGCAGCATCAGCGGGCCGACCAGAAACAGCGCCAGGACGCTCAGCACCACGTCCGCGAGGCGCTTGACGGTCAGCATGAAGCGCGATGGCTGAAAGCCCGGGTCGAAGACCACCACCGACGGGCGCAAGAGCTCTACCGGCAGGCAGTGGAGCAGCGCCTCGATAAACTGCTGCGCTGTGTGCACGCCGATGCCGCCGAGCTTGACGGCGATGAGCTGCAGCATCAGCCAGTCCAGGCCCCGCTGCTCATCGGGGGCAAAGACCACGTCTTCGATCTGGTGGCGCTCGACCACGCCCTTAAGCTCTTGCAGCGTGCCGAGCAGCGGCCGCCCGAGCAGCGTCGCCCCCGGCTCGGGCGGGCTGCGCGAGAGAAACCCCGCCAGCTCGAAGCCCGAGCCGGGGTGGGCCAGCAGCTCACGGCCGATGCGCTGCGCCAGCGAGCCGGTGCCGAGCAGCAGCACCCGCCGCCGCCACGAGCCCGAGTACAGGATCTCCTCGAAGTGGAAGCGCAGCGAGAACAAGAGCCAGGTGCTGATCGTCATCGTCATCGCCAGCGCCAGCCGCTGCACCCGGTACTGCGGCACCAGGTAGTACAAAAGCGCCAGCGCCCCGCCGGCGATGAAGTGGGCCATGAGCAGCCGCACCAGGAGCTGGGTCCGGCTGGCAAGCGGCGAGCTCGTGTATAGATCCAGGTAATACATGCCAAGCTGCACCGCGACCGGGATCGTCACCCCGGCGACGCAGGCCTGCAGCCAGTAGGGCCACTCATCGGTGGCTGTCGGATCGTCCGGGGTAAAGCCGAGGCCGATGCGCAGCCGCACGCTGAGCACCGCGACGAGCAGAATCAGCATGGTCTCGCAGAGAAAGAGCCGGCGAAGCCGCGCTGAGCGGAAGATCTCGAACATTTCTTACTAGAGTGCGAGTGTACGCCAAAAGCGGCTCATCCGTAGCGCTGTCCCCGTCGACCGCCAGGTGTGAGCGCGGCCACAGAGCGCGTCAGTTCTCGGTCGGCCCGGTGGCCGGGCCTCTGGCGGAATCAGCGGAAGCCGGGCTGCCGGCTGCGGAGCGGGCATAAGGCCAGGCGCGGCCGGGCGAGCGGGGCGATCGCGGGCCCTCCCTGGCAACTTGTGTGCGATCGAAGCCCTTGATTTTCGCGGACTTAGCAGATTTTGTTAGCACTCGCGCATGGGTAGTGCTTGACAATTGAAGCCCTAGGATTAGGTTCACCCACGATTTCGCAAGGGACCCGTCATGCCGACCTACGAGTACCAATGCCAGGCCTGCGGCCACCAGCTAGAAGCCTTTCAGCGGATCACCGAACCAGCCCTCAAAGACTGCCCTGCCTGCAGTAAGCCGAGTCTTGAGCGGCTTATTTCCGGAGGGGCCTTCCACCTCAAGGGGGGAGGCTGGTACAAGGATGGCTACGGCAGCCAGACCGGCAAGAAGCCTCGCACCGAAAACGACCGCATCGACAAGCTCACCAAAACGCTCGATGAGGATAAGAAAAAGACTGCCGAGGCCGAGGCCAGCAAGGCCGAGACCAGCAGCAGCGATGGCGGCGCGGCGCCGAGCTCCGGCAGCGCGCCTGCGACCTCATCGTCCACGTCGTCCTAGAACGCTCGGCGGCGGCAGCAGTGTCCCGCCCCACCACGCACAGTCTGAAGGAGGAAGGGAATGAAAATTCGGCCCCTACACGATCGAATCCTGCTCAAGCGCAAGACCGAGGAAGAGCGCACCGCTGGCGGCCTGTATATCCCCGACAGCGCCAAAGAGCGCGCGACCCAGGCCACTGTGGTCGCAGTCGGCAAGGGACGCATCCTGCAGGACGGGACCGTGGTCGCGCTCAAGGTCAAGCCCGGCGACACCGTGCTGTTCGGCAAGTACGCCGGCAACGAGATCAAGCTAGACGGTGAGGAGCTCATGCTCATGCGCGAGGACGAGATCCTCGCCGTGATTGAAGGCTGAGCGGCCGGGTCCCGGGGCGCCGCTCCGGGGCGAGCTTGCTGGCCGTAGCTGCCGGTCGTAGCTGCCCGATCGACGGGGCGCGCTCCGCGGCCCGGCCACAGCCACCTATCCAAAACTCACCACGACCCACACTCCCACTTCGAGGATAAAGTATGGCTGCCAAAGACATTATTTTTAGCCAGACGGCGCGCAGCGAGATTGCGCACGGCTTGAACGCTCTTGCCAACGCGGTCAAGGTGACCCTGGGACCGCGCGGGCGCAACGTCGTCATCGAGAAGTCCTGGGGCTCGCCGACCGTCACCAAGGACGGCGTCACCGTCGCCAAGGAAGTCGAGCTCGAGAACAAGTTCGCCAACATGGGCGCGCAGATGGTCAAGGAGGTCGCCAGCAAGACCTCGGACATCGCCGGCGACGGCACCACCACCGCCACCGTGCTCGCCCAGGCGATCTACACCGAGGGCGCAAAGATGGTTGTCGCCGGGCACAACCCGATGGACATCAAGCGCGGCATCGACGAGGCCGTCGCGGTGGTCATCGCCGAGCTGAAGGCGATGTCCAAGCCCACCAAGGGCCACAAGGAGATCGCCCAGGTCGGCACCATCTCGGCCAACGGCGACACCGTGATCGGCGACCTCATCGCTTCGGCGATGGAGAAGGTCGGCAAGGAAGGCGTCATCACGGTCGAAGAGGCCAAGGCCATGGAGACCACCCTCACCGTGGTCGAGGGCATGGAGTTTGACCGCGGCTACCTGTCGCCGTACTTCGTCACCGACAGCGAGCGCATGGAGGTCGTGCTCGAGGACCCGTTCATCCTCATCTGCGAGAAGAAGATCTCCAGCATGAAGGACCTCATCCCGACGCTGGAGCAGATCGCCCGCGCCGGCAAGCCCCTGCTCATCCTCGCCGAGGACGTGGACGGCGAGGCGCTGGCCACCCTGGTGGTCAACAAGCTCCGCGGCACGCTCAACGCCTGCGCCGTCAAGGCCCCGGGCTTTGGCGACCGCCGCAAGGAGATGCTCAAGGACATCGCCATCCTCACCGGCGGTCAGGCGGTCACCGACGACCTGGGCCTGAAGCTAGAGAACCTGACGGTCAAGGACCTCGGCCGCGCCAAGCGCGTCACCATCGACAAGGACAACACCACCATCATCGATGGCAGCGGCAAGAAGGCCGACATCGACGCCCGGGTCAAGCAGATCCGCGCCCAGCTGCAGGACACCACCAGCGACTACGATCGCGAGAAGCTGCAGGAGCGGCTGGCCAAGCTGGTCGGCGGCGTGGCGGTGATCAAGGTGGGCTCGGCGACCGAGACCGAGATGAAAGAGAAGAAGGCGCGCGTCGAGGACGCCCTGCACGCGACCCGCGCGGCCGTCGAAGAGGGCATCGTCCCCGGCGGCGGCGTGGCGCTCCTGCGCGCCCTGCCCAAGCTCGATGCGCTCAAGGTTGAAGGCGACCGCCAGTACGGGGTGGCCATCATCCGCCGCGCTATTGAAGAGCCGCTGCGCTGGATCGCCCAGAACGGCGGCGTCGAAGGCACCATCGTCGTCGAGCGCGTCAAGTCCGAGAAGGGCGCGATCGGCTACAACGCTGCCACCGACAAGTACGAGGACCTGGTGGCCGCCGGCGTCATCGACCCGACCAAGGTCGTGCGCACCGCGCTGCAGAACGCCGCCTCGGTCGCCGGCCTGATGCTCACCACCGAGACCATGATCGCCGAGAAGCCCAAGAAGAAGGAGAAGGCGGCCGGTGGTGGTGGCGGCGGCGGCATGGGAGGAATGGGCGGCATGGGAGGAATGGGCGGAATGGGCGGAATGGGCGGTATGGGAGGAATGGGCGGCGACGACTTCGGCGGCGACTTCTAAGCGCCAGCTAGAGCGGAACCGACGAAACCCGGCCCTCGGCCGGGTTTTTTTTTGCCCGCGGCGGCCCCGGCGACGGGCTGCATTTTGCTACTGTAGGCGTCAGCATGCACCGCGCCGCACCAGACCGCGCCGCCGGCCCCGCCCCGGGCGGGGAGCGGCTGCGGCTGTGCGTGGTCAGCTCGGTGGGCGGGCACCTGCGCGAGGTGCTGGAGCTCGCCCCGGCCTGGGCGGGGGCCGAGGTCTTTTTCATCGTCAACGATCGCACCGAGGTCCCGCTGCCAGGGCCGGTCCACCGCATCGCCCATGCCGAGCGCGACCTGCGCGTGCTGTGGAACCTGGTCGAAGCGGCGCGGCTGTTTGGCGACTCGGCGGGCGGCAGCGGGCGACCCGACGTCATCCTCAGCGCGGGAGCGGGGCCGGCGGTGCCGGTGGCCGTGGTCGGGCGGCTCGGCGGCGCCGCGGTGGTCTTTGTCGAGACCTTCAGCGCGGTGCAGCGGCCGTCGCTGAGCGGGCGGCTCTTGTATCCGCTGACGCGGCACTTTTTCTACCAGTGGCCGGCCCTGGCGCGGTTCTATCCGCGGGGCCGCTACGCCGGGTCGGTGTTCAGTCGCCTGCCGGCGGCGCAGCTCCCGCCGGCAGGCGCGGAGATCGTGGTCACCGTGGGCACCAGCGACCGGCCGTTTACCCGCCTGCTGCGCTGGCTCGACGAGCTAGGTGACTGCGGCGAGCTCCCGGCGCCGCTCTACGTACAGCACGGCGCGAGCGCGGCGCCGCGCCGCTTTGCCGGGAGCGCCTTTCTGCCCGCTCCCGAGCTGGAGGCACGCCTTGGGCGGGCGCGCCTGGTCATCTGCCACGCCGGGGCGGGGGCGCTCGGGACCTGCATCAAGTACGGTCTGCGACCGCTGGTGGTGCCGCGGCTGGCGCGCTATGGCGAGGCGGTCAACGATCACCAGCTGGAGCTGGCTACCGCCCTGGCGGCGCAGGGGCAGGCGGTCTTGTGTCGCGATCGGGCGGCGCTCGGCGCGGCGCTGCGGGCAGCGCTGGCGCAGCCGCAGGGAGGCCGGGTGATGGGCGGCAGCGCGGGGTCGGGCGAGCTGGTCGGGGAACTCGCGGCCCTGCTGGCGAGGCTGGCGGCGGCGCGGGGCAAGAGCCTCGGCGGGTAGGGGCGGACGGCCGGGAGAGCCGGGAACGGACCTCGCTGCGGCGGGCCGGACCTGCGGCGAGCCAATGTGTATGCGCCTCTAGCAGGCTGCGGCAAAACGTAGCGAGCGGCCAAAGCCCGGGTTTGAGCGCCCGCAGCAGCCTCTGATCCGCGAGCATGGCCGGACCCGAACTCGGGTCGCGGAGTATTTTTGCTACTGCCTGCTAGCGGCGACCCTTGCGGCCTGCGGACATGGCTCGCCTGCACAGGCTCTGCGCGCTTCCGCTGTGGATTAGCGGGCGGCGCGAAGGGGGATCAGCCGTCGAGGATCAGCCGTCGAGGATCAGCCGTCGAGGATCATTTGGGCGACCAGCTGGGCGGAGAGCATGACCATCGGCACGCCGGCGCCGGGGTGGGTGCTGCCGCCGACGCAGTAGAGGTTGCGCACGCCCGGGACGCGGTTAGGCGGGCGCTTGAAGGCGGCCAGGCGCGAGCTGGCGGCGGCGCCGTACAGGGCCCCGCGACTAGACGGGAACAGCGCCGCGAAGTCGCGGGGGGTGACCTCCTGCTCGGCGCGGCTGTGACGGGCCAGGTCGATCCCGTGCTGGGCCAGCTTCTCGCCCACCCGGGCCCTGCAGGCGACTTTCTGCGCGGGGCTCCAGGCGGCGCTGGCCGGCGCGTCGGGGGTCAGCGCCGGCGGCTGTGGCGGGGCGTTGGTCAGAAAGAACCAGCGCTGCGCCGCTTGCTGCCAGTCGGGGTTGCACAGGTAGACCGTCGGGTCGCTCGGCGGGCGGTCGCGCAGCTCCTGGAACTCCCGCGCGTAGTCGGACGAGAAAAAGACGTTGTGGTGACGCAGCGGCAGCTGCGCCGCGTCGGCGGTCACGATGAGGTTCAGGTAGGCCGACAGCGATGGGGGCAGCGCGGCGATGCGCGGCCCGTGGCGGGCGGCCAGGCGGGTGCCGGCGCACAGCCGCTCGTAGAGCTGGGCGACGTCACAGTTGACGACGATGTCATCGGCACAAAGGCGCTCGCCGCCGGCGTGCACGGCCAGCGCCCGCGACTCGCGGGCATCGAGCTCGATGCGCTCGACCTCGGCGCCGCAGCGCAGCGTGCCGCCAAGGCGGGCGATGAGCTGCGCCAGCGCCGCCGCGATCTGGTACATCCCGCCGACCACCGCGTATACGCCGAGCGCCATCTCGACGTGGGCGATGACGCTCAAGGTCGCCGGCGCCTGGAACGGATCGGCGCCCGAGTAGGTGGCGTAGCGCGCCAGCAGCACGCGCAGCCGCTCGTCGTCAAACTGCGCCGTCAGGGCCTGCCACAGCGAGCGCCGGGCGTCCAGGTGCCGCATGCGCAAAAGGTCGCCCAGGGTGTAGGTGAACGGCAGCGCCAGGGGGTTACTCGGCACCGGCCGCCGCATGAAGGGCTGCTCGACGGTGCGGTAGATGAGGGCCGCGTGCTCGCGGAAGCGGCTGAACTGCTCGCCGGCGCGCCCCCCAAGCACGCGCTGGACCTCGGCGGTCGAGCGCGCCCAGGCAGCGGCGGGCGGGCTGCCCGGGGCGACCGGCTCATCGGCAAACAGGTCGAGCACCGTGCCGTCGGCGAAGAAGTGACGGCACAGCGGCAGGAGCGGCTCCAGGGTGACAAGGTCGGCGCGGCGGACCCCGGCGACGGCGCACAGCTCTTCCAGCACCGCGGGCATGGTGAGCACGCTCGGTCCGCCATCGAAGACCTGGCCGCCGACCGTGAGCTGGCGCATCTTGCCGCCGGGTGCGGCGGCGCGCTCCAGCACCGTCACCACGTGGCCGGCAGCGAGCAGGCGCACCGCGGTCGCCAGGCCGCCGATGCCGCCGCCGACGATGATCGCCGAGCCGCCGGTGCGCCCCACCACCCCCGCCATCAGTCGAGCGCCAGCTTCTCGATCTGGCGGAGCAGCGCCGCTGCCTCGCTGGTGCCGAGCACACCTTTTTTGAGGACCTGCAGCGCGCCGTCCTTACCGACGACGAACACCGCGCTCTGGCGGGCCGGGATGCGGTAGCTCTTCTGCACCGCCCCCTTCCAGTCGCAGGCGACCAGCGCCCCGCCGAGCTCGCGCAGCGGCCGCAGCGCGTCTTTGACGTAGCGCCGGGCCGGCCAGAAGTTATAGCCACCGGCGTCGGCTAGCGCGACAAGCTGGAGCTGCTGCGGGTGCCGCAGCACCAGCTCGCCGAGGCGATCCTTGAACCCCTGGTTCTGGTCGCTGGAGTAGCGATCCTGGTGCAGCACGATCACGACCCGGCCTTGCATCGCCCGCAGCGACACTGGCTTGTCGTCCAGATCGAGGATCTGGGCGTCAAAGAGCGGCGCCGCCGTCGGCTCGCCCGGTGCGCTCTGCGCAGTGCCCGGCCCGGGCTCGGCTTGCGGCTGGGCCCACGCCGCCGCGCTGCCGCCGCCCATCGCCAGAGCCCCGCCGCTGCCCAGACCGGCGGCCACGCTCAGCCAGAGCGCCGCCCGCGGGACCTTCCGCCGTGTGTTCATCATGGGGTCCTTCTTTAGCCTGTCGCGGCGCTCGTGTCACGGGGGTGCCCTGCGTTCTGGGCCGGCGCGACTTGGCCGCGGGTTTTCCTGGGGGCGGGGTTTTGCAGTAAGCTGCCGCTTATGCAACGGCAATGCCGCGTCGAATCCCCAGGTCTGCCGCGAGCTGCGCGGGCAGTCCGCTGCGACCGGGCCGCTGCCGGCGCCCGCCCCCGGAGGCGGCGATGAGCAGCCCCGCCGCCGCGCCCAGCGAGCTGTTCATCGTCGGCTTTCCCGGCCCCGAGCTCCCCCCCGAGCTGCGCCAGCGGTTTGCCCGCGGCGACTTCGCCGGCCTGGTCTTTTTCAGCCGCAACTTCAGCTCCCCCGGCGATCCGCTGGCCACCGCCGAGTTCCTGCGCGCCACCGCCGCGGCCTACCAGCCGACGCAGCCGCAGCTGCAGGCGCTGCCGCCGATCCTCGCTATCGACCACGAGGGCGGGCGGGTGCAGCGGCTCAAGGCGCCGCTCACCGTGTGGCCGCCCATGGAGCGCCTGCGCGCCCAGCCGCCGGCGGTCGCCGAGCAGGTCGGTCGCGCCATGGCGGCGGAGCTTGCGGCGCTCGGGCTCAACGTCAACTTTGCCCCGGTGCTCGACGTCAACTCCAACCCGCAGAACCCGATCATCGGCGATCGCGCCTTCGGTGAGACGGCGGCGGCGGTGAGCGCGCGGGCGCTGGCGTTCCTGCGCGGCCTGGAGGCGGCCGGCGGCCTGCGCGGCTGCGGCAAGCACTTCCCCGGGCACGGCGACACCGCCACCGACTCGCACCTGACGCTGCCGGTGGTGCCGCGCGACGAGGCGACGCTGCGCGCGGTCGAGCTTGTCCCCTTCGTCGAGGCGGTGCGCGCCGGGATCGGCATGCTGATGACCGCCCATGTGGTCTACCCGGCGGTGGACAGCCGGCCGGCCACCCTGTCGCAGCGCTGGCTGACCGGGATCTTGCGCGAGGAGCTCGGCTTTGGCGGGGTGATCGTCTCGGATGACCTCGACATGAGCGCGGTGACCGCCGCCCACCTCGGCCTGCCCGACGACAGCGAGGTCGTGGTGGCGGCGCTGCTCGCCGGCTGCGACGCCTTTCTCTTCTGTCGCGACGCCGACCGGCTGCAGCGCGCCGAGGCGGCGCTGCAAGCGGCCGCCGCCCGCGACCCCGAGGTCCGGGCCCGCATCGCCCAGAGCGCCGCCCGCCTGCGCGCCTTCCGTCAGACGCTCGGCTGGTGCCGCCCCGACCTGGCGGCGCTGCGCGGCCTGCCCGAGCCGCAGCACCAGCGCCTGCGCGACCGCCTCGTGCAGGGGCTGCCGGACTCTGCAGGTGAATGAGCGCGGCTGCCAATTTGGCAAGCGGGGGGCGCGACCGCAGCTGCTGCTTTTGCCAATTTGTCAGGCAGACTTGCGGTGGCGCGGGCGGCGAGGCGGGCTGGGGCTCGATAACCTGGCGCGACCGCAGCCGATGGCAGGTTCTATCGAAGCTGGCACCGTGATTGCATCGTTCTTGCGTGCGGAGTCACGGAAATGATGCTCAAGAAATATCTGTGGGTGTTCAATCTGGTAGGGATCGCCCTGTGCGCGATCCTGGTCGGGCGCGCCGCCGCCAGCGTGCTGGTCTCGACGGTGCTGTCCGGCGATGGGCCGCAGATGCCGCGGCGCGAGGTCAGCACCCAGGTGGCCTCGCCGCCGCAGCGCAGCAAAGACATCGAGTCGATCCTCGACCGCAATATTTTCTGCAGCACCTGCGCGCCGCTGGTCCTCACGCCCGAGAAGCAGGACGCGGGGCCCGTTGACACCACGCCGCAGCGCAGCAGCCTGAACATGCAGCTTCTGGCGACCATGGTCTCGCCCAACGACTTTGACTGGTCGATGGCGGTGGTGCGCGACAACGCCGACGAGCGCAAGGCGGTGAAAATCTACAAGCGCGGCGACGCCCTGCCCCAGGGCGGCGCCATCGTCGCCCAGGTGGTCGAAGGGCGGGTCTATTTCGTCGTCGGCAAGCGCATCGAGTACCTCGACGAGAGCAACGCCCCGCCGCCGCCGCCGGTGGTCGCCGCCGCCGAGCCGATGCCCGGCGAGACGACCGGCCTGGAGAAGGACATCGACAAGGGCGTGCGCTGCAGCGGCTCCAACTGCGAGGTCGACAAGAGCCTCATCGACAAGGTGCTGGCCAACACCACGGCGCTGGCGACCAGCGCCCGCTTCGTCCCGTCGATCAAGGACGGCAAGCCCAACGGGTTCAAGCTGTATGCCATCCGGCCGGGCTCGATGTTTGCCAAGATTGGCATGCAGAACGCCGACCTGATCAAGGCGATCAACGGCCTGGACATGTCGACGCCGGACAAGGCCCTGGAGGCCTATACCAAGCTCAAGAGTGCCTCGCACCTGACCGTGATGCTCGAGCGGCGGAACGAGAACATTACCCTCGACTACCAGATTCGGTGACGGATACAAGTGATGATGAAGTTCCAAAAGACCATTTCGGCTGTCACGGCGACTGCGTTTCTGCTCGCGACCGTAGGCCTGGGGAGCCCGGCGCTCGGCCAGACCGGCAAGGCGGGCACCCCGGACGCCGGACGCCAGGTCCGCGTCGCCGGACCCTTTGGTGGGACCGCGCTGGCGGCCAACACGCCGGCCGCGCCGGCGGGCGGGACGGCGGGGGCGGCCAAGGCGGCCGGCGCCGCGGGCGGCACCTCGGTCGATGATCTGCCGCTGCCAGGGGAGAAAGAGTTCACCGAGTGTCGCGCCTTTCCGGCCGACAAGAAGGTCGGCATCACCCTCAAGCCGGAGACCGAGCTGCTCGAGCTCGTCGGCTGGATCAAGTCGATCTCGTGCCGGCCGTTCATCCTGCCGGCCAACATCCGCCAGACCAAGGTCACCATCATCGCCCCGCAGCTGGTCACCGCTGGCGAGGCGTACCGCATCTTCCTCTCGGCGCTGGAGGCGATGGGCCTGACCGTGCAGCCCGACGGCCGGGTGCTCAAGATCATCGAGTCCAATCACGCCCGCGAGTCGTCCATCCCGGTCATCAACCCCGGCGAGGCGGTGCCGCGCACCGAGCAGTATGTGACGCGCCTTCTGCGCCTCAAGTACATCACCACCGACGAAGTGGTCCAGGTCTTGAGCCGCCTCAAGGGCCGCGACGGCGACATCACGCCGTATAGCACCACCAACACCCTGGTCATCACCGATCTGGCCTCGAACATCCGCCGCATGGAAGAGGTGGTGCGGGCCCTGGACGTGGCGATGACCGGCGAGAAGATCTGGGTCATCCGCCTGCGCAACATCGTCGCCACCGAGGTGGCGCAGATGCTGCAGCAGGTGTTCAACGTCGGCAAGGCGGCCACCCCTGGCCAGCCCAAGCGGGCCCCGATCAACGTCCCGCTGGCCGGCAGCAGCGACGGCTCGGCGCCACCTTCGCTCATCGGCTCGGGCGACGACTCGATAAGCCAGATCTTCCCCGATGACCGCACCAACTCGCTGATCGTCGTGTCATCCGAGCGGACCTACCAGCGGGTGTTCGCCCTCATCAAGCGCCTGGAGTCGCAGGGCGGCACCTCCAGCGGCGATCGCATCCACGTCTACGCGCTGGAGAACGCCAACGCCGATGACATCGCCGGCGTGCTGTCGGGCATCGTCACCGTGGTCGGCGGCGGCGGCAGCCGCAGCGGCGCCGGCGGCCGCGGCCGTCCGCCCTCGCAGCCCTCGAGCAGCGGCGGCCAGCAAGCGGCCGGGCTGTTCCAGGATGAGGTCAAGGTCACGCCGGCAGCAAGGACTACCTGGTCGTGCGCGACGTCATCCGGCGCCTGGACATCCCGCGCCGCCAGGTGTTCATCGAGGCCGCGGTCATGGAGGTCAACCTGTCCAAGGCGCGCGACCTTGGGCTGTCCTACCACGGCGGCGCCGAGATCCCCGGCCTTGGCGGGATCGCCGTCGGTGGTCTCAAGAGCGGCACCCTCAACTCGCTGAGCCCGCTGAGCCTCCTGTCGCTGCCGGGCCTGGTCGGCGGCGTCATCGGTCCGTCGTTTACCAACTCTGCCATCTTTGGCCAGGCCTCGACCGCCGGGGCGACGCTGCCGCCGCAGTTTGGTCTCATCATTCAGGCGATGCAGACCAACAACGACGTCAACATCATGCAGGTCCCCAACATCCTCACCACCGACAACGAGAAGGCGACGATCACCGTCGGCCAGAACCTGCCCTTCCCCAGCGCCATCAGCGGCATCCCGCAGCTGGGCGCCAGCGGCCTGTCCAACCTCACGCCGCTGCAGTCGGTGCAGCGGCAGGACGTGCAGCTCAAGCTGGAGATCACCCCCCACGTCAACGCCAGCGACTACGTGCGGCTGGAGATCGACAACGAGATAAGCGACGTCCTGGCCGCCAACTACAACAACCTCGGGCCGGCGACCAACAAGCGGACCCTGAAGACGGTGGCGGTGGTGCGCGACCAGCAGCCGGTGGTGCTTGGCGGCATTATGAAGGACAGCATCTCGGAGTCGGTGACCAAGATCCCGATCCTGGGCGACATCCCGATCCTCGGCTATCTGTTTAAGACCCGGCACAAAGAGACGGTCAAGCAGATGCTGCTCATCATCCTGACCCCGTACATCATCAACGACCCGTCGGACCTGCAGCGGATCTTCGAGCGCAAGACCCGCGAGCGCCGCGAGTTCATCGAGGCCTACGCGTCATTTAGCGACGACCGCGACGTGGTCGGCCCGATCGACTACACCCGCAAGCGCGGGGCGCTGGAGGAGATCAACCGCACCGCCGTCGAGGCCGAGCGCGAGATGGTCGAGCTGCGGGCCGCCGATCAGTCGCTCAACCGCGAGGTCATCGACGCCGGGCCGATCGAGCTGCCGCCGCGCCTGCCGAGCGGGCCGATCTCGGCGCCGCCGCTGCCGCCGCCGCCGAGCGTCGGCGCGCCGGGCCGACCGGCGGCGACTCCGACCCCGACCCCGCCGCCGCCCGGGGCGCCGCCGCAGTAAGGAAGCCGTCATGTCGCAGAGCGAGCAGCCTGATAAGAGCGCCAAGCCGGACCGGTCGCCGGAGGTCAAGAGCGGTCCGCCGCGCCCCCCCGCGCGCGGCCCCAAGGACGGCAAGGCGTCGGCGAGCAGCCTCGGTGGCCTGGCCAGCGGGGCGCACGCGGCGCGCGGCGCAGTCGGCCAGAGCGGGGCCGCGGTCAAGAAGGTCTTTGTCGCCCGCACCGCCTCGCCGCGGGCGCTCGGGGGCCTGTTGCAGAAGCACGCCGCGCTGTCCGAGGCGGTGCTTTTGGAGGTGCTGGCCGAGCAGGAGGAGCTGCGGCGCGGCGGCGGGGCGATGACCGAAGGCACGCGCCTGGGCGAGCTCCTGGTCAAGCGGCGGGCGGTCACCGAGGAGCAGGTGCTGACGGCGCTCGGCGTCCAGTTCGACCTGCCAGTGGCGCTGGAGCTCAAGCCCGAGACGATCGAGCCGGATCTGGCGCAGCGGGTGCCGATCAACTTCGCCAAGCAGCACCGGCTCTTGCTGCTGCGCCGCCAGCCCGAGACCGGCATCGTCGAGGTCGCCATCTCCGATCCCACCGCGGTGCACGTGCTCGACGACGTGCGGCGGGCAGTGGGCGGCGATGTCGAGCCGGTGCTCATCCCCGAGGGGCTGATCGTCGAGGCGATCAACAAGGTCTACTCCCGCGATCGCATCGACGCCGACCTGCAGAAGCACGAGGACACCGCCGACGAGGCCGAGACCGAAGAGGACGTCGACCTGGTCGACCTCAACGACGAGGCGCCGATCATCCGCTGGGTCAACTCGGTGATCTTCCACGCCGTGCGCATGCGCGCCTCCGATATCCACATGGAGCCGCACGAGAAGGACCTCGGGGTGCGCTACCGCATCGACAACGTCCTTGAGGAGTACAAGCGGGCGCCGCGCAACTTCATCAACTCGATCACCGCCCGCGTCAAGATCATGGCCGGCCTCAACATCGCCGAGAAGCGCCTGCCGCAGGACGGCCGCATCCGGCGCAAGATCGCCGGCAAGGACATCGACATGCGCGTCGCCACCGTGCCCACCGGCTTTGGCGAGCGGATCACGATCCGACTTCTCGATCGCAGCGCCGTGCTGCTCAACCTGTCCGACCTCGGCTTTGGCGAAGACCACCTGACGACGATGTCCGAGATGATCAACCGGCCGCACGGCATCATCCTGGTCACCGGCCCCACCGGCTCGGGCAAGACGACGACCCTGTACGCCGCGCTGTCGCAGATCAACACCCCCGACATCAACATCCTCACCGTCGAGGACCCGGTCGAGTATCAGCTGGAGGGGATCTCGCAGATCCAGGTAAACCCCAAGATCGAGCTGACCTTCGCTTCGTCCATCCGGTCGTTTCTACGCCACGATCCGGACGTCATCATGGTCGGCGAGATCCGCGATCACGAGACGGCGCAGATGGCGATCACCGCCTCGCTCACCGGCCACCTGGTGCTGTCGACGATCCACACCAACGACGCGGCGAGCGCGGTGACCCGCCTTATCGACATGGGCATCGAGCCGTTCCTGGTCACCTCTTCGCTGGCCACGGTGCTGGCGCAGCGCCTGGTGCGCCGCCTGTGTCCGAGCTGCCGCGAGCTGTACCGGCCAACGCCGCTGGAGCTGGAGCGGCTGGCGATCCCGGTCGACCGCTTCTTCGGCGGCGCCTACTACGTCGCCGCCTACAAGACCAAGGCGCCGCCGCCGCCGCCGGGCATGCTGTACCGCCGGCACGAGGGCGGCTGCGCGGCGTGCAGCAAGCGCGGCTACAGCGGCCGCTCGGCGATCTACGAGCTCCTGGTGATAAACGACGAGGTGCGCGAGCTGTCGCTGCGCAAGACCGACGCGACGACGCTCAAGCGCGCCGCCCTCAAGTCGGGCATGCGGACCCTGCGCACCGATGGCGCGGGCAAGGTCATGTGGGGCATCACGTCGGTGGAAGAGGTGATGCTGGTGACCGCCGAGGACAAGGAGTAAAGGGGCCTCGCCATGCCGGTCTTTCAGTACAAGGGCTTTGACAGCAAGGGCAAGCCGGTCGGCGGCATCAAGGACGCCGACAGCCCGCGCACCCTGCGCCAGAACCTGCGCCGCGACGGCATCCTCATCACCGAGGTCAAGGAGGCGGCGACTCCCAAGGGCGGCGGCAGCATACCCGGTGGGGTGGCCGCGGCGCCGGCCGAGGACTTTGGCGACGCGCTGCTCTCCATGCTGTCGCCGGGGCGCATCCGCGGCTGGCTGGCGGTGCGCGGCGACGCCAACCCGCAGCTCATCGCGATCATGACGCGGCAGCTCGCCTCGATGCTGCGCGCCGGGGTGCAGCTGGCCGAGTGCCTGACCGCGCTCATCGAGCAGGCCGAGCGCCCGGGGCTCAAGCGCGTGCTTTCCGACCTCAAGGTGCAGGTCAATGAAGGCGTGTCGCTGTCGGGGGCGCTGGCGCGGCACCCGCGCTTCTTCGGCGACCTGTACGTGCACCTGGTGGCGGCCGGCGAGGCAGCCGGCAACCTGGAGGCGGTGCTGTTTCGCCTGGCGTCGTTCCTCGAGGCGCAGAACCGCCTGCGCGGCAAGGTCGTCTCGGCGCTGTTCTACCCGCTCATCATGAGCGTCATCGGCGGCGGCATCCTGATCATGCTGATGACCACGGTGGTGCCCAAGGTGACGGCGATCTTTGCCGACACCGGGCGGGCGCTGCCGATCAACACCCAGCTGCTCATCTTCGCCAGCACCCTGGTCACCGACTACCTGTGGCTGCTCGCGCTGGTTATCGTGGTCGGTGTGCTCCTGTTCCAGCGCTGGCTGCGCACCCCCGAGGGGCGCTTCAAGTGGGATCGCTTCGTCCTCAAGCTGCCGGTGTTCGGGGACCTCGCCCGCAAGGTCGCGGTGAGCCGCTTCGCCAAGACGCTGTCGACGATGCTCGCCTCGGGCGTGCAGCTGTTGCGGGCGATGGAGATCGTCAAGAACGTGCTCGGCAACGCCGTGCTCACCAAGGTCGTCGAGGAGGCGCGCGAGTCGATCCGCGAGGGCGAGTCGATCGCCCAGCCGCTGCGCCGCTCGGGCGAGTTCCCGGTGATCGTCTGCCACATGATCGCCGTCGGCGAGCGCAGCGGCCAGCTCGAGCAGATGCTCGAGAACGTGGCCACCGACTATGACCTCGAGGTCGACATGCAGATCGCGCGGCTGACGACGCTGCTCGAGCCGCTGATGATCCTCGGCATGGGCGGCTCGGTCGGCTTTGTGGTGATGTCGATCCTGCTACCCATCATGCAGATGGCCGATTTCGTGCAGTGACGCCGCGTCGCTGCGCCGCGAGATACAAGTTTCCAGCAAGGAGAGCGCGATGACTAATTTGCCCGCAGCAGCCCCCCTGTCGACGTTGAAGAAGGTCCTGTTGGTCCTGCGCGAGCGCGCCGCCCGCCGCGATCGGGCGTGCGTTCGCAAGCAGCGCGGCTTCAACCTGATCGAGATCATGGTCGTTCTGACCATCATCAGCATGCTCATGGGTGCGGTGGGCTTTGGCGCCTTCGCCATGCTCGAGAAGGCGCGCAAGAAAGAGACCCGCAACATCATGCACGCCATCGAGAACGCGCTGGTGCAGTGGCAGACCGAGAGCACCGACGCCTGCCCGCCGGCGCTCAACGATCTGGTGACGCGCAAGATCCTCAACAAGGACCCCAAGGACGGCTGGGGCCGCCCGTTCCAGTTCAAGTGCCCGGGCGAGCACGGCAACGAGATCGACCTGGTGAGCCTCGGCAAGGACGGCAAGGAAGGCACCGCCGACGACATCAAGAGCTGGGAAGACGAAGACGCGGCGAAGAAGTAGCCCCAAGGAGGCGCAGGACATGTTGGCGGTGGTGGACACAGATGCGGCCGGGCGCGGCGCGGGCGGGGCCCGGCCGGCGCGGCGGCGCGGCGAAGCGGGGTTCTCGCTTATCGAGATCCTGGTCGTCCTCACCATCGTCAGCGTCGTCTCGGCGGGCACGATCATCGGCTTCCGCAGCCTCATCAAGAGCGAGCTGCGCAGCCAGGCGAGCAAGCTGGCGGCGGCGATCCGCTACAGCTACGACCGCGCGATCTCGACCGGGGCCTACTACCGGCTGCACCTCAATCTCGACGACCAGACCTATCAGCTGGAGCGCTCGGAGAACCGCGTGCTCTTGTGGAAGAGCGAAGAGGCGGGGCGCAAGGGGCGCGGCCTGGATCTCGACAAGGAGAACAAGAAGGCCGAGCAAGAGGAGCGCGCGCACAGCAACCTGCCCAAGGAGCTGACGCCGCCGTCGCCGCGCCGGCCCAAGTTCGCCGAGTACAAGGACAGCACGCTGCCCAAGGTGCGCCTTGGCCGGATCAAGATCCTCGACCTGTTTACGCCCCGGCAGCCCGAGCCCTACCAGAGCGGCCACGCCTACCTGCACTTTTTCCCCGACGGTCACACCGAGCGGGCGATCATACACCTGGGCCTTGATGCAGCCGATGACAGCCAGTACACCCTGCGCGTGTACGGGCTGACCGGCCGCGTCGAGATCCTGCCCGGGCGGGTGCCGCCGCCGGCCGACTTCGATCCCGTGGACTCGGGGCTGCAGCGAGGCAGCCCATGAGGCGGGTCAGTGCGCAGTCCCGGCGGGCGCGGCCGGCGCAGCGAGCGCGGTCAGGGGCGGGCTTTACCCTGCTGGAGGTGATGATCGCGGTGGCGATCCTCGCGGTGTCGCTGATGGCGCTGTCGCTGACGATGATCCGCAGCCTGCGGGCGAGCAACCACGCGCGCCTTATGACCCAGGCGACGTTCCTGTGCCGGCTCAAGTTCGGCGAGATCGAGAACGAGTTCGTCGTCGAGGGGTTCAAGGACGACGCCGGGACGGTCGAGAAGAAGGGGGTCTTTGACGACCCGCTGTTCAAAAAGTTTAGCTGGGCCTACACGATGCAAAAGATCGAGCTGCCGAGCGCCGACAAGATCCAGACGGCGGCGACCAAGCTCCTGCAGGACAAGCAGAAGGTCGGCGAGACCGCGGCGGCCGAGGCGGGCGGCGGACCGCGCGGCAGCGCCGGCGCCTCCTCGAGCAGCTCCGGCCTGTCGGGGAGCCTGGGCGGGGTGCTGGGGCCGGTCAAGCAGATGCTCGAGCAGGGCATCCGCCGCGTCAGCCTGCGCGTGACGTGGAGCGAGCCCGGCCTGCCCGAGCAGAAGGTCGAGGTGGTGACGTTCTACACCGACCTGCGCCGCATCCCGCTGACGCCGCAGCTCGGCGCGCTGCCGGGGGCTGGAACTGGAACTGGAACTGGCACCGGAACTGGCACCGGCACCGGCACCGGCACGACCTCAACCCCCAGCACCTCAACCACTAGGTGAGCCTTACTTGATGCGCCGGCAGCCCATGCAGATCCTCGGACGGCTCGCGACGCGATGGCGGCGCCCGGCGGGGGTGCGCCGACCCGCGGCCGAGCGCGGCTTCAGCCTGCTCGAGATCATGATCTCGATCGGCATCCTGACGACGATCACCGTGCTCACCTGGGCTTCGCTGCAGCAGACCTTCCGCACCAAGGGCTCGGTCGAGGCGCGCATGTCGCGCTACCGCGTCGGCCGGCTGGCCATGGATCGCATCCTGCGCGACGTGCAGATGGCCTACCTGTCCAAGAACATCATGATCGGCACCGAGGCGACGCCGCGCACCTTCTTCGACGGCGCCCGCAAGCCCGACATCGACGAGCTGCGCTTTACCTACTTCGGCCACCAGCGCCTGTACGCCGACTCCAAGGAGGCCGACACCGCCGCCGTCGGCTACTTCGGCCAGCGCGACCGCACCGACCCGCGCAAGCTGGTCCTGTGGCGCAAGGAGACGCGGCGCATCCAGGCCGACCGCTTCGACAACATCCCCGGCGAGAGCGAGGTCCTCTGCGACGACGTGGTGCGGCTGGAGCTGTCCTACTACCACCCCGACCGCAAGGAGTGGCTAGATCACTGGATTACCTCGCAGTCCGACGGCTTCCCCGATCGGCTGCCGAGCCGGGTGCGGGTCAAGCTGATCGTCCATGACGACGTCGGCCAGGATCTCGCCTTCGCCAGCGAGGTCCGCATCGCCATGTTCCAGGCCCTTGATTTCTCGACGCAGCACTAACCTGTGAGGACCGCCGTGCCCACCCCCGAGCCCGCAGTAGCCCCGTCCACCGCCACCGCGCCCGCGAGCCCCGCGGCCGCCGGGCGCTGGGCGCGGCTCGGCCGGCTGCTCAAGCGGCGCCTGGTGCGGCGCGAGCCGACGCGCCGCCAGCGCGGGGTGGCGATCCTGGTCGTCCTGGTCACCACCGCGGTGATCGGCGCCGCGGCGGCCGACTTCGCCTACAACACCCAGGTCGAGCTGGAGGCGGCGGTCAACAGCCGCGACTCGCTGCGCGCCGAGTACATGGCGCGCTCGGGGCTGCAGCTCGGGCAGCTGCTCACCGCGGTGCAGGGCAGCCTGTCGTCGATGCTGCAGTCGCTGCCCGGCGGAATCGGCGACGCCATCGTCATCACCGACTACGCCGGCTTTCTCGCCAAGGTGTTCGGCGGCGACAAGGACTCGCGCGAGGGGCTGGGGGCCCTCCTCGGGGTGGACCTGAGCGGCGTCGAAGGGCTCGGCTCGGCGCCGGGGACCTCGTTCGACCTGAACATCACCTCGGAAGAGGGCAAGTATGTCCTTAACTGCGGCGGCGGCCTGGAGTCGATCAACACCCAGAACTCGCAGAGCCAGCGCAACCTCTACCAGCTCCTTTACAACCTGGTGCGGCCGATCGCCTACGACAAGATGTTCAACATCGCCGACCGCGACGGCGTAGTCGTCACCCGCGAGGAGCTGCCGGCCGCCGTCATCGACTGGAGCGACGTCGACCAGCAGCGCTATAACCCCCTGGGCGGCGCCAGCGGCACCGAAGAACGCTACGACAAGGGGCGCGACCGCTACGAGGCGCACAACAGCTACTTTGACACCGTGGAGGAGCTGCTCTTGGTGCGCGGCATCTCCGAGGATTTCTGGGCCGCCTTCGGCGAGATGTTCACCGTCTACCGATCTTCAGACTGCAAGCTGCTGGCGAGCGGCGTCCAGCCCGAGGCGTGGCCGCTCATCGCGGCGATGATCGCGGCGTCGGCGGCGGACAAGAACGCGGTGTACGACCCCAACACGGCGATCGTGGCGCAGCAGGTGGCGGGGCTGCTCAAGACCGGGCTGCCGACGCTCAAGAACGTGGCGCAGAGCCTGGCCCTGCCGGCCTGCAAGGTCGATGCGAGCCAGTGTCAAGATCGCTCGACCCCGGCCGCCAGCGGAGCTGCCACCCGCAGCCCGGCGGCGGCGACCAACACCGCCGCGGCGAGCAGCGGCGACGCCATCGAGACCCTGTCCAACCTCATCTGCAGCAGCAGCATCGCGATGCTGCCGCAGATGGCCGATACCTTGGCGTCGCTGACCGGCGGCACCGCGGCCCCCAAGCCGACCGTCGCGCTGCGGCCGATTCCGATGTGTAAGGGGATGCTCGGGCAGTTTCTGCGCGAGAAGCCGGCCGGCAGCAAGAGCCCGCGGCGCTTTTACCGCATCGACGCCACCGGCACCATCCAGCGCAGCGAGACCAAGGTCACCCAGGTCCACATCCGCGGCGTGTGGGACGCCCAGAGCAACAACTCCAACCCCCTGTGCACCAACCACCAGGTCTGCTTTACCGGCACATGGGTTTACTTCCGCATCGACTGAGAGACTGTGATGGCGACGACGATCTTAGGCATAGACCTGGGCAGCTACTCGGTGAAGCTGGCGCGGCTTGAGCTGAGCTTTCGCACCCTGCACCTGGTCAGCATCGAGGAGCAGCGCCTGCCCGAGGCGCCGTCGCGCCTTTCCGAGGGCGAGCCGCCGGCCGAGCCCGGCGAAGAGGGGGCGCTCTCGGCGAGCAGCGCTGGCGAGGACACGCTCTTGCACAAGCAGCTGCGCACGCTGGAGCAGCTGCTGCAAAACCAGCGCGGCAAGGGCGAGACCAGCGTCTTCGCGCTCGGCGGCGAGGTGACGCTGCGGCTGCTAGAGATGCCGTTTGCCGACGCCAAGAAGGTCGCCCAGGCGCTGCCCTTCGAGCTCTCGGGGCAGCTCATGACCGACCTCGACGATCAGATCGTCGATCAGTCGCTGGCGCGGCCGATGCCGGCGCGGCCGGCCGGCAGCAGTGAGGAAGACCTCGCCTCCCTGTGGCTGGCGGCGTGCGCGCCGCGGCCGCTGGTGCAGGAGCGGCTGGCGGCGCTGGGGGCGCTCGGCCTGGATCCGCGGCTGTGCGCCGCCACCGCCCTGGCCGGGGCGGCGCTGTTCATGGAAGGCGGACGCCGGCGCGAGCCCGCGGGCGCGGCGGCGCCCGAGCTGCCGCTGTGGGTCGTGGATCTCGGCCACCGCACCACCCATATCTGCGCCGTGGCGCCGCACCCGAGCCGCAGCGGCCAGGTGCTGGTGAGCTTCGCGCGCACCATCGCCCGCGGCGGCGAGCAGCTGACGCGGGCGCTCGCGCGGGCGCTCAGCGTCGATTTCGCCCGCGCCGAGGAGCTCAAGCACATGCACGGCATCGCCGGCGATGGCGAGCCGCTGATCACCGCGGCGCTGCGCGAGGCGCTGCGACCGCTCATGCGCGACCTGCGGCAGACCCTGGCGGCCTACGTGGCGCGCTACGGGGAGCCGCCGCGCAGCGTCCACCTGACCGGCGGCACCGCGCAGCTGGCCGGGCTTGCCGAGCTCATCAGCGAAGAGCTCGGGGTCGAGGCGCACGAGCTGCTGCCGCCGGCCGGCGCCGCGTGGCTGCACGCGTCGCAGCGCGACCTGCGGGCCGGGCTGTCGGTGGGAGGGACCGATGAGGGCGGCGTCCGCAACCACCTGATCCCGGGGGCGATGCTGGTGCGGCGCTGGCCGACCGGCGCCACCGCCGTCGGCCTGGCGCTGGCCGGGGCGACCGCGGCGCCGCAGCTCAACTTCCGCAAGGGCGAGCTCAGCTACCGCACCGACTACGCCTTCGTGCGCGAGAAGGCGCCCTATCTGGCGGCGTTCGCGGCGGCGCTCTTGTCGTGCATCGTCATCTGGGCGTGGGCCTCGCTCAAGGTGCTGGAGAAGGAGTCCGAGCGGCTGCGCCTGCAGCTGATCAGCGAGACGACGGCGCTGTTCGGCGAGCCGCGCACCAACGGCCAGAAGGTCTCGGCCGAGCTCATGAGCGTGCTGGCCGGCGACAAGGCCGGCGGCCAGAGCATCCCGACCGTGTCGGCGCTCGATCTGCTGGAAGACATCAGCCGCGCCGCCCCCAAGACCCAGGGCAGCGCCCCGGCGCACCTGGACGTCGTCGAGCTGTCGATCAGCCGCAAGAAGACCGAGCTCAAGGCCACCGCCGGCTCGGCGCAGTACGTCGACGATCTGGCCGCCGCCCTGGCCAAGCTGCCGTGCTTCAAGAACGTCCAGAAGGGCAAGGTGCTGACCGTGCGCAACATCGGCCCGGACAACAAGCCCTTCGACGTAAAACAGTTCTCGCTAGAGATCACCACCACGTGCCCGTAGGACCGGCGGAGCAGGGATAGGAACAGACGATGAGCGAATCCTCCACGCGCTTCCCCGCGCTTGCCCGCGTGCGCGAGTATTTCGAGGGTCTGTCGGCGCGCGAGCGCACGCTGCTGGCGACCCTTGGGGTGGTGATCGCCCTTTTCGCGGTGCTCGGCGGGACCTACTACATCTACGATCGCATCGACACCCTGGAGGAGAACAACGAAGCCAGCCGCCGCGCCCTGCTCGACATCGAGAAGAAGCGCGGGCCGTACCTGGCGGCGCGGGCGATGGCGGCGCAGCTCGACTCGCGGATCGGCCAGACGCCGCTGTCGCTGTCGGGGTTTTTGGAGCAGATCTCCAAGGAGACCAACCTGGAGATCCGCGAGACCAACCCGCGCACCCCCGAGCCGATCGGCAAAAAGTACATCCAGCAGTCGGTGGATCTGCGCATCAGCAAGGTCGCGCTGGAGCCGCTGCTCAAGTTTATGCGGCGCCTTGAGACGTATCAGAGCAACCTGGTGCTGGTGACCCAGTTGTCCATCCGCGCGCGCGATGATAAGCACCAGGACTTCGAAGTGGATATGACCGTGTCGACCTACGAGAACGCGCCCAAGGCGCCCCCCGGCAAGCCGGGCAAGACCGACGGTCAGGCGGACAAAAAGTCCGACAGCGACAAGGAATCTCCGTGAGGCTGCCGGCGGGCTTGCGACGATTTGTCAAGCAGCGGGCGCGGCTTTTGAAGCTGCTCGGGTATCCGCTGTTCGCGGGGGTGGTGTTCCTCGCCTCGGTTTATTACTCGCTGCCCATCGATCGCATCCGCGACCGGCTCGAGCGCGAGCTGTCGCAAGAGCCCGGTCCGTCGCCGTTCGGCTCGGGCGGGTTCGGCATTGGGCTGGGCATGGAGGTGCGCATCGGCGAGATGGACCTGCACCTGCTCTCGCCCGGGGTCTCGGCGACGGCGGTGCAGCTGCGGCCGCGCAAGGCCGGGCTCGGCTCGCCGATCGCGGCGCCGAGCGCGCCGCCGGGAGCCCCGGGCGGCGATAAGGACGGCGACAAGGACAAAAAGACGGTCAAGCCGCTGTTCATCGACCGGCTCGATGTGCGGGTGCCGCTGCTCGAGCTGCTCGCCGGCAATAGGGTCGCGGACGTCGAGGCCGAGGCGTTCGGCGGCACCATCCGCGGCGTCGGCGGCCTGGGCGGCGAGGGTCTGTTCGTCAACGGCCAGATCGAGCAGCTGCTGCTCGGGCGGATCGCCAACATCGGTCAGATCCTGCCGCTGCCGATGACCGGCGCGCTGTCGCTGACCGTGAACTTCAAGGTGCCGCCGCAGAAGCTGCCGGCCGGGGCGCCGCCGCCGCGGCCGGGGGCGCCGCCGACCTTCGACATGCCGCACGCCAGCGGGGTGCTGGAGGTGCAGCTCAAGGACGGCACGCTCGGCGACGGCAAGGCCAAGCTGGTGGTGCCCGGCGACCCGTTCCTGTCGCAGGGGCTGACGTTCCCGCGGCTCAAGCTCGGCAACCTGAGCGGGCGCCTGGTGGTCGATCGCGGCCGAGCCAGCTTCGATGAGCTGCACACCAAGTCGGCCGACGCCGAGCTGTGGATCGAAGGCTACGTCGAGCTGCGCGATCCGATGCCGAGCAGCGAGCTTCATTTATATGTGCGCTTCAAGCCCTCGGCGGAGCTGGTCAAGCGCGAGGCGACCATCGAGATCCTCAACAACGCCATGGGCGCCGGCAAGCGCAGCGACGGCAGCCTCGGGTTTGCGGTGCAGGGTCTGCTCGCCGCGCCGCGCTCGCGGCCGTCCAAGGATCCGCCCGAAGGGGTGACCGTGCGCGTCGGCACCCTGGGCCAGGTCGGCGCTCCTGCCTCGCCTTCGCTGCGCCCGGGCGGCACCTCCCTGGCGGCCAGCCCCGCGGTCAGCCCCATGGGCCGGCCCCGCGCCGAGCCGCCCCCGATCGTCAGCCCCCCGCCGTCCGCGCCCGAGCCGCCGCCCCCTCCGCCGTCGCTGCCGCCGCCGCCGCCGGCCGCGCTGCCGCCCCCGAGTGCGCCGCCGTCCGAGCCGCCGCCGAGCGCGGTCGTCGCCCCC
>JBGANQ010000034.1:0-82005 GCA_044222245.1 Polyangia bacterium | reverse complement strand
TGGGCCTGAAGGGAGGACATGCGGAGCCTGACAATGGACTTTTCGCGCTCCAGGTCGTGCAGCTGCAGCTGCCGGGAGCTGCGCAGCAGCCACTCCATGTCCTTGATCTGCTGCCCCAGCCGCTTGGCCAGCTCCGCCTGCGCGGCTGCCTGCAAGCGGACGCGCAGCACCACGCTGCCGAGGATCAGGCTGGTCAGCAGCACCATGGTCAGGCTGGCGACAAGCAGCTTGCGCCGCTGGGCGAACCGACCCAGGCGGCGCAACAGACTTGGCGGCCGCGCCGCGATGCGCCCACCCGCCAGGTAGCGCCCAAGGTCTTCGGCCAGCGCCTGCGCGGTCTGGTAGCGGCGCGCCGGCTCTTTCTCCAGGCACTTGACGATGATCGTCTCCAGCGCCGGCGGCAGCGCCGGGTCGAAGGTCCGCAGCGGCGGCGGCTCATCCAGGAGCAGCGCTACCAGCACATCGGTTGCGCTCCCGATAAACGGCGGCCGCCCGGCCAGCGCGCTGTAAAGCGTCGAACCAAGCCCATAGACATCGGTGCGCGCATCGAGCTGCCGCTTCTCCCCGCGCGCCTGCTCGGGGGCCATGAACGCCGGCGTGCCCTCGACTCCGCCCACCGAGGTCTGGGTATTGGAGTCGACCTCCCGCGCCAGCCCGAAGTCCATCAGGTACGGCCAGAACGTACCATCGACGCGCCGCTCGACCAGGATATTGGCGGGCTTGAGGTCCCGCTAGCCGGTTCCCGTCGCTGAGCAAGATCTATAATGCCCCGTGGGAACGGTTGCGGAACGATTCGCGCGCTAGTCCATCGGGGCGCCGCCTTTCTTCAAGTCGGCTAGAAGTTCCAGCAGCTGCACGAGTGTGCTCTCGTCGAGCTGCTCAAGTTGTTCCCGGGGGCTCTTGCGCTGCGCGGACCGATCGCCGCCGAGCATTCCGAGCACACGCGCCGTCGCGGCGTTCGCCACCGCCGAGCCTTATTCATAATGGCGCTCCGTCACCGCAAAGGAGTGGTGCCCCAGGTTCGCCGCCACTACGTGGGAGGCCGCGCCCGACTCCACGGCCAGGGTTGCCCACAAGCCGCGCAATGAGTGCGTGCATACAACCGGCACGCCCGCTTGTTGGCTGGCACAGACGCCGTACCACAGCGGCTCGCTGGGGGGTCACCGCAGCGATATCCTCTTTAAAAACCGTCGCGAAGAATACGTGGGCCCATACCGCATCGTTCGCCTGCTCAGCAAAGGCGGCATGGCGGCAGTACTGCCGAAGAGTCCCGACGATGGCTCGCGCCCTACCGAGTCAGCCCGAGCTCCCCCGACCGCTCAGCCGCTGACTGAGCGGCGGCGTCCCGCTCGGGGCGCTGGCGCGGACTCATGATGGTTCCGGTCTTCCCCAGCGTCACGATTCCAGAGGTGAGGCCGTTCCACACGTAACCAGAGCCGTGGTAGCGTGTCGTGAGCCTCGCCCAATGCAGAAGGCCTGACATATAGTCGCCGAGTGCCGTGAGGTAGGGGCTCAGGATCGGCCGCAAGTCCTCATTGTTGGCCAGCATGTCGCGGCATTTCTCGAGGAACGTACCTTCCGCCGCATGCAGGATTTCGCATACACGGTCGACCGCCTGTTGCAGTCCGAGCTCATGGCGCATGCACAGGATGGTCACCGCGTTGACGAAATCACCGTCGAGCGCCTCCTTCTGAAACGAGAACAGGTCATTGATAAGGATCATGCAGTCGGTACATAGAAGGTGTAGATCCGCCAGCTCGCGGGAGGTGCAGAAGTGCTCGGGAAGCTCGATGCCGAGTCCGTGTTCGATGATCGGGAAACAGGGCGTTGAATAAACGCTTCCGCGGCGCACCGCCAAATAGGTGTCGAAATCAAAGACCATGCCTTTTTCGCGAGATGCGATTTCGCGCACACAGTCCTTCAACCAGTCCTCCGTGGCCTTCCGGTGCCGGCTGCGCTGGCCTGCCGTCATTGGCAGTGCGACGCGCCCCCAGATATCCTGAAAGATCAGCGCATAGGGGTGCCCGGATATTGGGGAATCTCCTGCCATCACGACAAAAAAGTCGTCGAACACCTTCCATGCACTCTTGCTATCCCGGCCGATCCCGGCTCGATCCCCGTAGGCATCGTCGAAAGCAAATAGATATTGCGAGAGGTTGGCCAGGTCGAGCATCCACTCGTCGCGCGTCATCGGCCAAATCAAGCAGGCAAAGTATGCACACCGGGTCAGAAGGTATCGCTCCAGATGCTGCTCACTGGCGAACGCGAAGGCCAGATTCTGCCGCACCCAGGCCGCCGACCGGAGCTCGATGTCATCCACTTTGTGGTGAGCCCGAGCGGGGATCCGAGTCATGATCTCAGGCAAGAAAAAGGATGCACCCGGTTCGAATTGATATTGATGAGTGGTCAACGTGTTGTCTCCTGACTAGGTCAGCGTAGTGGTGGGCAAGCTGAGTGATTGGATTCTTCACCGACCAAAGCGGCGACAGCGGGTGCTGTACCACTTCAGGGCCCAGTCGAATTCGGCTTTGTGGAAATCGGGCCAGTGGGTCGGGCAGAAGAAGATTTCCGAGTACGCCGCCTGCCATGGCAAAAAACCTGACAAACGCTGCTCGCCGGACGTTCGGATGATGAGATCCGGATCGGGCTGGCCATAGGTGGCGAGCCGCTTGGCGATATCCTCTTCGGTGATTCCGGAAACTGCGATTGACTCGACAGATCGTTCGCGCATCAGGGCCCGGACAGCAGCGACGATCTCAGCGCGGCCGTCATAGGCGAGCGCGATGTTGACGATGAGGCCGGATACATCCGAAGTCATGCGCTCTGCAGCACGTACCGCTTTAACCACGTCGGCTGGCAGTAGGTCGACCTGCCCGATCAAGCGGATCCGCCACCGCTTGGCCGCGGCAAGCTCTGCCATAACTTCTTGGATGACCGTGATCAGGGCTTGTACTTCGGAAGGGGAGCGCTTGAGGTTGTCCGCCGATAGTGGCCACAGCGTGACCACCTCGATGCCAGTCCCCTCACACCAACTGAGAAATGGCATCACGTTCCGGCCCCCAGCCCTGTATCCTGCGATGATCGGTCGCCCATGCTCCTGCGCCCAGCGGCGGTTCCCATCGAGAATGACGGCAATGTGCTTCAGAGACGAAGTCTGCTCTCTCTGATCATTGGACGGATAATAGGGGGAAGGTGCCTCCTGGTTGATCGCTAGAGGTGCAATCGCCTTGCTCTGCATGGTCACACTCTTGTAAATTTATAGATAGTATGAGCGGCTGTTCCCTTGAGGGCCAGCCGGCTGGGACATAAAGTAGGAATTTAGGGAGCCCGTCCCTTGTCTGCTATCGACTCTGTGGCATGGGCGGCGCAGTCATCTGCTTTTTGGTGACATCTACAATCCTGTATGAAGACATGATTGAGTACCTTCCTCCACTGACTTCGATCACTTGGTGTGACTGACCTGAACCGCCTAGAGCAGGACCGGCAAGAGCTCCGGCGAGACAAGCAGCGTGATGCGGCGCCCGAGGCGAGGCTGCTGCGAGCTCTTCCTCGGATGACCGGATGTCCGGAAAAGGGAGAGGGAACCTGGCAGATGACCTATGTGCTAAGTTATCCATTGTCGTTTCAAAATTCAGATGATTGGGAAAGCCAAAGGAGGCGATTGGCGATGATGGACAAAGCCGCTGTTAACGTCGAGCCGCCTGTACCAGTGCAGGCTCATAGCACGATCGCCACAGCGCCAGGGGCTCTGCCGCTGCTCGGCCACCTTGTGCAGTTCCTTCGTAACCCCCTGGGGTTCGTCACGTCCCTGCCACGGTATGGCGACCTCGTACGAATCCGTCTGGGCACCTTCCAAGTCATCGTGGTATGCGACCCGGCACTAACCCGCCACGTCCTGCTCAACGACCGAATCTTCGACAAAGGTGGGCCGCTCTTTGACCGATTGCGGGAGGGGATCGGCTACGGCCTGGGTACCTGCCCGCACAGCGAGCACCGCCGGCAGCGACGCCTGCTTCAACCTGCTTTTCACCCCTCAAGACTCGGGAGCTACGCGCAGGTCATGACCACTCAGTTCGCCGACCTGTCCAACTCCTGGCGCGACGGCCAGGTCCTCGACGTGCCCGCTGCGATTGAGACCAAGACGGCGCGGATCATCGTCGAGACGATGTTCGCCGACGCGCTGCCTGCTTCCGTTCTCGACCAAGCAATCGACGACGCCAACGCCCTGTTTGCCAGCTTTTATCAGCGTATGCTCATGCCGCCGCCGCTGGATCGGCTGCCCACTCCCGGTAACCGCCGCTACCATCAAGTCCGGGCCCGCCTGCGCCATACGATGGGCAGCATCATCGCTAGCCGCCGCCAATGCAGCATCGATCGCGGCGACCTCTTGTCAGCGCTGCTAGTCGCCCGCGACCCCGACCCTGCGAGCGACCGCCAAGGTCTGTCCGACGCCGAGATCTACGAACAAGTCGTGGCGTTCTTCATCGCCGGCTCGGAGAGCACCGCCTCAATCCTGGCGTGGTCGCTTCACCTCTTGGCGCGGCATCCCGACATCGAAAGACGGCTGCACGCCGAGGTGGACGCCGTCCTCAACGGCGGGGTCGCTGTCTACGAGCACCTGCCCAAGCTGACGCTGACCAGCCGGATCATCACCGAGACCTTGCGTCTGTACCCACCCGGGTGGCTGCTCACTCGCTCCACTTCCGGCGACACCCACTTGGGCAGGCATCCCATCCCCGCTGGCACCACCATCGCCTACAGCGCCTACCTCATCCATCACCGCCCCGACTTATACCCCGACCCCGAACGCTTCGACCCGGATAGATGGGATAGCACCCACCGCCCACCGCCGCCGCATGATGCGTTCATCCCCTTCGCCGCCGGTCCCCGCAAATGCATCGGCGAGCATTTCGGCACGATCGCAGCCACCCTCGGGTTAGCTACCATCGCCGCGCGCTGGAAGCTGCGCTCCCTCCCCGGTCCGTCCGTCCGTACTATCACAGGCGCCACGTTGCGCCCGCAGGGGTTGCAGATGCGCGCTGTCGCACGCAGGAAGGCGGATGGTGGTTGAGGGCATTCATGTATGCCAACGACGGCCGTGACTCCCCCTGGACGATTCCATAGAGTACTTAGGTACTAGTCTTGGTGCCCTTGCTCTAACTTGCCTGCTCAAGTGGCTGGACGTGCGAGATCATCTCGTTGGCCCATGAGCCAGCGCTGGCCGGCTTCGCGGGTGGAAAAGAACTCAACCCTGTGGGTGCCGCGGCCGAGCAGGCGAAGCGCCTGAAGCGCCAGGGTCACGAGCGCACGTGCCGCCGTCCCTGCGCCCAAGCAGGCCGTCGCGGATGTGGAGCGATAATCGGTCGACCAGTTCGCGATGCGGCGGCGTACGGCAGGAGCAATCCCCAGTCCACGGCGCAGATCGGCCAGAAGCAGATAGTAGCCATACTGGATCTGCAGAGCGGTGAGGGCTTCGATGAGCTGTTCGGCGTCTGCCAGCAAGATCTCGCTACCACTGAGCTCAAGCAGCAACAGGTCACCATCTACCTGGTAGCGGTGCTCACCCAGGGGCACCCAGCCGCTCGTCGCCGGCTTCACGCCGGGTGGGCTCTCCGTCTCTGAGGTTGGGTCGGGCTGTTTTTTTGAGGTGCTCATCGGAATCTGTTATCTCCTTAGGGCTCTTTAGCTGCGGGCCCCTTCGTCAACCATGCGCTCCGTGGGCGACGGAAGAGACGCTAGCAGGGTGGAGACGCGAGGAGAGGAGCTGGGCCTCGCGGTCGCAGCGCTCCGCTAGATCGGGGCAGACGCCGTCTCCGCGCAGGAGCTCGAGCGCCACCCGGTCCCCGATGCGGCGCTCGCAGGCGCGGCGGACGGCGCCGATGTCGCCAGAGCCTCCGAGCTGGTCGCTCTCAAAGCGGCTGCCCTGAAGGTACACGTACTTCACTGTACCATCATACCCGAACTGCCTGGCGAGCGCAGCGGTTTTCGCTGCGTTGAGACGGAGATCTATCGATAGCGAACCCCTCTAACGCCAATGAGTCGGCTCTAAAAATAGAGCGTGGTCAGGCGGGCATCTGCCTCAGAATCAGATCGAGGCGCGTAGATGCTGCCTCGGCAGCCTCTATATTGGTGCCGGCGGAGAGCATCAGGGTTTCGTCATGGCCTGACAGGCAGACGACGAACACGGGCGAATGGAGCGGTACGGGAAGTACCCAGGCGCTGTGCGCCGGTGCGTCAAAACGAGTCGCGGCAGGCAGGATGCGGCCGACGTTGGAGAGCAGAGAAGGAAAACTCGACGGCTGTACGACGTGATCGATGCCCATCCGCAGGCCTTTCTGCATCAGGAACGGCGGCAGCCAGTGTACAAGCTGTGCCAAGCCGGTAAAGCCACTTAGCCCGATATAGCGGGTCTTGCGCCTACGGGTCAGCGCCACCACAAGGCGAAGAGTTTCCTCGAAGCTATCGCCAGCATTGCGAAGCGTCAGGAACTCTGGGCCCGAGAGGTTACAGATTGCCTCGGCGCGCTGCCCAGGCAGGTAGCGGCGCAGATCGACTGCCTGGGTGACACACATCCTTTCCGAAGTGTGACGAGCCTGCGCCAAGCCCCGGAACATCGCGGTGACGAATAGATCATTTACCGTTGCGCCGAATGGACGCGCCAAGGCGCGAAGCGACACGACGCGCTCCCTGGAAAAGGGCCGGAGGTGGAATGTTACCTGCCCACTGCCCGTGTCTGGCTTGGTGGCGGGCGGCTGGGGACCAGTGCGCCGAGCAACTTGGGTGAGCTCGCGCAAGTATTGAAGATCTCCGTAGATAGCTGGATATGCGGTCCAGGGTAGCTGGCGAAATATCTGTTCCAGGCCTCGCGATGCCTGACTATTTGACGGGGGGCGATGCTGTGGCTCGGCCAGGAGCCGATTGTATAGGTCAGCCAGAATCGCCGCCGTCTCCTTGAGCCCACCGCCGTCACAGACCTCGTGAGTCATCTTGATAAGCAGGCTATCGCCGCCAGACGTTCGCAAATGGCCGACCTGAATCTGCGGGCCGCTGCTAGACGCAAGATCCTGCACCCGGAAGGCTGCGAACGCCTCCTCGTCTAAGACGGTCGTAAGACAGCTTCGGCCCGTCGTCCCGAGGGGCTCCCAATACGCCCTAAAGGTCGAGACAGTGAGCCGACACCCCAGTATGGGTTCGGCCTCGAAGAGAAGGTCGAGGGCCCGCGCCAGCCGATCGATGTCCAGGTGATGTGTGAACTTCATCTCGAACTGATGCATCAGCGGACCGAGATCGCGCATGAGAGCTAGTGCGACATCGATTACAGTGGCGGGGATGCATTGCATACAGACACCATAACGCGTTCCTTATGCAACTATAGAACCGATCTATATAGATGATCCAATAAATCGGTTTCCTCGTCAAGATTCGGACACATGAAGGTGCTCATGCTGCATGGACTTGGGTCGCGCCAGGCGGGACCCGCTCCGATTCTTCATCCTGCGCATCCTGTGCCTGCATCAGACGCGCTTTCAGCTAGCCCGGTGTAGGCGCGGGTGCGCATATGCGCATTCCGGAAGAGCCAGAATAGTATGCCCCATCTCGATTAGTGCCAGCCCGTTTAGGGAGGACGAAAGTCAAACCCCTGGATACTGACTCTCCAGTAAGGACCGTGGTGAGATACTATTCTATGGGTGAGCGACTGCGCTTATATTATTCAGTTTGTTGGCGCCTTCCGCACTCGGGATGAACTCACCAAGCCTATCAATTTCCTCAACCGTTCCCTGTCGGCACTCGATCGCCGATCTCTCGAAGGAGATTGCCTACTGCTGCACTGAGGGCCGGAGCGGCGAGTCCGTCGAGTAAGGTCAGCGCCCCGGAGGCGAAGCAGCGGGGGTCAGCGCAAAATTGACATGTAATGCGCCTTGGAAAATGGGCTTGGCTAGCCGGACCTCGCTGAGGCAGGCGTGAACGCACTCATATCACAGGGTGCTGTGCTGCAGCTCAGTTTCGTTGTATCTGGAGCTTGAGGCCTCGCTCCAGCGCGCGGCGTGCTTGTGCCATGACTGTTCCTTCTGGGTCGTAAAGAAGGCCAGCCCGAATTGTCCGCGTAACCATGGCAAGCGCCTCTGCGCCTCATTCACGCAGCGGCGTACTTCGGGCAGTACGGAGTCGCGCAGCGGGCGCAGATCCGGGTCCACTTTTTCACCGGAAGGGCCCGCATAGGCGGTGAAGAAAGAGCCGATCACGACCACCTCGCCCGGGGCCGCGCCCTCCCGCCAGTCGCCGGGCCGCGTGGAGCCAAGGCGAAGCTCGACGGGCGCCGAGCGTGCCACCGCGCCCTTGGGACCCTCGGGATGTAGCACCGTATAGTCCAGTCGGACACGGTAGCGTCCCGCGCTGTGGCTCCACCGCAGATCGTCCCAGAGGTGGAATGACTTGGTCTGCCCCGGCAGGAGGCGATACGGCTCATAGTTGTTGCCGCACGAGGCTGCTGCGGACGCACGCTGCCCCGCGCTCTCGCGCTCGAGCGTGAAGGTGGGCTGACCGACGAAGACGGAGACCTCGATCGGGTACCTGCCGCGGTTGGTCAGAAACACGATGGGTGCCGGAGACCAGGGACTATCCGCGACGTTCTCCGGGGTGGGATTTGTGCTTACCTCCAGCTGCTGGCCGGCGGCCGGTCGTAGGGCCAGGAGCTCGACGATTGCGGGCAAGAGAAAAGACCAGTTCGGACGCATCACACCATTGTAACCATGATGAGGCGTAGGATGCTTCAGCGCTTCAGCGCTTCAGCGCTTCAGCGGCACCCTATGTCAGAGCGGCGAGATAGGCTCGCTTCGATGAGCACCCCCGCTTCTTGCCTCTTATCGCGTTTGCTCTCTGCCCACCGACGAGCTGGTTCGCCCCCTGTTGCCGTTTCGGACAGCAGCGCCAAGAGCTGCGCCAGCGTACCCTCGTCGAGCTGCGCCAGCTGCTTCTTTGCCCTTGGACGCCGCGCCGCACCGCCATTTACGCACCGAACAGAATCCTCCGGCCTTTCCCGGCAGCGAGGCGTAACAGATAAAGGTGCACCTGCTCGGGAACCGCGAGGTGGCGTTGGCATTGGCGGTCTTGCCCGCGTTGATCCACAGGTAGCGCGGCAGCCCCCACCGGGGCCATTTTACGACCGCCGGGCCGAGGAGCGTTGACCCTGCAGTTGGCGACCGCCGCGACCGACTCACGCCACACGCCCTTCAGAGCTTCGCCATCCGCGTGCTAAGGTCCGCCCATGTCGAGTCGCCGCCGATTACTTGGAGGACGGACCGCTAGCTTCGCGGGAGCACTGGTGGTGCTGGGTTGCCTCGGTTCTGGCGCGGCGCTGGCTCAGAGCCCGGCGCCACCGCCTGGCTCGGCGGATGCGCCGGCGGGGTCGGGGTTTACTGTGGTAGCGGACCAGGTCGAGCCGCGCACCGGCTGGCGGATGCTCCACAGCCGCTTCCCGCTGCCCAAGGCAGGCGGGCTAGTCGGCCTGCTCGGTCTCGGCGACAACCGCTGGTTCGAGGCCTACACCGTGATCCTCACCCCGGGACGCTACGCGGCTCGGCTTGTCGATCAGCCGCGGGTCAGCCTGCTTTCCGCCCCGCCCATTTCGGAACTCACCCGGCGTGCCAAGGCGCTGCTGGGAGTCAATGGCGGCTACTTCGACGCCGACTTCAACCCGGTCGGGCTGTATGTGCTGGGCGGCTCGGTGCGACGGCCTTTTGCTAACCGTCAGCTTCTATCTGGTCTGCTGGTGATCGGCCGCACCGGCCGGCTGGAGGTGCGGACCCAGAAGGAGACTTATCAGGATGCCGTGTACGCGCTGCAGTGCGGCCCGCTGGTCATCGACCCCGGCGGGGAAATCGGGATCAAGAGTGGCTCCGGCCCCGCGGCGCGCCGGACCGTGCTCGGGATCGCCGAATCGGGGGAGCTGGCCGTGATCTCGACCACCGCAGTGTCGCTGCGCACCCTGGCCGAGGCGCTATTCAGCCACCCGGCCGCCTTCGGGGTCGAACGACTTGAGCGGGCTCTCAACCTCGACGGAGGGCCTTCCGCCGCGATGACCGCGCTGTTCACCCGTCCACCGCTGCGGATCGAGGCGCTCACCCCGGTACGCACCGCGCTCCTATTCTTCCCCCGTCGGAAGAAGATCGAGGACCGTGGGACCACGACGAAAGGTCCCAGGACCCAGACCCAAGGGGCAAAATAAGTGCATCGACCCCAGTTCCACCAACTGAGGTGCAACGTGGCCGGTCATCGCAGGCGGGCAAACTCTTTTTTGTACTCAAGCTCAGGAGCTACGCCCAAAGTGAGGGTTCGATTCCCTCCCCTCTTATTCGAAAAGGCGGCTAGGAACTCATACAAGAGGGGGGCGCAATTGGCAGGCGCAGGCGTAGCATTCAGACGAATGTGACAAGCTCAGTATTGCCGAGGAGGTCTGATCGAGGTGTCGAGGCAGTCTTGAGGAGGCGTCGGTTCAAATCCGACAGCCGGAGCTAGCAGCACCCCAATTATTCCGGCTTGGACAGGCGGCAAGTCGTCTCAAGTAAAACAGACCGAGACATTAAACGCCCAAGACCCGCGAAATCTCGGAACCCCGGCCCCGCTGGCGGGGCCCTTTTTTTGTCGCTTGGCCTGCGGCGATATGCGGGGAAACAAGGACCGGTCCCAAGGAGCTTGGCGCAGCCGTCGGGCGAGCGCTCCTTCTGGCGGCGATACTCATGGACGAAGAACCTGTGCAGGGCAAGCGCTGGGCAAGCCGATGCCGTGGCCGGTTCTTCAGGCTAGCTCTTCGATGAAGTACATGTCTATTTCGCCGGCGTTCTTGGCCGTGATCTTACCGCGCGGCTGGCAGCGGAAGCAGTGCTTGATCTGCTCGTAGGTGCTGGCGGAGATGTTGATGCGGCCGGGCTGACTGGTGGACTCCAGTCGAGAGGCGATGTTGACCGTGTTTCCCCAGATATCGTAGGCGAACTTCTTGCGACCGATGACGCCGGCCATCAGGGGGCCGGTGTTGATGCCGATGCGGACGTTCCAGTGCAGCTCTCCCCGGCGCTGCTTGTCCGCGATGACCTGCTGCATCAGCTGAAGGATTTCCCAGGCGGCGCGGGCGGCGTCGAGGGCGTGGGTAGCGCTGGGAGTCGGGACCCCGGCAGCGGCCATGTAGGCGTCGCCGATGGTCTTGAGTTTCTCCAGACCGTGCCGCTCCATGATGCGGTCAAAGGCGGAAAAGTAAAAGTCCAGCTCGGCGATGAGCTCCGCTGGCGACATCTGCCCGGCCACCTGGGTGAAGCCGGTGAAGTCGGTGAACAGCACAGAGGCCGAGGCGTAATAGACAGGCTCCACGTGACCGCTGCGCTTGAGCTCATCGGCGACATCTGTGGGCAGGATGTTGAGCAGGAGCTGGTCCGACTTGCTCTTTTCCTCAGCGAGCTGCGCGTTGAGACGGGACAGGGTCGCGTTCTGCTCTTCGATGACGCGGCGCGCAGCGTCAATCTCGAAGTTGATCGTGCGCAGCAAGGTGCTCGACAGGTCTTTAGACGCTTCCATGCGCTGCAGCGCCAGCTCGGCGCGCGCAAAACGCCGCCGCAGAAGTTCCGGCTCGGTGGCACAGGCAACAGACAGCAGATCTTCATATCTAGAGGTGGCGGTGCGGAATAGCTCCCGAATGGCCGGGGGCGCTGGCGGCTCGGGGGCCGCCGATGGCGGGGCGCACGGTAGCGGTCGGGAAGTGGCCGGCTCTGGGCTGCCGAGCAGCAGGGTGACCAGCGAGCTGCTGTGCAGCAGGCTCGGACCCCCGCGTACAAGCGGCGCAATCTCACCCAGCGCGTAGAAGCCGAACAAGGGCACGTTCGGCGGCAGCTGCTGCCGGATGCACTGCACTTCCTGGTGGGTCTGGCTGGCGAGAATCTGCCGCCGCGTCATGCAGGAGAACGCCAGCGCCACCGCTGGCTGGGTGACAAGCTGGGCGCGTGCGCGCGCGACTGCCTCTGGGATTTGATCGAGCAGCCGGGCGCGCACGACTTCAGTGAGCTGGACGCAGCTGCCTTCGGGGATGAGGCTGGTGTAGGTGATGCTTCCGGTTTGCAGATCGGCATGGATTGGGACGCGCAGGGCGAAGCTGTCGCCCTCCGGCTGGAATACCGCGAGCGGGAACTCGGGGGAGGGAAGGCCGTGGCTGCCCAGATAGTAGCGATAAAAGTCGAGCGCCGTGCGCTGGCCGATGCGGTGGATGGTATAGCCTTGGGCGCTGGTGACGGTTTGGCGGGCGCCCACCGGAGTCCAGCTGTTGCTCACCGAGAAGCCATAGTCGACAGGTCCCCGCCGTCCGCTGACCAGCAGCAGCGGCATGCTGTCGCGCAGCGACGCCTCGCCAAACAGCTGCATCGAACCTGCGCGATCGGCCGACGGTGGCAGGCCAGAGAGGCCGCCAAACATTATGCACCCCGGGGCCAGCAGCGGCTGCAGGGTCTCCAGGATCGACTCCAGACCGTGGGACAGTCCGGCGGGGAACAGCAGACACAGCGACTCTGGCGGCGCACCTGGCAGCCGCGCTGCCTCCAGAGCCGCCCGCAGCTTGGACTCAAGCTCCTGCGGCGGCGTGCCGGAGAGGTCCCGCACCACCCCAGCAGTGATGAGGAGCTCGTCCCCAGCCAGGCAGAGCAGCAGGACGGAGTCCTCGTCGAAGCCCAGCGCGGATGAAAAGTCCCCGGCGCTCGAGCAGCCGACCACAGCCACGCCGGGCCACGCGAGGCGCACCGTAGTCCCTATTTGCCCGAGATCGAACTCTCCTGCGGCGACCACCAGCACAGCCTGCGGCACCGCATCCCCAAGCTGCGCCCGGCACTGGGCGATCGCCGATTGGCTGACCCCCTCGCCGCTTATGCCAGCGCACTGACCGACTGCAATCTTCAGCATCATGACCTCGCGCGGCGGTGGCCGCCGGTTGCTCGTTCAGGGAACCCTGCTCGCGGCGCTCGATGCCCACTTCGGACCCGACAACGTAGCTGGCTATCTGGAGTGGATTTACGACCGGAATCGCAAGCTGCTCTCTACCATGCTGTACCGCGCGTTGTTCTTCGTGCTCTCCCCGGAGCGGCTGCTCTTCGGGGTCGAGAAGCGCTGGGCCTTCTTTCGCCGCGGCACCACGATGGCAGCGCAGCGCTGCGGGCCCAGGGACGTCGAGCTCCATGTCACTTCGCCGCCCTACCTTCATAACAACATGACGGCCGGCCGGTATAAGCGCAGCGCTGCGCGCCGCCATCGATTGCGCAGGTGTTGTGGGGACGCGCGTCGGAGGCGAGCTGCGCTGCCCTTGCCTCTACCGGGTGGCCTGGCGCTAACTGCAGCACACGCGGTAGAGTACCACATCTGGGAGTGGAGCTCGCAGGTTTTTCGCTGGCGCAGGGCGGACGCCATGCCTATCTTCTCGCACTCCCTATAGACGACGCGATGCTGGGGGAGCCGCCAGATGAACGCCGGCCTTTGAACGGAGTCGCGGCTTAGCCTATGGTAGCTGGCCCTCGGCCAGCACTACCTCGTGCTCCAGGGACTGGGCTGCAGACGAGTCGGAGCTCATCGCTACCGCCGGGTCCCGATATGCCAGGCGGTGGTACGAGGCGCGCCACTCCCGGGTGATAGCGACGTGGCAGCCTTCACATGGGCGGTTCTGCCGCGCCGCATCGGCCCCTGGCCGGCGGTGCTGCGGTGCGCGGCCGGGCAGCACTGGCCCGGCAAGGGCTGAGCCCACCCGGAGCCCGATCAGGGCAAGCAGGACAGCGACATTCTTCACGGGCCTAGGGCTCAGGCCGCCAGCGGGCCAGCTCCGGGGGCGGTGCGACGGAAGCGCCGCTGAAGAAATCCTCGACGAGCTTGGGATGAAAGAGCAGCTTGGCGATGCGATCGCCGAGGTAAAGCGGTGCGCTGGCGGCATCGTCGCCGAGTCTGAAGACCAGGGTGTGCGCATATTCCGGCTTACAGTCAAATACGCCCTGCGGCGTATGCACGCAGTCATCTGGACCAAAGGTGAGTTCAGCTGCGTCCGCAACCCGGCGGAGCGTATCTTTGCCGATCCCGAGGAAGCGTCCAGTCGGGTCGCAGCCTTTGCATGGCCCGGTGTCTCCGGGCAGCGGTAGCTCCCCTTTGGCCTGCACGAGAGTCTTGCCGTCCTCGGCCACCATGAGCCGCGCGTGGGGCTTCCGCCGCCCAGTGGCGACCTCTAACTTGCGTGCGCCGGGCACGGTGTACACGCGATACGCCTTCCACTTTACCGCGCCGCTGTCCTCGGTGGTTTTTTCTAGAGTTTCCCACACAGGATAGCGACCGGGAAGCCAGCGGCCAGTGAGCAATTCTACAGTGGGAGCGTGATCCCCAGCAGAGCCATAGTGGAAGGCTTCGCTCTGCTTACCGCTGCGGAAGTCCAATACGGTCATCTCGTTCACCTCGCGTCCCGTCTGCGCGAAGAACGCCAGCCTGCCCTGTGGGTCCAGAGCGAGCTTTTCGCTCCCTTCGTCGGTACAGGGGGTCAATCTCCCGTCGTCTTTACGGCAGGTTCTTGCCGCGCGAACAACTTACCACGGCGGGCTCTTATTGCGGCGGCGGCGCCGCAGCGGGCAGAAGCAGCGGCGGCTTCACCCGCTGCCGGCGGGAACCCGGGAATCGTAGACTTTCCGCCCTTGCGTCCGGGCGCTCAGATCGTCTTTGAGTGGCGGCGCTCGCCGGCCGGGGCGAGCGTGTGATCAAAGCACATCGCGATGTTGCGGATAAACAGCCGCCCGGCGTCAGTCACTTCAAGGCCGCTGGGTCGGCGCACGATCAGCCCATCTTCGGCAAAGGGAGCTAGCGCGGCCAGCTCTTTGGCAAAGTGCTGCTCAAAGGGGATGCCGAGCTTGCCGCTCATCGCCGGGAAGTCGAGCGCGAGGTCGCACATCATGCGCATGATGGTCTCCCGGCGGAGCTTGTCTTCATCGGTCAAGAAGTAGACCTTGTGCAGCGGGTCGCGGCCTTCATCCACAGCGGCCTGGTAGCGGAGCAGCTCGCGCTCGTTCTGCCAGTAGGCATCGGGTATCTGCGACACGGCGGACATGCCGAAGGCGTAGATGTCCGACCCGGCGCGGGTGCTGTAGCCCTGAAAGTTGCGCTGCAGCTGCTTGTTGCGCTGCGCCACCGCAAGCTCGTCGCCTGGCTTGGCGAAATGATCCATGCCGATATAGACGTACTGATCGTCCGCGGTCAGCTTCTCGATGACGAGCTTCAGCACCTCCAGCTTGGACTGCGGCGAGGGCAGGCTCTTGCTCTCAAGAATCTTCTGGGCCGGCTTCATCCACGGGACGTGCGCGTAGCTGAACACCGCCAGGCGGTCTGGCTGCATCGCCAGCACGCTGTCCACGGTCTCGCCAAACGACGCCGGCGTCTGGTACGGCAGCCCATAGATCAGGTCGAGGTTGATCGAGGTAAAGCCCAGCTCGCGCATCCAGTCCATCACCTGCTGGGTCAGCTGCCGCGGCTGGACTCGATGCACCGCTTGCTGCACCTGCGGGTTGAAATCTTGCACCCCCATCGACGCGCGGTTAAAGCCGACCTCGCGCAGCGCCGCCAGGTGGTCACGGGTGAGCCGGCGCGGATCCACCTCGACGCTGGCCTCAAGGTCCGGAGCCAGGGTGAAGTGCTGATGAATGACCTCGCCCAGGCGACGGATTTCGTCCGGACGGAGAAAGGTCGGCGAGCCTCCCCCGAAGTGCAGCTGGACGACCTTGCGGTCTTGGCCCAGCCGCGGCGTCACCCGGGCTACCTCGCGCCCAAGATAGTCTATGTAGTCGCTACCCTTTTGGTGATTCTGGGTGATGACCGTGGTGCAGCCGCAGAACCAGCACAGGCTCTCGCAGAACGGGATGTGAAAATAGATCGAGAGGTCGCGCGCCGTACGGTTGTTGTCGGCGATCCGCGCCGCCAGCGCCCGCTGGTCTTCGGCCGTCGCCTCGCTGAAGCGAGTTGCCGGCGGGTAGCTTGTGTAGCGCGGCCCGGCCACGTTGTACTTGCGTACCAGCTCTAGGTCGACGTTCAGCGTCTTCATGCGAGATTGCGTCCGGCGCAATGGCGCGCCGATCGATCTGTGTCTATTGCAAGTCGCATTCCCGACGTCCACCAGGCCGGCCCGACGGCATTTGCGCGACCTTGATCGAGCGCGGCCGACTCTGGCGGCAGCGGGGCCGCATTTTTTGCCGACCGCCTCTATCGAGACGCAATTCCTGCGCGGTCTATCCCGGTCCCGCGGGAGGTTCCGCGGCGGGCCGGTCTTGGCCGTTGCCTTTAGCCCCGATGGCTAGACCCTGGCCAGATCCGGGCCAGCCGCAGCGTCAAGCTCGCCGCGGCTCAGGACGACTTGGCGCGCTCGCTGAAGCTGGCCAGCTTGGCCATCACCTGCGCGTAGCCGACCGGCAGCAGCCGCTGCAGACGGTCGATCAAGCGCGCGTCGGCGCCAATCAGGATCCGCGGCGCGTCGCTCTTTATGCCATCGATAATCACCTGCGCGGCGGCGGCGGGCGTGGTGCGGGCAATCTGCTCGAAGCGGGCGGCGGCGCGGCCGGCGTCCTTGCTGCCGCTGATGTCGCGATAAAACCTGCCGGCGCGGGCGATGTTGGTCTTGATGCCGCCGGGGTGCACGCAGCTGACGCGCACGCCGGTGTGCGCCACTTCCTGGCGCAGCGCCTCGGTGAAGCCGCGCACCGCGAACTTGCTGGCGTTGTAGGCGCCCTGCGTGGGCACGCTGACGATGCCAAAGACGCTGGAGATGTTCACAATGTGACCTTCGTTGTTCGCCAGAAGGTGCGGCAAGAACGCCTTGGTGCCGTAGACCACGCCCCAGAAGTTGATGCCCATGATCCACTCGAAGTCTTCATAGGTCAGCTCGGCCACGGTCTGCGAGACCGAGACGCCGGCGTTATTGATGATCAGCTGGGCGCTTCCGTGGCGGGCCAGGACCTCGTCGGCGAAGGCGTACACGGCGGTGCGGCTGGCGACATCGAGGACGTGGGTGGTCACGCGGACCGGGCGGTTTTTGAGCTCGGCCTCCAGACTCTTCAGGCTCTCTGCATTGATGTCGGCCAGGGCCAGGGCGCAGCCCTCGCTGGCCAGCTGGGCGGCCAGCGCTCGGCCGATGCCGGAACCTGCACCCGTGACTACCGCAACCTTGCCGCTCAGAGCTTGCATGTGTCCGCCTCGCTTGACTTGGAGTTATCCCCTGGGACCTCCTCAGATTAGTTAGACCGGCCGTGCAGGGCAACCCCATCAAGGGGGGCTTGCCCAGGTTGCCGCCCCGACCTGCCGCTGCCGTCCCGGCGCGAGCGGGCACGGCGCGCCCTCAGACAGGACTCCGCGGGCCGGACCTGCTGGGGGCGCAGAGCCGGGAAAAGAATCGGGTGGTTGACAGCCCGTCCCGGTCTTCGAGTATGTTGCGCGGCGCGGATCGTCTCCATTGCGCAAGACCCTCATCGCTGTCCCCATCCAACAGGTGAATCCAAATGCATGATCGAAAACCAGTGCTTCTCGGCGTCCTCTCGCTCTTCCTTCTCCACTGCTCCTCGCAGGCCCCGCAGGCGGCGGACCCCGACGGCGGCGACAGCGGGCCCGACATGGCGGTGCTCATGTCAGATCCCCACGGACCGCGCATCCTGAGCCTGGGGACCAGCGTCAAGCAGCTGACCGAGGGCGAGAGCGCGCGCTTTGTCGCGGTCGTCACCCATCCCGACGGGCTGGACAACCTGGCGGGCGGCCAGCTCACAAGCCTCGACGGCATGATCAAGTTCGGCGCGTTCCAGGCCGATCATCAGGGCGCCTACACGCTGGATCTGTCGTGGTCGCTGCTCAATCAGACCGAGTCGATCAGCTTCGCCAGCGAAGAGATGCGCTCGTTCGTGGCCGAGTTCTACGACATGAAGGGTCACAAGACCTCGCAGTCGCTCGCCTTGCGCCTGCACTGCAATGGCAAGAACGCTTGCGCCGGCGCCTGCCTTGCGCAGGGCGACCAGTGCCGCGGCAGCGCCAACCTGTGCATCTCGGGCGCCTGCAAGCCCGGCTGCTTCATCGCCGGCGCGCTGACCAATCCCGACAGCATCAGCGCCGATCCGGACCACGGCAGCTGCCTGGCCTGCAAGCCCATGTCCAACGATCACGCCTGGACGCAGACCGCAACGGGCGCCTCGTGCGGGACCAACCGGAAGTGCAGCTCGGGCGACTGCGGCAACGCCTTTGCCAGCCGCACCGTCACCGGCGCCGTCTACCTCACCGACGTCTGGGGCAGCAGCGCCAGCAACGTCTACGTGCTCGGCCGTGGCTTCGGCTCGGACTCCAGCCTGGTCGTTACCACCGATGGCGGCATGAGCTGGCAGCCCACCACCGGGCGACCGCCCATTGGGTACTATGACTCCATGTGGGGCAGCAGCGCGAATACGCTTTATATCGCTGGCTCCTCCGGGCTCATCGCCAAGACCGTCAACGCCGGCACCAGCTGGACGACCCTCACCACCGGCGTGACGGCTTCTTTCAACCAGATCTGGGGCACCAGCAGCAGCGACGTGTGGGCGGTGGGCAGCGGCGGCACCGTGGTGCACAGCGCCGATGGCGGGGCGACCTGGCAGAAGCTGAGCGTGCCGTCCTCCTTTGCCAGCAAGCAGATGTACACCGTCTGGGGCAGCTCGGCGACCGACATCTACATCGGCACCGAGGGCGGCTACGTGCTGCGCACCACCAACGGCGGGACCAGCTTCACCAGCCTCAAGACCAAGCAGGACGACTCGGTCGGCAACATCTGGGGCAGCGGCAAGAGCGATGTCTACGTCGTCACCGGCAGCGGCATCAGCCGGACGATCGACAGCGGCGCCACCTGGACCGATGTTACGCCGCCGCTGGCCGGCTCCTTCGGCGCCATCTGGGGCAGCGGCGCCGGCGATATCTATGTCGGCAGCGGGACGCAGATCCTGCACTCGTCGAGCAGCGGCAAGAGCTGGTATCGCCAGTACTACCCCTCGGGCAACCAGATCGCCCACCTGTGGGGCACTGGCGCGAGCGACGTGTACGCGATCACCTCGCTCAACCTGTCGCACTTCCCATAACTGCGGCCGCGTCTTCCGTGTTAAGACGCGGGCTTCCCCGTTTCTTCCACAAATCGCTAGCAGGAGGTGCACGCATGGCGGCAGCAAAGCGTTTCAATGGTCTGGGGATGGGGGCGAGCCTGCTAGTGGCCCTTATGGGCTGCGGCGGGGCGGTCGGCAGCGACGAGAGCCTCGCCAATCCCGGTGAGGACGACGCGTCGGCGGTGCGCACCGCGGCCAGCGCCGTGACCAAGACCCTTTACTACGAGGGCTCGTGCGCGTGGCTCAAGTGCGCCAACGGCAACGACGCGCGCGGCGCCTGCGGGCTCGGCTGCAGCGACAGCGGCAACCGCTTTGCCCGCGACTACTCGTGGCGCCTGAGCTGCAGCCAGAGGGTTCAGGTCGCGGCCAACGGCAAGAGCGTCTACGCCACGGTCTGGGATCAGTCCTGCTGCAGCCGCATGGAAGGCAACGACGGCCTGCTCAAGGCGCTGGGCATCAGCCACGGCAGCGGCACCTGCACCAGCAAGGGGCACTTCACCTACGGCTACGGCCAGGCGACGGCGACGTTCACCTACTAGCCGGACGGCCGCGCATGAGGGGCTCGTGCCTGCTCGGGATGGTGCCGCTGCTCGCAGCCCTTGCGTGCAGCGGCCGCCCGCCTCCTGCGCCCAGCCCGTCGTCGCCGTCGTCGCCGGCGCCGGTGGAGCGAGTCTGGGTGCCGCTGAGCGGCCTGCCCCTGCGCGGGCCGGCCACCGCGCCGGTCACGATCGTCGTCTTTTCGGACTACGCTTCACCGCACTGCGCCCGCGTCCACCAGCAGCTCACCGAGCTGCGGCGGCGCTATCCGGCGGAGCTGCGAGTGCAGCTCCGCCACCGCCCGCTGCCCAATCACCCTGATGCCCAGCTCGCCGCCGAGGCGGCGATGGCTGCCGCCGAGCAGGGTCAGTTCTGGCGCTACCACGACGCCCTGTTTGCCCACCCGGGCGCGCTCTCCCGCCCAGCGCTAGAGCAGTATGCCCAGGTGCTGGGGCTCGACCTTGGGCGCTTTGCCGACGCCATCGACTCCGAGCGGGCACGCCGACAGGTGGACGCGGACTCGATCCTCGCCGCGCAGCTCGGGCTGCGCGGGGCGCCGGTGATGGTGGTGAACGGCCGGCCGCTGCGCGGCGTGCCGGCGCCGCCGGTGCTGCAAGCGGTGATCGAGCAAGAGCTGGCCGCGGCTGGCCGGCTCGCGCAAAGCGGCGTCGCCCCGCGCGAGCTATACAAGCACCTCGCCCTGCGCGGGCAGACCGTCCCCGCGGTGAGCGACGCGGTCGCCCCGGCGGCCAGCCCGGCCCCGCCGCCCCAGCTCGATCCCCAGGCCACCTATCAGGTTCCAGTCGGCGAGTCGCCGCGCCGCGGGCCGCGCGACGCCAAGGTCACGCTCGTCCTGTGGTCGGATTTCGAGTGCGGCCGCTGTCGCGAGGCCGAGGCGGCGGTGCAGGCGGTCGTGCAGGCTTACCCGCGCCAGGTGCGGCTCGTGTGGAAGAGTCGGCCCATTCCCGATCATCTAGAGGGGATGCTGGCCGCCGAAGCCGCGCTGGCGGCCGACCGACAGGGCAAGTTCTGGCCCATGCATGACCTGCTGTTCGCGCAGCCGCGCAAGGACCGACAGGTCCTGGATGCGCTGGCGCAGCAGCTCGGGCTGGGGCGAGCCGAGTTTGCCAAGGCGCTCGACGAGCGCACTTTCGCGGCGCAGGTGGCCGCCGAGCTGGCGCTCGCGGATCGGCTGGGCGTGCGCGAGCTGCCCACCTTGTTCATCAACGGCCGACCGCTCACCGGGGATCAGCTGGCCGTCGATAACCTGCTGGCCCGCGTGCGCGCCGAGCTGCAGCGGGTCGATCAGCTGCTGGCGCAGCGGCCGGCGAGCGCGGACCTGTACGACCGCTTGATCCGCGGCGGCCTAGCGGGCATCCCAGAGCCCACGGCGAGCGAGCTGCCGCCGCTGCCCTCCGGCCGCTACTACGTCGAGCCGGGCAGCTCGCCGGTGCGCGGGCCGGCGGCGGCGCCCATCACCCTGATCCTGTTCGCCGACTTCCAGTGCCCCTACTGCGCCCGTTTCGAGAGCACGCTGGCGCAGCTGCAGGCGCACTACCCCGACAAGCTGCGCATCGTCTGGAAGGACGCGCCGGACCCCGAGCACCGCGAAGCCCTGGGCGCCCACGAGGCAGCGCGCGCCGCGGGCGAGCAGGGCCGCTTCTGGGAGATGCACGACAAGATCGTCGCCAACCCCTATCTGCTCGGCGCGCCGACGATGGAGCGCTATGCCGCGGAGCTCTCACTGGACCTGCAGAAGTTTCGCGGCGCGCTGGCGCAGGGTCGATTCCGGCGTGCGATCCAGGAAGACACCGAGTACGGGATTAGCCTCGCCGGTCCCGCGGGCACGCCGATCGTCTTCGTCAACGGGCGCCTGATTCCCGGGGCGTATCCGCTGGCGGTATTTCGTCAGGTCATAGATGAAGAGCTGGCGCAGCTGCGGGGTCACTGATGCCGGGTAACCTGGGGTCGTCGGGCGTGGGCGGAAGGCTCGGGATGGCAGCGCTGGCCGTGGCGGTGCTAGGCGCGCTCCTGTGGCAGCAGCGCAGCCGGTCGACTCCCTCGCTGGTCGGTGCGCCCCCGCGCGGGGACGCACCGGGCGCCGCGCCAGCTGCTGGTTCGCCCGCCCAAGCCGCCGCGCCGCGCCGCCCGAGCGGCGGACCCAATCAGCCCGTCGTGGCGACGGCCCCGATCGCCGCGGCGCTCGCGACCGTGCCCGCGTCGGCCTACGATCCGTTTGCTCGCCATGGCGATGCGGACCCGCCGGCGCGCGTGCTGGTCGCTGTAGGCGAGCTGCAGCTCGGTGTGCTCAGCGACGCCCGGGTGCGCGACGAGGCCAGCCTGGTGGCGCTGCTGACGAGCATCGGCAGTGCGCTCGAGCAGCTGCGCCTCGCGCCTGACCAGACCCCCGCCGCGGCGCGCCAGCAGCTCGTGGAGGGATACAAGGAGGAGCTAGGCCGCTATGTAGACGGCGAGGTGGAGCTGCATGGCCGCGACTGGAACCTCGGTCTGGAGGTCGGGGAAGTGCAGCCCCGGCCGCAGCCGCACGAGCAAGGCTGGCGACCGCGGCCCGAATGATTGGACGCCGACCCTACAAGCATGACTCAGAGCCGTCGCGAGGAGCCCCGAGCCGCGTGGCGCCCGCCCGCAGCCGCCTCGGGCCGTGAGGACGGAATCCGGTCGAGCGACGGGCTGCAATGCAAGGAGGCCGTGGGCCGCGACCCGCGCTGGTGGGAGCGGCGGCATTTGTCCTTCCGCTGCGGACCCGGCCTGTGTTATGAGCGAGGCCATGGCTACCGTATCCACGAAGCCGCTGCGCTGGTGGGCTCCGCTGCTCAGTCTGATTGTGGCGCTGGGGTTCGGGATCATCTCCTACGCCCGACTCAACAGCACCGGTCAGATCTCGGCGGGTCTGCGCGACAACCCCTGGCCGATGGAGCTCGTCGCGACGATTGCCACCATCGTCAGCGTCGGGCTGGCTGCAGTGGCCTACCGGCAGCGGCGGGTCCGGATTGTCGCCACCTTCTGCGCGGTGCTGGCCACCGCGAGCACCGCGGTGTTCATCGTGGTGGTGCACGTCGCCAGCTACCGGCTGCCGCCGCCGCCGCCCGAGCTGGCCATCGGGGCCCCGGCACCCGAGTTCACCCTCGCCGACGAGTCCGGCGCGCCCGTGAAGCTGGCGTCGCTGCGCGAGCATCCGACGGTGCTGGTGTTCTACCGCGGCTTCTGGTGACCCTTTTGTCGATCAGAGCTCGCCGGTCTGGCGAGCAAAACCCAGGAGTTCGCGGCCGCCGGCGTCAAGATCCTCGCCATCAGCTCGGATCCCAGCGAGGCGTCGGCGCAGATGAAGCGTGAGCTGCAGCTGCCGTTTCCTCTGCTCGCCGACCCCGATGAGCAGGTGATCAAGCGCTACGGCCTCCTGCACCACCGCGGCCATGGCGAGGCCGATATCGCCCGCCCCGCGGTCCTGCTGCTCGATGGCCAGGGAGTGATCCGCTGGGCGATGTTTACCGACAACTTCCGCGTGCGCGCCCGGCCCGAGGCCCTGCTCCAAGCGGCCCAGCAGCTCCGCTGAACCCCGCGGCGCGTGCATTCCCCGCCGAGGGGGCTTCTGTTCTGCTGCTGCCGCGGACAGTCCGCGCCTGCTAGCCGCGCGATCGTTCCGCGCCCGGGCTCGCGCCCTGACCTGCGCCCAGTCCCGCACCTGGCGAGCGGCGGGCGGCGGCGCTGAACGCTATCGCCTGTTGTCTGTCGGGCGCTACCTCGGCGGGCTTATGGTCGCACGCGAGTGGAAGGTGAGGCGCAGCCGTCCGCGTCCCCTCGGGGCGGGCGCGGGCGGATTGGCGGTTGGGCAAGCGGCAAGGCGGGCGCTTCAGATCCTGTAAAAGCCCGCCTTGCGCAGCGCGGTGGGGACCTCAGGGTTGCGCGCGAAGGTGTCCCAGACAAAGCCGGTGCGGAGGTTCTCCGCCATGAGGACGCCGATGCCCAGATCGATGCCGAGGACGTCGGGGTCGTACCAGCCGGCCTCGGGGTGGAAGGCATCGCAGAAGCCGTAGCGACCGTAGGCGCGGGGGTAGCGGGCCTTGAGGGCGCGCAGGACCCGCAGGCACGCCGCCGGGGCGAACGGCAGCGAGCCGGCCGCGGCGCAAGGCACTACCGAGCCGTCGATGCCGCCAAAGCCCTGCCCGCGCGCCGACGGCCCGCCCCAGCCGGTATAGCCGTGCGCCGAGTCCGAGGCGCTGATGCCCCAGTAGTCGTCCGTGTAGGGCTTGCCGAGCGAGAGGCAGAACGCCTTGTGAGCACGGGTGGCGAGCACCGAGTTGACGAAGTAGTCGGCGTACTGGTCGCGCTGATGGCGGAAGTCGAACCAGGCGTGGCTGTACTGGTGGACAAACAGCGGATCGTCGCCGCTTATGTAGTCTAGACCGGCGTACTTAATGTGCGGGCGCGAGAAGGCCTGCCAGGCTGCGGGAGCAATGGGGTGGGTGGGCGAGCCGATGGCCAGAAGGTAGAGCATCATCAGCTCGCAGTAATGGTTCCAGCGGCCCGGCAGGAACTTGCCGTCGCGCCAGCCGAGCACCAGCGTCTGCCCGCCGCTGAGCATCCACGGCCAGTCGACGCGCTCGTAGAGGAGGGTGGCGAGCTGGACGATCTCGGGGTCGCTCGGGTAGCGGGCGCGGGCGGTGAGGGCGCCGGCCAGCAAGAGCGCGGTGTCGATCGGCGAGACCTCGCTGTCGCGCGCCGGCTCGCCGCGGTCGACGTGGTTGAAGTGATAAAGGAAGCCGTGCTCGTGCGGCAGCTGGGCGAGGTGGAAGCGCAGGGTGCGGCGGAGCTGCTCGATGACCGCGGTCCGCGGCTGGTAGCCGCGAAACTCGGCGATGCACAGGGCGGTCAGGCCGAAGCCGGTGGCGGCGATCGAGGCCAGGGAGCGCGGGTCGCGGCTGACGGACTGGGACAGCGGCGTGGGGACGGCGGCGGCGCGATCGAGGACCTGACCGCTGCTCGCCCCGACCTGCTCGCTGAAGTACAGGCAGCCGCGAAGCTGCAGGTCCTCCAGGAAGGCGACCTCGGTCGCGCTGACTCTCGCCGCCACCCCGGACGACGCCGAGACCGCCGCCGCCAGGGAAGACAGCGGCTGCAGCAGCGCGCTGCCGGCGAGCAGCTGGAGTACTGTGCGGCGCTGCATCGCCCGATTCTCAGGCAGGCGGCTACTTTGCGACAACCACGACCGCCAGCCCGTGCGCCGGCACCGTGAGCTGCAGGACGCCGCTTGTCAGCCGCTGCCGTTCCGGGGCGGCCTGCTGGCCCGCGGCGCGCAGCTTGGCGAGCTGCGCCGGCGAGAGCGAGCCCGCCGGCCGGCCCATCGCATCGAACGCCGCCACCGCGTTGCCGTGGTCGGCGTCGACGCGGAAGATCTCGACGGGCGCGTCGGCAGCGGTATTGCTGAAGCGGACGGTGAAGGCGCGGGCGGCAGCCGTGGCGGTGGGCGCGGTGTACTTGGCTCCGGCGCCCGCGGGCGGAGCGTAGTTGTAAAGCGCGAGCACGATGGCGCCGCTGCGGGTGCGGGTGGCCAGGGCCGACTCGGCGGCGAGGGCGATGCGGCGGTCGCCGAGCTTGTGCAGCAGTGCGAAGCTGTGCAGCGCCGGCTTGGCGATGTGCTCGGCGGCGATCAGGCCGAAGCCGCCGTAAAACGGCGAGCGGACCACTCCCTGCTCCTCGAACACATCGGAGAAAGTCCAGTACGCCAGGTTCTGGATCAGCCCGTCGCACAGGCGGATGGTGTTGGCGAGCCAGGGACCCATGTAGACCGAGTCGGTGATGTTGGGCTCATTGGCATAGCTGGCGTTGTACTCGGAGAAGATGAGCGGCAGCTGCGGGTAGGGCGAGGCGAGGAGCTGCTCGTGGACCTTCTTCACCGCGCGATAGACCATGGTGTCGCGGGGAACCGCCTCGCTCGTGCCCAGGACATCGCTGGCGGTGTCATTGGCGTACACGTGGGTCGAGACGAAGTCGATGGGAACGCCGGCGGCTTTGACGTGCGCCAAAAAGGGCGCGACCCAGGCTGCCTGCGCGGTGGCGGGACCGCCGACCTGCAGGCGCGGCGACACCGCCTTGAGGGCGCGGGCGGTGTGGTCGTAGAGCTCGAAGTAGGTGGACTGCTTGGGGTTGCCGCCCCAGAAGTCGAGGTTGGGCTCGTTCCAGACCTCGAACTGCCAGCTCGCCACCTCGTCGATACCGTAGCGGGCGATAAGGTGAGCGGCGAAGGCGGCGATCATCTGATCCCAGGCCTTGTAGTCTTTGGGTGGGGAGATGTTGGGGCGGTACCAGAAGGCGTGCAGCGCCGTCGGGTCGGCGGCCAGCTGGCGCGGCATGAAGCTCAGCTCGACGAAGGGGCGGACGTGATTGGCCAGCAGTCCGTCGTAGATCTGGTCGACATAGGAAAAGTTGTAGACCGAGGCGTCACTCGCCGCCTGCGCGGCGAGGCCGGGGTTGTGCACCTGACGGTCGGGATCGTACAGGCCGACCTCGTCCATGAAGATGCCGTGGAAGCGCAGGGACTGGAAGTCGGTGGCCTGCTTGACGGTGCGCAGGTCTTGGCGATAGCTCTCGCGCAGCGAGAGGATGGCGCGGCCCGAGCCGAAGGTCTTTTCCCAGAAGTGGGGAAACGGAGTCGTCGGCGCCTTCGCATCGATGACCAGCTGCTCGGGAGTCGCCAGCGCTGCCGGGACTGCCGGGGAGAGCGGCAGCAGCACTGCCAGCAGCACAGCGGCGTCGGTCACGCGCCCACCTCGATCTCGGCGCGATGTTCCTGGCCATCATTGCGCAGCGGGACCGAGCTGTCGGCCTGCTCGTCGCCGTCGCAGACGACCCGCCTCACGCGGCGACCGCCGCCCAGGTTGCGGATGTGCAGGTGATAGAGAGTCTGGTGGTGACGATAGTGCACATCAAAGGACTCCCAGTCCTTGGGAATGAGCGGCTCCAGGTACAGCTTGTCGACCACCAGCCGCAGGCCGAGCAGCGACTCGGTAATCAGGCGATACATCCAGCCCGCCGAGCCGGTATACCAGGTCCAGCCGCCGCGCCCCGGGTGCTGGGGGTTGGTGTAGACATCGGCGGCGACGACGTAGGGCTCGACCTTGTAGGTCGCGATCGCCTGCTCGCTGTCGCCGTGATGCACTGGGTTGATGAGGCCGAACAGCTCCCAGGCGCGCTCGATCTCGCCGGCGGCGGCGAACGCCATGACCGCCCACACTGCGGCGTGAGTGTACTGGCCGCCGTTTTCGCGCACGCCGGGGACGTAGCCCTTCACGTAGCCGGGGTTCATGGGCGCGTGATCGAGCGGCGGATCAAACAGCTGGATGAGCCCCAGATCCCGCCGCACCAGCCGCTGGTCGAGCGCCGCCAGCGCCTGCTGCGAGCGCCCTGCCTCGCCGGCCCCCGAGAGCACCGACCAGCTCTGCGGCAGCGAGTCGATCTGACACTCGGTGTTCTCGGCCGAGCCGAGCGGCTCGCCGCTGTCGAAGTAGGCGCGGCGGTACCACTGACCGTCCCAGCCGTGCGCCTCGATGTTGGCGCGCAGCTTGGCCGCCTCCTTGGCGCACTGCGCGGCGAACTCGCTGTCGCTGCGCCGCTGCGCCAGCTCGCCAAAGCGGGTAAGGACATCGTACAGGAAGAACGCCAGCCAGACGCTCTCGCCCTTGCCGTGCTCCCCGACCAGGTTCATGCCGTCATTCCAGTCGCCGCTGCCCATGAGCGGCAGCCCGTGCACGCCCATGCGCAGGCCGTGCTGGATGGCGCGCACGCAGTGGTCGTAGACGGACGCTGCGTGCTCGGAGGTGAGCGGCAGATCGTAGTAGCCTTCCTCGTCCGCCTTGAGCGCGCGGCCCTCCAAGAAGTGGACCTTCTCGTCCAGGACGCCGGTGTCTCCGATTGCGGTGACGTAGCGGCAGACGGCGTAGGGCAGCCACAGGTAGTCATCGGAGATGCGGGTGCGCACGCCGCGACCGACCGGCGGGTGCCACCAGTGCTGGACGTCGCCTTCGACAAACTGGCGCGCCGCCGAGCGCACGATCTGCTCGCGCAACAGCGCCGGCTCGCAGTGCAAAAGGGCCATCGTGTCCTGCAGCTGATCGCGGAAGCCGAACGCCCCGCCCGACTGGTAAAAGCCGCTGCGCCCCCACAGCCGCGACGCCAGCACCTGATACAGCAGCCAGCCGTTGGCCAGGAAGTTGAGCCCGGCGTCGGGAGTCTGCACGTTGACGGTGCCGAGCGTGCGGTTCCAGTAGGCCCACACCGCCTCCAGCGCGGTGCGCGCCGGTCCGGTCCCGCGGAAGCGGCCGACCAGCGTGCGGGCATCGGTCAGCTCGCGACCAGAGCCGAGCGTAAAGGCAAGCTCGCGCTCTTGCCCGGGGGCAAGCTCCAGCGGCACCTGCATGGCCAGGCAGGGATCGAGCCCGGCGCCGATGCGCCCCGACAGCCGCACCCGGGTCATGCAGTCGGGCCGGGCGAGGATGCCGTTGCGACCGACGACCTCCCAGCGATCGCCGCTGACCGTGCGCTGCTGCTCGCTGCAGTCAAGGAAGGCGACGCGCGAGGCGAAGTCGCCGCCGTAGGTGTTGCGCGCCAGCAGGGCGCCGCTTGGATCGATCTCGGTGACGATGTACGGCAGGTTGGCCGGGCGACTGGTGCCCAGCACCAGCTCGAAGATCGCGGTGATCGACAGCTTGCGCGGCCGGTCCGAGGTGTTGCGTACCTTGAAGACCATGAACTTGATCGGCGCGTCGGTGGCGACGTAGGTGCGCAGCTCGCTCTGGATGCCGTGGTCGCTGTACTCAAAGACGCTGTAGCCAAAGCCGTGGCGCGTGGTGTAGGGCTGGGCGCCGCCGGCGGGGAGCAGGGTCGGCGAGAAGAAGGTGCCGTCGGCTTCATCGCGGATGTAGAACGACTCCCCGCTGACATCGCTGACCGGGTCGTTGTTCCACGGCGTGAGGCGATAGGCCTGGGCGTTCTCGCAGAACGTGTAGGCGCTGCCGTTTTCGCTGACGACCGAGCCGAAGTAGGGGTTGGCCAGCACGTTGACCCACGGCGCTGGAGTCGGCGAGGCCAGCGAGGTCGTGATGACGTACTCCTTGCCATCGCGGGTAAAGCCGCCGTGGCCATTCCACGCCGTGAGGTCGGGGCGCTCGAAGCGCTGCTGCTGCGGCGCCACCACCAGCAAGTCAGTGCCGCGCCGCCCCTCGCTGGCGGCGAGCCGGGGCGGCAGCTCGGAGTGCTGGCGCCGGTTGAGCTGATCCACGAGCGCGCCCGCCGAGTCGCTGAGGATGAGGCGCGCCACGGTCTGCATGAGGACGCGGTCGGTCTCGGAGAACTGGTCAAAGCGCCGCAGGAACGTACCGCCCGGCTTGTCGAGCAGGCTGGACTCGCCCTGCTGCGAGCTGATGATGCCCAGGATCTCATCCTGCAGCACCTGGCGGTAGCTGGAGACGTCTTCATTCCAGATGACAAAGTCGACCACCAGTCCCTTGAGCCGCCAGTACGCGTGCGCCTTGACCAGCTGGCGCAGCAGGGACAGGTTGGTGCTGTCGGCGATGCGCAGAAGGACGATCGGCAGATCCCCGGAGATGCCGTAGGCCCACAGCGCCGACTGGCCGGCGGTGTTGCGCGCAAGCAGGCTGCGTGGCGCGCGCAGCGTCGGGTTGGCAAACAGGATGCTGCTCGCCAGGCGCTCGAACAGCTGCACCTCGGCCTCGGTCAGATCGAGGTGCTGCAGCAGCACGTGGCTGTGCGTCCACGAAAGCTCAAAGACGCGGTCGGCCGAGTGGCGGTCGCTGTACTTTTCGACCAGGCGCAGCGCTTCTTCCCGCCCCTCGGCGATGCCGGTGACCAGGTGGATACGCACCGTCTCATCGGGCTTGATGACCACTGTGTGGCGGATCGCCACCACCGGATCCAGCACCGAGCCGGCGCTGTTGCCAAGGGCCGGTTGGTGCATCGCCAGCGGATCGGTCACGCTGCGTCCGCGGCCGATAAACTCGGCGCGGCCGGTCTCGTAGGAGGTCTCACCGACCGCGGTGCCATCGACGGTCAAAAGGTGCAGCATCCACGGCTGCTTCTCGCTGGCCGAGCGCGGGCGGCGGGTGCACAGGATGGCCGGCCGCGGGCGCAGCAGCTCGGTCTGGACAAACAGATTGCTGAACGCCGGGTGGGCGGCATCGGCGGCGGGCTTGTTCAGTACGACCTCGGAGTAGCTGGTAAACTCGATGGTGCGGCTGGTCCGGCCGAGGTTGGTGATGCTCAGCCGGCGCAGCTCGATGTCGTCCTCGGGCGAGATCGCGATCTCGACGTGGGTATCGATCGCCGCATCGCGCTCCCCATCACGGCGGCGGAACTCGGCGCGACCGGTGGAGAAGATGGCCTCGTAGTGGGTCGCCGGGCGCAGCGTCGGCTGGTGCGCCACCGACCAGAACTCGCCGCTGGCGACGTCGCGCAGATAGCAGAAGCTGCCCCAGCAGTCGCGCGTCGGATCCTCGTGCCAGCGGGTGATGGCCAGGTCCTGGAAGCGGCTGTAGCCGCCGCCGGCGTTGGTGATCGCTACATGATAGCGGCCGTTGGACAGCAGGTGCACCGCCGGCGCGGGGGTGTCGGGCGTGTTGAACACGCGCAGCTTGGTTCCGGCCTCGGTGGCGCCCTCGCTGACCGGCACGGCGTCGGCAGGGTGGGGGTAGATGGCGACGGTGCGCGGCACCCGCTCGTGCAAGAGCAGCTCGGTGGCGCGCAGCGCCGGATCGCCGAGGAAGCGCCGCTGCATTGGCCGATCGAGCAGGAGATAGGCCAGAGACAGGAACGACATCCCCTGGTGGTGCGCCATGTACGAGCGGATGACGATGCTCTTTTTGCCGCGCGGCAGGCGGGTGGGCGTGTAGTCGACCGCCTCGTAGAACCCCTGGGCGCCGAGCAGACCCTGGCGCGCCAGGAGCTGCAGGTTGGCCACCGCGGCCTCGGGCGCGACCATCAGCGCCATCACGCTCGCATACGGCGCGATCACCAGATCGTCGGCTAGCCCGCGCTTGAAGCCCAGGCCGGGCACGCCGAAGGCGCGATACTGGTAGTTGAGCTGGGCGTCGGTCTTGTTGTAGCCGGACTCCGAGACGCCCCAGGGGACGCCGCGCTCTTTGCCGTAGGCGATCTGCCGCTCGACGGCGCGCTGGTAGGTCTCATCGAGCAGCGTCTGCTCGTAGGTGGGCATGACGAGCAGCGGCATCAGGTACTCGAACATCGAGCCGCTCCACGACAGCAGCGTCGGCTTGCCGCCCCAGGTGGTGAGCTGCCGGCCCAGGCTGAACCAGTGCTCCTGCGGCAGCTTGCCCTGGGCGATGGCGACGAAGCTGCACAGCCGCGCCTCCGAGGCGAGCAGGTCGTAGAAGCTGGCGTCCAGCCGATGGTCGCTGACGTTGTAGCCGATGGATAGCAGGTGCCGCTCGCGCTGATACAGGAACTCGTAATCGAGGTCGGCGAAGGCCGTGCAGCGCGCTGCCAGCTGGCTGAGCTGCTCCAGGCGCCGGCTGGCCAGCGCCGCGGCCCGCTGCACAGCGTGGCGCAGCTTCTCCAGCGCCGCGCTCTTGGTCGCGGTGAGCGCCCGCTCGAAGAGCGGCCCCAGCGTCTGCGGCAGCTGCGCGGTCTCGGCGAGCGTGAGGCCGCCGTCCAGGCGCTCAAGCTGCTCGCGCAGCTCGCCCGCGGCATCGCTTGGCCCGAGCTCGACCCACGGCGCCAGCTGCAGCAGCTCGTCGCGGGCGCGGCGGACCTGCGCCGCGAAGGCGCGGACCCACCACTGTAGCTCGTCCTTGCCCGCGGCCGCAGCGAGGGTCGCAAGCTCCTGGGCGGCGCTGCTCAGCTGATCCAGCAGCACCCGCGCGCGTCCGAGCGTGTCCGGCGCCTTGTCGAGCAGCCCCTTGATTCGCGAGGTCGCAGCGCGCAGCCCCGCCCCCGGCGGCGTATTTTCGCTGAGCACCTGCAGGGTGTCGCTCAGGCCGGCGAAGCACTCGGGGGGGAAGGCCTTGTGGCTGGCCAGCTCCTGCAGGCCGACCGCCAGCGTCAGCATGTGCCCGGCAAAGTTGCCGCTGTCGACCGTCGAGATGTACACTGGCAGCAGCGGCTTGAGGGTGCTGGTGTCGTACCAGTTGTAGAAGTGGCCGCGGTAGCGCTCGAGCTGGTCCAGCGTGTCCAGGGTCAGCGTCGTGCGCTCCAGGACCGCCCCGGCGTCGAGGTAGCCAAAGTCGTAGGCGGTCAGGTTGGCGAGCAGCGCCATGCCGATGTTGGTCGGCGAGGTCCGGTGCGCCGCCCCGCGCGGCGGCTCCTCCTGGAAGTTATCGGGGGGAAGATAGTGGTCCTCTTTGGCAACGTAGGTCTCAAAGAACCGCCAGGTTCGCCGCGCCACCGCGCGCAGGAACAGCCGCTCCTCTTGCTCAAGGTGCGGTCGCCGCGCCCGGCCCGGCCGACTGAGCCACCAGGCCAGCGTAGGAGCCAGCGCCCACAGCAGCAGCAGCGGCGTCGCCACCCACAGCGCCGAGGGGCTGCGCAGAAGCAGGACGACCGTGGTGACCACCGCGACCGCCGGCGAGACTCCCATGGTCACGTAAGTGCCGGCCAGGGTCTTGCGGGCGCTGCGCTGGGCATCGCTGGCGGTGCGCCACTCCAGCAGCTTGCGGCCGGTGAAAAGGACGCGCACGACGGTGTAAAGCGTCGCGGTAAAGACGATGAAGGCGTCGTAGGGTAGGCAGGCCAGGGCGAACGCCTCGCGCGCCAGCTGGCGGACGAACGTGAACCCGATCTCGCGCAGGTGCTGCCCGAGCGGCAGCTCGCTCGAGCGCCGCATCAGCGCCGCCAGCGCCGTCAGCAGGCCGGGGATGGTGAGGATCGCGACCACCGCCAGCATGGTGCGCAGCGCCGCCCCCGGAATCAGCCAGCCGGCCACCAGCATGGTCAGAAGCGCCAGCGGCACCAGGCTGCGCCGCAGGTTATCGAGGATCTTCCACTGCGACAGCAGGGAGATCGGATTTTTGACCCGCCGGTCGGCAAGGCCCGGCACTATGCCGCCCAGCCACGGCGCGATCTGCCAGTCGCCGCGCGTCCAGCGGTAGCGCCGGCTGACATCGACGACATAGCTGGATGGGTAGTCCTCAAACAGCACTACGTCGCTGACTAGGCCCGCGCGGGCGTAGGCTCCCTCCAGCAGATCGTGGCTGAGGATGCGGTTCTCGGGCAGCCGGCGACCCACCGCTTTCTGGAAGGCGTCGATGTCGTAGATGCCCTTGCCGACGAACGAACCCTCATCGAACAGGTCCTGGTACACATCCGATACGGCGTGGGTGTACGGGTCGATGCCCGGCTCGCCGCCGAACAGCTGGGCGAAGCGCGAGCGGGCGGCGCTCTCCATGGTGATCGCCACCCGCGGCTGCAGGACCGAGTAGCCGCGGGTGATGCGTCCGAGCTTCTCGTCATACTGCGGCCGGTTCAGGGGGTGGGCGAGGGTGCCGATCAGCTCCTGCGCGGTCTCGCGCGGCAGCTGGGTGTCGCTATCCAGGACGATCACATACTTGGCGCTCTGCAGCGCGGCGAGGTCGCCGACGATGGTGCAGAAGTGTTCGCTGTTGCCGCGCAGCGCTTCGTTGAACTGCTCAAGCTTGCCGCGCTTGCGCTCCCAGCCCATCCACGCTCCCTCGCTCTTGTTAAGCAGGCGAGGACGATGAAAGAGGTAAAAGGGAGTCGGGAGCTCGGGCAGGGTGTACTTGGCGTTGAGCGCCGTCACGCCGTCCTTGGCGCGGCGCAGCAGCGCCTCATCTGCCGGCATCTTCTCCTGCGGGGCGTCGCGGAAGTCGCTGAGCAGAGCGAAGCAGAGCTGCGGGTCGCGGTTGGCGAGGAAGCGCACCTCCATCGCTTCCAGCAGGCTATCGACCTCCGCGGCATCGGTGAGCAGCGTTGGGACTGCCACCACGGTGCGCTGCTCTTTGGGAATTCCGGCCGAGAAGTCCAGGCGCGGCAGCGTGGTCGGCCGGATAACGAGCGTTACCGCAAAGTGCAGCAGGCCCAGCGCGAGCTGGCTGGCGCAGATTGCCAGCACAATCAGCGCCGCCACCTTCGGCAGGATGCCGAGCCCCGCCAGCGGTGCCCCGTAATACAGGACAGCGGTCGCCAGCGCTGTCAGAAGACCCATGGCACCGGCGTACGCCGGGAAGCGCAGGCGATGGGCGAGGCCGCAGACGAACAGCGCCGCGCCGCTGCGGGCGCGCAGCGCTCGCTCCAGGGTCGGACGGCCCTCATCGACCAGAAAGTAGCCGACGTGGGAGGTGCGCTCGCTGGACTCGGCGCCGGCCAGCTCGATTGCCTTGCGCGCCACGTCCTCTTCGCTGCACGGGCTGCGCTTGGCGATGACCTCGACCACCTGGCGGTAGCGGTTGCGGGTGGCGAAAGACATCGTCGGATACACCGCGCGCGGATCGGCGCGCAGCGTCTGGTCGACGACGCTCATCGACTCGACAAAGACCCGCCAGTCGGTGGCTCCGAGGAAGCGCAGGCTGCCGATGCTGTTGCCCATGGCAACCTGGCTTGCCGCCTGGTCCTGGCTGACGCGCTGCATGACCTGTTCCAGGGTCTGGCCGCGCTCGCCCAGGCGCTGCTCGATCCACGCGATCGGAAATCCCAGGGTCGCGCTCTGGCCGTGCAGGCGGCTCGCCAGCTCGCTGACAAAGGGGTCGGTGAGCGGTGGGTTCTCTTCGACCATCGCCGCCAGCACGACCACGATCTGCGCCGGCTCGCTGGCCGCGATCGCCAAAAGCTCCTCGGCCCAGTACGCGGCGCGCGCGCGATCGCGGCGCCCGGCGGTGATGCTGGCGACCACGCGGCGCAGGTTCTCGATGAGCGCCAGTCGCAGCATGATGGGAATCGCCCACAGCTCGCCCAGGCGCAGCGGGCTTACCGTCTGGTAAGCGGCGATGAACGCCCGCAGACCGTCGATATCCACCCGACCATGGGAGTGCGAGATGAGCTCGAGCGCCAGATCATAGACCCGCGGCACGCCCGGCAGGCTGGCGTTGCTCAGTCGCGGCAGCTCGCGATGGTAGGAGCGCGGCAGGTGCTTGCGCGCGGTGCGGATCTGCTCTTCGATGAGGTGGTAGTTGTCGACCAGCCACTCGGCCGCTGGGGTAATCCGGGCGCCGCTGTGCACCGCGGCGGTGACCAGCTCATGCGCTTGCGCCAGGGCGACCTCGTTGTCGGCCAGGCGCTGCAGCAGGACATCGGGGGGCGACTTGCCGGGCGGCAGGACCTTGTGCCAGCTCGCCAGCGTCTTGGCGTGACCAACGAGCTGGCTGACGCTGAATAGCTCGGCATAGAGCAGGGGTTGATTACTGGCGCTAGAGGTCTCGCGGCGGCGAGAACGAGGTATTCGTACGAGGTTCAACAAGGGATTATTGAGGCCTGGCAGCAAGAACAGGGCCACCTCTACAAGAGCCGGCAAGTTCCTGAAGCCTGAGGCTGGGATCGTCAGTCCCTGGCGCAGCGGCGGCTGGGCTGTCTGTGACAGATTCGCTCATTGTGACAAGCGCGCACAGGTCACGGAGCGCAATCACGGACCCCGCTGCGCAGCTGCCGGCACTTCAGGCATACTGGCCGCCATGCAAGACGATGTGGTGGTCATTGGCGCCGGTCTGGCCGGACTACAGACGGCGCGCCTGCTGACGCGGGCCGGGCAGCGGGTGCGAGTGCTGGAGGCGCGCGAGCGGGTAGGGGGGCGGACATTTTCGACCCAGGTGGACGACGCAGTCTTTGACCTGGGCGGGCAGTGGATCGGTCGCTCCCATCGGCGGCTCAAGGCGCTCGCCGCAGAGCTGGGCCTTGCCACGTATCCGCAGTACACGCAGGGCCGGCGCGTCATGGACGTGGACGGGCGGGTGCATACCTACGCCGGAACCATCCCCCGCCTGGCGCCGTGGAAGCTGCTGCAGATGCAGGCGGCGATGACCCGCCTTGGCCGCCTTGTGCGGACCGTGGATCCGCGCGCCCCCATGGCGGGGCGCCGCGCGGCCGAGCTGGACTCGCTCTCGGTCGAGCACATTGCCCGGCGCTGGCTGTGGAGCCGGGCCCCCCGCAGCCTGTTTGCCGCGGCGGCGCGGATGATCTTCGGGGCCGAGCTGAGCGACGTCTCGCTGCTCTACTTCCTTAGCTACCTGCAGGCCGGCGGCGGCTTCGAGGAGCTCATCGAGACCAAGCACGGCGCCCAGGAGAGCAAGTTCGTCGGCGGGGCTCAGGGCCTGTCGCTGGCCATCGCCCGCGAGCTGGGCAGCCGGGTCGAGACGGACTCCCCCGTGCGCGCGATCTGTCAGGACGACTCTGGTGTATCGGTAGTCACCGACCGGCAGTCCTACCGGGCGCGGTTCGCCGTGCTGGCGATTCCGCCGGCGCTGCGAGCCCAGCTCCGGTTTACCCCGATGCTTCCGGTCCTGCACGACCAGCTGACCCAGCGCGCCCCCATGGGAGCCACCGTCAAGGCCATCGTCACCTACGACCGACCGTTCTGGCGCGAGGCCAACTTGTGCGGCGAGGCGGTCTGCGATCGCGGCCCGGTGAGCACGACCTTTGACGCCACGCCGCACGGCGAGGCGCGGCCCGCCCTGGTGGCCTTCATCGTCGGCCAGCAGGCCCGGACGTGGTCTCTGCGCAGCGCGCCCGAGCGGCGCGAGGCGGTGCTCGCTGCCCTTTCGCGGTGCTTTGGCGAGGCGGCGCTGCGGCCGCGCGCCTTCCGCGACCAGGACTGGTCGACCGAGCCGTGGACCCGCGGCTGCCCGGTCGCGGCCCTTGGAACCGGCGTGCTCAGCTCCTGCGCGGCCGCGCTGCGCGAGCCCATCGGCCGCGTGCACATCGCCGGCACCGAGAGCGCCCGCGAGCACCCGGGGTACCTCGAAGGGGCCCTGGAGTCGGCGGAGCGGGTGAGCGACGAGCTGCGCGCCCGCAGCTAGCCAGCTGCCAGGAACCCTTTACGGGTCCGGGTCGCGGTGCGGGCGGCGGCGGGGCGATCAGCCCGCAAGCTGTCCACGGGCTGACCCTGTCGACGAGCTGCGCGCCAGCCTACCTCGGCGGGCTTGATGTCGCGATGGATGAGGCCTTGCTGGTGCGCGGCGTGCAGCGCCTCGGCGACTTTCTGCAGGGCGCGGACCTTGTCATCGCGCGTCATGACCTGCTGACCTGCGAGCGAGGTGCCCTGGATGAGCTGCATCGCGATATAAGGCTGACCTTCAACCTCGCCGACGTCGTAGATTTTGCAGATATGCGGGTGCTCGATGCTCGCCTGGGCCCGAGCTTCGCGCTCGAACTGGCGGCGCTGTCGGGTGCCAAACGAGTCGGCCTGACCGCCGCGCAGAAACTTGATAGCCACGCTGCGGTTGAGCCGACAGTCGCGCGCCTTATACACCGCCCCCATGCCACCAGCACCGAGGAAGCTTTCGATGCGATAGCGATCCCACGACAAGTAGGGCAGCTGGTTGGTGCTGGCGCTCGGGGCGGGTAGGGGGTCAGGGCCGAGTGTACCCGGGCCTGCCGTGGTGTCATCCGCCATACTGGTCGTCGCCGCTGGTGCCGGATCGAGCTCTGCTCGGCCCTTTTCCGCGGTCGCGGGCGCGTCCGCCGGCGCCGACGATTTCGCCATCACCAGAATTATATCCGAGACCTACTGCGGGGAGCTACAATCGAGCGTGCCGCGGAGGGGGCCCTGCTTTCCTTGAAGATTCCCTGGCCGCCTGAGCCAGCCGGCCTGCGTCGGCAACCCGCCTCGCGCAGTTCATTAAAGAACCGCAGGATGTTCTGCTGGTCCTGGGCGAACTCGGGGAGCAGGATCTTGATGGCGGCGCGGCGCCCGATTTCCTCGTGGATCGCCTCATACACAGCGCCCATGCCGCCCTGGCCAAGCTTGCGCAGGACGCGATAGTTCCCAATGGACATTTCGTCCGGAAATCTCCGTCGAGAAATCCAAGAAACGCGGGCGCTGGAAAGATCCTGGAACCAATGGGCGTTCCCCGTGATCGCGCGCCCACCGCGCATCCGGGCCAGGCCAGCGCGGCGTTGGCGCAGCTGAGGTCAAGGGCAGTGTCCCGCGGCGCTTACTCGGGCAGCTCGTGGCAGCTGGCCGCCGGCTGCAGCACCGGCAGGACCTGGTAAAACTGGCGCGTCCACTTTCGGTAGAGCCCGACCGGACCGTCGCCCTTGGCGAGCAGCGGCTGCGCCACGTAGCACTTGTGACGCCACAGCTCGAAGTCCTGCGCCACGTCGTGCTTATACATGGAGAGAAACAGCCGCGACAGCGTGTCGGCGAGCGCGGCGCCGATGCGGCGCTCAAGCTGCAGCCGGCCTTTGTAGAGCTGGAAGTTGCGGACGCTCTGGCCGATGCGCAGATCCATCCAGCCAGGCTCGGTCGGCGTGGAAAAGAGAAACTGGCGGCTGCGGATGCCGTAGGGCTTTATGTCCACCTCGACGGCCGAGTAACCAAGTCCGTGCGCGGTGATCTGAAAGTCGAGCTCGAAAGCTCCCAGCCGCGAGCGTGAAGAGAGATTGCGCTTCATCCGGTAGCGCACGTTTAGCCGCGAGCCGTCAAGGCGCGGCGGCAGCAGGAGCGGCGCCGCATCGCCCAGGGCCTTCACGATGAGCTCGGACAAGAGCTGGTCGCGCTCCGCTACGCCGTCGCGCTGGCCAAGCGGCGCTGCGAACAGACGGCGAGCCCGGTCCGCGCCAACCTCGAGCAGATCGAGTCCCTGCTCGAGCGCACCGCGGGCATAAGCTACTCGATCGTAAACGAGCTGCGCCCCCGCATGATCGATGACCTGGGCCTGCTCCCGACGGTAGAGTGGCTGCTCCAGCAGACCGAAGAGCGCTACGACATCCCCTGTCAGCTGCGCCGACCCGATGAGCTGCCGCCCCTTGATCCGCACCTGGCAATCACCGTGTTTCGGATCCTGCAGGAGGCGCTGACCAACATCATCCGTCACGCCAAAGCCAGCCACATCATGGTCGAGCTGGCGATAAAGGATCAGCGCCTGCGCCTGACCGTAGTGGACGATGGCATCGGACTTCCGGCGGTGCAGCAGCGCGGCCAGGGAGGCATCGGGCGGGTCAGCATGCGCGAGCGCGCCTTCGCCGCCGGTGGGACCTTCCGCATCCATCGCGTGGTGGCGGCCGGCGGCACCCAGCTGGTGGTGGAGCTGCCGCTTGCGTCGACTCCGGAGTCGCGCCCATGATTCGCATCTTTATCGCCGACGATCACGCGATTGTGCGCCTGGGGCTGCGGCAGCTGTTCGCTTCGACCCGCGACATCGTGGTGGCCGGGGAGGCGTCGCACGGGCGCGAGGTCTTAGAAAAAGTGGAGCATGGAGAGTGGGACATCCTGCTGCTCGATCTATCGCTGCCCCGCGTCGCCGGGGTCAAGATCCTGCGTCGCTTGCGCGTGCAGCGGCCGGAGCTTTCGATCGTCGTCCTGTCGGTGTATCCGGAGGATCAATATGCAAGGCGGCTCTTGGCGCAAGGCGCGGCAGCCTATGTCTGCAAGAACCGCCCTTCCGACGAGCTGATCCAGGTGATCCGCCAGGTGGCGAGCGGCGCCGAGGGCGCTGCGGACCTTCAGCTCCGCGAGCCGGCGGTCGGCGCCCGCGCGCCGCAGCCGCACGACGCGCTGACGGCGCGCGAGCATCAGATCTTCATCCTGCTCATCCAGGGACAGACTCCTTCCGATATCTGCGCCGAGCTGAACCTGACCTCGGGGACGGTCAGCAATCACATTCACAAGGTCAAGCAGAAGCTCGGCACCTGCTCTATCGCCAAGATTGTGAACTACGCCCACCGCGACGGCCTGATAGACTGATCGGGTAACCTGCAGCCGGACTTCCTCGCTCCTCCCCGTCAAGGAACCAGGTAGGGTGCCCCTAACAGCTGGGAAAATTCCCGGTTTTGCCGGCGCCTTGTTGCTGACATAGAGATTCCCCTTCATGGTTCCTGATAGCTTCCTGCCATGCAGAAGCGTGCTCTCGCCCTGAGAGAGCTTTTGATTATCCAACGCAGCGCCGGTTGTTCCAGGCTGCAGTGATCCTCACCCAGGCTAACAACTACCTCAACCTGAGACGAAAGGAACAAGCCACGAACGCTCTAGAAGGAAATGGGATGCAGAATAGTGAGAGTGAAAAATTTGCCCACCGGGAAGGGCCGGTGGCCAAGGCGATTGAGAAGCAGACCGCAAAGCTGCCCTCCGATGTATTCCTGTGGCTGGCCGGGGCCTCCACGGCCGCCTCGGCGGTGTTGAAGGGCATCGAGATCTTCAAGCCCCAGACTCTCGGCAAGGGAAAGAGCTTCCTCAGCGTGTTTGTCGGCAAGTGGGCTCCGACTTTCTTGATGCTTGGCCTTTACAACAAGCTGGTCAAGGTCGCTGGCTCGGATCAGGTCTCGCAGTAGGCGGCAGTCCCGCGCGCCGGCCCCGCGTGAGCGCCAGGCCGGCGCGCCGCTTGGCTGCACGTAAACGTCCCCAGGGAGCTGGCGTGGCGTTCGTGCAGCTACGTTCGTTTGGTGGCCAGCCGCGGCTGAGCGCTTGGGGGGTCCAGGCAGCTTGAATATCGGCTGGGGGACGGGCTTGCGTTTCGCGCTGAGAAATGCAAATCACTAGAGCTCATCTCCCCAAACCGAGGATTCCGCCATGCAAAACCGCCGAGTACTTATCGTATTGCTGGCCGCTCTAGGTGCCGCCTGCGCCCCCTCCCCGGAGGTGTCGCCAGGTGAGGTCTCCGAGCCGCCCGAAGGCAGTGTGGCCAGCCCGCTGACCGCCTACCCGAACTCGACCTTCTACATCGTCACCCGCCCCGATCTGCGAAAGTGCGCCTACCCGCTGTGCGGCGGCTCCTTCGCCCAGCGAGTAAATCGTGGCGACGCCGTGTGTGCCGATGGCACCACCCAGACGGAGTGCCGGATCCTCGAGTTCGACTACTCGGCGCTCAAGCTCGACCCCGGTTCTCAGAGCAAGCTAACCGCAGCCGCTGGCCAAGGACAGGCGCTGCTGCGCGGTACGATTACCAAGACGGCGCCGATTGCCGGTCGCACCTTCGATAAGCTGGTGGTGCAGGAAGCCTGGATAGCGCGGGCGCTCCAGACCCCAGGCGGAATGTTCTCGCGCGTGCGCCAGCTGCCGCTGGCTTGCCCAGCCTGTGCTACCTTCCAGCAGGAGCTGCTCAACAGCCCGACGTCAACGCAGCGCTTGCACAGTCTGGTCTTTGATAAAAGCTGGCCGGCAGCGCTGGTCGCAGAGCTCCAGGATGATGCCGCGCGGCACGCCGAGGGAGTGCTATTTGCGGGGGTCCGCAGCACCAGCGGAGGGCGCCAGCTGCTCACTGTCTCCGAGGGATACACGCCGTTTCCTGCCTACCCTCCGGTTCTCGGCAAGCTGGGCGAAGCGTGCGGCTGGCGGGGGCGGCCACAGGACTGTGAGGCGGGGCTGTACTGCAAGCGCCTGCCCGCGGCAGCCTGCGGTCGATTTGACGCGCCTGGCACCTGTACGGAGAAGCCCACAGCTTGTACGACAGTATACAAGCCCGTGTGCGGCTGTGATGCAATGACCTACGGCAACGAGTGCGAGGCCGGGGCGGCAGGCATATCTGTGGATCACGAGGGCGCCTGTCCCTAGTCGAGGCGGAAGGAGCGCGGGGGGGCGGCCTGATTTGGCTGGCATCACCTGAAGGTTCATCTCGACACGCGCCTCCGAGCTCGTGGTGGCAACCGGAGCCGGAGGTGCTGGTACCTGATGATCAGGGGCCACAGGCGACGGCAGTAAAACTGGAGAGGCCGGGCAGGTCCGATTTATGCCATAATGAGGACCATGCGGATTCTTACTCTCGTCCTCTGCGCGGCTGCAGGGGTTGGCTGCAGCCAGGGCAACGGCTCCGGCTCTGTTTTGGACCTAACCTCCACCTCGCCCGATGGCGGTCGGGATGGTGGGCTCTCCGATCTGCAGTCGGTAGATGCTGGCAGCTTCAGCTTCTCCGAGCCGTTCGCCGGGGCCGACACCGCGCCATGGCCGACCCGCTGGACTGTACTGGGGGGTGTGACGGCGCAGAGTCAGCAAGCCGGACGCGGACGGCTGGTGCCGCTCACCAGCGGCTACTCGCTGGCAAGGATGGGGACGACCGAAGGGGCCTCTGACATCGAGGTTACTTTTCAGGTGCAGTTCGAAAATATTGCCACGCAGGGAGTTGGCTATTACGTAAGGCAAAATGGCGGCTGGCTGCGCGGCACCGCGGTTCATGGCCAAGGGTATGCGGTCTTTGTCGAAGGCTTCCGCGGCTCGCGCCTGGGCGTCTGGAAAGAGGTCGATGGCCAAGAGATCGAGATCATGCCCTTTACCTCCTTTGGCACTCCTTTACAATCAAACCTCCTGTACCAGGTCCGGCTGCGTGTCACTCAGGCCGCGTCTAACCTGACCAGGCTGCAAGCACGCCTGTGGCTTGCAGCGCAGGCCGAGCCGACCACTTGGCAGCTCGACACCACAGACGCTACCCCGAGCCTGCAGAACGTGAGCGGCGGGATGGCCGTAGACTCTTATAGCTCGCAGACCACTGGCACGATAACTGCCGCTACGCTGGTCGATAATATCATCGCTGGGCCGCCGGGTTAAAAGGGGCTAGAGCGCTCGACCAAGAGCCCTTGAGGGCCCACATAAAAAAGCGTGCACGGCCGCTTTCGTGATAGAAAATCGGAATGAGCTCAGTCTGGGAACGTCTCGTTGCGTGGGTGCGGACCGACTCTGATCCCGAGGGCGATGCTCCATCGAGCATCGGCGAAGACATCGCTGCTGGCTACCGCAGCGACGTACTTCCTGGACTGCTTGCGGCATTGCAGAGCCGCTCGCCCCACATCGTGCGGGCAGCCTGCGGGGCGGTGCGGAAGCTCGGTATCGAGGCCGCGCCGGCAGTGCCAGTTCTGACGGCGATCGCGCAAGCGCCGCTTCCCAAAAACGCTGACATCCAGCAAGAGTATGCGCGAATGGACGCGCTACACGCGCTGAACGACATCCTTGGAGAGATCGAACGGGTTCGGCAGCGCGAGGCCCGGCGCGCCGAGGACATCGAGTCGGCCGAGCGGGAGCGTGCCGCAGCCGAGGCGCGGCGCAGCGCCGCAGTAGAGTGTGCCGCAGCGGCGGAGGCAGAGGCCAAGGCAGCGCGCGCGGCGGCAGACGCCCGGTTCGAAGCGCGGCGGCTTGAGGCAGCTAACAGCGGCGCCAGCGATCCGGCCAAGCCGGCCATCGAGAGCAGCGAGCAGGACTGGCGCGACGACGAGGCGGTTCGCGCCGAAGACCAGGGCGCGGCCGAGTCCACGGCAGTCGAGCTTCTCCTTCTGTCGACGCGCGATTCAGACGCGTCGGTGCGAGCGGCAGCATGGGAATCGCTGGCAGGATGCGTGCGCAAGGTGCCGCAAGTTCTCGCCGCCGCGCGCTCCGCCCTCGCCGATGCAGATCCGACCGTGCGCCGCGCCGTCGTCCGCGCGCTCGCACCATCATAGCGCCACGCCGCTACCTCAGCGGTGACTGGCGGCATCTTTCCAGCGCGCTGCCATCGCGGCGCGGCTATCCTGGAAAGCAGATGCCCGGCTCCTCGACGGAGCAAACCGATCCCAATGGCTGGTTCACGCGGCCGTCTGCCGAAGGTGACCGGGGTCCCGGTAGCATCGCTGGAAAGCCGTTGGAAGCCGGAGGCGTTGCTCGGCTCGGTCGGATGTCGGGCCTGCGGCGGGACGTGCCTACACGCGGCTCATCAGCTCCTTCAGCTCGCGGAAGTTGACGGGCTTGCGCAGGGAGCCGTTGGCGCCGATCTCGCGGGCTCGGCTCTCCAGGTCATCCCAGCCGGAGACCACGATAACCCGCGTGAGCTCACATCCCGGCGCGCTGCGGATGGCGTCCAGGACCTCACTGCCGGGCATGTCGGGGAGGGTCAGATCGAGGAGGACGAGGCTTGGGACGTAGCCCTTGGCGATAACCTCCATGACCTCTTTGCCGGTGCGCGCGCACCGGACATGAAGACCCAGCCCGCTGAGGATCAAATCCAGCGCCTCGCTGGCGTCGACATCATCTTCGACCAGCAGGACGCTGCGGGCGGGCGGGCGGTCGTGGGCGCCGTCCTGGCGCTGGGGGGTGTCGGCGGGCGCCAGCGGACGTCGCTCGGGTCTTAGGCCATCAAGGAGGTTTAGCAGCGAGTCACGCTGGATCGGCTTGGTCATAAAGGCCGCGAAGCCCTTGCCCTTGGCGCGCTCGCGCTCTTCGACCATCGCATGCGCTGTCAGCGCCACGACCGGCGTCGCATAGCCCTTGTTCTTGAGCAGCTCCATCGCCTGATAGCCATCCATGCGCGGCATCTGGATGTCCATCAGCACTGCGTCATAAGCGGCGGTGAGTGCTCGCTCCACCCCCTGGACCCCGTCCTTGGCGCAGTCCACGCTCGCCCCGCCGTCTTGCAGCATCACCTGCAGCAGCGTGCGGTTGTCGGGCGAGTCGTCAACGACCAGGATGCGCATCCCCGACAGCATGCGCAGCTGCGGCGCGTCCAGCTCTTCCTCGAACGTCGAGAAGCGCAGGGTCTCGTTGTCGATGAAGCGGCTGCCGGCGACCAGGCCTATCTTGACGTAGGCGACGAACACGCTGCCGACATCCGGGGTGCTCTCTTGCAGGTAGAAGTCGCCGCCCATCGCGGAGGCCAGGCGCTTGGTCAGGACCAGCCCAAGGCCGGTGCCGCCAAACCGGCGGGTGGTCGACTCGTCGGCCTGGACGAACGCCTGGAACAGGCGGCTCACCTGATCCTGGGAGATGCCGCGACCTGTATCCTTGACCTGAATCCGGAGGTACTTGTCCTCGTAGCTGACGCTCAGCTCGACCAGGCCGCGCTCGGTGAACTTGATGGCATTGCCGACGATGTTATTCAAGATCTGGCGCAGGCGGGTAGGGTCGGAGATGACGAGCGTGGGAATGCGTGAGGTCAGCTTCAGGGTCAGGTCGATGCCCTTGTCGCGCGCCCGCAGACCCATCAAGGAGGCGAAATCCGCCAGCAGCCCGGGCAGCGAGAACTCGATGTGCTCAAAGACCATCTTGCCCGCCTCGACCTTGGACAGGTCGAGGATGTCGTCGACGATCCGCAGCAGGTGCTGCGAGTTGCGCTCGATCACGGAGACAAAGCTGGCGATGTTGGCGCGGGTCAAGTCAGGCTTTTTGAGCAGCTCGGCAAAGCCGACGATCGCGCCGAGCGGCGTGCGGATCTCATGACTCATGTTGGCGAGGAAGGCGCTCTTGGCGCTGTTCGCGTTACTGGCCTCGATCGAGGTCATCTTGAGCTGCTCTTCGGTCAGCTTGCGCATGGTGATATCCAGCGAGGTGCCGATGAAGCGGGTCAGCTGGCCGCGGTTATCCTCTACGAGTCCGCCCTGGGCCTCGATCCATACCGTCTTGCCGTCGGTCGGCCGCAGTACCCGGTACTCTTCCTGGTACTTGACTCCCTGGCCGACCGTCCTCGCGATCGCCCGATTGACGCGCTCGCGATCGTCGGGATGGATATGGGAGACGACCGCCTCCAAAGAGGAGCCGGCGGCGATCCCCCAGTCCTTCTGCATCTGCTCGCTGAAGGTGATGCGATTGGTCGGGATGTCCCACTCGTAAAAGCCGATGTTGGCGACCTCGATCGCTCTTTTAAGCAGGTCCTCGGCCTGGCGCAGCTTGGCGGTGGACTCTTCGAGCTGCCGCTGCGCCAGGACCCGATCGGTGACGTCGATCGCGAAGTCGTAGACGCCGTACGGGTTTCCGTCCTGATCGTTTATGCGCACATACTTGAAGTTGAAGTAACGATCTTCAGTCGGTCCGCCGGGGTACTGGGCAATCTTGGCCAGCACCTCGTGACCGACATAGGGCTCGCCGGTCTCCAGGACCCGACGCAGGAGCTCCTCGAACCCCTGGCCGCGCAGTTCCGGACACGCCTCTAGCAGCTCCCTGCCGACCAGCGGTCGGCCGCCGAAGATCTTGGAGTATTCGAGATTGACGCGATCAAAGACGAAGCACGGGCCCATCCAGGTGGCCATGGCGGCGGGCGAGGACTGGACAATCTCGTTGAGGTTGAAGCGCTCGGCCTGCAGCAGCGCATTGGCCTTCTCGGTGGCCTGGCGGAGCCGCACGCGGTCGGTGACATCGACTATCGTGGCCAGGACGCCTTCGATGTGATCGGCGGCGTTGCGCTTGGCCACATAGGTGAAATCCAGGAAGCGGGAGTGAGCGGTCCCGCTGGCGCTCTGCCACTCGAACAGAACCTCCTTGGCCTCGTACGTCTTGCCGGTTGCAAAGACGTCATCCAGCAGCTTGCCAAAGCCCTGCTCGACCGCCTCGGGAAATACCTCGCCGACCGTCTTGCCTTTGATGTCGCCGTCCAGGTCAAAGGTCTGCAGATAGGCAGAGTTGCTGAAGCTGAAGACGTGACTCGGACCTTCCAATAGGGCCGTGGGAACTGTGCTCTGCTCCAGGACCTGCTCCAGCTTCTCGCGCTCGGCGGCGATGGCATCGGCGATCCGCTGCTGGGCGATGAGTCCGCGCTTCTTGTCGGTGATATCAATCGAGACGCCGCTGAACAGGGTCTTGTTGCCGCTGTCGTCGGCGTGAAACTCACCTTTGGACTGGACCCAGCGCACCTCGCCCGATGGCCGGACGATGCGGAACTCCTTGTCGTAGACCTCGGTGCCAGCCAGCGCGCCGGCCATTCCCGAGACGATGATCCAGCGATCCTCGGGATGGACGATCTGCATGCCGGCGTCGAAGGTCCGGGAAAACTGCGCGAGGTCGATGCCCCAGTCGGCCGCCATCTGCTCATCGGGGTCGAAAGTGCCGCGGACCGTGTCGATGTGCCACAGTCCGACGCGGCCGCCCGAGGCCGCCAGCTCGAGCATCCGCTTGCTCGCATACAGCTTCTCGGCGGCGAGCTTCTGTTCGGTGATGTCGATGACCAGGCCCGAGAGCATAGTCAGCTTGCCCGCGCCGTCGTGGCGAGCGCGCCCCCGTGAGTCGAGCCAGCGGAGCTCGCCGCTCGGCCAGCGTACGCGGTACTCATCGCGGTAGGGTGAGCCGGTGGCCAGGGCGTCGCTAAGGACTCTGGCTGCGCGCTCGCGATCTTCGGGGAGCAGGCACTGCTCAATCGCCGTCTGGGGGTCAGGGTACTGGGGGGCAAGCCCGAACATCGCCGCGGTCTCGGGCGACAGCTCGACCCGGCCGCCCTTGGTGAAGTCGATCTTCCACGTCCCGAGCTTGGCGATTCCAACGGTGAACTTGAGCTCTGCCTCGCTCTCGCGCAGCGCTTCGGCATGGGCCAGGCGCTGGCTGATCTCGCGCCGCCGGCCGAGGATAAGCGCGGTGGTGCGCGCGGCGATGGCGACAATCTGCTGCTCGCGCTGCGTCGGCTGGCGGCAGGTGCGAAAGTAGAGGGTGAAGGTGCCGAGCAGCCGGCCCTGGGCGGTCAGGATGGGCGCCGACCAGCACGAGCGCACCCCGCAGGCCAGGGCAAGCTCTTTGAGGTCCGCCCAGCGCGGGTCCTGCTCGATGTCGGCGACCATCGTGGCCGCGGCGGCGTGCCCCTGCGCGCTCCACGGTCCGACCAGGGCCTGCAGGTCGCGGCCGTGGATGGCGTCCGTGAGCGCCGGTGGCAGGCTCGGGGCCGCGCCGCTCTGGAGCTGGCGGCCCTGCTCATCGCTGAGCAGGATCGAGGCGAGTAGGTCGCTGCCGCTCTGCAGCTCGACCATCTGGGCCAGCACCGCGAGCAGCTGCGGCAGCGGCGCGTTTTCCAGCGCCAGCTCGAGGGCCTTTTGCTGCAGCTGATTGCTCTGGCGGAACAGGACCTGCTCGGTGACCTCGGTGCCAAGGACCATGATGCCGTCGACGGTGCCGCCGGCGTCGCGGCGAGCCGCGTAGGTCAGGTTGAAGTAGCGCAGGCGATCGGTGACGGTTACCGGAATTTCGTGCAGCTCGGCGGTCTTGCCGGTCTTATAGACGTTATCCAGGATGTGATGAATCTCGACCGACTCCGGCTGCGCTTCGCGCACCGTCTTTCCGGTGGCGTCAAATCCGAGGACCTTCACATGGGCCTCGTTGACGAACTCGAACCGGTGCTGCGGACCCGAGAGGATGCACACCATCTCGGGACTCTGGCGGAACAGGCTGGCGAAGTTGACCCGCTGGAGCCGGACGGCCTCGTGTTCGGCCTGGGCGCTGCCGTGCGGGGGCGCCGTCAGCAGCGTTGGCTGCCCCGCGGCCGCGCTGCAGAGCAGAGCCTGGGTCGCACAGGCTACTTGAGCATCGAATATCTGGCCCAGCAGGTCGCTGGCCGAGACGCTGAGTCCGTGGCCTTTGGGGACCTGGGCGAGAATCGCCGTGCGCAGGATTCGGTATTCACGGCGCACATCCTGCACCGTATAGCCCTGGCCCCGTGCGGAATGAAGCTCAGGTCGGCCGGACGGCGCTGGGTCGAGCAGCGACCGGTCGGGGTTTCCGTCCGCGCGCAGCAGGGCGCTGGCTTCTTGGAGCAGGCCGCGCAAGCAGTCCGCCAGGGCCGCTTGGCTCTCTGCCGAATCCGCCGGCCGCTGGCTGTGGATGTGAGCAAGAGAGTCAGCGATGATCTTGCTGTCCGCCGCGGCAATGAGTTCGCCTAGATCTCTAGGAAAGAGAAGTGGCGGGCCCGCGGGGGACAAACAAATATCGAGCATGTGCCCCAGTGTAGCATGGTCAGTCGTCAAGTTCAGGCCGATGCCCCCAGCCGCTCGCAACTGCTCCTACGCGGTCTGCTAACTGTTTCCATAACAGCTGCGTGGCACGCGCCTCGCGCTGGAAACTTGGGCCAGTTTGCTCGACGAGGAAACTTGTCCCAATGAACTGTTTGCGCCGAAAATTCACTCGATGAGTCCAGTCTGCGGCGCGCCGTGGAAAAGACTGGAACGGCTCGGCTCAGGAGCCGGGGATCGCGCGCACGACCAGGCGGTTATTCAGGGTGTCGGCGATGAACAGCTGATTGCCTACCGCGGCCATGCCCCCCGGGCTGGAGAGCTGCTCCAGCTTGCGGGGGACATCGGCGGCGTTGGGCAGGGTAGAGAAGAAGTCCTTCTGTCCGAGTACATCGTAGGCCTGCGCCCCATTGGTAGTTGGGACGATGTTCCAGTACAGGATGCGATTGTGGCCTTCTTCCGAGACGTACAGGCGGCCGGCGTGGACCAGGACTCCGTAAGGCTGGTTCAGGGTCACGCGGTTCACCTTGATCGAGGCGCTGGTGAAGTTGTCCTGGCCGATGACCCGGTCGGCCGCCTGACCCGAGGCAGTGGGCAGCTGGCTCCACAGAAGCACGCGCTGGTTTCCGTGATCGGCGATGAGCAGCTGGCCCTGGCTGACCTTGATGCCGCGGGGATCGGCGAGCGTCGTGGCCGACCGCGTGCTGGAGCCAGGCTGCCCGAGAATGACGCTGGCGGTCGGGTTGTTCTGGGCCTGGGTCGGATAGATGAGGGCGCGATTGTGATTGGCATCGGTGACGTATAGGACCGAGCCGGCCAGCGCGACGCCGTAGGGATGATCGAGGATGCGGCCCAGCGGGTCGGTACCGGGGTCACTGTCGCTGAAGGTCGGCTGGCCGACCACCAGGCTGGCGGCGGCGCCGTGCTGGGTGGGCAGGGTGTTCCAGATAAGAACGCGGTTATTCTCGGTGTCGGCGACGGCCAGGCGGCCGTTGTCTAGCGCCACTCCGGCGGGGGAGGAGAGGGTGCTGGCGCTCGCGGGGCTCAGCTGGTTGGCATCGAGCGCGGTCTGGCCGAGCACTACATCCGGTGGCGTGCTGCTTGAGCGCGGCAGCTTGCGCCACAGCAGGACGCGGTGGTTGCCGGTGTCGGCCAGCGCCAGCGCGGTGCCATCGGTGGCGACATCGGCAGGGTTATTGAAGTGCAGGACTCGGTCGGGCGCCGGCATGTTGGCCACCGCCGACTTGGCGTCGGGCTGCCCGAGCACGACATCGGCCGGCTTGCCATCGCTGAGCGCCGTCAGGTCGTTCCAGATGAGGGTGCGGTGATTGCCGGTGTCGGCGACAATGAGGCGCTGGCCATCGCAGCGCACGTCGGACGGACTGTTCATGCCGCTGGCATCCACCTTGCCGTTGCGATTGGCCATCTGGCCGGTGAAGTTGGCCTGACCAAGGACCAGGGTGGCGCTCTCTCCAGGGGCAGTGGCCCCGGCGTTGACGGCGATGAACTTGGGAGAGTTGAAGCGCAGCACGCGGTTATTGCCCGAGTCGGCGATGAACAAGGCGCCCTGGCAGAAGGCCAGGCTCTCGGGATAGGAGAGGGTCAGCTCGGACGGCGCCGGCTGGCCGCGGTTTTCCATGTTGCCGACAAAGTTGGCCTGGCCGATAAGGAAGTTGGCGACCGAGGCATTGGACCCCGACCACTGGCCCGAGCCGACGCCGATGACGCGGTGGTTGCCCCAGTCGGCGACGAACACCGCGTTGCCTTGGGCGACGATCCCGCGCGGCGAGCGCAGCGTCGTGCGGGTGCTGCCGGGGGTGTAGGTGGTGAAGCTCTGCTGGCCGAGGATCTTGGTCGGCGCGGTGTTGGCGCCCGTCGGCACGCCTTTGTCGAAGATCAGAATTCGATTGTTATCGCTGTCGGAGACAAAGAAGGTCGCCGGGTTGCTGGGGCCGGCGGGCTCGAAGAAGATCTTGGGGCTGCTGGTGCCCAGGGCGCTGACTTTGCCGCCGCCGTTGGCGCTCTGCAGGTCCGAGCTGGTCTGGCCCCACAGGCTCGGCGCCGGGTCCTGACCACCGGTCGGCTGGGTCGGAATCTGCGGCCAGATGAGCAGGCGGTTGAGCAGCCGGTCGCCCAGGACCAGGCCGGTGTCGGTGCTGCTCAGCGACCACGGAGCGGAGGTGCTGGTCTCGGTGACCCCGCCGTAGGGACCCGAGCCCGACAGCGTGCGGGAGTCGGGCACGCCCAGCACCATGCTCGGCGGCATGTTGCTGGTCGGCACCGTCTTCCAGATGAGGATGCGGTGGTTGTTGGTGTCGCCGACCACGACCTTGCTGGTGCCATCGCCGTTGGGGATGAGCAGCGCCGCCTGCGGTGAAGACTGGCCGTAGGCGGCGTTGAGGTTGGAGGTCTCGTCGGGCTGACCCAGGACGAAGGTATACGGCACACAGCGGTGCGAGGCCTGGTCGCAGCTCTCGTTGTCGGCGCACAGGGCGGGGTTTAGCAGACAGTCGGCGGGCTCGCACTGCTGCGTGATCAGGTTGCAGCGCTCCACGTCCGAGCATGCGCTCGGGGTCAGCACGCAGTTGCGTGGGTTGTCGATATAGATGCTCTCGCACCCGACCAGCAGTAGGAAGCAAGGCCCTAAGAAGTGACGCATATAAGTCCTTGTCATCGGCCAGGTAGTTAGCGACGCAGCGGCGCCGGCGGCGGCTCGCGACCGGCGGCCGGACGCGTCGGTAGCACCGGCAGCAGGCCGTCCTCGCTCGGTAGCTCCTGGGTCTCGGTCAGCACCGGCCGCGCCGGGCGCTTGGCCGATAGCGCGATCAGGGTCACGCCCAGTACCACCAGGCCGCCGCCTGCCACCGCCACCACGGCGCCGGGCAGGCGCGTGTTGTAGACCTGGTCGCACTCCAGCGCAGGCGCCACCGCGGGGCCGGTGCAAGTGCCGTGCAGCGCCAGCAGCGCGATGCCGCCGGCCAGCCCGCCAAGGCCGGTGAGCCCGGCCGCCAGCCCCACCGGGCGCAGCCAGCGCGGCGGCGGCTTCTCGGACCGCAGGAGCAGGAACTTGGTCTTCTCGATGACCTTGGGCGTCTGCGCCGCGCGCTCCAGCTCGCGCATCTCGGCGATGTGGCGCTCGAGGCTGGCTTGCTCGGCCTGGGGAATGTCCTTGACCGTCGAGCGATACAGCTCGTAGTACACGCGCGCGTCGCTGTAGAGGAACAGCTTGCGATACGCCTGGGCGATGTTGAAAAGAATCTGCGGCAGCGGCTCGATGGCGAAGGCGGCCTGCAGCCGCGGCACCGCCGCCTGATAGTTCCGGGCGTTGTAGTCGCTCTCGGCCTGGTCGTACTGCGCGCGGAACAGCCGCTCTTTTTCGTCCTCGGCCGGGTCGGCATGGGCCGCCGGCAGCGCCCCCCCGACCAGGATCAGCACGAGGGCGAGCAGCCCCGCGAGGCGGCTACTTCCACAGGCTGATGCGGTAGTTCTTCCGGGCTTTCTTGGCGGCATCGGCTGTCTTTCGCGACGATTTGGCTTTGGCGGGGGGAGCGACCGAGCTGGCGACCGTCGCGGAGCTCTTCTTCGCCGGCTTGGCGGCATCCGGCGGCGGGCTTGGCGGCGGCGCGACCCCAGGGGCGGGGGGAGGCTCGGGACCTGGCGCCGGCGCCGGCGCCGCGGCGACGGCCGGGCTCGCGGCAGGGCGCTGCAGCGGGTGTCGCCACAGCAAGAGCCCCGCCGCGGCGACCGCCACCATGAAGCCGCCCGCCGCGACCTTGCCCAGGGTGTGCGGCAGCCGCTGCGCTGCCACCTGCTCGCCCTGGCTGGCGGCCCCCAGGAGCTGCGCCGAGCTCGGCGGAACCTTGCCGGCGCGAGCGCTCTCGGCGCGGCTGGCGCGACGGGTCAGCTGGCGGCGGATGTACTCCGAGATTCCCAGCACATGACCATTCAGGCTCAGTAGGACCGACTGGCTGGCGCTCGGTCGGCTCTCCACCGGGCCGTCGGTCAGGCCGCTGCTCGGCAGCGCCTGCAGCTCACCGAACAGCTCTTCCATGCTCGGGCGCGCTTCCACATTCTTGTCGAGCATGCGGTGAACGAGCTCCGCCAGCTTGGGGTTTATCCCCGGCACCAGCTTGCGCAGCTCGGGCGCTACGGCGAAAAGGTGCATTGCGCACAGCTCGCCCACATAGTCGGATACAAACGGCGGCTGGCCGTACAGCAGCTCGTACAGGATGATGCCCAGCGAATAGACGTCGCTCTTCTCGTCGGGCGGCCCCGAGCCGCGGCACTGCTCGGGCGACATGTACATCGGCGTGCCCATGAGCAGGCCGGTGCGCGTCTTGACCGACCGCGGCAGAAACGGCGTCGGCAGGTCGGCGATGGCCGGCGCCTCGCCGTCAGGACCGCGCGGCTCCGGCTGCGGCAGCAGCTTGGCCAGCCCGAAGTCGAGGATCTTCGGCCGCAGCCCGCCGCTGACCGTGTCGTCGGCGACCAGCATGATGTTGTCAGGCTTTAAATCGCGGTGCACGATGCGCTGCTTGTGCGTCGTGGTAAGCGCAGATGCGAGCTGGCGCCCGAGCTCCAGGGCGCTGCCGCCCAGGTAGCGCTTGTCCAGGTGGGCGCGCAGGGACTCACCTTGGATGTACTCCATGACGATGTAGGCTTCGTCATCGCCGCCTTCGGTCTTGGCGTGCAGGCCGTGCTCGAAGATCGTCACCAGGCACGGATGGGAGACCATGCTGATGGCCTTGGCTTCATTGAAGAAGCGGGCCGCGGCGTTGGCGTCGGTCAGCGCGCTGCGGTGCAGGGTCTTGACGGCGGCCCGGCGGCCGAGCACCGTGTGCACCGTCTCATAGACGGTGCCCATCCCGCCCTCGCCGATCTTGCGCAGCACGCGGTACTTGCCGATCGTGCGGCCGATCATGGAGTCTGGGGAGTCTGGGGATGCCGGAGAATCCGGGGCAGCCGGGGCAGCCGGTCGCCTGTCTGTGGTCTGCGCACCGCTCACATTGGCCTCAGGCGCAAGGGTAGCTCCGAGGATATCATGACGGAGCGCGCCGCCGCAGCGCTGCTAGAGGCGCCCGCGCTATCCTGGCGTAATGACTGCCCTTTTCGCCGGCGCGCTGCGGTCGCCGGCGCGCTAGCCCGGCGGACCGTGCTCCTTGGCCGGGGATGCCGGCGCTGCAGGTCGACCGCGCTGCTGGCTCTGGGTCGCGCTTTCCAGCCGCCAGCTCACGCCCACCGCGCCCGCTGGAAACGCCGCGGCGCGTCTGGTCGACAGCTGACATCGGTCCCAATGGACCGTTTGTCGCGTCGCTGACGCCGGCCGCGGCTTTCCACGAGCAGGCCTTGACGTCGGCAGTTCGCTGGAAACCAAGCGGAGTCCTACTTCTTGGCGTGCGCGTACTCGCCGGCCCAGTCGGCAGGCGGCGGCTTGAGCTTGTACTCTTTGCAGCGCTCGATGAAGGTCTGACTTGAGCTTCTCGTTCTCGATTACCAGCTTGTGAACCGGCCCGGTAGTCCTGCTGAGTTCCTATGGAGGCTGGCGATGCGCGGGCGGACGCTCCGCAGGCGCGCGGCGCAGGGGACATGTTCCCACTGCGACCTCCGGGGCGAGGCGCAGACGCGGGCAGGACAGCGCTCCGGCTGAAACTTGACACCGGCGAGGTGCTGGCCCACGGTCCCGTCGTGTGTACGACGACTTGTCATCGGGTCGGAGCGCGGCCATGAGCTTCCCACCCAGGCACTGGACCCTGGCCTGTTTATGCACCCTGGCGACCGTCCTGCTGGTTGCCGCCTGCGGTCCAGGCGCTGCCCCGGCGAGCGACCCGCCGTCGCGCCCGCCGCCGCCGGTCCTGCTGGGCGTGGCGGCGACTGCGCGCCCCAATCCGCCCGGTACCCGGCCCGATCCGTCCCAGCCCGAGGGCACGGATCTGATACCGGGCGTGCAGCACATCGTCATCCTGATGATGGAGAATCACTCGTACGACAACTACTTCGGCCTGCTCGAGCGCGGGGACGGCCTGACCCTGGACCGGGACGGCCGACCCGTGAACTCCAACCCGGCCAGCGATGGGACGCTGATAGCGTCTTACCACCTGCCGACGACCTCGCAGAAGGATAACAAGGTCACGCAGAGCTGGGCGGCCTCACATCGCCAGTATGACGACGGCAAGCTCGATGGCTTTGTCGTCACCAGCGGCACCCAGGCGATGGGATACTGGACCGCCGCGGATCTGCCGTTTTATTACTCGCTGGCGCGGACGTTCCCGCTCTGTGATCGCTACTTTGGCTCGGTGCTCGCGCAGACCTATCCAAACCGCCGGTTCCTGATGGCAGCGACGGCGCTCGGTCTGGTCACGACCGAGCTGCCCGACCTTGGCGCGCCGCCGCCGGCGGCCGGAACCATCTTCGACAAGCTCGACGCCTTTGGCATCTCGTGGCGGGAATACACAGCCGGCAAGCCCGAGGTCGCGCTGTTTCCGGCCAAGCTGGTCGAGCACCTGGATCACGTAGCGGACATGCAGCAGTTTCTCACCGACGCCGCAGCCGGGACCCTGCCCGCCTACAGCTTGATTACCCCACACGACCGGGTCAGCGAAGAGGATCCCCAGGACATCCACCAGGGCGAGGCTTTCACCGCCGGCGTGCTCGCGGCCATCCTGAACAGTCCAGCGTGGAGCAGCACGATCGTCGTTTTCACCTACGATGAGCACGGTGGCTACTACGACCACGTACCGCCGCCGGCGGCGTTTGCGCCGGATGACATCCCGCCAGACCCCAGCAAGACCCACGGCGTCGCCGGCGGCTATGATCGGCTGGGCTTCCGGGTTCCGACGGTGATCCTGTCGCCTTATGCCCGCGCCGGCTACGTCTCGCATGTGGTGCACGATCACACCTCGATCCTGCGGCTCATCGAGACCAAGTGGAACCTGGGCGCCTTGACCTATCGTGACGCCAATGCCTCCAACCTGCTCGATGCGCTGGACTTTACCGCGCCCCCGGCGTTTGCCCAGCCGCCGCCGCTGGCCCCCTCGGCCTGGCCGGCGAGCGCGATTCAGGTTCCACCGGCCGACAACCAGGGACCCTGAGCCGCGCCGGCAGAGCGCTAGGCTACAGGGCGCTGCTGCGCAGGGTCTGCGGCTTCTCGGTGTCCTGGAGCAGCTCGGCCAGGAGCTCGGCGTCCGACAGGGTGCAGGGGGCGCCGGACTTGAACCGCCGCAGCTCGCGGTAGGCCTGCAGCGTCGCGCGGAGCAGCAGCGGCGGCTGCCCGCGGACCGTCAGCCAGTAGGCCGCTTCGTTGCGGACCTGGACAGGAATGTGCAGCTTGCGCGGCTCTGAGTAAATCGGCGGCGGTGGCGCGGTCGGGTAAGGCTGCGGGGGCGGGTTGGGGTAGCCGGCGGGCGGACTCGGGTACGCTGGCGGCGCGCCATTTGGGTAGGCAGGCGGATAGGGAGCCGGGTAGGGGGCCGGATTCGGATAGCCGGGAGGGGCGCCGTAGGGATAAGGCGGCGGGGGGGCCGGATAGGCCGGTAGCGGATACGGGGCGCTCGGCGGCGGGTAGGGAGCACTCGGCGGCGGCGGCGGCGCGGCACCCGCGGCCGGCGGCGGGGGCGGCTGACCGCCCGAGGAGCCGGAGGACGGGTTGTAGGGGCTGGAGCCCGCCGAGCTGGGGCTGGAGACCCCCGGATCGTTTGGTGGCAGGTTCGAGGACTGCGACGAGCCATGCGACGAGTCCGAAGAGTGCTCGCTCGAGCCCGAGCGACTGGAGCCGGCCGAAGAGTCGCGCGAAGAGTAGTCGCTCGATCCCGAGCGGCTGGACGAGTCGCCCGAGTGCCGCGAGGAGTGATCGCTCGACCGCGAGCGACTGGACGAGTCGCCCGAGCTGCGCGAGGAGTGATTGCTCGACTGCGAGCCCCCGCTCCAGCGCGAGGAGTTGCCAAACGAGGGCCCGCCGTGGCTACTGTGCGCAAGCGCCGGGGCCGCACTAGCGACGAGTCCGAGGCTGAGGAGGACGCAGGGCAGGGATGACTTCATGGCCTGTCTCCTGGGCGGCTCGCGGGCTCCGCGCCTTGGGGGGCAGCCGCCGGGGCGGTCGAGGATTTCAAGATCGCTGACACCATGAGCTTGCGATTCTGCTCTGTCTCAACATACTCGCGATATAGCTTGGCGTCGTCGGTTTTAATAAGCGCCAGCGCAGCTGCCAGCAGCTCTTCGGGAAACGCCGACTCGACCGGTCGCGGCTCAAGCTGGAACTCCGCAGGTAGTGGAATTCCGTACCCCGAGCCGATCAGCTCCCAGGGCAGGCGCAGGCTGCGCAGGTGCTGTTTCAGCTTCTGTCCGAGCTCGACGTAGCGCGGGTCGCGCTGGAACAGAATGCGGCGGAGCACAGTGCGCTCGATCTCCTTGAGCTGGCGCTGCAGGACCAGGCCCTCGATGGTGAAGAGCCCCGAAAGGGCAGCTGGCTGGTCGCGCAGCGCCGCCGCCCACTGCCGCCGCAGCGCTGCGGTGGTCCGGCTCAGGTAGCGCTCCAGGCGGCGCGGGGCGGCAGCGGGCAGCTGGCTGCGGAAGCGCAGGTAGACCTCGGTGTACCGATCGATCGCCGACTGGAACAGGTAGCCGCGGCTGAGCGCCGCCGCCCGATCCGCGAACACCGCGGGCTCGCCGATGCGCAGCTTGAACAGCTCATCGCGCAGACCAAGGGGCGTGAGGATCTCGCTCTGCTGCACCCTATGGCCTGGCAGGGCTGACTGGATGAGCCGCAGCGACTCGTCGGCGCAGTTGTTGGTGAGGAAGTAGTACCGGCCGCTGTAGCCCCAGTACAGCTCCAGGGCATGGTAGATAAACTGGCTGATCTCCGACTTGCTCAGTCGCAGCGGCACGCTCTGCAGGTCGCGGTGATCGATCTCGGTGTAGTCGTTGAGGACCTCGGTCAGCGGCCTTATGATGAGCTGCGACATGTACCTGCCGGTCAGCCCCTTCCAGGCGTTGATCGTCAGGTCCTCGCGCAAGTTGGCGACGAAGCTCAGCACCACATGATCGTGCAGATCTTCAAGGCAGCGCTCATCGACCTGGGAGCGCGTCGGCGCGCAGCTGACGATGCGGAACATCGAGTGCCCAAAGCGGCTGGCGATGCCCTTGCCGCGGCCGGCGAACAGGTAGTGAATCTGATAAACGCGGCGCGGGTCGAGCTGCACCGGCTGATCGCCGGCGTAGACCCAGGGGTTCGTCGCGCACGGATAGGACGCAAAGGGCTGGGCAGAGAGCTCCGCCGACAGGAGTCCGTAGACCGCGGGGCGACGGCACTTGAACTCGGGGTCGAGGAGGAAGTACTCAAAGTTCACCGCCAGGCTCTCCGCGACATCATGGAATTCGTAGACGTCGGGGGTGCGGACGCGCAGCTGGTTGTGGCTCTGCAGCTTGTGGCGGGCGCCCTGGCGCGCGAACTGCTGCAGGTGGTAGTACGCCGGACTCTCGCTCAGCCGGGTCAGCTTGTCGTAGAGGTGAAGCACCTCATGCAAGCAGGTCGCCAGGGCCAGGCGGTACATGGACCTGTGGCCGCACGCAAAGCGCGCCGCGCCCGCGCTGCCGGTCTGGGCGATGCGGAGGATCCCCGGGTGGAGCTGGATGCGGTGCGGCAGCTCGGGCCGCGGTGCCAGCCTCGCAACTCCCAGGGTCTGCGGGGCGGCGGCCGCAGCGGGCGCGCCGGGCGCAGCGTCGCACTGGGGGACCGCGATGGGCTCTTGGCCGCGCTGCCAGTCAAACTCGATGACCACCGGTCGACCGATGCGCTGCTTGACCTGGGGCGGCAGCAGCAGCTCCAGCTCGGCCAGCAGCGCCCGCATCGGCGCATCGTCGCCGCCGGGCGGCAGGCTGGCCAGGGTCAGCGCGAACCCCGACCGCAGCGCCAGCGGCTCGGGCCGCAGGCGAGGCCGCTGACAGCCGACCAGGGCGACCGCGACCAGCAGCCCCAGCGCCCACCGGCACCGGGGTCGTGGGGCTGCATGCGGCTCGTCCTTTGGGCAGCTACGAGGCACCGTCTTGCTCCATGTCGTCGCGGGCTTCACCCGGGCGCGCTCACCCGGGCCAGCTGGCCAGCGGGCCCGCTAGTATCGGGTTAGCAGGTACGATAGCCCAAGGAGAAGTCTTGGTGATCGACCAGCGCTTTGGCAGCTACCGAGTCGTGCGCAAGCTAGGAGAAGGCGGCATGGGCTGCGTCTACGAGGCGGTCCACGACGAGATCGGCAAGCGCGTCGCGATCAAGGTGCTGCACGCGACCTACTCCCGCGAGCCGGAGATCCGAGCGCGGTTTTTGAGCGAGGCCCGCGCCGTCAACCTCGTGCAGCATCCAGGGCTCGTCAGCATCTTTGACTACGGCTGCACGGCCGATGACGCCGCCTATCTGATCATGGAGTTTCTCCAGGGGGAGACCCTGCGGGCCCGCCTGCAGCGCCAGCGCAAGCTGCCCGTCGAGGACACCCAGCGCGTCCTGCGCCAGCTTGTCGATGCGATGGGCGCAGCGCACGAAAAAGGGATTGTGCACCGGGAACTAAGGGCTCCAAAATCTCCGACGGGAAAAATGAGAAAATGGCTGTCAGGGAACGAGCCAGGAACCTTGGCGCACGGTGAGAGCTGCGCAAGGCGCGGCAAAAATGTCCAGCGCTACTCAGAGTCTGTAGACTGAGAGTCAGCAGAAGGATGAGCATTCACCCTGACACGTCGGTGTCAGTCGCACCTGAACGATGGCCGCCAAAGAATTGCGCAAGCCAGGAAGATCGCTGACCGCTGTTCTCGCGGGTAACTTGCGGCGGCTCCGCCGGGAGCAGGGACTTTCACAAGAGGAGCTCGCCGAGCAATGCGGGCTTCATCGTACCTATGTTGGCTCGATTGAACGCAGCGAGCGAAACGTAACGCTAAGTAGTTTGGAGGTGCTTGCGCAAGCGCTCCGCGTGTCAGTGCCCAACCTCTTGACGCCGCCGGACGATGACAAACAAAGCGATTGAACTCGAGTCACGATCCTTCGTAGATTCGATTCGAAGTAGCAGTCACACGATCTACGATCCAATTGTAGTAGGGGATTCGACTCTGTGGATTCCGACGCCCGAATTGGAATCCTTGCTTGATTCTGCGCTACGAAATCTCGAATTGAAGGGTTTGCCAATAAAAACTCGCTCGAAGCTGGTCAAAACACGAATATGCCATGCGCTGGGATACCCGGTGCCGAGTTCATTTCGGAAAACGAGACCGCGGTTTCTTGGACAATTATTTGATACCTATGTCCAGAAATCGAATAATCTGCAAATATGGAACGACGAATTAGCTCCCGCTAGACGATATGTTCTAATTCGAGTCTCTCAAGATGATGTGATTACGCGTGTCAAAGTAGTGTCGGGTGACACGCTGGCGAAATTCGATACAACCGGCACGCTTACAAGTAAATTTCAAGCGCGATGTGTGATCCGGGCAGAAACTACTGCGTTAATATCCGCTAATGATACAGATGTTCTTGCCGGTGCACTCATTCCACCTGGGCAATTGACGTTGCACGGGAGCCCGGCAGGTCCGCCTAAGGCGGGTGAGCTGATGTCCATTTCGACGATATTTCAACGACTAGTCGGTCTTGTTGGCCAGTGCTTTCCTGATACCGGTTGCGATCAAGAGCGAAACCGTGGAGCAGCGCTTCATCGTTTGGTTTGTAGTGCGCTGGGCTATACTAGTTATCGGGATGGCGGTCAGTTCCCAGATATTCGCCATCAACTTCTCGAAGTAAAATTGCAAACCTCGCCGACCATAGATTTGGGCTTAGTTCTTCCGAGTAGCACGGATGCACTTGATGTGCCCATGCTTGGAGACCGGCAAGTAAGGCATTGCGATGTTCGGTATGCGGTATTTTATGCGAAGATAGAGGAAGGCATCGTTACATTATCTCATCTTTTTCTGACTACGGGCGCAGACTTTTTCTCTCGGTTTCCCCAGTTTCAGGGAAAAGTCCTAAACCGCAAGCTCCAAATCCCGCTGCCGTCTGACTTCTTCGATCGGTAGTCCAAACGCCTGCCATACCAGGCAATCGATCTGATATTTTAAGACATTGAATTCGGGGGTGTCTACAATCGCGTACAATTGCCGAGCTAATGCGATCAATTGTTTACCGATCGGCTTCTCAGGATCGGGCAGCGGAAATTTTTCAACGTACTGGCTGATGAACCTTCTCCGGCCAGCATAGAGTTTGTTGTTAAAACTACAATCGTAGAAAGTTTCAATAAATTTGGAGTTCGCTATGGCAACGGCTAACCACAGCAGATCCTGCTTACCGGAATGTTCAGCGGCTATCCAGTAACAATCGCCATTAACGACTGTGCCTTCCTGGTCAATCCAAAAGCTCGGCTCCTCCGAGATGTCGCGAAAGACCAGTTTCGGCGCACTCCATGCGGCTGGATCTTGAGGAACCCAAATTTCATACCACTGACGACCCGCATCTATGACGTACTTGCGTTGTGCCAATGAAGCGCGATGCGCGCTGAGGTAGGCATGACTATGCGGATAATCAAGAATATCCACCGCCCGGCGTTGGCCATTTGTCACTTCATGAGGATAAAGGATAGCTCGCGGACAGCGCGGTGTGAGCGCCTTAAATTGGCGCGCCATATGATGGGTAGTCAGGGGCCGGAGCAACTCCGGACGTTGATTCGCTGGGAAATTGTCCCAGTCATCCCGTATGAAAACCTTATCGGCGCAGGTTTTTACGCCAACCCGAACTTTCCCGATATCACGAAAACAGCCCCAGCTGTGTGCATGGACACGGGATAGCCAGTTGGCTGTGTCGGCTGTTGCTATCCGCCACACTGCATCAACGCTCCCGTTCGCGTCTAGCGAACCATGCTGGACGATGAATCGTCTACCATCAGCTACCGCAACAATACCCGATGAGCCCAGAGCCTCGATTGGATCAGAGACCGTAGTATTTGCTTCCAGATCGGTCTCGTAAATAGAAGTAAAACTTGCTTTGCTGGGGGCATGTCCATTTCTACCCTGAGCAATGATTACCGATGGAAGAACGGCTGCACTGAATAGCTTGGTATCACCCAGATCCCAGATATGCCGAAGTCTAAGCCTGGTTCGAAGTGCCTCCCGGATGCACGCGCCGCCTTTAGTCGTCATAAAGCGGTTCGAGACGATGATGCCGGCAATACCTTTGGGTTGAAGAACTTGGGCGATTCCTATCAGGAAAGCATAGTATAGATCAACACGCCCTCTCAGGCCGAAAGCCTCTGCTAGGTCCCGTGCCCGACGAGCACCTATGATTTGAGTTCGAACATAGGGTGGATTTGCGATGATTAAATCGTAGTGCGGTATAGTGGCATTGCCAAAAAGTGAAAGGGTATTATTCTTTTCAATATTTTTCAGGATGTATTCCAAGAAATTGCTTGCCTGAAGATGCAACTCAACCGTGGGGAACGCGCTCGTAAGACGCCGACGCGCCGCGGACAGCGCCACCTCATCGGTGTCAAAGCCATGAACGCTAATCGGTTGTTGGACGCGCGCATGCAGCCGGCCTAGCAGGCTCAGTAGCAGCTCTCCATCTCCGACGGCGGGATCTAGGATGCGTACGCTGCCAGTCAAACTGCTGAGTTTGGCTGTCGCGAGGATCTTGTCTGCTACGAAGCCTGCCAAGCTAGTTGGGGTGTAGGTACTCCCCTTTGCTTTTTCGGCGCTTACATCCTTGTACCGTCGAGTGGTCTCAAATTCCGCAACAAGGGTCATTGCTAACCTTTCTGCCCAAACGCTACTTGTAGTCATCATTAAAGATGCATCTTGTCAAGTGAATGTGGGCAGAAGACCCTCTATCGCGGCTGGCTTGCCCTGCCGTTCCCCAGCAATGTCGACTGAAAGGGCGAGCCAGGGAATGGTTTTCTTGTTTTCCCGTCGGCACACGAGCTCACCGGGACCTCAAGCCGGAAAACATCATGCTGATCCCCGATCGCGAGCTCAATGTTGGCGAGAGGCTCAAGATCCTCGACTTCGGTGTCGCCAAGCTCACCCAGCAGGGCGGCAACGCGATGACCCAGGCCGGAGCCATGCTGGGAACTGTCGAGTACATGGCTCCCGAGCAGTGCCTCAATGCCAAGGCGGTGGACGAGAAGGCCGACATTTATGCGCTGGGAGTGATCTGCTTTGAGCTGCTCACCGGCGCGGTGCCGTTTACCGCCGAAGGGCTGGGGGCGATTGTCCTTAAGCACCTGCAAGAGCCGGTGCCGCAGCTGCGCGAGCTCGTGCCGGGGATTCCCGAGGAGCTGGCAGCGCTGATTATGCGCATGCTGGCCAAGACCGCAGCCGAGCGGCCGGTCGCACGCGAGATCGCCCAGCTCACCGATCCGCTGCGCCCCCCCTATGTCTCACCGCAGACGGTGCCGATGCAGTCGATTCCGCGGTCCGCGCTGCCGCCGGCGCCGGCGACTCCTGCGGTCGCGCTGGTCCACCGCGGCACCGCGTCCAGCACGGTCCTCAACTACGTCTATCTCGACCATCCGGGGTTCAATGGCGACGCGGCGGCGATGCTGCTCATTACCCCCTGCTGGAACCCGGGTGGCCAGGGCGGCACGTACAACAGCCATCACACCGGCGTATGGTTTGCCGGCAACGGCCGCTGGTCAATCTACAATGAGGACCTGGCTCCCATGCCGCAGGCGGCGGCGTTCAATGTGTACTGCACCCGCGCTGGCTTTGTCCATCGCGCGGCGACCGGCAACATCGTCAACAACTGGACGCTCATCGATCATCCGCAGTGCAACGGCCACAAGGACGCGCTGCTGCTCGTCACTGCCAACTGGAACCCGGGCGGGCAGGGCGGAACCTATAATAATCACGCCCTGGGGGTCTGGTACACCGAAGGCCGCTGGTCGATCTTCAACCAGGACCGGCGGCCGCTGCCCGTCGGCGCCGCCTTCAACGTGCTGGTCGCCGAGCAAGCCTTCTGTCACCGCGTGACCCCCAGCAACCTGCTCGGCCAGAATGCGACCTGGCTGGATCACCCTGCGGCGACCGGCAAGCCCAATGCGGTGGTGCTGGTGACTCCCAACTGGAACCCGGGCGGCGTGGGGGGGCTTTATCACGACCATCCGATCGGGGTCTATTACTACGGGAATCGCTGGGCGATCTTCAACCAGGACATGGCGCCCATGCCGCCGGGGGCTTCCTTCAACGTGTGGATCGCCGGCTGAGCGGAGCCGTCCAGAGCGCAGGTGCGCCGGGCGCCAGCGGCGGTTTCCATGGCGCTTCCAGAGCCGCCGCAGGGGCCGCCGGCGCGACGGGGAATTTCGCTAGTCAAGATCCCAATGGACAGTTCGCTGCAGAGTCTGGGTCGGGCAAGCTCGCGTCGCGGCGGCAGCTGGAAAAAAGTGGAACTCCCTGCCTCAGCCCGGCAGCTCGTCCGCTCCGAATTTCTCTGGCGGACGTCGGCTACTCCGCCGGGGAGCTGTCGGCGCCGAAGTAGCTGAGGTACCAGTCGGTCTCATGGTGGTCTCTGGCCGCCGGGTCGATGGGGTGGCTCGGGTCGAGCTTGTGGTACAGGTGCTCCAAGGTGCGAAAGTCGCGCTGGCTGACGACCTTGAAGCCGCTGCGCAGCAGCAGCGCCGCGGCGACCCCGGGACCGCGCCGGTACTTGCGGGCCTCGACCCATCGGTAGCCGTCCGAGATCACCTGTGAGCCGCAGGCGGCGCTCATGTCCATGAGGATCGCCAGCTCGACCTGCTGCTCCTGCGCGAGCCGCAGCATCTGTTGCGCCGCGGCGATCATTCCCTCCGTACAGTCCTCGCCCTTATGGGAGAGGACGCGGGCGATGCCGTCGAGCACCGCGAATCCGTCGCCGCCGTGGATGTCGGGCAGATCGCGCGGGGTCCCAAAGGCGAAGTCCTCCGGACAGAACGTCACCGGCCGCACATTGGGAAGCGCCATCAGCTGGCGAATCCACGGATAGTCTCCGTTGGCAGTGCCATCGACGCCGCAGCGGACTCCCGAGAGGCAGGCGCTCACCAGCAGGCGGAGCGGCCGCTGCGCCGTGTATGTCGGCCAAGCGCGGATCTGTCCAGGGGTGGGAAGGTGCATCGCCCAAGTATACTTTGGCGCCAGCCAGCGACAGGCCTGCTCGTTCGGGTGCCGCGCTTAGCCTCGGGTAGCGTCCAGGACCACCGTGACCAGGCACTCGCTGCCCTGGCGGGCAAAGCCGAAGCGCAGCTTGCCCCAGTCCTGCGCGTAGACCAGGTACAGCGGGGCGGTGGGCGGCTGGTGCGGCGTCGGCACCGAGAGCGTGGGGTTGTTGCCAAAGCGCTCCTGCACGTCCTTCTGCGTCACGCAAGGCGCTGCGCCCAGCTGCACAATCAGCAGGCCCCCCTGACCTGGATCCTGACCCTGCGGCTCGCGCAGCTCGACCGCCGCAATCGTGCCCGTGGCGGCGCGCGGCTTCGCGCCCGAGTGGTCGCCCGAGTGGTCGCCAGACTGGCCGCCTGACTGATAGATCGAAAAGTACGGGTTGCTGCTGGCTGCGTCCTTGCGCAGCGTGTGGCCGGTGGCCGCTGCGATCTCCTGGTGGCGAAACGGCCGCTTCTGCGCCAGCTGGGTAATAAAATCCAGCAGCGCCGCGCTGGTCGGCAGGTCCATGGTCGTCCTTGCTGGGGTCGGCGGTGGGGTGCGGGGGGCGGCCAGCACGAGCCCGCCCGCAGCGGCCAGCGCAATGGCGCAGATCCGGGCGATCCGGAGCGCGCGGTCCCGCGGCTGCATGGGGCGCGCTGGCCGTGGCGGAGGTGTTCTCCCTTGGCGAAGACCTGCCCGATCTGCTCGCGCAGCTGGTCGCGGTTGCCCGGCTCGTTGAGGTGGCCCTGGTGCTGCGCGAAGAGCTGCTGGTACTTATCCGACTGCTGACCAGCGACGCCGATGTCGACCTGATGCGCGGCCAGCAGCTGCCGGCGTACCAGCAGGTTGGTGATCGTTGCTTCTCCTTCGTCCTTGAGGCTGTGGTCGACGTTGCGGTCGACATACTGCTGCCGGGTCAGCCCGTCCGGCGGACTGTAGGCGTCGGGTGTGTAGCTGGCGTGGCCGCTCTCGTGAGCCAGCGTCTGCAGCACGCTGGCGGTGTGGCCTCTTTCGGCGGCGTCCACGGTGATCGTCTTGCTGTCTCGATCGGTGAAGCTGCCGCCGCCCTTGTCGCCGTATTTTATCACCCAGCCGGCCTTGTGCAGGGCGACCAGGTTGTGCTCCAGCGTCGCCGACTTGGCGGCAACCGTGTCGACACCGCTGCCCAGGCCGGTTTGCTCGATCTGGGCGCTCGGAGCGTGCGCGGCCGGGGCGGGGTGGCCGCCAGCTGCCGCTGCGTGCGGGGCAGGGGCTGCGGGCTCGGCCCAGTGCGCCAGCGCCGCAGCGGCCTGAGTCGGCGCGCTGTGGTGAGCGCCCAGCGCCGGGGCGAGCACCGCCGGCTCGCCGGAAGTGCCGTGCGCGCCGTGCGCGGCGAGCGGCAGCGCCTTCTGCCACAGCGCGTGCCCGCCGTCCTTGTCTTTTTCGTGCAGCATCGCCCCTCCCGATGGGAATTATCGGTTGTGCGATTCGCCAGTTGCTTGACGGACGGCCGCGGGGCCCGACGGACACCGCCGCGGGGAGGCCGGAGCGAGGTCTGCGGCTGTCAGGCCCGGTGCTGCAGCACGGCGCGATACCGGACCTTGCCGGCCATCAGGCGCTCTAGCGCGTGGTTTATCTGCTCCAGCGGGTACAGCTCGAGCAGCGGCTTGACCTTGCCCGTCGCGCACAGGCGCAGCGCGTCGACCAGATCGCGGCGCTCGCCCTGTGTCGCCACGATCAGGCGCGGCTGCGCCATGATGAGCGGCCCCAGGTTCAGCATCACTGGCTGATTGGGAACCCCGACGCTGACCAGCCGTCCTTGCGGCCGCAGACCGCGCAGCGCCTGACTGACCTGCTGCGCCGAGTCGGTGGTCGACAGGATGACATCGACGCCGCCCAGGGCCTGCAGCGCCAGGCCCGGATCGTCCCCCGCAAGGACCACCTCATCGGCGCCCATCTGCCGCGCCTCCGCCTGCTTGTCGGCGCGGCTGGTCACGGCGACGGTGGGCAGGCCGAGAGCGCGGGCATACTGCACCGCCAGGTGGCCCAGACCGCCGACCCCGAGCACCGCGACCCGCTCGCCGGGCTGCGGGTTCGCCGCGCGCAGCCCGCTCATCACGGTGTAGCCGGCGCAAAAAATCGGCGCCGCCTCTTCATACGATAGGCTGTCGGGGATCAGCGTGCAGCCATCGGCCCAGGCCAGCATCAGCTCGCTGTTGCCGCCGCCGAGCTGCATCCAGGTCTGCAGCTCGCGCTGGCAGGGCAGCCGGGACTGGCAGCGCTCGCAGCGCCCGCAGCCGCGCTGGACCCACGAGACCCCGACCCGATCGCCGAGCCGCAGGCCGGTCACCCCGGCGCCCACGGCGACGATCTCTCCTACCGGCTCGTGGCCGGCGATGATCGGCGGCGGCAGGGGGAACATGCCGTGGTACAGGTGAACATCGCCGCCGCACAGGCCCGAGGCGCGGACGCGGATCACCACCTGTCCGGCGGCTACGGTGGGATCGCTCACTTCTTTGACGACCCAGGGAGAGTTGTACTGTTCAAGGACTGCAGCTCGCATGACCTCCAAAGCTAGACGGTTGCTCCGGGATGTCAACGCTGTTATCGCTGCGACGACGGCGCGCTCGCTCCGGGTAAGCTGGGCGCAGCTTCCGATCGGGAGCCCCGATCGGGATCGGAGTCAAACCCTGACCGCCCGGCCGCCGCCGCGGGACATGTTCCAGGTGGCCTCCCGCTGACGGTGATAGCGGCAGCGCATGCGAAGTCTGTACCGCTGCCTGGCGCAGAGTCCTCCGTCAGCATTCCAAGTTGGTATGTCCAGTGCTACACTGGGGTGCTGGAGGTGGCGTGGTCTATGTCGGGTGGCAATCCATGCCTGTCGATCGGCCAAGCGATCGGCAGCTATCAGGTGGTACGACAGCTCGGTGAGGGTGGGATGGGGGAGGTATATGAAGTCTTCGATAAGGAGCTTCAGCGACGCGCCGCGCTCAAAGTAGTGCCCCCCGAGCTCGCCCGCAACCAGGACGTAGTGACCCGCTTTCAGCGCGAGGCCAAGGCGATAAGCCAGCTCCGTCACCCCGGCGTCGTTCACGTCTTTGTCTATGGCGTCCTGCCGTTTCTGCGCGGCGCTCCCTACTTCATCATGGAGTACCTGGAAGGTGAGACGCTGCGCGTCCGCATCCAGAACGCCGCCAAGCAGCCCTCTGGCCGCCTGGGCATCGCCTACCTGCCGGTGCTGCAGCAGATCGCCAAAGCGCTGGCCGCGGTGCATCAGCGCGGGCTGGTGCACCGGGATCTGAAGCCTTCCAAGGTAGCGAGCGAGGCCAGACCCGGGAACACCGTTCCGCGACGCGGCGAAGCGCTTGCAAACTAAGGACTTTGGTGCGGAACGAAGGCGTGGTTCCCAGGTACTCCTTCGCGGCCGACCGTGAATTTCGGTTGGCGAAAGCAGAAAGAACTCGTAGGTTGGGCCATGTTCTCGCGTCCCCTGCGTCTGCTCTGGGTTCTGCTCTTGCTCGGTTTTGCGTCGTGTTCTGCGGTCTCGGCGCGGCTCGTCGAGTGGAAGAAGCGCCAGTACCGGGAGGCGGCGCGGCTCGTCGAGCACACCATCAGGGCCGGCGGCCACGACCTCGTCTACCTGGACCGCGGCAGCGGGGAGCCGATGCTGCTGGTGCACGGCTTCGGCGGCGACAAGGACAACTTCACGCTGCTCGCCCGCCACATTCCCGACCGCTACCGCCCGGTGGTGCTCGACCTGCCCGGCTTCGGTGAGAGCGCTCGCCATCCGGGCGATAGCTACGACGTGCGCACGCAGGCCGCCCGCCTCCTTGACTTTGTCGACGCAGTCGCGCTGCCGCGCTTCCACCTGGCCGGCAACTCGATGGGCGGCCACATCGCTGCCCGCTTCGCCATCGATCACCCCGAGCGCGTACTGTCGCTGATGCTGATCAACGCGGCCGGGGTCACGTCCCCGCAGCCGAGCGAGTTCGCCCTGGCGCTCAAGCGCGGACAGAACCCCTTGCTGGTCGCGACGGTCGAGGACTTTGACCGCGTCATGGCGCTCACCTTCGTCAAGCCGCCGCCGATCCCGAGCTTCCTCAAGCGCTACTTCGCCGAGCGTGCGGTGGCAAACCGCGCCTTCAATGACAAGATCTTCGCCGATCTGCGGCAGCGCCCCGACCCTCTGGAAGGTGAGCTGTCAAAGCTGCGCCCCTCGACGCTGGTGCTGTGGGGCGACACCGATCGCATCATCGACGTGTCGGCAGCTCAGGTGTTCGCCAGCGGCATCCCCGGGGCGCAGCTGGCAGTGCTCAAGGACTGCGGCCATGTGCCCATGATCGAGCGACCGGAAGAGACAGCGCAGCGATACCTCACCTTCCTCAGCGCGCTGGCGCCGCGATAGCGGATGCAGCAGACAGAGTCTACGGGGCGGCTGGGCGGGGCGGCTGCACTGGAACGGTTCCCGTAGGGCCCACCCCGGCTTCCTGGTAGCACGCCTCGCCATCCTTGGCCCAGACGTAGTGCGCGACGCCCGCCGGTGCAACGTAGACGCCGCCGGTGGGAATCGCGACCACCCTGGCCTCGTCGAACACCTCGCCAAAGCCGACGTAGATTGTTCCTGCAAGGACGGTGCTGCTTCGCTCATCGGGATGGCTGTGCGGCGCGATGCGGCCGCCCGCGGCGAGCTTGACGCGAAACAGGTAGGCGCCCGGCTTCTTCTCGGCGCCCAGCACCCACGCCCCCTGCACGGCGGGGTTCTGCGGCCGGGTGGACCAGATCAGGTCTTTGGGCAGCACGGGCCTTGGGGTCGCCGTCTGCGCCAGGGCCAGCGCCGAGAAGCCGCCCGCCGCGAGCAGCACCGATACGAGGAAGTTCTTTTTCATGGCTCCCAAAGAAGCTAGCACGCGGCCTCCGAGCCGGCTGCGGAAGTAGAGCCGCGCGATCGCTACTAGGCTTCCCAGCAGTCCACGCCGTGGCGGATGAGCTCACGGCGACGTGGAGCGGTGCCGGTACACGCATGGGTTGGCCATTTGCTCCACTCGCGGCCCACAGCGCGCTGTCCACACCAAGCGATAGGCCGGTGCAGTTTCCCCAGGGCATCCTCTTCTCGCGGCGCCCGATTTGCTGCTATTATGCTGCTACCATGAAGCTCACTTCGATCCTTGCTCTACTAGTCGCTACCTCAAGCACCGCGTTCGCAGGAAATGCCACCTTGTATTCGGCGGTCCCTGAAGACCTCACCTTTGAATACGAACTCGAAAGCGGCGAACCGTATAAAGACAATCTGTCTCGCGGTAGCAGCGCGCCAGGTTATCGCGATGTGTCCGTCAAAAACAAAGGGACGGTAGAAGTTACGGTTAAAAATGGGGCCGGCACTCTCATCACCGGCAAAGTCACAGACGGCAATGCGTACCTGATATATCCACAAGGTGGAAAGACTGCTATTGCCGCGGTTGGCAAAACGTCAAAGGACTGGACGCCCTTCCCGGGCGTTGTGGTCGTAAACATCACCGGCGACCCGCTCACCCTCGATCTCTTTGAGCAGGGCGGCTCAGCTGGGGCGAAGAACGTAAAAATCGCGACTGCATTTGACATAAAGCAGGCACAGCAAATCTCGCCCAGCGAGTCGTGGTTTACCGCGATTATTCACGCGCAGGATGGAACGACAGTAAAATCCACAGCATCGATGGGGCGCTACTTCGTCCTGCATAAAGATCAATCGGGTGCGTACGCGGTCTCTGCGCTTGGCTACATCGAGCCGCCATCAGATAGCAAAGGGCCGGCAAGCAAGACCCCAGCCACCAAGGCGCCGGGTAAAGGCAAAAAGGGCTAAACGGCCTTGTCGGAGCGAGACGGGGGATTCCGCGCCCCGCCGCGATGGTGCAATCAGTTTCTCCCGCGGGCGATCTCTCTAATCTAATCTAATCTAATACCACCCAGCGAGTTTCTGCGAAAACAGGGGGCATCCCAGCTGTGGCATCGCAGCGCTACTACCTGTGGGCCGCCCAGCGCTTTTTCCGCTGGTCAGTGCGCCGCGGGAGACCACGAAGGGTGGCATCCCGGCAAACCAGCGCGTGAATCGTTACGCAATCGTTCCCACAGGGGGTTCCGGAACACGCTCAGCGACGGGAAGTTCAAGGGCGTACATTGAGCCTTCCAACATAACGATCGAGAGAGAACCCAGAGGAATCGTTCCGCGACGGGGCGAAGTGCTTGCAAATCACGGCCTTCGGTGCGGAACGATTGGTGAGTTCGTTAGCGATGTCTGGACGAGAGAAAAAGCTGGCCTGGCGGTAGTCGACTGCAAGCCAGGCTGTTGGCGTCCACAGGGGCCCGTGGTGAGCGGCTGGCGGCGGCATTGAGCGCGGCGGCATCCACCGCGGGGGACTGCTGATCGGGCAGCTCATCGAGGCGGCGGCGTCCCCTCGGCGGGCTGCTGGGGCGTATAGCTCATCGAACAGGCTGCGCCCGTCTGCCAGCCCAGCGGGCGGTGCGGGGCCGAAGGCTCGAGAGCGGTGTCCATCTCGACTCTCGGCGGTCAGTGCGGCTCGATGACCTGGGGCCGGTGGCGCTTTGGGGTTGCGGGGTTCAGGCATCCAGTTCGGCGAACTGCTGGCGGAGCCCGCCGTGGCTCGCTGACGGTTGGTGGCGACCCCCCTCTGACGCGCAGAAGACGGCATCCCGCGGGCGGTGCGCAAGGGCATCCAGCCCGGCGAGCAGTTGGCGGCGCGGCTCGCGGCTCGCTATCGGTCGGCGGCGGCCACTGCCGGTAGGCAGGCGGCGGCATCAAGCTGGTGGCGTCCAGGTCCGCGGCGACCATCTGCCGGTGCTCGGGCGGCGGCACGCCACGGACGGCGCGTAGGCCCCGGGTATCCAGCTCGGTGCTCGGGGCCGGCAGCAGCTATCTGTCGGTGCACAGGCGACGGCATCCATCTGGCGGCGCCACCGCCAAAAATATAGATGACTCCAGTGGGCTTTCTCACAGGCCGGAACACTGTTTTCATCCGCAGGCGACCATGCAGCGACGGGAGCAGTCAATACCCGCGGAAATGGATCTACCGTCGGAGAATAGGTCTCAATCGTTTCGCACCGGATGAAAGTGGCTGAGTAGCAAGGACTTCGGTGCGGAACGATTTGGTAGCGCGAGAACCGCCGTCCCAGCAGGGTCGCTCGTGATCTAGACCAATCCGCATCGCGGCTTGGTCGTAGACCTGACCTCATTTCAGGCGGGGTCGCAAAAAGGGGTCACGCCTTGACCACGTTGAACTGCCCCAAAGTTTGCGGGCGGTAATGCGGACCGGAATGGCGTGTAGCGACCGGCCATCAAGGCTGGAGCAGGGCCACGTACTTCCAGTGGCGCAGCCACGGGACTGAGGCACCCAAGTGGTCCCGTTCCACTTCATGAACGTTCCAGTTCACGTTCTGAAGTGGAACCGAGCGTCGTCGAGGAATGGCTGCTGATTTTTCCCTGGACGGATTGGGCGACGGTAGGATCGGGGAAAATAATTGTCCCACTGCATGGAGACTGTGGCTGGCAACATGTGCGTTGTAGGCCTTCTAGAATCGGGATAGGGGCGGCGGGTTTTGCCGCGCCGAACCCCTCCTACACCACCGAACGTGCGGTTTTGTTCCGTATCACGGCGGTTCGGAAGGTTGAGGTTAGCTCGCAAGCCGTGGCACGCCCAGTTGGTCGTAGTGGCGGTTTGGTCAACTCCCGGTTGACCCGCAACCGGCGTGTCTGGTTCGGGGAGCCGGAGCGGATTCGAGCGAAAGTTCGCGCCAGCTAGACGATCACGTGACAGGAGTTCATGGTTACGCGGGTTCGAGCTTGCGCTTGAGCAACGCCTCCAGCGCACGGCGCTGGACCTGTAAGACTGCGTCTGGAGTACTCAGGATCTGACGCAGACCCTCGCTCGGCGCAGCCTCCCATTTCCGGGGGAGCGCCAACAGGATGTGCCCATACTCCATGAGTGCCTGACGCGCATCCTCGAAGTCCTGCTCCGCCAGCGCCCGCCATGCCCGATCCGGAGGAGCATCCACACGCAGGAAGCTCTCTTCCGCGAGCAGCGATAGCTCTTCCTCACTCCAGCCGAATGGGCGAGGTCCCGCCGGGGCAAGACCCAGCCCAATTTCGCCCGCTGAGCGAAGTCGCCACAAATCGCCGACATCCGCCGGGCAGGCTTCCCAGCACGAATAGAGCCGGGTAAGCCAATCGTCGTCGTGCTTGACGATGGCCAAGCGGTGCGAGTTCACGACGGCGGCGATCCGGATCGAGACGTACTCCGCCGGCCAGCGCGACACTCCATCCCAGACCCGCTCCTCCACAGTGAGCTGCTTCAGGACGTCGATCTCCGGCTCGATGAGTCTTCCTTCGGCCGTCGATTTGAGGGCTGAAAGCAGCCATATTTTCTCGACCGACGTGGCGCTCTTCATAGGATCGAGCCTCTGCCGCGCCAGCTCTTTGAGACTTATGGTCATGTCGATAATTTGTCCCCTATTGGGATGGGAAAATCACCAATATCTGGTTTGCTGGAGAAGAAGCCCGTGATGTCGTTGGAGAGCTCGTCGGCTATCTCCTGGCCGGCAAAGAACCCGATGCCGCCAAAGATCAGGGCACCGATGCCAGCAGTGATGATTGCGCCGGGCCCGGTTTCAATTCCCGCCGCTGCGCCCAAGCCGGCTCCAAACTCCGCGCCCTCCGCCCCGGCAGCCCAGCTGAAGGCCCAACCGCCTGCCTCTTGCGCCGCCACGCGGCCGGTTTGCCCTTCCGGCGCGTCAACGATTCGCTCGATGGACATCATCGCGCCGACGACCATGAGTGCCTCTCCCCCGGCGCGTACTACCTCGAGACCCTGGAGGAACCGCGCTTCTCGCGCAGCCGCCTCTGGAAGGCTGGCTCCAGGCACCTCGCTGATCGCCCGGCTTGGAACTCGGTTGACGAATTCCCCCTCCTTGAACGTTTGCGCACGGCCCTGCTCACGTAGCAAGGAATCCACGCGTCCCTGTTGCCGGGCGATGTTATTTTCCGACCGTCCAGCATCTATTGCGTCCTGGAGCCGCTGCCTAACGCCGGGTTCGAGGCTTCGCAGGTGTTCCGCGATCTGTCCGCTATCGTAGAATTCCGCTCCCAGGTTGCGCGCCAGATCGGCATCCACGCGCACGAGTTCGCCGCTGCCTCGGCCGCTGAGGTCGCCGGTGGTGAAGGAATCGAGATCGCCAGCGACGGAGATCCTGTCAGTGCCCCGCTCGAGTGCCCCGCGGCCCGCAATGTGACGAAACGTCATTTCGGCCGGATTGGCCTCTGGAACGAATTTCAATCCTGGATCGAGTTGCATGGGCAGGACATCAGCACCGTTGAGGATCTGGGCAATCTTGGGATCATACTGCGCCAGTGCACGCTACCGCCTGCGCACATGCAGGGGACCGGTCGTTTCCGTGGGTGGCTTGGGCGACAAAGCCGCGGGGTCCGCCCTGTTTGCGCCTATCGCCAAATCGCCTCAATCCTTTTCGCTATCGCGTCAATGCGCGCCCCATGATACAAGAGTAGATTAGAGTATCTGCTGACCCGGCGGGCTATGTCTTGAGCCGAGTCCTGGCGCCGAGCTTCGGGCCGCACGCCTTCCCCGCGGTGCTGGGAGCTCAGTTCCAAGGCGAGGGCGTGAGTCATGGCCTTCGAGCGAGGGCACCGTGCCACAGACGCGCCGCCGCCTACGCTGTTGCAGAAGTATCGCATTGTAGTATGGTCCGCCTCGCAAGCACTTCCTTCCGCTGAACTCCCCCGAGTCCGAGGAGTAAAGCGATGCGAAGAAAAGAGCCGCCCCGCGTCGTGGGGCCATACCAGGAGAAAAACCGATGGCGTAGCGTCGTCGTGGAGCAGGGGCAGCGGAAGTCCTTCTTCTGCGCCAGCCAAGAGGAAGCCCTGAAGCTGACAGCCGACTTTGCTCGGCAGGTCGATCTGCCGCCATCCAGAAGGCTGACTGACGTGATTGCAGACTGGGAGCAGGATAAACTGCGCCGCGGGGCCTGTAAGGAGCACAGCGCCAAGCATCAGACCAGCCGTCTCCGTCTGATACTGCAGCCTTTTCTCGCGGAGGAGATCTCGACCCTGACGCCCCGGCGCGCCGCAGCGTTGTACGAGCAGCACACAGGGCGGCACTCGCGAACGACGGGCCGGGCGCTCAGCGCAGCGACGCATCGCTTCGACCTCTGGATCGCCAAGTTCTTCTCCAAGTGGGCCGTGGAGCGCGGCTACCTCGGGGCCAGTCCCTTCGCGGCAATTCTGCCGATTGGCAAAGCCCGAGCCGGCAAGCCGTAGCTGCGCATCGAAGAGGCGCGCCGATTCACGGAGACTGCGCTTTTGTATTTCGAGGAGAGGAACAAGCCTCTGGCCCTTGGTGGGGCCCTACTCGCTCTGACGATGGGCCTGCGGACCAGCGAGGTCATGAACCGCGTAGTTCGAGACCTCGACGATGGCGCACGCTACCTGTGGATCGATGAGGGCAAGACCGAAAATGCTCGCCGCCATCTGGAGGTCCCCTCGGTGTTGAGCCCGTTCCTGTTGCGGTTGGCCCAAGACAAGGGGCCCGATGAGCTGCTATTTGGCGTCAGCGCTAGGACGGGCCGGCCGCGACCCCGGCAGACGATGTATCGCACGGTCCGGACGATCTGTGAGCAGGCCGGAGTTCCTCGCGTCTGCACCCACAGCCTTCGAGGTCTGTGGGCAACGCTGGCGGTGAAGTCGGGGGCCGCGTCACATGCGGTTGCCGAGAGCCTCGGTCATCACTCGTTTGCAGTCACGCAGAAGCACTATGCCCAGCCAGCGGCCGTCACGAATGCGGCCACGGCCCGCGTGCTCGACAGGCTATCGCCCGGCTCCAGCGGGCCCAAAGTGAGCGCGGAGGAACTGTTGAAGCGGGAGGTGGCGGCGGCTGCGTCTTTCGCTTTGGGATGAGCGGCTTGATGGGGAGTTTTGGCGGGTTCTGTGCTCATGGCGACCTCACTTTTGGCAATAGGCCTTGAAGATTGCTTACTGTGCAGTTAGCTTAAATTCGATGTCAACGCTTGTTCTCAGGAGGAATCGATGACGGCGCGAACGCTAAAAACCAAGCTCCCGAAGTCCATTAGGCGAATTACCATCTTGAAGGCCGACTCTGCCGACGGCGGTAGCACCCTGGGCCGGGTGGTCGTAAAAAAGAAGCGCAAAAAGAAGAAGCAGAGCAAGGGCCTGGTCAAGATCTGGGAGCGCGTTGCCCGCCGATCGGCACGTGCCAATGAGAGCACCAACAGCAACTACCTGCAGCGTCACCGCCGCTCCAACAAGAAGCGCCGCGACGGCTGGCTGCGCGACTTTGGCTACAACTGGCAGCGCGCCGGCCGCAAAGGCGGCAAGCGGTTCAAGCTGTCCAAGATCTTCGGCTAGACTCCTCACCCTTGCTCCCTCTGCCAATCTATCAGCGCTGGCGTTTCGTGCGGCTGGGGGCTACACACTCACTCGTCGGTCAGGCTCGCCGCGCCCTGAAGCCTGAGTCAGCTCCTGGCTCGGGCGGTGGACCGCTTTTCGACCGGGACCGGCTGGTCCCGGCCCCCGTTTTTTTTTATTGCGCTGCAATATCAATCCGTTAGTATCGACGTCCCTTGACAAACTCTAGCAGTGCTCTTCAGAGCGCGCATACTCACGAAAGTGCAGAGCCGGCGACCAGCGCCCTTTTGCCCTTAGGTATTGTCCCGCCGCTCGACTTCGTGCCGCAGCGGATGTGGGCTTGCGCCATCCGCAAAGAGCGTGAGGGCGATCCACTACACGCGCTCCAGATTGAGGATGTCCCCGTTCCCGAGCTCGCGGCCCATGAGGTGCTTGTCCTGGTCATGGCCGCCGGCGTGAACTACAACGCCGTGTGGCTGGCGCAGGGGAAACCGGTATCTGCTTTTCGCATGCATAAAGACGACTTCCACATCCCCGGCTCGGATGCGGCGGGGATTGTCTGGCGGGTCGGCTCGTCGGTGAAGCGCTGGCGGCCGGGCGATCATGTGGTCGTCCACTGCAACCACTCCTGCGGCGAGTGTCCAGAGTGCAACGGGCTCGATCCGATGGCGTGCAGCGAGCAGCGGATCTGGGGCTACGAGACTAACTGGGGGGCGTTTGCCCAGTTTACACGCGTGCAGGCCCAGCAGCTCCTGCCCAAGCCCGCCCACCTGGGGTGGGAGGAGGCTTCCTCCTACGGGCTGACCTTCTTTACCGCCTACCGCATGCTGATCGGGCAGGCTCGCATTCAGCCGGGAGAGCGGGTGCTGATCTGGGGAGCAGGTGGGGGTCTGGGGGTGTTCGCCGTGCAACTCTGCCTGCTCACCGGCGCCATCCCAATCGCCGTCGTCTCATCGGACGAGAAGGCCGATCTGGTCCGCTCACTCGGAGCTTCGCTCATCCTCAAGCGCAGCGGCTATCATCTGGTCTATAGAGCCGGAGAGACAGCGGAGCAGGCGGCGACGCGCAACGCCGAGACGCGACGGTTCGGACGCGCGCTGCGTGAGCTGACCGGGGGCCGCGACCCCGACGTCGTCTTCGAGCACGTTGGCTGCGAGACCTTTCCGGCATCGGTGTTTTTGGCGGCGCGTTTTGGCCGGATCGTCATCTGCGGCGCGACCAGCGGTTACGAGTTGGCGTTTGATGTCCGGCACCTCTGGATGCGCCAGAAGCAGATCCTGGGCTCCCATTTCGCCAACGCCTACCAGTCTCACCGTGCCAACGAACTGGTGATCAGCCAGAAGATTCGCCCGGTCCTCGATCGCGTCTTGCCGTTTCACGAGATTGCCAAGGCGCATCAGATGCTCCTTGAGAACACCCACAAGGGCAAGCTGGCCGTACGCATCCAAGCCCCCCTTTCTCCCTAGACCCCCTAGACCCGCACAAACCTCGTCCTGCCCGACCCGGGAGTCGGACTGTGACTGACCCAGGGATATGGCACCACCAGCGCCATCGACCCTGCGCCAGCCTGCGTCAGGCCGGCGCGGGGTCAGTCATTCATCGCTCGTAGACATCGCTGGCATCACCAGCCTAGGTCACGTCGCCCGGTCCGAGCGATTTGGTGAATAGCTGCTGCGTCAACTTGGTTAGGAAGCGCCGGAAATAAAATAGGATCGCGAAGAGGACGACCCAGCTCGCCGTCGTCCGCGGCCGAATGGTGCTGAGGATTTTGCCTAGAGTTCCTTGGTCTGCCAGGGGCACCGAGACGTGGTAGCCCTGCTTGAAGAAAAGGAACACCTGAAGAACAATCGCGAGTATTGCCACCTTGGAGAGCAGGCCGACCAGGCGCCCCGCGATCGCCGAGATCTTGCTAAGCTTGGCCTGCACCCCGGCCAGCCGGTTGCGCAGATACTCGCCGTCATTTTCGAAGTTCTCCAGGAGCTGCAGGTTAAGCTGCGCCACATCGGTGGCGGTGTTAATGCGTTTGCGCACGTTCCGGGTGAGGGCGTTTTTGATCGATCGGATCTGTGCCGACTGCTCGTAGCGCCGCAGCGCCTTGAGGCTGCTCTTGGTGGGATCAAAAAATTCGAGCGAAGAGTTCAGGATCTGCTCGGAGAGTTGCAGCCGCGCCAGGTTCCAAAACGTCGGCAGCTGCTGCGCGCTAGCGCAGTGAGCTAGCTGCCCCACCGCTGAGCCCAGAGATTTTTCGCTATACGGGCAGTTCTTGATATGGGTGCGCGACTCCCACTTCCGCAGCAATCGTAGCGATTGCTGTTTCATGTTGGTGATATCTTTGTAGGGCAGAGCCGGGCCGAGCGTCAGATAGTAGTCACACGCCTTGGTATAGTCTGCGGTCAGAAATGCCCGATATAGAGTGCGGTAGCGGCGCTGTAGATCTGCATCTAGCGTGCCGACCGAACCGAAGCTGACAAAGGCCAGTCGGTTGCCTTTCAGCAGAAGAATGCTGCTCGGGCTGAGCTCTGTATAGAACAGATTATGCTCAAAGAGCAGCTCGTGATGAACCTTGAAAAGGCGGCTCCAAATGCGGCGCGGATCGATCTTGTTTTCTCGCATCCAGTCGTCGCCCAAACGAGGGTTCAGGTGGGTCGCTTGCACCAGATCCGCCACGCTGATGCCGTGGATGTACTCCTGCACGAGGACTCGCTCGGTACAATAGCGCTGAAAAATCATCGGGACGTAGATTCGGCGCTTGCGTAGGACCTTGCGGATGCGCTTGAGCTCTTCGACTTCGCTACGAAAGTCAAGCAGATCCTCGGTCGACTTTTTCACCTCGAACATCAAGTCGTCCCAGCGCAAGTGCGGCTCCAGGTCCAGCTGCTCGATGAAGAACAGCACGATCCGCAGGTAGCGCCAGTCGGTCTTGGCACGCTGCGGGGCGTCGGGGGAGCGCACTCGGACCAGTACCTCGCGTTTATTTTTTTGCAGCCGGGCGCGGTGGACCTGCCCGAACGAGCGGACGTTCAGCGGAACTTCGTCGAACTCCAGGAAGGTCTCTTCGAAGCTGGTCCCGACCGTGCGCAGATCCTCCTCGATGACCTTGCGGATCTGGGCAAAGGGAGTCGCTGTCGACAGGTCTCGGGTCCGCGCCAGCTCGCGACAGAACTCGACCCCCAGCAGGTCGCCGCGCAGCGAGGCCAGGCGAACCAAGATGACCCACATCCCGCCCAGCCGCTCCGCGAACTCGCGAGCTTCCTGGGCCGCCTCAATCGAGCGCTCCCGCTTGCCGCGGATCGCCGAGATGACAACGCGGAAGATCTCCCGGAAGGTCGACTTGAGCAGATACTTGATGATGTAGCTCGCCCGGTTGATCAGCGCCACCGGTGATGGTACCGGTTCCAGCACCGAGGCGAGCACCGCTGCCGCCGCTGACGCCCGCGCCGTCGCCAGGGCGGAGCTGGCCGCCGAGGCGATGGCGGAGCCCCCAGCCGCGCGGGCCGCTGCCGCTGACGCTCGCGCCGTCGCCAGGGCAGAGCTGGCCGCCGAGGCGATGGCGGAGCCCCCGGCCGCGCTGGCCGCCGCTTTCGCCGAGGTGAGGGCCGTATTGGCCACCGAGACGAAGGCGGCGCCAGCTGTTGAGGAGCGGGCGGTGGCAAGCGCGGAGGTGGCCGCCGAGGCCAGCGCAGTGCCGGCCGCGGCGGCGCGCGCCGCACTCAGCGATGCCGCCGACGCCAGCGCCGATTCGGGTTGCTGCTGCTGCGGTGAGCTTGTCAGTGGGCGGGACGGCGAACCAGGGGATTGGGTCTCAGGAAGTGCAATATGGGCGCTAAATGGGCCCGGAATCCAGTCCTGCTTGAACTTTCGCGAAGCCATGAATCGACCTGCCTATCCTGCGCCGCTTAGCGGCGGTCTCCGCCCGTCTTCGACGGCTCGGGCTGCTCAAGGACGTGCTGGATGGCCAGCATCTCGCTGCTCAAGTAGACAAGTCCGCCGGTGATTAGGAACCAGACGACGGTGTCTATGCGCGGCAGCCGCTCGACCGCGGCGTAAACCCACGTGCTGCGGAGCCGGTACAAGATATGGAAACGCTGATGCAGCATGAGGACGACCGAGCCGACCGCCGCCAGCACACAGCCCCGGGACAATGCCATGAACAGAAAGAGGCCGACCTGCGCCGCTTTAGAGACATAGCCTTCGTACTTACGCGCCCGCTTTCGCATGTACTCGCCTTCAAAGTAGGCGTTTTCAGCCAGCTTCGTCGGTAGATCAACCTGCTCACTGAGCTTGGCCAGCTGCGCCCGGATCGGCGCCGTGCGACGCAGCTTCTTCTGCTGCCGCTCGCGCGCCTTCTTCATGTAGCGGCGAATGGTCTTGGGATAGTCAATTTCTGGCAGTAGGTACATAAGCGAAGCATCCAAAGTCAGCTCGGCGCGGTTGGAGCGCAGAAAGTCCCAACCGAGCGCCACCCCGGCTTCGCCGAGCGCCTTGACAATCGAGCCTGCGACCACCCCCAGAGATTTTTGGTGGTACGGGAGCGACTTGATCTTGGTCAGTGGCTCGAACTCCCGATAGAAGCGGACGATCTTCTCTTTTACCTCTGTCAGGTCGCGATTGGGAAGTTCTGGAGAGATCAGCATGAACAAGTCGGCGACCTTGCGATAGTCCCGATTGCTGACCGCCGCCAAGAGCTGGACCATCCTGGTGAGCCCCGTCCGATCGCTGCTGCCAACGGAGCCGAAGTCTATCAAGGTGACGCGGCTCTGCCGCATGAGCAGGATGTTGCCCGGATGGAGATCGCAGTGATAGAAGTTATCTTCAAGCAGCTGCTGATAGTGCGAGAACAGCAGCCGCTCCCCAGCCTGGCGGGCGGAGATTTTGTTTTCCTTGAGCCACTCCCGGGCACGCTCGGGGTTGGTGGCGGCGACCTGGATGAACTCGGACATGTAGACGCCCTGGACGCGTTCCATCACCAGGACGCGATCCGAGCAGAACTCCAAGAACACCTTGGGAACGTAGATCTTTTGGCTGCGGAGCTGCCGACGCATACGCCGCAGCGAGGCGGCTTCCTGCCGATAGTCGAGCTCTTCTAGGATGGCGCTCTCGAGCTCGGCGTACATATCCATCCAGCGGAAGTGGGCGGCGATGCGGCCGCGATCCATCATCCATACCAGCAGATAAACGTACCGAAGGTCACGTGTGAAGCTGGCGGTGATGTTGGGACGCAGGACCTTGATCACCACCTCCGCGTCCGATTCCTTCAGGTGACCGCGGTGGGCCTGCCCGATCGAGGCGGCTGCCAGTGGCATCTCATCAAACGACGAAAATACTTCTTCAATCGGTCGCCCCAGATCCTCTTCGATGATGCGCCTGGCGTAGCTGCCGGGAAAGCCGCGAGCGCGATCCTGCAAGCGCGTCAGCTCGGCACAGAACTCCTCTTCAAATAGATCGCGCCGGAGGGCAACGATCTGGCCCGCCTTGACCCACAGTCCTCCCATTTTTTCCATGAAGGCGCGCAGGCGTCGTGCGCTGGCGAGAGGGGTATAGCGGGTCTTGTTAAGCGGCGGCCACAAGCGGCCGGCGATGCTGCGCATCATTCCGCCCATCAGGAACCAGAGGATCAAAAAGAAGCGCCAGCGCGAGGGCAGCGAAGGCTCGACGATCTCAATCGCACGCCGCGACTGATGGTCGGGGTTCAGGGGGCTCGGGATCAGACTCTGTTTTTGCATCCAGCTCGCTCAAGGCGGAATGCGACCGGACTGCGGTCGAGTAAGGTGGGAATTGCGCCAGCCAAGGGCCTGCAGCTGGGCCCTCCTGAGCGCCGGTCGCCGCTGCCGCCCCCTGGGCGCAGCGGTCTTAGCGCTGCTAGCACCAAACGCCCGGCTCCCGCGTCGCGGGATCGTTGAGCCCTGCCGATTTTGGACGAGCGATTTTTTTGTCCAAAGCCAGCAGCAGCTTGCGATTCTGTAGCCAGGGGATGCGCACGGGGTCGGCGTTGGCGCG
>JBGANQ010000033.1:0-89072 GCA_044222245.1 Polyangia bacterium | reverse complement strand
GGGACGGATGCCGCCCACCTGGCCGCCGCGCTGCGCAGTTATGCCCAGGGAGTTCCGCCGCCCGGGCTGCTGCTGCGCCCAACCGGGCAGCGGACCGGTCGAGTCGCGGTGCTTTTCAGTGGCCAAGGCAGCCAGCGGCCCGGCCTGGGCAAGGGCCTCTACCTTAGCTCCCCGACGTTCCGCGACGCCCTGGACGCAGTGTTCGCCCAGCTGGAGGGACAGCTGGAACGGCCGCTGCGCGAGGTCATGTTCGCCGAAGAGGGGACGGCCGAGGCGGCGCTGCTGCACCAGACCGCCTATACGCAGCCAGCGCTGTTTGCTCTGGAGGTGGCGCTGTACCGTCAGTGGGAGCACGTAGGGCTGAAGGCCGACCTGCTGCTAGGGCACTCGCTCGGAGAAGTGACGGCCGCCCATATCTCCGGGATGCTCGGTCTGGAGGATGCGTGTCAGCTGGTGGCGACGCGCGGGCGGCTGATGCAAGCCATGCCTCAAGGGGCGATGGCAGCGGTGCAGGCTAGCGAGCAGGAAGTAAGGGCCTGCCTGGCGGGACTGCAGGCTCAGGTGGCAGTGGCCGGACAGAATGAGCCGTTCCAGACCGTCATCTCCGGAGACAGCGCTGCGGTGGAATCGGTGAGCCAGCACTTTGAGCGGCTGGGTCACCGGGTCCAGCGACTGCGGGTCTCGCACGGGTTTCACTCGCCGCTTATGGATGGGATGCTGCAAGAGCTAGGGAGGGTGGCCAGCGGGCTGCGCTGGCAGGAAGCCAAGCTTGCCGTGATAAGCAACGTCAGCGGCACCAAGGTCAGCACGCTGGCCAGCGGGGATTACTGGATGCAGCAGGCGCGGCAGGCGGTGAGGTTTGCCGACGGGGTCCGCGAGCTGTCCCGAGAGGGAGTGACGACTTTTGTGGAGTGCGGGCCGCAAGGAACTCTGTGCGCGATGGCGGCCGCTAGCCTGGCAGAGCAGGAGGTGGGAGCGTTTGTGACGAGCCTGCGCAAGGGGTCGGGCGAGCAGGAGGCGCTGCGCTGGGCGATGGGTGCGGCGCACGTAGCTGGGGTGGAGCTCGACTGGAAGGCGGTGTTCGCCGGGCTGGGCGCCAGGCCCATGGAGCTGCCCACGTACGCGTTCCAGCGCCAGCGCTACTGGCTCAAGGCGCCCATGCGGAGCGCAGAGCAAGCCGCTTCGGCCGCCGCCGCTTCGCGCCCTGCTGAACCTGCAGGGCGCTTCCCGCTCGCGGGCCAACGCATCCTGCTTCCTGGTGGCGGCATACTGCATACAGTTGAAATCGGCCCCGGAGTCCAGGACTATCTTGCCGATCACCTAGTCTACGACCGTATAGTCGTCCCGGGGATGTTTTACCTCGCGGTCCTCCTCGCTGTCGGCGAGTCGACCTGGAGCGGGCGTCCGCTGGAGCTGCGGGACGTGCAGTTTCAGCGCGCCCTCACATTCGATCAGCCAGCGGCCCGCGTGTTGCTTTATGTACAGTTAGACCCGGCCGAACAGGGACAGGGGTACCGGGTCAACGTGGCCACCCGCGAGGGAGGTTTTACGACCCACGCGACCGCCTTTATGGCCCCAGGCGAGAACTTGGGAGCTGCAGGTGCGGACTTGGACGGACTGCGGGCGAGATTTCCGGCGCTGACGCCGGCCGCGGGCTTGTTTGATCGGATTGAGGGCTGGCACGCCAGACTGGGCCCGCGCTGGCGCTGGCTCCAAGAGGTCGGCTCCCTGGCTCGGGAAGGCCTCGGACGACTCGCGCCGCCCGCGGAGGTCACCGGGGAGGATGCGCCGCTGCCGGCTGGCCTGCTCGACAACAGCCTGGGTCTGGCCTTTGGCTGGCAGCCGCGGAGCGAAGGGGACACTACGCCCTTTGTGCCCTTTGGCGTCGAGCGCCTGCTCTGGTACGGCCAGCAGGCGCTGCCGCGGTGGGCGCACGGAGTGCTCCGTCCCGCTGGGCAGTCAAGCGCCGACATGCTCATGGGCGACTTGCACCTCTGGGACAGGAGCGGAGCGCTGCTTGCCAGACTGGATGGCGTCAGCGTCAGACGCGCCCCGGAGGAGCGCTTTCTGGGGCGAAAGTCCCAGGAGCTGATTTGTCGCGTGGATTGGGTAGACTGTCCGCCACCTCAGGATGGGGCTGCCACGGCTGCCTGGGCGGTGGTTGGCAGCGGAGCGCTGGCCGAGCAGGCGGCGGCGGCGCTCGGCGCACACGGCGCCCAGGTCTGCCGCCGGGCCTCCCTGGCCGAACTGGTGGACCTGCACTCCCAGGGCACCGCCACGCTTCAGGGCGTGGTCCTCGTGCTCGCCTCATCCCTGGACCCCGACCCGGACCCGCTTGCCGCCGCCCATCGCTGCTCCTCGCTCCTTCTCCAGCAGCTTCAGCTCTGGACCGCCCAGCTCCCTCTTACCTCCTCACGCTTGGTTGTTCTGACCCGCCAAGCGGTGGCCGCCGGCCAGGACGCTCCAGTCCTCGACCTGGGCAGCTCGCCCCTCTGGGGTCTTGTCCGCGCCGCTCGCTCCGAGTTCCCGGACCGCTCCCTGTTTCTTCTCGACACCGACTCATCCCCTTTCTCGGCTGCCCTTTTGGCCTCAGCGCTTCTAGCCTCCGACCAGCCGGAGGCCGCTCTTCGCTCTGGCTCTCGCCGAGTCCCTGGTCTGCGGCCGCTCGATTTGGACTCCTGTTCCCTCACTCCATCCTTGGATCTTACGCACGGCACCGTCCTTGTTACCGGTGGCACCAGCGGCCTGGGCGCCTCTGTGGCACGTCATCTGGTAGGACATCATGGCGTCAAACAACTACTCTTGCTCTCTCGCCGCGGCATAAACTCTCCCGGCGCCGAGCAGCTCCTTGAGGACCTGCAAGGCCTGGGGTGCAGCGCGACCGTTGCTTGCTGCGATGTCTCCGACCGGGACGCTGTGTGTTCGGTGCTGCACGCCATTTTGCCGCAGCACCCCCTGAGGGCCGTGTTTCATTGCGCTGGGGTCCTTTCTGACGGAGTCCTGGGCTCTCTGACGCCGCACAGCGTTGCCACCGTCTTTGGGCCCAAGGTGGACGGCGCTTTTCACCTGCACCTTCTCACCCGGAATCTGCCCTTGGTCGCCTTCGTCCTGTTCTCTTCGGCCGCAGGCGTATTGGGCAGCCCCGGCCAGTCCAACTACGCTGCCGCCAACAGCTTCCTCGACGCCTTGGCAGCTTACCGCCGAGGGGCGGCGCTTCCGGCGCTGTCGCTGGCCTGGGGGGGCTTGGCAGGGCAGGGCATGGCGGCTGGACTTTCCCCCTCCGACCTGAGCCGCATGCGCCAGCAGGGGCTCGAGCTGCTGGAAGTCGACAAGGGAATGCACCTTCTGGACCAGGCTCTGCGAACCCCCACAGACCTGCTGCTGCCCATGGCGCTGAACCTGCATCAGCCGCCGACTCACTTGGGACAACTGCCCGCGCTGCTGCGCACGCTATTGCCCTCTGAGCAAAGCGGTCATGGCCCAGGCGGACCCGCTCCGGACGAGCTGCGGCAGCGATTGCGGGCTCTGCCCCCGCCAGAGCAGCAGCAGGCCCTGCTGGCGCAGGTCCGCTCCCAGGTGGCCGCCGTGCTCCAGCTGGCTGAGCCAGCCGCCCTGCGCAGCGACCAGCCGCTCCGGGAGCTCGGCCTGGACTCGCTGATGGCGGTGGAGCTGCGCAACCGCCTCAGCAAGCTCGTGGGCCTGCCGCTCGCAGCCACGTTCGTGTTTGATTATCCGACGCCGCGGGCGATGAGTATGCAGCTGGTCAATGAGCTGCATGGCCCGGATCTCGGCGAGCCGGCGCGCCTTCCTGGCGCATCCGCCCTCGATGTGGACAAAGTGATTGCCGCCCTGCGGGCCGCATCCGTGGAAGAGCTGCGCGCTCGCAACCTGCTGGAACCGCTTGCCGCCCTGGCCGCGCAAGCCACGACAATAAAGCCCAGCGAAGCAGATCTTGATCAGCTGTCCGATGAAGAGTTGGCATCCCAGCTAGCGAGCGAGCTGGCTCACCGCGCCACTCCGAGAGGGACCAAATGAGCACACCTAATGTTCGCGATCTGCTGAAAAGCTCCTTGCTGGAGATCCGAGAGCTGAAGGCCCACCTCGCGGAGAATGAAGCCGCCCGGACGGAGCCGATAGCGATCGTCGGGATGGCATGCCGCTACCCCGGGGGAGTCGCCTCTCCGGACCAGCTGTGGTCCCTGCTCCGAGAGGGAAGAGAGTCCCTTTCAGGCTTCCCTAAAAACCGCGACTCCAGCTGGGATCCCGTGCGGCTCTTCAACCCGGATCCCCAGGCCCCGGGCAAGTGCCTGACGCGCTTTGGCAGCTTCCTGCACGAGGCGGACCTGTTTGACGCCAGATTCTTTGGCATTAGCCCGCGAGAGGCCACCGCCATGGACCCCCAGCAGCGGCTCCTGCTGGAAGTCTGCTGGGAAGCGCTGGAGAGAGCAGGAATCGTGCCTGCGGTGCTGCAGGGCAGCCCCACAGGCGTCTATGTCGGCAGCATGGCAAGTGACTACGGGGCCCGGCTGCTCGGGGAGCCACAAGCGCTGGACGGGTATGTCGGAACCGGCAGCGCCTCCAGCGTCGCCTCGGGTCGGGTTGCGTATGCGCTGGGGCTTCAGGGACCGGCGCTGACCGTGGACACGGCTTGCTCCTCTTCGCTGGTCGCCCTGCATCTGGCCTGTCAGTCGCTTCGCCAGGGCGAGTGCGAGCTGGCCCTGGCGGGAGGGGTGACCGTGATGGCCACGCCGGCCCATCTCATCGAGTTCAGCCGCCAGGGTGCGCTTTCTCCCGATGGGCGCTGCAAGCCCTTCTCCGCGGCTGCGGACGGCACCGGCTGGTCCGAGGGCTGCGCCATGCTGGTGCTGCAACGGCTGTCGGTGGCCAGAGAAAAAGGGCACCCGGTGCTGGCGCTGTTGCGAGGCAGCGCGGTCAACCAGGATGGGCGCAGCCAGGGCCTTACCGCGCCCAATGGGCTGGCCCAGCAGCGTGTCATCTCCCAGGCCCTGCAGTCCGCGGGACTGACCCCAGAGCAGGTCGATGTCGTGGAGGCTCATGGGACCGGTACCCGCCTGGGGGACCCCATCGAGGCGCTGGCGCTGCTTGAGACTTATGGCAAGGCGCATCAGGCGCAGCGGCCAGTGTGGCTGGGCAGCCTCAAGTCCAACCTGGGGCACCCGCAGGCAGCAGCTGGGGTGGGCGGAGTCCTGAAGATGGTGCTGGCGATGCAGAACGGGCTGATGCCAAAGACCCTGCATGCGGAGGTGCCCAGCGAGCACCTGGACTGGTCCAAGGGCCAGCTGCGGCTCCTGCAAGAGCCGCAGAGGTGGGAGAGGGGCGAGCAGGCGCGGCGAGCCGGGGTCAGTTCGTTCGGCATCAGCGGGACCAATGCGCACCTGATCCTGGAAGAGGCGCCCTGGTCGGAAAGGGAGTCTGCGAGCACGGGCAGGGAGGTCCCGCAGGGCATGCCACTGCTGGTCTCTGGCCGAGACCAAGAGGCGCTGCGGGCCCAGGCGATGGAGCTGGCCGCGCACCTAGAGGCGCGACCCTCACAGAATGTGCTGGATCTGGTGTACTCGCTGGCCACCCGCCGGACCCACTTCGGCGAGCGACTGGCCCTGCCGGTGAGCCCGGGGACGGATGCCGCCCACCTGGCCGCCGCGCTGCGCAGTTATGCCCAGGGAGTTCCGCCGCCCGGGCTGCTGCTGCGCCCAACCGGGCAGCGGACCGGTCGAGTCGCGGTGCTTTTCAGTGGCCAAGGCAGCCAGCGGCCGGGAATGGGCGCGGGCCTTTATCAAAGTTTCCCGCGGTTCCGCGACGCCCTGGACGCAGTGTTCGCCCAGCTGGAGGGACAGCTGGAACGGCCGCTGCGCGAGGTCATGTTCGCCGAAGAGGGGACGGCCGAGGCGGCGCTGCTGCACCAGACCGCCTATACGCAGCCGGCGCTGTTTGCCCTGCAGGTGGCCCTGTACAGACTGTGGGAGCAACTGGGTCTCAAGTCGGACCTGCTACTCGGTCACTCGTGTGGCGAGATAGCCGCCGTCCATGTCGCGGGAATGCTGAACCTGGAGGACGCCTGCCGCCTGGTAGCCGCTCGCGGACGACTGATGCAGGCCATGCCCCAAGGCGCGATGGCGGCCGTGCAGGCCAGCGAGCAAGAGGTGAGGACCTTGCTCGCAGGCAAAACCGACAGGTTGGCCGTGGCCGGACTGAACGAGCCCGCCCAGACCGTCATCTCCGGCGACTCGTCGGCGGTGGAGATGACGGTGCAGCAGTTCGAGCGGCAGGGGCGGAAGGTCCAGCGACTTGGGGTCGCGCACGCGTTTCACTCGCCGCATATGGATGCAATGCTGCAGGAGCTTGGGAAGGTAGCTGCCGGGCTGCGCTGGCAGGAGGCCAATATTGCGGTGGTGAGCAACGTAAGCGGCAAGAAGGCCCCAGGGGCCCAGATGGCGCAAGCAGGCTACTGGATGAAGCAGGCGCGGCAGGCGGTGCGGTTTGCCGACGGGGTCGAGGAGCTGAGCCGGGAGGGCGTGACGACGTTTGTAGAGTGCGGGCCGCAGGGGACCCTGTGTGCAATGGCAGCAGCCTGCCTGGGGCAGGAAACGATGGCGTTCGTGCCGAGCCTGCGCAAGGGACGGTGCGAGCCGCAAGCAATGCGCACGGCACTGGGGGCGGCGCATGTTGCCGGCGTGGAGCTGGCCTGGGAGTCGGTATTCGCCGGCCTCCGAGGCGAGCCGATCGAGCTGCCCACCTATGCGTTCCAGCGCCAGCGCTACTGGCTCAAGGCACCCAAGAGCCAGGGAGATACAGTGACGGCGGCGGGCCTGGAGGCAACCGGACACCCGCTGCTTTGCTGCGTGACCTCCCTGCCCGATGGCGGGTACCTGTTCACGACCCGCTTGAGCCTGGCCGAGCAGCCCTGGCTTCACGAGCATGAGGTCTTCGGCCAGGTGCTCGTGCCGGGGACGGTGCTGCTGGAACTGGCCCTCTGCGCGGGTCAGCGGGTCGCGGCGCCACAGGTTCAAGAACTGGTCTTCCACGGCCCGGTAATCCTGCCCGAGCAAGGCGCGCTGCGCCTTCAGCTCCGCGTCGAGTCGGCCGATTCCCAAGGGCGTCACGCCTTCACGGTCCATGGGCGCGCTGGCGACGCCCAGGTTCAGGACCCATGGAGCTGCCATGTAACCGGAACGCTGGCGGCGGCCGAAGACGACGGAGCCGCGCAGCAGACCATACGCGTGTGGCCCCCGATCGGAGCCGTGCCGCAGGATCTCAGCGGACTTTATGCTCGCCTGGCAGAAGCTGGTTTCCGTTATGGCCCTTTGTTCCAGGGCCTCAAGGAGGTGTATCGCGATGGGAAGGTGTTGTATGCCCGGGTCGTGCTGCCCGAGGGAGCCGCGCCGCCGGCCACAGCCTTCTTCCTCCATCCCGCTCTGTTGGATGCGACCCTGCATACGCTGGCCTTTGGCGAGGCGGCGCAGCAGCACGGTGTACAGGTGCTCCCGTTCGCGATGCAGCGGGTGCGCCTGAAGGCCCCAGGGGTCTCCAGTGTGCTGGTGAGAGTGGAATCGCGGTGCGAGGAGGAGTCAGAAACCAGGGAGGCGACTCTGGAGCTATTTGACCTCGCGCAGCAAACCGTACTGCAGGTAGGAGCCATCCGCGCCCGCCGGGCCGCGGGGGAACTGATTGGGAAGGCCAGGAGCGGGGGACGCGAGGCCATCTATCAGATTCACTGGATAGCCAGTGCGGCGCCGCCGGTAGCGTCCCCCGGCTCCTGGGCGGTGGTTGGCAGCGGAGCGCTGGCCGAGCAGGCGGCGGCGGCGCTCGGCGCACACGGCGCCCAGGTCTGCCGCCGGGCCTCCCTGGCCGAACTGGTGGACCTGCACTCCCAGGGCACCACCGCGCTTCAGGGCGTGGTCCTCGTGCTCGCCTCATCCCTGGACCCCGACCCGGACCCGCTTGCCGCCGCCCATCGCTGCTCCTCGCTCCTTCTCCAGCAGCTTCAGCTCTGGACCGCCCAGCTCCCTCTTACCTCCTCACGCTTGGTTGTTCTGACCCGCCAAGCGGTGGCCGCCGGCCAGGACGCTCCAGTCCTCGACCTGGGCAGCTCGCCCCTCTGGGGTCTTGTCCGCGCCGCTCGCTCCGAGTTCCCGGACCGCTCCCTGTTTCTTCTCGACACCGACTCATCCCCTTCCTCGGCTCCCCTTTTGGCCTCAGCGCTTCTAGCCTCCGACCAGCCGGAGGCCGCTCTTCGCTCTGGCTCTCGCCGAGTCCCTGGTCTGCGGCCGCTCGATTTGGACTCCTGTTCCCTCACTCCATCCTTGGATCTTACGCACGGCACGGTCCTTGTTACCGGTGGCACCAGCGGCCTGGGCGCCTCTGTGGCACGTCATCTTGTAGGACATCATGGCGTCAAACAACTGCTCTTGCTCTCTCGCCGCGGCATAAACTCTCCCGGCGCCGAGCAGCTCCTTGAGGACCTGCAAGGCCTGGGGTGCAGCGCGACCGTTGCTTGCTGCGATGTCTCCGACCGGGACGCTGTGTGTTCGGTGCTGCACGCCATTTTGCCGCAGCACCCCCGAGGGCCGTGTTTCATTGCGCTGGGGTCCTTTCTGACGGAGTCCTGGGCTCTCTGACGCCGCACAGCGTTGCCACCGTCTTTGGGCCCAAGGTGGACGGCGCTTTTCACCTGCACCTTCTCACCCGGAATCTGCCCTTGGTCGCCTTCGTCCTGTTCTCTTCGGCCGCAGGCGTATTGGGCAGCCCCGGCCAGTCCAACTACGCTGCCGCCAACAGCTTCCTCGACGCCTTGGCAGCTTACCGCCGAGGGGCGGCGCTTCGGCGCTGTCGCTGGCCTGGGGGGGCTTGGCAGGGCAGGGCATGGCGGCTGGACTTTCCCCCTCCGACCTGAGCCGCATGCGCCAGCAGGGGCTCGAGCTGCTGGAAGTCGACAAGGGAATGGACCTTCTGGACCAGGCTCTGCGAACCCCCACAGACCTGCTGCTGCCCATGGCGCTGAACCTGCATCAGCCGCCGACTCACTTGGGACAACTGCCCGCGCTGCTGCGCACGCTATTGCCCTCTGAGCAAAGCGGTCATGGCCCAGGCGGACCCGCTCCGGACGAGCTGCGGCAGCGATTGCGGGCTCTGCCCCCGCCAGAGCAGCAGCAGGCCCTGCTGGCTCAGGTCCGCTCCCAGGTGGCCGCCGTGCTCCAGCTGGCTGAGCCAGCCGCCCTGCGCAGCGACCAGCCGCTCCGGGAGCTCGGCCTGGACTCGCTGATGGCGGTGGAGCTGCGCAACCGCCTCAGCAAGCTCGTGGGTGCCTCCCTGCCGGCGACCCTGCTGTTCCAGTATCCCAACCTTCAGGTGCTCTCTGAGCACCTGTTGCCGCATGCGCTCGGCTTACAGGCTGCCCCGGCGGTAGCCCTGACCGGGCCGCTGCCGAGCTACCCAGCGACGGCGAACCAGGCGGCCATGTGGCTGTCCCACCGCGATATTCCCGGGTCACATGTGTTCACCCAGGCCTACCGCATCCACGGGCGGCTCGACCCCGGGCAGCTGCGGCTAGCGCTGCGGACGCTCACCAGACGCCACCCCATCCTCCGCACGACCTTCCATCCGGCAGCCGAAGGTCTTCAGGCCCGAGTGCACGAAGAACTCGACGCAGAGGTCATCAGTGCTGATGCCAGCCACTGGTCCGAGGAGGAACTCGCGGAGCGCCTGGAGCTTGAGGCCCGGCACTCCTTCGACCTCAGCCAGGGGCCAGTCATCCGATGCGTACTGTGGGAGCGGTCCACCCAGCAGTGCGTCCTCGCCGTATCCGTGCACCACACCGCTCTTGATTCCTATGCGCTGCCGCGCCTGCTCGTCGATCTGTTCTCCTATTACCAGGCAAACGGCGCCCCGGCGACCGCTGCACCCGCCGTCGAAAACGATGACTTCCAGCAGTTCGCACTCTGGGAGCGCCAACTGCTAACGTCCGCCCAGGCGGAAATCCACCGCCGTTACTGGCACCACCAGCTGCGCCGCGGCGTCCCCCGAGTCGCGGTTCCCACCGACCGGCCCTGCCCACGGCCTCGAACCTATGACAACCGCCACGAGCATACCACCCTCGACGCCGCCCTCACCCGAGCCCTGCAGGCGGTAGCCCAGGGCACGGGGGTCACCCTGTTTACCCTCCTTCTTACCGCGTTCCAGGCCGTCCTCCATCGGGAGTCCCGGCAGGACATCATTGTGGTAGGAACTCCACCCCTTCTGCGCTCCCGACCCGAGCACGCGCGGCTGGTAGGGCCAGTGTTCAACATTGTCCCACTGGTGGCAGACTTCAGCGCGGACCCGCCGTTCACCACCCTGCTGACTACCGGCGGCCTGACCGTGGACGCCGCCATACAACATGAGGACTACCCCTTTGGCCGGCTGGCCCAGGAACTCGGCGTAGATCAAGACGAAGGAGCCCACGTCTTCGCCCTGCCATGCATGTTCGCCTTTTATAGTGCGATGCCACAGCTTCTCGATGATCGGCGGCTTCAGACCTTGCTGGCGGGCAAGCCGTACTCGTTCGCCGGTCTGACGGCGGAGAGCATCCTGCTGCGCGGCAAGGTTCGCTACAACGATTACTACCTGTTCGCCTCCTTTTGGGAGGGGCGGGTGACGCTGCGGCTGGCCTACGCCAGCGAGATCATAGACGAGAGTCGCGCCAAGCGCCTGCTCGCTGACTACTTGCGACTGCTAAGAGAAGCGGTCCAGGATGCCCGGCGACCGGTTTCGCAGCTGCTGGGACATGTTCAAAGCGAGTGAGCCAAGCCGCCCCGGTCCGGGCTTCACCGAGCGGAGACCGTCCCCCAGATCGCAAATCGTGGCACCGGCGCGGTTCTGCCCCGGTCGGAACTGGGCCATGCCGCGCCGGCACTAGGTGGTGGCTGCCGCGGCCGGCAATGCTCAATCGTGATCGCTGTCGGCGAATCGGAACTGCATTCTTCGGGCGGCCAGACCCGCGGTGATGACCGCGTACACTACATAGGCGGGATGCAGCCAGATCAGCCAGGCTGTCAGCAAGATCGGTGGCCTGAGACCCTTGGTGAAAAACTGAAACCCCGCGTTGCTGAGCGCCATCAGGAAGGCCGGCAGGATCAACCACGCAGCCGTTCCCAGGACATTGAGTGCGGCATAGGACGCCTTGTTGGCCAGCTGGAGGAACCGATTAGGCGACAGCTCAGTCAGGTTCTGCACCGACGCAACCAGCTTCTCGCCGAGCCGCGACAGGCTGTGCACCTGGGTGATGAGCCGGTGCGAGCGCTGGGCCGGGCTTTCCTTCTCCGCCTTGCGGAGCACCCGGCGCGCCTGGCGCCGATACATCGTCTTCAGGTACTTCTTGAACGTCGCGTCACTGAGCTTGGGCCACAGCCGGGCGGCCAGGGTGTCATATAGCAGCGAAGCGCGGAGGCTGCGCAGCGTGTCCAGGTTGACCTGCAGGCCGAACTCGCGCGTGATCTCAAAGAGGCTGAGCCACAGCCCGGCCGTGGTGCGCGCCCACCACGGGGTGTGCTTGCTGCGCAGCGCGTACAGATGCCGCCACCACACCTGCTCGGCTCGACCCACCAGCTGGTCGACGTCGATGTGCGGCAAGGGTTCGAGCAGCCGGATGGCGGTGCGGGACGCGCTGGACATGTCGTCCCGATTGATGTGCGTAAGGGTCTCGATCATCAGCCGCCGCGCCTTGCTGGAGGAGGCGCCGCAGGCCCCGAAATCAATGAACACCAGCATGTTGCCCGGTTGAATGATGATGTTGGCCGGGTGGGGATCGGCATGAAAGAACAGTCCTTCGATGTTGCTCCAGTAGCTGGCGTGCATGAGCCGCCGCGCGACTTCTTTGGGCGTAATTCCATGCTGCGCCAGGTAGGCCAGCTGCTCCTCATCGTTGGCTTCGTGGGCGTCGAGGATCTCCGATAGGAAAAACCCGGGAATGAACTCCTGCACCAGGACCTCGAGGTTGGACAGGTGGGGATAGATCCTGGGAGCCGTGAGGTACTTGATTCGGTCGCGCCTGGCGCGGCGCCGGAAGAGTTCCTGATAGCGAGCTTCGGCCACGAAGTTCATCTCTTCCATCAGCATGTTCTGCAGGTCGGCGCGGACACTCTTGGTAAAGCCAGGACGGATGATGGTCAGCCCTTCAGCCAGCGTGCATAGCCAGCTGAGAGCCAGCAGATCCTCGGCGAAGCGCGTCCCGATCTCCGGGCGACGCACCTTCACCGCTACTTTTTCGCCGCTCAGTAGCTCGGCCTGGAATACGCAAGCGATCGAGGCGGCGCCGATCGGCTCGGGGTCGAACCGGGCAAATACCTCGTGCAGGGGGCGGCCGCTCGCCTGTTCGATCTTGCGGATCGCCTGTTCGAAGGGGAAGCTCGGCATGTGATCGTACAGATGACTGAGCTCCTGGCAGAGCGTGTAGGGGAGAAGGTCTACCCGATTGCCCATCTGCTGCCCGATCTTGACAAAGGTGCCGCCGGCGCGCTCGATGGCGATGCGAATCCGCCTGGCGACATCGGTGAGCTGGCGGCGGCCGCGCAGGCGGTCCCACATGATGCTCAGCAGGGTCTGGATTGTCAGACCGGTCCAGCGTACAAGTCGCAGCGCGGTGCGGAGGCGGCTGGGAGTAAACTCGAGGGTCTCCATCCGTGGAACCGGGGCGGCGGAACCCCCGGCCTCGGCGGCTGCGGCCGAGCGATATCGTCGCCGCCGCTCCATCGGCTGGAAAAGGTCGCTGGCAGTTCGACTGCGCCCAGCGGTGGTTACCGCAGGCCTGGAAATGGCTGGCACCATTTTGCCAATATACACCGCGAAGGGGGACTCAGAAAAGCCAAAGGTTCCCAATAATTACAGCGGAAACTGCGGCGAGCGCGACCACACGGCATGAGCTTACTGGCGACGGTGAACCCCGCGCGAGTGAGGTGGCGCGCCTTGGACCCGTGGGCACCTGATTCGAGCCCGTGAATGAAAAGAACGGTTTTGCTCATGGATGATGTAGCTCCCGCCTCCGGTCTGCGCGGCGCGCAAGGGTGGCACGGGAGGTGGGCTGCAGCAGCTTAGGGCCAGCTGGCTCGGTGGCGGTCGAAGCGCGGTAGAGCCGGTGCCAAGGGGATCGTCGGTCCAGCACTTGACTCTGCAGTTGACCATCGATCGACTGGTGACCTCTCTCCTCCGCGCGTTCGATAGCTGGAAAGGCCCCGCTGTCATCCGTAGGGCCCTCCTGGACAATCCCCGGCCTGCCCGCCAACCCTCACGGCCCGACACGGTGGCGCACGGTGGAGCATATGAAGCCACACGGTTTGGGGTGCACCCGCAGGTTGCCTGGCATCGCCAGGCCAGGTTTGCCGTCGAGAATCAACTCGACCCGCAAACCTGTCCGCAGCCCTCGCCGACGCCGTGCGGACGAATTCAGACGGCTTCCTCCTCGGCGTTAAGTCTCTTGCCGATGAGGTAACTTCCGTCTGAGCCCAGGTCCAATTCGTGCCGTATCAACCAAGCCTCCGACGGGGACATGAGCGGGCCTGTTATGGACCTTCTTTTGCTAAGCCTTGCCCGCGCGGCGTAGGCGCGATGCGGGTAGAGTGCTGCATGGTGCGACCCCCAAACGACCAAGCGGCCCGCTGAGAATTGCGGAAAGTTCCACGCCCGCATTCATGGCGCCGGGGTCAATGAAAAGACTCATTTGTTCTAGATCAACAACACGACGGGCTCCTTAGTCGAGACGTTCAGCTCCACCTGCATCGCCACAGTCACCGAGCCGTATGGCTACCCCAGCGCGAGTGCATTCTCGATGACCCCGCAGTCGATCTCGTGCAACCCTAGCTCTGGGTGCGGCGCGTTGTTCGGCGGTCAGAGCTGCGTGCCCATCCCGCCAAAGCCCGACTACACCTATACTCTCTCGGGCAGCACGCTGACCTTCACCCATATCTCCGCCGGCAACGAGCCCTGCCCTGCAGGACAGACCGCGGTCTTTGTCGGTACCGCGATGTAGGCAGCGCCTGGCTGCAGGGGGCGAGCCCTGACGGGAAGGAATGCGGCAAGCTAGGGCGTCTTCTTGGCCGCGGGGCGCTCAGCAACCGGTACCTTGTCTTGGTTGTCTGACGCGGACTCGGTAGCCGGCTCTTCCGGGAACTGCGGCAGTTCGTCGATGCTGTGGAGGAGTCCAATTTCGATCTGTCGGTTCTCCTGCTTGCGCGTCTTGCTGACCGGGTCATACTCGCTGTAGCCCGCCGCAGCCAGCTTTCAGCTTTCAGCCGTCGCGTCCGGCGCGCTGCGCCTCGTCGGTGACCAGCTCGGAGCCGGGCCGCGCGAGGAAGCGATCGGCGACCGCGTGGTCGCTGGTCTTCTTCTGCCGATAGGCGGGATCGACGAGCCGCAGCGGGTGCATGCCGTCGACCTGGCCCAGAAACGGCGGATGAATCGAATATCCGAGCATGGCGCGCGCGCGGTCGGAGTAGCCGCGCGCCACCTCGGGCGGCGCGATGAGGAGCTGCGACTCCTGCGTGCGCAGCCACGGCTGACAATATTGCGGGCTGATCGCGAGCCGGGTCGCCGCGGCGCGGTTGGCGCCGCCGCGATGCCAGAGCGCGCCGTCGAAGAGCACCACCGAGCCGCGCGGCATCACTGCGTGCACGCTCGGATGTCCCTCGGGCCGCTGCCGCCCCCACAGATGGCTGCCCGGCACGAGCTCAGTGGCGCCGTTCTCGACGGTAAAATCCTCGATGGCCCAGATCGTCGAGACCGCCAACCGGCCACGCGGTCGCGGGACGCCATAGAAGGCGTCGTCGGTGTGCCACGGCTGCGCGGTCTCCCCCGGGTACAGCCTGATCGATTGCAGGTTGGAGAGCAGCCAGCTAGGGAGCAGCAGCCTGTCTAGCAGATTGACAACCGCCGGCTCCTCGGCGAGGCGCATGAAGACGGCGCCCTTGCCGGCGAGCGAATAGACGCGGTGGGTGCGCTCGCCTTCAAAGTCGTTGCGCCCGAAGGGCCGCTGCGCCTCAAACGGCACGAGGGCGCGCTGGAGCTCGTCGAGACGGGCCTCATCGAGCACGCGCTCGAGGATGACGTATCCGTGCTCCTCGAAGTGGGCCAGCGCGGCGGCCAGTTGCGAAGCCGGGGTCCTCGATTCAGATGCAAAGGAGTCGCTCATGAGGCGATTCTGCACCGCGCGGGCCGACCTGCCTAGTCCAGCGCAGGCAGGGCACCTGGCGTTCAGGCATGACTTTTCCAAGTTCGCGGCGAACGCAGAGGATGAGCGCAAGGCAATCGCGGCTCTGGCATCGGTGCTGGATGCAGGCAAGATCCTGGTAGTCACGTCAGGGACGGGCCTGGCGGCCGGCGGCCCTGGCCAGCTGCGCAAGGAGAGCGATCCGGCAACGAGTGACCCGTCTATCCCGCGGAACCCGGAGACAGTCGCCCGCGCCGCCGCGGACCGGGGTGTCCATGGGGCCATCGTGCGGCTGCCGCAGGTGCATGACACGCGCAAGCAGGGGCTGGTGCCGCTACTGACGCAGACTGCGCGCGAAAAAGGTGTATCGGCTTATGGCGGTGATGGCGCAAACCGCGGCCGTCGTCCACCTGTCGTCCACGGTCTGCATGTAGGCCCTGGATGCGCATCGGAGCGGTGGCCAGTGCGAGCCCGCGGTAATCGTACCGCGTTCGCCGATGATCTAACAGCGGCTACGCCATCGACGGAGATCTCCTTTCTGCCATTTGAGGACAACTACCTGACCGCGCACGGCGGCCTCGCTCTGCTCACCGCTCCCGAGCATCATGAGCGCGCGCTGCCGGTCTGGGGGAGCACGCGAAAAAGCCCGCTGGCCCAAAGCAAGCAGATTCCCCTGCGCCCGATCCTGGTCGGTCCGTGCATCGTCGGTTTCTGGGAATACGATCCGGACAAGCAGCGCGTGGTGCATGCGACGTTCGCAAAGACGGCTGCGCGCGCGGCTCTGTCCTCGGCGGCCGAGTCACTCACCGCGTTCCTGCGCGACAAGCTGCAGCACGGCCGCAGCTTCAGCCTGGATACCGACGACGAGCTGCGCACCCGCGCCGAGCAGGTGCTGCAGGTGCGCGCCTGAGTTTTTTCACACTAAACAATGCGCAGCTAGGAAGCCGCGACCTCAGGGCTGCTGCAGCTCGCTCATACTCTGCGCAGCTCGGCTGCGAGCGAGACACCACGAGTACCCCGCGAGGGCCAGAGCGGCGATCAGCATGAGCAGGTTCTGCGGCGATAACCTATTGAGCAATACCGCCCACCGCTGCGATTTATAGTCATCTGCACAGATCTGCCCGCCATGGCATCGCTCGGTGATGATTGTCATCTCGGCTTCGGCCAAGGTCGCCTGGTGCATAGACAGGTAGTCCGTCAAGTTCGGGCGCGGCGGAATCTTGATCTGGAAACGCGCGACCTTGCCGTTTACCACCTCGCTGTAGTTCGTGGTTCCGCAGGAGTTGTGGTCATTGTATAGAGAGGTCGGGTTTTCCAGGAGCAGCAGGTACAGCTTGCCTTCTTCGAGCGGCGCCGAGTGCCTGGTGTTGGGCATCGACAAGGTCAGGCTACGTCCCACAGAAGGGCCCACCAGCGTGCGCTCGACCGCGAGCTGAACATCTACGCCTCCGCTGGCGGCATTTTGCAGCGAGGGCGACGTGGACAGGACGCGAGCGCGGACGATCAGCGGCGCCTCGGCCGCAGCGGCTTGGAATCGGGTGGCGAACCGCGCCCAGGCTGGCGCCGCAGCCAGCGTGATAAACAGAGCCGCGCCCAGCACATGGCGCAGCCTGCGGGCCGGTCCAAGCCGCCTCCGAGCGCGTGCGGTAAAGCGGTGTAGACCCCGGGCCCCAGGACTGCGAGCGTTTGATACTTCCATCGTCCGATTAGCGTAGCAGAGGTCCTGCTGTGGACACAACACCGACGCCAAGGCCCGCTTAAAGGTGGTCGAAAGGACTCGGATCTTTTCCGCCCGCTTGCGCGCTGACGGGATCGCGCGGCGCGACCAAGAGCCAAGCAGATGGTTCGCCGGAAGGTCAGGCCCTCGTCAGTCAGCTTACTGTATGACAAGTCGCCGCCTGGCCTGGGCGAGGATTGGGGTTTGCGTGTATACTGCCCTGCGGGCAGCAACGCGCGACACGACAGCCATTTCTGGACCGCGGACAGCCTGTTTCTGCGAGGCCCCAAGATGCATAGCGCAAGAGATCCTGTAAAGACCCGCAAAGCGGTGTCCGACCCCAATCGCCCCGGGATGAAGTGCAAGGCAGCGCCAGGAGCTTTTCGCCCCGTCATCGACCGCCAGCGCTGTGAGGGCAAGGGCGACTGTGTCGCCGTGTGCCCTTTCGATGTCTTCGAGGTAGGAACGATCGAAGAGACAACCTACCGCGCCCTGCCGGCTCTAGTTCGCCTCAAGCTCTGGGTACACGGCAAAAAGACCGCCCACACGCCCCGCGCAGCAGCCTGCCAGGCGTGCGGCCTGTGTGTCGTCGCTTGTCCCGAGCACGCCATCACTTTGGTGGACAAGGATAATCCCTTGGGATGTAACGCAACTTGAGAAGCTCCGTCATGACGGTGCCCGCGGCTCTCCGTGCGCCGCGTGCTCGATGGTCTGGTTGCTAGTGACAGTGGGGGCGGCGAGGTTGCGGCCGACCCCCCACAACACGGCCAGCGTACGCGAAATTGCCTTCTTCCTCGATGGCTCAGTTGGAACTGGACGACTACATCCGCCTACTTCAGACGCACTCAAATTTGTCCCAAGGCCGGGGACAAGCTGGTCCACATCTGGGCCAGGTGCATTCCGCGACTTTTTTGTCCCCAAGACCCCCGAGGCTGAGCGTGCGCCCTGCGCTCTCCGGACACTCTTGCCGATGAGGGGCACGCCCGAGGAGGGGGCCTCCTTAGTCCGTCCGCGCTGCGTCGGCGAGGGCTGCGGACAGGAGCCGAGTGTGGCATTGCCCGCTGGCTTTGCCGGGTCGTGCGCAAGCGGGCGTAGAGCCCGGGCTGCGCTACCAGGTCTGGTAAATCAGGACCCGCTCGACAGCCCGCGAGAGGCCGAGCTCCTGGAGCACTGGCGCACAGTATTTTCTGAAATTGCCTTCGATGCGCGGGTCTTTGTCGAAGACGCGGACATCGTCGTTGTAGGCGTAGCCACTGGAGGCGATGTAGATGCCGTAGACGCTCTGCTTTCCGGGCAGGAGCCGAAGTGAATCACCGCGAGAGTCGGCGTCTTGGCAAAACAAGTCGGCGTAATAGCGATGACGATGGTATTGTGTCCCTCGCCGCTCGTTGTAGACCGTCGGGATGATGTCCATGTCCTGGGGCGGGACTTGGTAATGGCTGAAGCCGAAGTAGTCGAAGAAATCGACGAGCGTTGCGAACTGCTTGTACGGGTAATCGCTGACAGGCAAGCCGCCCTGCAAGTCGGCGTGATAGAGCTGCAGGTCGAGGGCGTCAAGCTGGCCGAACTCCTCCGCCAGGGACGCGAACTGCCGCTGGCACTCTTGCAAGAAGCCGAGGTTGCCCGCGTGCGCCAAGACGCGCCGCGCCTCCTCGTACGCGAGCGAGACGCCGTAGAGGTGTATGGCAGTCAGCATGTAGCTCATACGCTTATTAGAAAGCAACCCTGCCCGGGCGGCAAGCGGGCGCCCGTTGGCCTCATAAGCGACAGCCTGTCTCAAGCTGTCTCTGCGCTGGCGGCAGACCTCGGCGAGCGCGAGCCCGGCTGCGGGGCTTGGTCTGGAAGGGCACGCTCGTCCAAAGTGGTCAGTCTCCGCTGGCTTCGCTGTGGTCCTGCCTCTTGCTTCATGGGGGCTCTGTGGTGTTCATTAGCCCGGCTCGTCCACCTGGTCGCCTCACAAGGAGAAGCCTCATCATGCAATCCCGCTCAGCCTGGTTTCGTTCGGCGCTTGGTCTTTTTGGATGGTTCACCCTCGCCGCGTGTGCGTCCGAGCCCGAGTCTGCGCCACCCCCTCAGCCCGACGAGACGAAGGCACTTTACGATCCCGCCCATGTGGTCGAAGTCAGCCTGTCGCTTGATGCCAAGGACTGGGACAAGCTGCGCCGCCAGGGCCATAGCGTCGATGAGTACATCCAGTGCAACATGGCTGCGCCGGACCCGTACAAGAACTTCCCCGCCGCCGCCATGATCGATGGTCAAGCGCTGCCAAAGGTGGGGGTGCGGAAGAAGGGCTCGTTCGGCTCAGCGGCCCTCTCGATGCCATCGCTGAAGCTGAGCCTCGATCAATATGTCAAGGACACCAAGCTCTACGGGGTCGACGAGCTGACGCTGAACAACGCGTTCCAGGATCCCGCGCTCATCAAGCAGTGCCTGGCGTACGACCTGCTGCGCAAAGTTGGGGTACCCGCCTCGCGCTGCAACTTCGCCCATGTCACGGTAAATGGCAAAGACCTGGGTGTCTATGTCGACGTCGAGCCGGTGGGCCCGAAGATGCTGGGCAGGTTTTTCGCCGATAATACTGGGAATCTGTTTGAAGGCACTGGCGGCGATTTCCTCGCGGGGGCGATGGCGGGATTTGAGAAGAAGACCAACAAGAGCAACCCGGATCGCAGTGAGCTGGACGCCGTGACCGCCGCGCTCGCCGCGGATGACGCACACCTGCTGGAGAAGCTCGGTGCCGTCATCAACCTGGACGAGTTCATGACTTTCTGGGCGATGGAGGCCGTGCTCGGCTTGTGGGATGGCTATTCGAACAATCGCAACAACTTCTACGTCTATGTGGACCCCACCAGCAAGAAGATGTCCTTCATTGTATGGGGGCCGGATATGTCCTTCTCGGCAGAGGATGTGACGCGTGGGGTTGACAGACCGCAATCTGTGTCTGCGGAAGCGGCGCTGCCCAAGCGTCTCTATGCGCACGCCGCCGGGCGGAAGATGTACCTGGAGCGCCTGCGCCAGCTCCTCGACTCGTCGTGGAACGAGCAGGAAATCAACGCGGCAATCGACCAGATGCGGGCGCGCCTCTTGACGCAGCTGCCGGGACAGGCTGCCTTCCTGGACAAAGCGCTGGCACCGGTGCGCGACTTCGTGAACAAGCGCCGGTCGGTCATCACGGCCGAGCTGGCGCCAGCGGTGGAGTGGCCTTTTCCGCCGCCAAGTGGTGGATGCGCAAAAGTGGTGGGCACTGTGAGCGGAACCTTTGAGACTAAGTGGGGCACCGTCGATGAGATGGATCCCTTCAAGACCGGAGCGGCGACGATCGAGTGGAAGCTGGCCGCCGATCCGATGAAGACAACGAGCGTGCAGGGCGGAGCTGCCGCCGGCCAGAACCCCTTCAACATGGGCTACGGGCGCCGCCCCGGTGTTCAGCTCCTGGGAGCCTTCCCGGACGCCTCGACGGCGCTGGTCTACCTCTTTATCGATCCGGAGCTCTTCGTCCCAGGCGGGGAGTCGAACTTCGAGTGGGTAGGCGCCTATGGCATACTCCTCAAGAACCCCGGACAGGCCACGACAGAGTCGCTTGGCAGCTTCATTCACGGCAAGTTCCACTTGGACGACGCCGGTGTAGATGGCAGCCATCCGGTCAAGGGCTCGTTCTCCGCCGACCTGATGAAGTAGCGTCCAGCTAGCCTGGTGGGCCGGGCACACGCAGCGGCAGGCTCTTGGGTGCAATCGCCCGCTCGCCTATAAACCGCCCAGCCACGAGTCCATCCGCAGCCTGTCCGCAGCCCAGCTGCATGCTGGTCGCACCGACGAGGTCGCGCGGCCAGCGCTCTGTTGCCGATGAAGTCGCCTCCAGCTCACCCGGCGGAGATTTGCCGAGCTACGGCCCGCCGGAACGCTCGCGGAATTACCTAGGGAGGCCCCGGCCTTGCCGAACAGGGTCGACCGACCCATTATCAATAGATGCCCATACGCGACGCTTCCCAACTAGATGACGCGAGCGCGCCCGAGCCGAGTCGGTTTGTGCGCGTGCGCGGGGCGCGTGAGCACAACCTGAAGGACGTCGACGTCGATATTCCCCGCCATGCGCTCGTCGTCTTCGCCGGCGTGTCCGGCTCGGGAAAGTCCTCGCTAGCCTTTGGGACTCTGTATGCGGAAGCGCAGCGGCGTTACTTCGAATCGGTTACCCCCTACGCGCGCCGGCTCATCGACCAGGTCGGCGTCCCAGAGGTCGATTCGATCGACGGCCTGCCGCCGGCCGTCGCCCTTCAGCAGCAGCGCGGCGCGGTCAGTCCCCGCTCGTCGGTGGGGAGCGTGACCACGCTGTCAAACCTGCTGCGCATGCTGTACTCGCGCGCGGGGAGCTATCCGCCCGGCCAGCCGATGCTCTTTGCCGAAGACTTCTCGCCCAACACGCCGCAGGGCGCCTGTCCGCACTGCCACGGCCAGGGCCGCGTGTACGAGGTCACCGAGAAGACGATGGTGCCCGACGACTCGCTGACCATCCGCCAGCGCGCCATCGCCGCCTGGCCGCCGGCCTGGCAGGGACAGAACCTGCGCGACATCCTGGTGACGCTGGGCTACGACGTGGACAAGCCCTGGCGCGAGCTGCCGCAAAAGGACCGCCAGTGGATCCTGTTCACCGAAGAGCAGCCGACCGTTCCCGTCTACGCGGGCTTTACCCCCGCCGAGACCCGCCTGGCGCTGCGCCGCAAGCTGGAGCCGAGCTACCAGGGGACGTTCATGGGCGCCCGCAAGTATGTGCTGCACACCTTCGCGACGACCCAGAGCGCCCTGATGAAGAAGCGCGTGGCGCAGTTCATGATCGGCAGCCCGTGCGCGCTGTGTGAGGGCAAGCGGCTCAAGCGCGAGGCGCTGGCGATCAAGTTCGCCGGGGTTGACATCGGGACGCTGTCGGCGCTGCCGCTCAATCGGGTGGCAGAGCTGCTGGCCCCGGCCGCCGCGGGTCAGTTCGCTGCGCCAAAGTCCCCGGCGCGCGCGGCGCGAAGTCGTCCCCAAGCCCCGGCGGCGCGGCGCGGCGCGGCTCACCAAGGCGCGCCCGACGTGCGGCGTACGCCCAACTTATCCCAAGAGAAGCGCATCGCGGCGCAGCGCATCGCGCAAGAGCTGCTGGCGCGCATCACCACCCTGCAGGAGCTCGGGCTGGGTTATCTGTCGCTCGAGCGCAGCACCCCGACTCTGTCCCCGGGCGAGCTGCAGCGCCTGCGCCTGGCCACCCAGATTCGCTCGAACCTGTTTGGCGTCGTCTACGTGCTCGATGAGCCCTCGGCGGGCTTACACCCGGCAGACAGCGAGGCGCTGATGCGGGCCCTGACGCAGCTCAAGCACGCCGGCAACTCGATCTTCATCGTCGAGCATGACCTGGAGGTGATGCGCCAGGCGGACTGGCTGGTGGACCTTGGACCGGCGGCCGGCGCCCAGGGCGGGCGTGTTCTGTACAGTGGGCCTCCGGCCGGCTTGCAGAGCGTGCCCGACTCGCAGACGGCGCGCTATCTGTTCGCGCCGCGCCCGGTTCAGCCCAGGCGGCCACGCGCGCCTGCCGGCTGGCTGGAGCTGCGCGGAGTCACCCGCAACAACCTCAAAGGCCTCACGGCGCGCTTTCCGCTGGGGGTATTTACGGCCGTGACCGGAGTGTCCGGCTCGGGCAAGTCGAGCCTGGTGAGCCAGGCGCTGGTGGAGCTCATCGGCGCGCAGCTGGGGCACGAGGTAGCGCGCGAGGATGGGGAAGAGGATCTCCAAGCCGACCTCGCGAGCGCGACCGAAGGCCGCATTCACGCGGGCAGCGATGCCATCAAGCGGCTGGTCTGCGTCGATCAAAAGCCCATCGGCCGCACGCCGCGGTCCAACCTCGCGACGTATACGGGCCTGTTTGATCATGTGCGCAGGCTCTTCGCGGCGACCCCGGGCGCCCGCGCCAGGCGGTATGACGCCGGACGCTTCTCCTTCAACATCGCCAAGGGCCGCTGCCCGGTGTGCGAAGGCGAAGGGTTTGTCAGCGTCGAGCTGCTCTTTATGCCGAGCGTGTATGCGCCGTGCTCCAGCTGCCACGGAGCGCGCTACAACGAGCCGACCCTGCAAGTGACCTGGCGCGGCAAGAACATCGCCGAGGTCCTGGCCTTGACCGTCGAAAAGGCCTGTGAGCTCTTCGCTAACGAGCCTGCCGTGCACAAGCCGCTGGCGCTGCTCCGGGACATCGGCCTAGGCTACCTGCGGCTCGGCCAGCCGGCGACCGAGCTGTCCGGAGGGGAAGCCCAGCGCATCAAGCTGGCTACCGAGCTGCAGCGCGCCCAGCGCGGCGACACCCTGTACGTGCTCGATGAGCCCACTACCGGCCTGCATGCAGCTGATGTAGACCTGCTCATGGCGCAGCTGCACGGTCTGGTCGACTCGGGCAACACAGTGATTGTGATCGAGCACGAGCTGCGCGTCATCGCCGCCAGCGACTGGGTCATCGATGTCGGGCCGGGGGCCGGGGAGCAAGGCGGGCGCATCGTCGCTTGCGGTCCGCCGCAGCAGGTAGGCCAAGCCCCGGGCAGCCGCACCGCCCCCTATTTGCGCCGTCAGTTCGCCTGAGCGGCCCGCTCGGTGGTCAGCGGGGTCTGCCGAGCTCCGAAGCGCGGGGGACCTCGACGAGGGCTCCCGTCTCGACGTGATAGACGTATCCGTAGATGGGGATGGCGCCGGGCACCAGGGGATGATTGCGGATGCGCTCGACGTCGGTGGCGACGCTCTTGGCCTGGTCGGTGATCGTCAGCCAGTCGATGAACTCACCCTGCGTCGAGCCCGGCCCCTTGCCGACGTCATGCCAGCCCGCAGCGTCAAGGACGGCGGTGTCAAGGCTCTGGGCCAGCAGGTCGCGGATGATGGAGTCGCTAAAGAGCTCCATCCCGCAGTTGGTGTGGTGAATCACGAACCACTCCTTGGTACCCAGCAGCTTGTGAGAGATGACGAGCGAGCGGAGCGCGTCGTCGCTTGCTCGCCCGCCAGCGTTTCGGATCACATGGGCGTCGCCCTCGCAGAGGCCGGCGAGCTTGGCGGGGTCGATGCGCGCGTCCATGCAGGTGAGGATCGCGAACTGCCGTGCGGGCGGCAGGGCGAGGCGACCCTTGTCGCCGAAGGCCTTCTGATACTCGCGGTTTGCCGTCAGGACCTCATCTCGGATCTTGCTCATGGAGAATCTCCGTCAGCGAATTTCGCCGTCTAGTATAGCGAACGATAGTTCGTCAAAACGACGCCTGGGTCAAGCGCCACCCGCTCGGACTCAGCAGCCACCCACCGGCGCCCGGTGAGTCACCCCGAGCGGTCCCGATGCGCCGACGGGCATCACTTTTTCTTCGCGCGCAGCCGTGCGAGCTTGTCCTTGGTCCGCTTGGGGTAGGTGTCAAACACCGAGCCCAAAGGTGGCCCAGCTGCGTCGGCGAGCAGGACAAGCTCCGCTGACTCGCCAGTGCCTGCGGATGCTGGCGACTGGCAAACCTGCCGGCAGTCATCTCCGACGCCGCGCGGACCAATACAGGCTGCGTTTACCTCGGGGCCGGCGTTCTTGCCGATGAGGTAACCGCCGTCTGAGAAGGGTCCGGTGCGGCCCGTCCCAGCCTGCGCGGGCGAGCGGCGCCTGCGGCCTGTCGGCGCAGGCGCCCGGGCTGGAAGTCGCCGTGAGCCGCGGAACGAGAGCGGGCGCTCGGCGACTGCGCGGACGGGTGGGCCACCGGGTCGGGCTTTTCGGGTCCAGCGCGTTCGCTCAGGGCAGCGGCGCCCGCAGCTGCGGGGCGAGCAGAAGGCCCCAGGTGGCGTCGTAGGGATGGACCCTGGTGGCGGCAGCACCGTCGGCGCCTTGCAGGGGACGGCCTTCGCTGGCCCACTTGAAGATGGAGCCTTCGAGGTTGGCGACCTGCGCAAAGCCAGCCTGTTGCAGCTGGCGGGCCGCCACCGAGGATCGATACCCGATCGAGCAATACACGACGATGGCCTGGTCCTTGGGCGTGTCCTTGAGCGCCTGCTGCCAGTCCGAACCCCACGGCACATTGCGCGCATCGGCGAGGTGACTTATCGCAAACTCGGCGGGCTCGCGCACATCAATGATGAGCAGCGGCTGGCGCCGCGCGTCCGCGCGCCAGCTTGCAAGCTCGCCCGTGGACAGCTGCTGGACCTGCCGGAACGCCGCACGGATGCCAAGGAGCGCCGCCGCCATGCGCACCGAGCCGGCGTAATAGCGCGCTGCGCCCACCGCGCCCACGGTGCCCGCGAGCACCACGAGCACGCCAGCAGCGATCAGCCGGCAGCGGCGCCTCGTGGAACAGAGCGTGCTCATTCATGCATTATACATGGACCAGCGACCCCGCGGCTGGAGGCCCGCCGCCGTGTCTTGACCCTGGCGATGGGGAGCGCCTGGCGGGAGCGGCCCCTCGCGGCGCTCTTGCCGGCGAGGGCGCCCGGCTTTTGTCGGCGAAGATCGCGCGCGGCCCGCCCGGCGGGACCACTCGCCGAGCGACCCGATGGCGGCGCCCGCGCGCGAGCTGAGCCGGGTTCCGCCGCCCGGCCCGCGATCTTTCGCTCAGCAGGAATACATGAAGGTCTGGCTGCCGGTCTTGCCTTGCCCGCTCAGCTCCCAGCGGACCAGCAGCCCGGCCGAGTTGTAGGAAAAGTACTCGTCGAAGTTGGTGGCGGAGCTGGAAGTGGAGTGCTGGTAGTGAGTCAGTCGGCCGCCGCTGTCGTAATAGTAGTACTCGTCGAAGTTGGTGGCGGAGCTGGAGGTGGAGTGCTGGAAGTGGGTGATGCGGCCGCCGCTATCGTAATAGAAGTACTCGTCGAAGTTGGTGGCGGAGCTGGAGGTGGAGTGCTGGAAGTGAGTGAGGCGCCCGCCGCTGTCGTAGTAGAAGTACTCATCGAAGTTGGTGGCGGAGCTGGAGGTGGAGTGCTGAAAGTGAGTGAGGCGACCGCCGCTATCGTAGTAGAAGTACTCATCGAAGTTGGTGGCGGAGCTGGAGGTGGAGTGCTGGAAGTGGGTGATGCGCCCGCCGCTGTCGTAATAGAAGTAGTCGGTGTAGCTGGCGGCGGTGCCGCCCGGATTGTAATCCACCCGCGTCGGGAGGCCGCTGCTGTTGCGAGTCACCGTGAGGTTGGCACCGGTCGGGGCGGTCACCCGGGTGCTGATCAGCGAGTCGCGCTGCGAGAGGGCCACCTTGTCGCGGAAGACCAGCGAGGTGCCCGGGACGTCAGCGGGATTGACGCTCTTGCAGCCCGGGGGAGGACTGCCCGGACCGCTGCCGCCGCCCGGGTCGCCGGAGATCACCGCCGGGGAGGGCGGGGTGCTGTCGCCGGCGCAGCCGCCGATCACTGCAGCAAGCGGAATGAGGGCCAAGGCTCGACTCAGAATAGACCATGTTTTCATCGTAATGAGCTCCAGTTTGTTCGGGGGCGCTCTGTGAGCTGCCACCCCTGTTGATTCCGGGCAGCCGGGCAGTTCCGTCATGGATGGGAGGAATTTTTTTCGCGGCCGGGGACTTTTGTGCTGCTCCGGGACGGCTACTGCTCGAAACACAGCAGCGCGTGGGCGCCGATGCAGGCGCTGCTCAGCCGGGCGGTCCAGCGATCGCCGACCTCGCCGATGGCGCCGGTCAGGCCGCCTTCGCTGTACATCGGGTCGCGCCAGCTGTCACAGTGACCCGGCGCCTTCCGGCCCCCCGGCGCTGTGCCCGTCCAGTAGAGCGAGTTGGCGCTGGTGATCGCAATGGGGTTGCCGCGCTCGTCCTGCGTGATGCCGGTGCGCAACATCGCCGGGGCGAGCGCGACATGGGCGCGGTTATTGAAGATGCGGGTCTGCTTGTCGACAAGGTACCACGGTCCGAGGTCCGCGAGGCGCTCGATGGCATCGGTGCTGCCGTCCGAGAGCCACGCCACCCAGCGGGCGCCGCCGAGGTCCGCCAGCCCGGCCCGGGTGGCGCTGTCGGCCACCTGCTGACACCGGAGGTCCGCCCCGGCCAGCCCGCCAAGCTCGGTGCTCCGGTAGAGCGAAGAGGTGACAAACAGGCGCTTGACCGCGACTGGTCCCAGGTCAGTGGGAGCCCCCGAGTCGGCAGCGGCGCGCGGGTCGCCAAGATACTGCTGCTGATCGCAGCCGGCAACAAGGAGCATGGCGGTAAGGACCTGCTCGCGTCGCCGGCGGACACTCCTTGGGTTCATGTCGAGCTCCTTGGGTGAGTCGGTCCGGGACCCGGCGCCACGGTGCGTGCTGCCGCCAGGTCGAGAAACAGAAAAGCGCTCGCTCTGGTATTCCCTCGCGGCCCACAAATTGTCATGAAAAACGCGAGGCCGCAGTACAATCTGCGGCCACTTGGCGAACCGGCTGCTCAAATCGGCAGGACTTGCGGGCGCGGCGGGCTCGCGGCGCTGGGCGGCGCGGCGGCGCGGGCAGACGGTGGGGATGCTCGACAAGGTGCTGCTGCTGGGGCTGGTGGCGCTGCCGTTGCCGCTGTCGGCCCAGACCGCGGAGCGGCCGCTCACTCGCCTGCGCTACAGCCGCGCCGCGGTGCCTCCGGACTGCCCTGACCAGACCGAGCTCCGCGACGCGGTGGCCGGGCAGCTCGGCTACGATCCGTTTTGGGAGGATGCGCCGCGCACGCTCAGCGTGCAGCTGGCAAGCGACGAGCAGCTGCACGCCAAGCTCGAGCTCCGCGATGGCAGCGGCCGCCTGCTCGGGGCGCGCCTGCTGACGGCGGAGCGTCAGGACTGTCGCGGGCTCGCCGCGGCCCTGGTCCTGGCCATCGACATCGCCATCGACCCCCTTTTCCGCAGTCGTCCCCGAGCGCCGGCGGCCGTGCCGGCGCCTGGCCCGGGGAGTCCGACTCCCGCGATCGTGGTGGCGCCGCCAGCGGCTGCTCCGGCCACGGGCGGGAGCGCGCCACCCCGGGGCGCCATCTCATCCCCCGCTGCCGCCGCGCGCCGCGGCGTCAACCTGCGCGCCAGCGTCGGAGTGAGCGCCTGGCTCGGGGCCGCGCCCACCGTCACCATGGCGGTCGCCGCGCAGCTCGGGCTGCGCTGGCGGTTGTTTTCCTGCGGGCTGGAAGGACGGGTCGATCTGCCCTCGCAAGCTCAGACCGCAGAGGTGGGCAGCGTCCAGACGCAGCTGCTGCTGGGGATGCTGGTGCCGTGCCTACACTACCGCTTCCTGGCCGCTTGCGCCCTGCTGTCCCTGGGGGCGCTGCGCGGCGAGGGAATCGAGGTGGCGCAGCCGCGTCAGCAGACCACCTTATACAGCTCTGCCGGGCTGCGGCTGGCGGCCGAGCTGCGCCTGGTGAAGTCTGTGCACCTGCGTCCGCACCTTGATCTGCTCGGCGTCCTCACACGCACCGAACTTCGCGTCGGTGACACCCAAGTGTGGAGCACGCCGCCGGTGGCCGGCGCGGTGGGGCTGGATGTGATGGCGAGCTTCTTGTAGCGGCGCATGACGGATTTGCCGGCCCGCCAGAATACCTCTTATGTGGAGCCCGATCCGGCCCTGCAGGCCCAGCACGCGCAGTTTGCCCTCGTCTTCCGCAGCGAAGCCTCGTTCGTCTGGCGGTCGCTGCGCCGTCTGGGCGTGCCCGCCGCAGACCTGGAGGACATCTGCAATGAGGTCTTTCTGACTTTCTACCGGCGCCAGGCCGACTACGACCCCGCGCGACCGCTGCGCCCGTGGCTGTTTGGCATCGCCTATCGCACCGCGGCGCGCTACCGCGAGCTGGCGCGGCACCGGCGAGAAGTGAGCCGCGACACCCTGGAAGCTCGCGATGAGCGGCCCGGTCCCGACGAGCAGCTGGCGGCCTTTGAGGCGCGGCGGCTGCTCGCGCAGGCGCTGGCCGGGCTGGAGCTGGATCGCCGCGCCGTGTTCATCATGCACGACATCGAAGGCTGCGGGATGGCCGAGATCGCGGCCAGCCTGGAGATTCCTCTTAACACCGGATACTCGCGACTGCGGCTGGCGCGTGAGCAGCTAAAGGGGGCGCTGCAGCAGCTCCGCCGCCGGCCAGGTGACCTATGAGCGACCGCGAACAGGAGCCTGTGGAACCTCTGGACGAAGAGCTGCAGGCGCTGGTGGCCGCAGAGCGCGACAGTCCCGGCATGCCTCCCGAGGTGCAGGCGCGGCTCTTGCGGCGCCTCACCGCCAGCTTGCCTGGCGGCGGACAAGGCGGCGGACAAGGCGGCGGTGGCGCGAGCTTGGGTCCTAGGGCGGGCCGGCCCGCGCCGGGGTGGGGAGCCACCGCGATCCTGGGCGTCGGCACCTTCGGGCTCGGGCTCTTGACCGGCGCGGCGCTGCACGCCCGCTGGAGCCGGCCATCGCTGACTCCGTCGGCGGCCAGTGCCGTAGCCGAGGGTCGCCAGCCCCCGGGGTCAGGCCCGCCGGCACCAGCGGCTGCGCGACCGCCAGCTGCGGCAGCGCCTGCGGCTGCGGTGCCCGTTGCCGCAGCGCCCCTCAAAGCGCCGCTTGGCAAGGTGGCACCCGCGTCGGCAGCCCGCGCGGCAGCCGCGGCCGCGCCCGCCGCGCCGGCGATCGGCCGCGCGGCCAGCGATAGCTCCAACCCCCCGATTTCCCCGACGACCGGCCGCGACTTCGACCTGGCTGCCGAGAGCGCGCTGATCGAGCGCGCGCGCGCGGCGCTGCTGCGCGAGCAGACCGCCGCCAGCCTGGAGGCGCTGCAGCAGCACCAGCAGCGCTTTGCTCAAGGACGCCTCAGCGAGGAGCGCGAGAGCCTGTGGATCCAGGCGCTGGTCAACACCGGTCAGGCAAGCGCCGCCCGCGCCCGCGCAGCGCAGTTCCGCCAGCGCTTCCCCCAGAGCCTGCTGCTCCCGGTGGTGGACGCCGCCCTGGGGGCGCTCCCATAGCCTTGCCGCGGGCGGACGGCGAGGGTGGCGGGAGCGCCGTGGACTAGCTCGATCAGCCGCTGCAGCTTTGCCGGGAGTCCGGCGGGTGGGCCGCGCCGCCCGCGCCCACTTTATCGGGTCGCCTGTGCGCCGGGCTCGCCGGGAGGTGGGCTGTACAGCGCAGCACCCAGCCAGCGTCGGGCTGGGCAGTGACAGCCCACTCTCCGACCGCGCGCGGATCGAAGCCATAAAGCTCGCGCCGCTGCACCAGCATTTGCTGGAGCAAGGTGCGCATCGGTGAGGCGAGGGCGGGCTGGGTCAACATCTGCTCAAGCTGGAGCCTCAGCTCGGGCTCGCCCCACTCCGGCATGGCCATGGCACCGGCGTTCCAGACCGTGATCACAAGCTGCATGGCCTGCTCCCGGGCCGAAAGCGGCGCGTCATCGCCGAGCTGGGAGAGCAGCGGCTCGCCGAAGGCAAGCAAGGTTGCCGACAGCTTGCGCAAAGACCCCAGGGCTGCATGATCGGCTCTTGAGGGGACCTCGGCTCGTAGGGTGGACTTGTTCATCCTCTTGGGACCTCGCAGTGCAGAGTTTCTTGGCCACGCAGCACGTCCATCCGCTCTCCCAGCGGATTGCTCCGCTTGACCGGGATGACTCCTCTGCGCGTGACGCTCATTCCGGATGAGAACACAGATTTTTGGCCCTGCCAAATTTCCCGCTCAAGCTGGCCCAGGGCGGCGCGCTGGCAGGCCCTGACCCAAGGCCGCCAAAGAGACTCCATCGGCGGTGGATTCGCGCTAAGATGAAGCATGTTAAAGTTTCAGATTTCAGACCCGGCAACGACCCTCGCTTATGACCGGGCGGGCCACAGCGGGCCGCGCGTCCTTCTTGTGCAAGGGACTGGCTGCGTGGGGGAGGGATGGCGGCCGCAGATAGATGACCTTGGGCGCGATCATCAGGTGGTCTGGTTCGATAACCGCGGCATCGGTGAGAGCACTCCCAATAGCGGCCCAATCACCGCGCAAGAGCTGGGGCGGGACTGCCTGCGGCTGCTCGATCATCTGGGCTGGCAGCGCGCGCACCTGGTCGGCCACTCGCTAGGCGGCATCCTGGTTCAGGAGGCGGCGCGGGCGGCTCCCGCACGAGTGCAGAGCCTGTCGCTGCTCTCGACGCTGCGGCGGGGGCGCGACGCGGCGGTGCCGACCCTCCGCAGCCTCCGCATCAGCCTGAGCCTCTTTTTCGGCTCCGAGCGCAGTCGCCGGCTGCGGCTCGCCGCGATGCCGTTTCCGCCCTCCTATCTCGCCACCCTCTCGGACGATGACAAGCTGCGGCTGGTGAAGATGATCTTTGCCCGCGAGTTCCTCGAGCGGGCGCCGATCATGCGGCAGCAGCTCGCCGCGCTGCTGGGCCACAGAGGCGTCGACCTGACGCCGCTGCGCTCGATCCCGACGCTGATCGTCACCGGCAAGCAGGACATCGTGGTCAAGACCCGGTTCAGCGATGAGCTTCTGGCCCACCTGCCGCAGGCGCGCCTGGAGCGCTTCGCCGACGCCGGCCACGGCGTGCCCATCCAGCACGCGGCGGCGGTCAATAAGCTGCTGCGCGAGCATTTCGCCCGCGCCAGCTGAGCGCGCCGGTTATCAAGTTGGGGGGCCTCATCGACCCCTGGTCTGCTGCGCCCCGTTTCCCCAGCGCCGAGTGCCACCTGCAGCTGGGGGACTCTGAATCGTTTCGCAGCCGTTCCCGCGGGGGGGGGTTGGCAAGCCTTCCAGAGAGGGGGAGATAGTCAAGCGGAAGTTCTTGCCGATGAAGTCGGCGCCGCTGTCCCGGCGGCGATCTGCGGAACTTAAGCCCTCCGGAAGGCTTGCGGCACGCCTCGCTGCTTGCATCGACCCTATAGATCGGGTTAAGCAGTGGGCGTCGCAGTCAGTGACTACCGGAGGCAGGACGGTGAGTACAAGCGCAGCACCCAAAGTCGTGGTCGTAGGTGGCGGCAGCGCCGGCATTTCCGTTGCAGCGCGGCTGCGCCGGGAGCTCCCAGCGGCCGCCGTAACGATTATTGAGCCGGCCCTGAAGCACTACTACCAGCCGCTGTGGACCTTGGTGGGCGGCGGGGTGCTCCCCAAAGAAGAGACCGAGCGCGACGAGGCGAGCGTGATTCCCGCGGGTGCGCAGTGGGTCAAGGACAGTGCGACTGCATTCTTTCCAGAACTGAACCAGGTCGAGACCCGGTCGCACGGCCGCATCTCCTATGATTTTCTCGTGGTGGCCCCCGGCATCCAGCTCGACTGGAACAAGGTAAAGGGGCTGCCAGAGGCGCTGGGCCGGGACGGCGTCTGTAGCAACTACTCCTACCAGCATGTCGACAAGACCTGGGAGTTTATTCGCTCGTTTCGCGGCGGGAACGCCATCTTCACCTTCCCCAAGGGCGGCGTGAAGTGCGGCGGCGCGCCGCAGAAGATCATGTATCTGGCCGATGACTCCTTCCGCAAGGCGGGCGTGCGAAAGGCCAGCCAGATTATCTATGCATCGGCGCTGCCGGCGATCTTCCATGTCGCAAAATATGCGCAGTCGCTGATGCGAGTGGTCGAGCGCAAAGAAATCGAGACCCGGTTCCAGCACAACCTGCTGGAGATCCGGCCTGCCAGTCGGGAAGCGGTGTTCGAGCGGCTGGACAACAACCAGGAGGTGATCCTCAAGTATGACCTCCTCCACGTGGCGCCGCCGCAGAGCGCGCCCGACTTTATCAAACAGAGCCCGCTGGCCAGTGCGGCCGGCTGGGTCGATGTGGATAAGTTCACGCTGCAGCAGGTCCGCTTCCCCAACGTCTTTGCCCTGGGCGATGCCAGCAGCCTGCCGACCTCCAAGACCGGCGCGGCGGTGCGCGGGCAGGCCAAGGTTCTGGTCAGTAACTTGGCGGCCTTGGCGCGCGGGCAGGCCCTGCCGGCGCGCTATGATGGCTACACCTCCTGCCCGCTGGTCACTGGCTACGGCCGACTCATCCTCGCCGAGTTCGACTATGACCTGAACCCGAAGGAGACCTTTCCCTTTGACCAGGGCAAGGAGCGCTACAGCATGTACCTGCTAAAGCGCCACCTCCTGCCCAAGCTCTACTGGAACCGGATGCTGCGCGGGCTGGCCTAAAAAAGTCAGCTGACGGCCTGCGCGCCGGCACTGCGCCCGCTCATCCCAGCGTGGTCACCGTCTGCATGCCGCCGCTGAAGTGGCGAGCGTCGAAGCCGCGCTGGCGCAAGATGCGCACTGCGTAGTAGGCGCGCTGACCCACCGCGCACACCACGTTGATCGGCCGATCGGTGGGCAGCTCGGCGAGGCGCTGGCGGAGCTGGGCGAGCGGAATATTGACCGCGCCGGCAATCATGCCGCCCTGGCACTCGTCCGGATCACGCACATCCAGGACCAGCCCCACTTGGTCGCGGCGGGCCAGCGGCAGGTCGCCCGAGCGCACGTTCTCGGCGATGAAGCCGGCCAGGTTCACCGGATCCTTGGCGGCGCCGAACTGCGGCGCATAACAGAGCTCGGCCTCGCTCAGATCGTGCACCGTGCCGCCGAGCTGCAGGGCCATCGCGATGACATCGATGCGCTTCTCCACCCCTTCTTCGCCAACTGCCTGCGCGCCGAGGATACGCCCGTCCGAGCGCCGGAACAGCACCTTCAGGTGGATGGGCTTGGCGCCCGGGTAGTAGCCAACATGGTGGCCGGGGTGAAGGTAGATCTTCTCGAAGTCAGAGATCCCGGCTCGCTTGAGCGCGGTCTCGCTGGCGCCGGTCGAGGCGATGGTGAGACCGAAGGCCCCGCACACCGCGGTGGCCTGCACGCCGCGGAAGTGGGTGCCGCGGCCACAGATGGCCTCCGCCGCCACTCGACCCTGCCGGTTGGCCGGGCCGGCCAGGGGGACCACCTGGCGTACTCCGGTCACCGCGTCAACCGTCTCGATCGCGTCGCCAACGGCGTAGATGGCGGGGTCGGAGGTCCGCATCGACTCGTCAACCGCGATGCCGCCGCTGGCGCCGATGGTCAGCCCAGCGGCGCGCGCCAGGCCCACCTCCGGACGCACGCCGATCGCCAAGATGATCAGATCGGCGGCGAGCTGGGTGCCGCGATCGGTGGTAGCCAACAGGCCCTCCGGGCTGCGCGCGAACGCTGTCACCCCTTCGGAGAGTCGCACCGTCACGCCGCGCTGCACCAGCTGCCGGCGCACCGGCTCGGCCATCTCCGGGTCGAGCGGCGGCATGAGCTGCCCGGCCTTCTCCAGGATGGTCACCGTGAGCCCGCGATGCGCCAGGTTCTCGGCCATCTCCAGACCGATGAAGCCTCCGCCGATGATCAGCGCCCGCTGGGCGTGCTTGTCATCAAGCCACTTTCGCACCCGCCGGGAGTCGGGGATGGTGCGCACCGAGAAGATGCCATCGAGCTCGATGCCGGGCAGCGGCGGCCGGATGGCGCTGGCGCCGGGCGAGAGGACGAGCGCGTCGTAGCTCTCGGTGCTAAGGGTCCCGCGCAGCAGGTCGCGCACCGCGATGGTGCGCTGCGCGCGATCGATGGACAGCACCTCGTGCTCGGTCCGGATGTCGATGTTAAAGCGGGTCCGGAATAGCTCCGCCGAGGCCACGAGCAGCTTCTTTTCGTCGCGAATGACGTCGCCTACGTAGTAGGGCAGACCGCAGTTCGCGAAGGAGACATAGGGACCGCGGTCAAAGACGACAATCTCTGCCGTCTCGTCCAGCCGGCGCAGTCGGGCGGCGGCCGAGGCTCCGCCCGCCACGCCACCAACGATGAGGATTCGCTTGGTCATTTTTCGTCTTCCCCAGGGACAGCCAGAGACAGTAACGATGAGCGATCAGGGAGCGTGGACGAGCCGGTCCTGCGGGCTGCGCAGCGGCTGCCAGCGCTCACCTCGAGTCCACCATACAGCATCGCACGGTAGAGGTTGGCGGGAATCGGGCAGGCCCCCAGTCTGACAGCTGCGGGTGCGCGGATAGGCAAGGGGAACACGCGCCGCGCTGCGCCGCGACAAGCCTGGCGGCGAAATCAGAGTGCGCTGGCGCGCAAAATCTGCTGGGCGCGCAGAAATTGCGAGCGCTCGGGCGCAAGATGAGCCCGCGCCGCAGACAGGCGCGGGATCGATAGGCGCCCGGCTGGGCGCCGAAAGAGCTTGAGACCCGTCGGGCAGGCGCTCGTCCCTTGGGTCCTTGAGCGGCCGCTGGCTGCGGCGGGCTCTGGGCCGCTGTCACAGCGGTAGTTCATGTTGGCGACCGCCCACGAGCTTGCCGGGGGCCGCCACTCTGCGGTCGCCGGCGGCCGCCTTGTGCCCGGCGAGCGATGCCGAGCTGCGCGGGCGCAACTACATCAAGGAGAACAGAGATGAACCTGAGGAACCTCGCTTTGCTGGCCTGGCTGCTGACCCCTGCATGCGGCAGTGCGCCCGACGGCGGCTCCGGTGGCACGCCGCCGATCGCCTATGCGCAGATGAACCGCGAGCAGCGGACCGCGTTTATGAGCACGGTCGTCCTGCCGCAGATGAAGCAGGTCTTCACGGAGTTCGACGCCAAGTACCAGAACCTGAGCTGCGCGACCTGCCACGGCAGCGGTGTTGCCGATGGCAGCTTCGCGATGCCGAGCCCACAGGTGCCGGCGCTGCCGGCCAGCGAGGAGGCCTTCGCCGAGTACATAAAGGACCCCGAGCACGCGCGCTGGAGTCAGTTCATGATCGACAAGGTCTGGCCAAAAATGGCCGACCTGCTGCAGGTCGACAAGTTCGAGCCGAAGGCTCACCCCGACGGGTTTTCGTGTCACAACTGTCACACGCTGCTCGGCCCGTGAGCCGCGCCCGTGGGTCGCCGTCTGCGGCGGACGGCGCGCGGATATTGGTCAGCGGGCGGTCTTGCCACTCGACTCCGCGGCGCGGCCGGCAAGCTGGTCTCGCGGCAGTTCCGGGGCGGGGAAGCGGTGCCGCGGCAGAGACGCGAGCGGGCTGGCCGGGCTCCTTGCCGATGCCGTCTGCGCCGGCCCGCCGCCGCCTTCCCGGCGACACGCCGCCAGCGGCCCGTGTTGCGGAGGGGCCGCGGAACGCCGCGATGCGGGCTGCTGCGGGCGCTGCCGGCCGGGCTCAGCTCAGCCAGGCGATGAGCTTCTGCGCCAGGTAGTCCCCGCGGTCCTCCTGGACGAAGTGGCCGCCCCAGAAGCGCTCGTGCGGCTGGCCCTGGCAGCCCGGGATATGGCGCTGCAGCGGCGCATCAGCGTGGCCGAGGATGGGATCATTTTTGCCAAACAGCGTCAGCACCGGCTTCTGCCACTTGCCCAGCACCTCCCAGGCGCGCAGGTTGTCGGGCACCGCGACGTTGTCAGCCTCCACGGGCACGAGCGCCGGAAAGATCCGCGCCCCCGCCATGTAGGCCGACGAAGGGAACGGCGCATCATAGGCGGCGCGGACCGCCGGCGGCAGCTTGGTGACGCAGCCGGAAGCGATGATGCGGCCGATGGGGAACAGCGGTGAGTAGCGGGCGAAGGCCCGCCACACCTTGAACGCCGCCGGCACCTTGCCCTGGCCGGTGGGCAGAAACCCATTGGCAACGACGATCCGCGCCACCCGCTGGGGGTGCTCGGCAGCCGCGCGCAGGCCGATGAGCGAGCCCCAGTCCTGGCAAAAAAGGATAAGCTCGCGCAGGTCCAGGCGCTCGATCAGCTGGACGAGCCAGGCGACGTGCCGAGCGTAGCTGTAGTCGGACTGAGCGCCGGGCTTGTCGGACTTGCCAAAGCCGATAAGGTCCGGTGCCACGGCGCGGAACCCGGCCGCTGCCAGCGGTGGAATCATCTTGCGATACAGGTAGCTCCAGGTCGGCTCGCCGTGAAGCAGGAGGACGGCTTGTCCGGACCGCGGCCCCTCATCGACGTAGTGCATGCGCAGGCCGCCCTCCACATCCTGGTATTTGGGGGCAAAGGGGTAGTCCGGCAGGCTGGTGAATCGCTCATCAGGAGTACGAAGAACGCGCATGGCAAATATTGTATGCGCGCGCGATCTGCTGAATCCAGAGATTTACCTGCTGCGCCTGGGGGCTCGGCCGGACGCGGATGCAGGTACTGATGACGCCGGGTCCCGGCGGTCTGCGGCGCCGCTATTGAGCGTCGCCGACCGGGCCCACCTCTGGCTGGAGTCGTCGCGCCGCCGTGCCGCCCCCGCAAAGGTTGCGGTGGCCCGGGTCCGGGGTGCAAAACCTGCGCAGCTGGGCGCACCGCGCCACACCCGGAGGCGGCCGCCAGGGTCGCCGCCGCGGCGGGGAGGGGCCAGTGGGGCTGCTGGCACAGCGATTGCGAGTCTGCTCTGTGACAGAGGCTGGAAGGAGACGCCCATGTCCAGGAAAGTCGCGACCATGAATCAGCCGTCCCCTACGCTGTTGCGCGGGGGTCGGTCTCGCTGGATGTCGCCGGCGACCGCGCAGACGCCGCGGAGCGCTGGGCGCAGCGTATTCCTTTTTTGTGCCGTCGGGCTCGCGCTCGGCCTCCTTGGCGCCTGCGCCCCGGGTCCAAATGAGCTTGCCCACACGACAAGCGGCCACGGAGCCGTGGCCGGATTCTGGCTCGGTCTATGGCACGGAATGATCGTCTGTGTGACCTTCATCGTCTCTCTGTTTTCTAAAAATGTTCACCTCTACGAGGTCCACAATAACGGCGCCTGGTATAACGCCGGCTTCATGCTCGGGGCGTGCATGAGCCTGGGCGGCAGCAGCCATGGCGCTTCCCGGCGGTCCAAGAAGCAAGTGTGCCGATCCGAAGCCGGGCCGCGACCCGAAGCGGGCAAATAGCGGAACCCCGCGCGCCGCCTGGTCGAGGGGCGTTCCGTTATTGCCGACAAGGACGGCGCGAGAGCGGGCCTCAGCCGACTGTTCCGCAGGGCGGCGCGCCGTCTCGCCGGGGTCGGGAAAGCTTCAGGGCGGCGGGCGCTTGCGGCTGAAGTGCTCGTAGAGCGCCTCGAAGACCTCGGCACCCTGGGCCAGGCGCGCCTGGTCGTCGCGGTGGCGCCCGGCGATGCCGGCGAGCAGGCTGGCGATGCCGGGGGCCTCGGCACGGCCGAACTTGCAGTCTTTCAGATCGATGTCGTGCACGATCTCGGCAAGCGGGCCGAGCGCGGGGTCGCCGAGCTGCAGGCGCTGGCGCAGCACCTCGAAGCTGCACAGGTCCCCCTGGTGGGTAAACTCCGCCTCGAACATGTCAAAGCGCAGCTCACCGGGCAGCGGCTTGTACTGTTTGCCGGGCACGAACTTGAACTGCGCCGCCGGGTCGATGAAGCGGCGGATGAGCCAGGCGCAGCCGATGCGGTCGACGTGGATGCCGCGGCGCGTGACCCAGGTCCGGCCGCGGTACTGCGAAAGGTCGGCGGGATCGGGCAGAGCCGGCGGCGCCGCGCGCCTCTCCAGTTGGGCGAGCAGGCCCTCGACCTGCAAGCGCCCGCTGGCGGCGAAGAAATCGATCGCCGTCACCTCGGCAAGGCGGCGCCGCAGCCGCGCTACCTCGGCGGCCAGGCCCGCCGGGTCGGCGGCAGGGGCGGCGGCGGCGCTGTCGACCAGCCGCCGCGCCGCGGTGGCGAGCTGCGCGTAGTCGGCATCCCGGGCCTTGTCAAACAGCGCCTCGGCCTCTGCATCGCTCAGGCCGGCGAGCAGCCGCGCCTCGCAGATCGTCGCCTCGCCTCCGTCGGCGGTGATCTCGCGGCGGAGCCACTGAAAGTCTTCCAGGGTGGCCTCGCCGGCCGGCAGCGCGTACACCGAGTTCTTCAGCGCCACCGCGCCAATGCGGGCCAGGCGGCGCCCGACCTTTACCCGCAGGTAGTTTGGCCGCGGCGGAATCTGATGAAACAGGAGCAACCACCGGCTGGAGTCCGAGTTCGCCATGGCAGGGTCTGTAACTTGAAGGGAGGCCGCTGGCGCGGCTACGGCCGGGTCCGCACTGCGGTGCCGGTGGGCAGCTCCTCACGGCCGCGCAGCAGGACGGTGTCGCCGGCTTGCAGGGCCCCGAAGACCTCGATGCGCTCTGCCATCGTGGCGCCGAGCTGCACCGGCACCTGCTCGAGCTGCCCGGCGCGCACCCGCGAGACGAAGGTGCGCTCGGTTGTGCGCGCCACCGCCGTCACCGGCACAAACAGCGACGGCGCCTGCCGCCGCACCGGCCACAGCACCTCGGCGAACATGCCCGCCGCCAGCTGACCCCCGGCGTTGTCGACGTCCAGCTCGATCTGCATGGTGCGGGTGCGCGGGTCGAGCGAGTGGGCGATGCGCTGCACCCGTCCCGCAAAGCGCTGGCCGGGCCAGGCGCGCACCGTGAACTCGGCGCTCACGCCCTCCTTGACCGCACCCAGGTAGGACTCGGGCACCGCCACGCTCAGGCGCAGCATCGTCACCTGCTCGATGCGCAGCAGCGGCACGGCGCTGCTCCCCTGCGGCGGGCCGACCAGCGCGCCGGGGTGGACGTTGCGCTCGGTCACCACGCCGGCGAAGGGGGCCTTGAGGATCAAAAACTCTTCCTGCGCGCGCAAGGCGCGGACGTGCGCCTGACTGGCGCGCGCCGCCCCTTCGGCCAACTCGAGCTCGTGCTTGGACACCGCGCCGGGGGTGGCTGACGCCGCGCGCAGCCGCTGGAACGTGCTCTCATCGGCGTGCGCCTTGGAGTCGGCCTCGGCGCGCTGCGGCAACAGCTCGGGCGCCGACAAGCGGCCGAGGATCTGGCCGGCCTTGACCACGCTGCCGCGGTCCACGCTGAGCTCCTCGACAAAGCCGGGCAGGCGGGGGAACAGGGCGACGGCGGCAAAGGCCGACAGCTCGCCGGCTAGCGGGACGGTCGTGGCCAGGAGCTGGGAGGTGACGGTGGTGGTCTCCAGCGCCGCGGGCGGCTCGGCGCGGGTCGGGGCGCGGGCCGCGCCCGGGTCGGCGGCGGGGGCCTGCTGCGCCGACTGCGCGCAGGATCCCAAAAGGGCGCCCGCGCCGCACACAAGACCGAGCAGGCCCAGGGCGGTGAGCCCGCGCTGCGGACGCTTCATGATGCTTCCTCCATGGGCTCGGCCGCGGCCTCACCTGGGGCAAGGGACGGGTTGCGCCACGGCCGCGCGCTGCCGAGCAGGCTGTACAGCGCGGGCAGGACCAGCAGGGTGCACAGCGTCGCCGCGGCCAGCCCGCCGACCACCGCCCGCCCGAGCGGCGCGTTCTGCTCGCCGCCCTCGCCCAGGCCCAGCGCCATGGGCAGCATGCCGGCGATCATCGCCAGGCTGGTCATGAGGATCGGCCGCAGGCGGCTACGCGTCGCCGCCTGCACCGCCTGGTCGCGGCCGTCACCGGCGCGGCGGCGCTGGCCGGCAAAGCTCAACAGCAGCACGGCGTTGGCGACCGAGACCCCGATGGCCATGATCATGCCCATCAGCGACTGCACATTCAGCGTCGTCCCGGTCAGCCACAGCGCCGCCAGGCTGCCGGCGAGCACCGCGGGCAGCATCGCGAGCACCAGCAGCGGCTCGCGCAGCGACTGGAAGTTCGCGGTGAGCAGCAGCAGCACGACGACCACCGCGAGCAGCAGGCCCTCGCGCAGGCTGCTCAGGGTCAGCCGCATCTGCTCGGCCTGGCCGCGCAGGGCCACCGTCGTCCCGCGCGGCGGCGGCCCGAGCTCGGCAATCGCCCGCTCGACGGCGGCGGCGGCTCCGCCGAGGTCATGGCCGGCCAGGTTGGCGACGACCGGGATGTTTCTCTGGCTGTTGTAGTGATCCACCTCGCCCATCGTCCGGCCCGGGCTGACCGTTGCCAGATCCCCAAGCTGCGTCGGCGTGCTGGCGTCGCCCATCACCGGCAGGCTGCGGAGGTCGGCGGCCGAGGCGACCTGGCTCTCGGGCACCCGCAGCGCCACCCGATAGGGGACGCCACTGGCGGGGTTGACCCAGAAGTTGGGCGTGGTCAGCACGCTCGACGAGGTGGCGGTGACCAGCGACCGCCCGATGTGCTCCACCGTCGTGCCGAGCTGGCCGGTGCGCTCGCGATCGATGGCGATGTCCAGGGTCGGGTAGTCGAGCGCGAGCGGAATCTGCACGTCGCGCAGCGGCCCGAGCTGCGCCAGCCGCGCCACCAGCTTCTCGCTGAAGGCGCGGGTGTCGGCCAGGGTGTTGCCGACGACGTTTACCTGAATCGGGGTCGCGGCGCCGAAGTTTAGCACCTGCGAGACCAGGTCCCCGGGCTCAAACGAGAAGCGCGCCTGCGGGAACTGCTCGCCGAGGCGGCGGCGCAGCGACTCCTCCAGCGCCGCGATTTGGTTCCGCCGGCCGGGGCGCAGCGCGACCAGCAGCACCGCCTCGTGCGGACCGCTGTTCCAGACGTACACGCCGTTGACCGGATAGGACCACGCCGGGTTGCCGAGGTTGGCCAGGGTGATGAGGACCTGGTCGTCCCCGACCTCGGCGCGGATGGTCTGCTCGACCGAGCGCACCAGCTCCTCGGTGCGCTCAAGGCGGGTGCCGGCGGGGGCGCGGATGCGCAGGCGGAGCTGCCCGTGGTCGGCGCGCGGGAACAGCTCGCTGCCGAGCCGGCCGCCGAGCGGCAGCAGCGCGGCGCAGGCGAGCCCATAGCCGACCACCACCAGCCACTTGCGCTGCACAAGGCGCAGGCCGAGCCGCGCATAGGCCGCCTGCAGGCGCGCGAACAGCCCGGGCCGCGGGGCCGCCGCGCCGCCGCCGCGCAGCAGCCAGCCCGCCAGCACCGGCACCAGGGTGCTCGACAGAAGATAGGAGGCGACCATGGCAAAGCCCACCGCCAGCGCCAGCGGCGGAAACAGCGCCCGGCCGATGCCGACCAGGAAAAACGACGGAATGAACACCGCCAGGATGCACAGCATGGCCAGCAGGCGCGGCAGCGTCACCTCGGACATCGCCTCCACGATCGCCGCAAGCGGCAGCTGGCCGCGCCCGAGGTGGGCGTGGATGTTCTCGATGGCGACCGTCGACTCGTCGACCAGGATTCCCACCGAGAGCGCCAGCCCGCCCAGGGTCATGATGTTGATGGTGTGGCCGCACAGGCGCAGCGCCACCACCGCCGCCAGCACCGCCAGCGGGATGGTCACAACCACGATCAGGACCGACCGCCAGGCGCGCAGGAACACAAAGACCATGAGCCCGGTGAGCAGCGCCCCGAGTCCGCCCTCCAGCAGCAGGCCGCGCAGGGCGCTGCGCACGTGCACCGACTGATCAAACTCCAGCCGCAGCTGGATGTCGGGCGGCACCTGCGCCTGCATGCGCGGCAGCGCCGCCTTCACCGCGTTGACGACATCGAGCGTCGAGGCGTCGGCGCGCTTGGTGAGCGGCATGTAGACGGTGCGGCGGCCGTTGACGAGCGCAATATTGTAGACGATGTCGGCCCCGTCTTCGATGCGGGCGACGTCGCGCAGAAGGACGGTGGGGCCGGCGCCGGTGCGCAGCGGCAGCCGCTCGAGATCGGCGGGCTTTTGCACCAGGGCGTTGCTGGCGGTGATCGTCGTGTAGTCGCCGACGCGGGCGTTGCCGGCCGGCAGCGTCAGGTTGCCGCGGGCCAGCGCCTGCGCGACCTCGTCGGGCGAGATGCGGTAGCTGCGCAGCTGCGCCGGATCTAGATAGGCGACGATGGTGCGCACCTTGCCCCCCGATGGCGGCGGCGCCGACACGCCGGGCAGCGTCGCCAGCAGCGGTCGCACCCGGTACAGCGCCAGGTCCTGGATCTCGGCGTCGCCGCGCTGCTCGCTTGCGAAGGTGAGCTGACCAATCGGGATCGAGCCGGCGTCAAAGCGGACAATAAACGGAGGCAGCGTCCCCGGCGGCATGAACGAGGTGGCGCGGAACGCCATCGCCGTCACCTGGGCGACCGCCTGGGCGATGTCGGTGCCGGGGTGAAAGTACAGCTTGAGCATCGCCATGCCCTGGATCGACTGCGACTCGATATGCTCGATGCCGGCGACGTAGAGGAAGTGGTACTCGTAGTAGGTGACGATCTGCGACTCCATCTGCGTCGGCGACATGCCGCCAAAGGGCTGCACGACGTAGACGACCGGGATGCCCAGATCGGGAAAGATGTCCACCGGGGCGCGGCGCAGGGTCAGCCCGCCGAGCAGCACCAGCGCCAGGGCCAGCACCACCGCTGCGAAAGGTCGGCGTAGCGCCGCTAGGACCAGCCACATGCGCTATCGTCCTCCCGTGGTATCGGCCGGCGGCGAAAGGCACGGCTCCAGATCTCCCAGCGCCCGGCAGATTAGGAGCCGCGCCCGCTGGATGGCGAGGCGGGCCACCGCGTCTTCGCTCTCGACCTGGGCGAGGAGGCGCTGCGCCTCTGCCACCTCGAGCACCGTGTACAGCCCCGCGCGGTAGCGGGCCTGCGCCTGCTGCTCGGTGGCGCGGGCCGCGGCCAGCGCCGCGGGCGTGTTCTGCGCCACCCGCATCGCCGCATCCAGGGTCGCCCGGGCCGCATCCACCTGACTCTGGATCGCCTGCAGCAGCTCGTCGCGCTGCGCCATCTGCACGGTGGTCTGCACCTGCGCCAGGCGGACTCGCGCGCGCGCGCCGAACAGCTCGAGCAGCGGCCACGATACCACCAGTCCGGCCGCCCAGTTCGGGGTGTCGGGCAGCAGCCCGTGCGCGCCGCTCGGGTCGTAAAGGCCGCTGCCGCGCACCCAGAGCGCCGCCACCAGCTCGAGCCGCGGCAGGTATTGCAGCGCGGCCGCGCGGGCCTGCGCTTGCGCTGCCGCCACCCCTGCATCCGCCTCCAGCAGGCTCGGGTTGCGGGCGGCCGCAAGCGGTCGGGTAGACGACGGCGTCGGCGCGGCTGGAGCGCTCGCGGCGATGGTGACCGGGGCGCCCGCGGCACCCAGCGCCTGGGCCAGCTGCACCTGGCCGAGCGCCGCGGCCTGCTCGCTGCGCACCAGCTGCGTCTCGGCCAGCGCCAGCTCGGCGCGGGCGCGGCTGAGATCGGCGCCCGGCCGCAGCTCGCTTCGCTGCCGCGCCTCGACGAAGGTGGTAAACGTCCGCGCCCGCTCGACGTTGGCGCGCGCGGCCTGCACCACCGCGCCCTGCGCCGCCAGCTGCAGGAAGCTGTCGGCCGCGGCGTAGGCGACCTCCAGCCGGCGCACCTGGGTCGCGGCGCGGGCCTGCTGCTGCTCGAGCAGCGCCGCGTCCACCTGCGCCATCCGCTGCAAAAGTCCCAGCGCGTCCCAGCCGGCGCTGACGCTGGCCAGGCTGCCGAAGGCGCCGCCGTCAAACTGCGCCGGCAGCGGCGGACCCGAGACCGCCGGCGGGCCGCGCAGCGCGAACAGCGAGCCGGGGAGCACGTTGCCCGTCGCCCGGTTGAGCTGCACGGCGAGCTCCACCTGCGGCAGGTAACCCGCCCGCAGGACCTCTGTGCGCCCCGCGGTCTGCGCCTCCAGGGCGCGGCGCACCCGCAAGCTCGGGTGGTGGTCGAGCGCAAACGCCACCGCCTGCCCGAGCGTCAGCCCCGGCGGCGGGGCCACCGGCTGCGCCCGGCTGGCGGCAGACCAGCCCAGGCCCAGGAGCACCGCCAGAGCTCGCGGGACCAGCGACCGCAGCGCGTGGACCGCCGTGCTTGTGATCCTCATGGGGACGATATTGAAACATCTGTATCAGAGCAAAATCAACCTGGAGCAGTTGAATCAAATCGGCGGGCGTTCCGGCGTCGCTTCCGCAGCGCGGAAAGCGCGGCGGTGGCCGTCGGAGACCCGCTTGTGACCCCTTGTTGCCGACAAGGTCCGCCGCGACCCGACCGGGGCCCGCGACCCTACCCAGTGGGCTGCGGAAGCCGTGCGGAAGCGTCGCGGACCGCGCCGCGGCGCTCCTTGATGCCTGAGCTTTTTTTCTGAAATGGAGAGCCCGCGCAGATCTTAATTGCCCGCGCGCCCCGCAAGGTGCCACAACCCTGCCTACACAGATTTGAGGTGAAGCGCATGCGTACTTCTTGGCGTGGCTCGTGGTCCAGCTGTGGCAGCAAGCAGTTCCTCCTCACCCTGATCGGCAGCGCGCTCTTAAGCGCCTGCGGCTCGCCGCCGGAGACAGTCTTCGGCGAGGGTGAGACCGATCTCAGCCTGGTGCCCGAGGGGCTGGGCCACAAAGACGCGGCCCTGAGAGAGGCCGGGGCAGGCGACTCTGGTCGCGATGGCCCGGCGGCCCCCGGCGATCTGGTCGCTGACCTCTTGGGCGGCGGCTGGCGGCTGCGGATCATGGCCGCCAACACCACCACCGGCAACCGCCAGTCGTACGATCCGGGCGAGGGGCTGCGCATCTTCCAGGGGGTCCAGCCCGACGTCGCCCTCATCCAGGAGTTCAACTACGGCGACAACAGCGACACCGCGATCCGCGGCTTTGTGAGCACCGCCTTCGGCAGCGGCTTCTCCTACTACCGTGAGCACGGGGCGCAGATCCCCAACGGCATCGCCAGCCGCTACCCGATCCTCGCCTCGGGCACCTGGACCGACCCGCGGGTGTCAAACCGCGGCTTTGCCTGGGCGCGCATCGACATCCCGGGGACGCCGGACCTGTGGGCGGTCAGCGTCCACCTTCTGACCTCCAGCGCCAGCAATCGCGACCTGGAGGCCAAGGCGCTGGTCGCCGAGGTGCAGAAGGTGGTGCCGGCCGGTGACTACCTGGTCATCGGCGGCGACCTTAACAGCGGCTCGCGCACCGAGGCCTGCCTGACCAGCTTCTCGGCCGTGGTGTCGACGGCGGCGCCGTTTCCCGCCGACAACCTGGGCAACGAGAACACCAGCGGCTCGCGCAGCAAGCCCCACGACTGGGTGATGCCGTCGCCGAACCTGCGCAGCCACCAGGCCGCGGTGACCATCGGCACGCACAGCTTTCCAAACGGCCTGGTCGTCGACAGCCGGGTCTACGCGCCGATCTCCGAGCTGGCGCCGGTCATGATGGCCGACAGCGCCGCCGCCAGCATGCAGCACATGGCGGTGGTCGAAGATTTCCTGATGCCTTAGAAGTAGGCGAGCGCGAGCCGGCGTGAGCCGGCTCGGGGGGACAGAAGGGCAGGGGGGCTACTTCAGATCGAGCGCGGTGATGCCGGGCAGGAACTTGCCCTCGAACATCTCCAGCGCGGCGCCGCCGCCGGTGGACACGTGCGTCACCTGATCGGCGAAGCCGAGCTGGCGGATGGCCGAAGCCGAGTCGCCGCCGCCGACGATGGTGACGGCGCCGTTTTTGGTGATCTCGGCGAAGCTGCGGGCGATAGCGACCGTGCCAGCGTCAAAGCCGGCGAGCTCGAACATCCCCATCGGGCCGTTCCACAGCGCGGTCTTGGCGGCGGCGAGCTTGCTCTGGAAGAGCTCCCGGGTCTTGGGGCCGATGTCGATGCCCATCCAGCCGTCTTCCAGGGTGTCGACGACCTGGGTCGGGGCGCCGGCGGCGATCTTCTGGGTCACTACGTGGTCGACGGGCAAGGTGATGCGGATGCCCTTGGCCTTGGCCAGCTCGAGGATCTCGTAGGCCATCTTGAGCACCGGCTTCTCGACGCCCTTTTTGTCGAGCACGACGGTCTCGACCTTCGAGCTGCCCACCGACTGGCCGGCCGCCTTCATGAAGGTATAGGCCATGGCGCCGCCGACGAGGATCTCGTCCACCAGGTTGAGCAGGTTCTTGACCACCAGCACCTTGTCGCTGACCTTGGCGCCGCCGAGCACGGCGATGAACGGCCGCGCCGGATTTTTCAGGGCGCGGCTTATCACCTCGACTTCTTTTTTCAAAAGCTCGCCGGCGACGCCGCCCTTGAGCACGCGCGGCACGCCGGTGATCGACGCCGCGTCGCGGTGCGAGGTGCCAAAGGCGTCGTTGACGTAGATGTCGGCCAGCGCCGCGAGCTTCTTGGCGAACGGCTCGTCGTTGGCCGCCTCACCGGGGTAGAAGCGCAGGTTCTCTAGCAGCGCGACCTCGCCGTCGGCCAGCGCCAGGCAGGCCTTGTGCGTCTCTTCGCTGATGCAGTCGGGCAGAAACTTCACCGGCTGGCCGAGCAGCTCGCTCAGGCGGTCGGCCACCGGCTTGAGCGAGAACTCCGCCTCGTAGCCCTTCTCCGCCGGTCGCCCCAGGTGCGAGGCGAGGATCACCCGGCCGCCGGCCGCAAGCACCCGCTTGATCGTCGGCACCACCGAGGTGACGCGGAAGTCATCGGCGATCTTGCCGCCCTCCATCGGCACGTTGAAGTCGGCGCGGATGAGCACCCGCTTGCCGGCCACCGCCACGTCGTCTACGCCCTTGAGCGCCAGCGCCTGCGACGGGCTGACCCCGAGCCGCGCCACCAGCAGCGCCAGGTCGACGACGCGCATCGAGTAGCCCCACTCGTTGTCGTACCAGGACACCAGCTTGAAGAACCGCTTCTCGCCCGGGAGGTTGTTCTCGCGGCTCGCCTTGGAGTCGTAGATCGACGACCGCGCATCGTGGATAAAGTCGCTCGACACCAGCTCCTCATCGGTCACCCCGAGCACGCCATCGAGGTAGCTGGTGGCGGCCTTGCGGAGCAGCTGGTCGATCTCGGCGATCGAGGTGTCGCGAGTCGAGCGGAACGTCAGGTCGACGACCGACACATCCGGCGTCGGCACGCGGAACGACATGCCGGTGAGCTTGCCCTTGGTCGCCGGCAGCACCTCGCCCACCGCCTTGGCGGCGCCGGTCGAGGAGGGGATGATGTTGACCGCCGCCGCGCGGCCGCCGCGCCAGTCCTTCTTGGACGGCCCGTCGACGGTCTTCTGGGTCGCGGTGTAGGCGTGGATGGTGGTCATCAGGCCCGACTCGATGCCGATGCCCTCTTTGAGAAGGACGTGGACAAGCGGCGCCAGGCAGTTGGTGGTGCACGAGGCGTTGGAGATGATGTGGTGCTTTTTGGGCTCATACTCCTCGTGGTTGACGCCCATCACGATGGTCTTGACGTCGACGCCCTTGCCGGGGGCGGTGATGATCACCTTCTTGGCCCCGGCGGCGAGATGGCCGCGCGCCTGATCGGCCTCGGTGAACAGTCCCGTCGACTCGATGACGATGTCGACGCCGTATTCCTTCCACGGCAAGAGCGCCAGCTCCTTGGCCGCCGGCAGGCAGTGGATCTTGGCGCCGTTGACGACCAGGATGTCGTTGTCCTTGAGCTCGGGGCGGCTCTTTTCAGTGCGCACCTCGCCCTTGAAGTGGCCGTGCACCGAGTCGTACTTGAGCTGATAGGCGAAGTAGTCGGCGTCGGTGGTGACATCGACCACCGCCACTACGCTCAGCTCCTTGCTGACGCCCCGCTCCAGCAGGGCACTTACTACCAGGCGCCCGATGCGCCCAAATCCATTGATTGCGATATTCACAGGGCCTCCGTCGGTAACTTATTGCCCCTGCGCGGGGCGGCGGCTCACGCGGTGACCGCCTTGACTTGGCTGTGGAGAAGTGGCGGCGGGCCGCGCTAAATAGCGCGCCCGCCGCTGACCCGGGCGGTCGCCGCTAGGGCCGGTTTTCGTGCGCCAGCTCCCAGTGCTCGGGGGCGCGCCAGACGCTGGACAGGATAAGCTCGCGCATCAGCACGAACTCCTTGGGCAGGTGATCGTAGAGCTTGGAGAACAGCTCCTCGTGCGCCATCAGCTCCTTGCGCCAGTGCTCGCGATCGACCGACATCAGGTCGTAGAACTTCTCGCTGCTGAAGCTCGATAGCCCCTGCCAGTCGAGGTCCTCGTAGCGCGGCATCCAGCCGATCGGGCTCTCGACCGCCGAGGTCTGGCCGCGGATGCGCTGCACGATCCACTTGATGACGCGCATGTTCTGGCCAAAGCCCGGCCACAGGAACTTGCCGTCTTTGTCGGTGCGGAACCAGTTGACGCCGAAGATGCGCGGCGGCTTGGCCAGGGCCCGGCCCATGTTGAGCCAGTGGTTGAAGTAGTTGCCCATGTGGTAGCCGCAGAACGGCAGCATGGCCATCGGATCGCTGCGCACCTGGCCGACGGCGCCGGTGGCGGCGGCGGTGGTCTCCGAGCCCATCGTCGCGGCCATGTAGACGCCGAAGTTCCAGTTGAACGCCTGGTAGACCAGCGGCACCGTGGTGCTGCGGCGGCCGCCAAAGACAAAGGCGCTGACCAGCACGCCCTTGGGATCTTCCCACGCCGGATCGATCACCGGGCACTGGCTGGCCGGCACGGTGAAGCGCGCGTTGGGGTGCGCCGCCTTGCGCCCGCAGTCGGGCGTCCACGGCTGCCCCTGCCAGTCGGTCAGGTGCGGCGGCGGCGTCTTGGTCATGCCCTCCCACCAGACATCGCCGTCGGGAGTCAGGGCGACGTTGGTGAAGATGGTGTTCTTGCTGATCGTCTTCATCGCGTTGGGGTTTGACTGCTCGGAGGTCCCGGGCGCGACGCCGAAGAAGCCCGCCTCGGGATTGATCGCGTACAGGTGCCCGTCCTTGCCGGGCTTGATCCAGGCGATGTCGTCCCCGACGGTGGTGATCTTCCAGCCCTCGATCTCCTTGGGCGGGATGAGCATCGCCAGGTTGGTCTTGCCGCAGGCGCTGGGGAAGGCGGCGGCGAGGTAGGTCTTCTCGCCCTGCGGCGACTCGACGCCAAGGAGCAGCATGTGCTCGGCGAACCAGCCCTGATCGCGCGCCATGGTGCTGGCGATGCGCAGGGCGAAGCACTTCTTGCCAAGCAGGGCGTTGCCGCCGTAGCCGCTGCCGTAGGACCAGATGGCGCGCTGCTCGGGGAAGTGGACGATGTACTTGTGGTCCTTGTTGCACGGCCACGGCACGTCGGCCTGGCCCGGCTCCAGCGGCGCGCCCACCGAGTGCATGCACGGCACGAACTCGCCGGTCTCGCCCAGGGCGTCGTACACCGCGCGGCCCATGCGGGTCATGATGCGCATGTTGATGACGACGTAAGGGGAGTCGGACAGCTCGATGCCGATGTGGGCGATCGGCGAGCCGATCGGGCCCATGCTGAACGGCACCACGTACATGGTGCGGCCGCGCATGCAGCCGGCAAACAGGCGGGCCAGGCGAGCTTGCATCTCGCGCGGCGGGATCCAGTTGTTGGTCGGGCCGGCGTCTTCCTTGCGCATGCTGCAGATGAAGGTGCGATCCTCGACGCGGGCGACGTCCGAGGGATCCGAGCAGGCGAGGTAGCTGCCGGGGCGCTTCTCGGGGTTTAGCTTGATGAGAGTCTTGCTGGCGATGAGGCGCTCGCACAGGGCGTCATACTCATCCTGGGAGCCATCACACCAGTGGATGCTATCGGGCTGGCAGAGGGTGGCCATCTCTTCCACCCAGTGGATGAGGGCCTGGTTCTTGACGAAGGCGGGAATCGGCGTCGTAGTCATGATGGGCGTCCTGACTTTCTCGAACTAAGGAAGGTTACCGTGATGGAAAGTGCGGATGGCGCCGGCACCGGACTCGCGGGACTCGCGGGATTTCCGGGAGTCGGAGAGCGGGGGCAGGCGCAGGGGCCAAGGCAGGCAGACACAATGCGACTCGGGCCCGCGCAGAAATTGCGGGGAAGCCGCTGCCGGGGAGACGGTGAAGGCGTGCTGGCTGCTTGCAAGCATCGCGACATTATACTCCAGGGCAGGGCTTCCCAAGGCCTCTTCTTTGCAGGAACTTAGGGCAAAACTTGACCGCGGGGGAGTCTAGTGAAACTGCGCGGTTTCGGTCGAACCAGCGAGCGCCAGGGTGCTCGCCTTGCCGCCCGAGATGACCTCGGACACCTGGTCGAAGTAGCCGGTGCCGACCTCATGCTGGTGGCGGATCGCGGTGTAGCCGTGCCGCTCGGCCTGGAACTCCGACTGCTGCAGCTCGGCATAGGCGGCCATGCCGCGATCGCGGTAGCCGCGGGCAAGCTCGTACATCCCGTAGTTTAGCGAGTGGAAACCGGCTAGGGTGACGAACTGGAACTTGTAGCCGAGGGCCCCGAGCTCGTGCTGGAAGCGCGCCGCCGCCTGCTCGTCGAGGTGCTTGCGCCAGTTAAACGACGGCGAGCAGTTATAGGCCAGGAGCTTGCCGGGGAAGCGGGCGTGCACCGCCTCGGCAAAGCGGCGGGCCTGGACGAGATCCGGGGTCGAGGTCTCGCACCACAGCATGTCGGCGTAGGGCGCGTAGGCCAGGGCGCGGGCGATGGCGGCGTCGATGCCGCCGCGCAGGCGGTAGAAGCCCTCGGGCGTGCGCTCGTTGCGGACGATGAACGGATGGTCGCGCTCGTCGACGTCCGAGGTGATGAGCTGGGCGCTGTCGGCGTCGGTGCGGGCGATGACCAGGGTCGGCACGTCGGCGATGTCGGCGGCCAGGCGCGCCGCGGTGAGGGTGCGGATGAACTGGCTGGTCGGCACCAGCACCTTGCCGCCCAGGTGGCCGCACTTCTTCTCCGAGGCGAGCTGGTCCTCGTAGTGGACGCCGGCGGCGCCGGCGTCGATCATCGCCTTCATGAGCTCAAAGGCGTTGAGCGGCCCGCCAAAGCCGGCCTCGGCGTCGGCGACGATCGGCGCGAGGTAGTCGCGGCCGGTCTTGCCCTCGGCGTGGTCGATCTGGCCAGCGCGCAGGAGCGCCGAGTTGATCTTGCGCACCACCGTCGGCACGCTGTCCACCGGGTACAGGCTCTGATCGGGGTACATGGCGCCCGCGGTGTTGGCATCGGCGGCGACCTGCCAGCCGGACAGATAGATCGCCGACAGACCGGCGCGCACCTGCTGCACCGCCTGGTTGCCGGTCAGCGCCCCGAGCGCGGCGACGAACGGCTCGCTGTGAAGAAGGTCCCACAGGCGCTCGGCGCCGCGGCGCGCCAGGGTGTGCTCGACGTGCACGCTGCCGCGCAGGCGCAGGACGTCCTCCCGGCTGTAGGGACGCACGATGCCTTCAAAGCGGCGGCTGCGCGCAAGTTCGACGGTCGAATCTTTTCGTACGGCTGCAAGTGCCATCGGTCTACTCCTTCGGTAAAGTTTCGTCCTGGCGCGCCAGCCACTCGTAGGCCGGTACGGTCAGGAACTCGACAAATTCGGGGCTGAAGACAAGCCCGCTAAAAAGCTCGACCGCGCGGGGCGAGACGGCGCTCCCGAGCAGGGCCACTTCCTCGGCAATCACCGCCCGCAGGCGGTCTGCTGTCAGCGGCCCGAGGTCGACTACGGTCGCCTTATGGTGCCGCCACTGCCACAGCTGCGCGCGGCAGATTTCGGCGGTGGCGGCGTCCTCCATCAGGTTGTAAAGAGGTACGCAGCCGACCCCGCGCAGCCAGGCGTCCACATACTGCACGCCGACGCGGATGTTGTGGCGCACGCCCGCCTCAGTGATGGTGCCGGCGGGCACCGCGAGCAGATCATCGCGGGTGACGCGGACGTCCTCACGCTTTTTGGGCAGCTGGTTGGGGCCGGTCAGGTGTTCAGTGAACACCGCGCTGGCGATCGGCACCAGCCCGGGGTGGGCGACCCAGGTGCCGTCGTGGCCATCGCCGACCTCGCGCAGCTTGTCGGCGCGCACGCGGGCCAGCGCCTCGGCGTTCTTCTCGGGGTTATCCTTGATCGGAATCTGCGCCGCCATGCCGCCCATGGCGTGCACGCCGCGGCGGTGACAGGTCTTGATGAGCAGCTGCGCGTAGGCGCGCAGGAAGCCCTTGTCCATGGTCACCTGCGAGCGATCGGGCAGCACCGCGTGCCGGTCCAGGCGCCGCTTCTTGATGAAGCTGAAGATGTAGTCCCAGCGCCCGCAGTTCAGGCCCGCCGAGTGCTGCCGCAGCTCGTAGAGAATCTCGTCCATCTCGAACGCCGCCGGCAGCGTCTCGATGAGGCAGGTGGCCTTGATCGTGCCGGCGGGAATTCCCAGGGCCTCCTGCGCCGCCAGGAACACGTCATTCCACAGCCGCGCCTCCAGGTGGCTCTCCAGCTTGGGCAGATAGAAGTAGGGGCCGGTGCCGCGCCGCACGAGCTCGGCCGCGTTGTGAAAGAAGTAAAGGCCGAAGTCGACCAGGCTGCCGGGGGCCGGCGCGCCGTCGACCAGGAAGTGGCGCTCGGGCAGGTGCAGGCCGCGCGGGCGGACCAGCAACACCGCGGTCTTGTCGCGCAGCGCGTACTGCTTGCCGGTGTCGGGGGCGACGTAGCTCAGGGTGCGGCGGACCGCCCCCATCAGGTTCTGCTGCCCGCCCATCAGGTTGTCCCAGGTCGGCGCCGTCGAGTCCTCGAAGTCGGCCATGAACACCTGGGCCCCCGAGTTGAGGGCGTTGATGATCATCTTGGCGTCCACCGGGCCGGTGATCTCGACGCGCCGATCGAGCAGGTCGGCGGGCAGCGGCGCCACCGTCCACTCGGACTCGCGCACGGCGGCGGTGGCGGGCAAAAAGTCCAGGACCTCGCCGGCGTCCAGCGCCTGCCAGCGGCGCTGCCGCTCCTGCAAGAGGGCGGCGATCCGGGGTGCGAAGCGCCGGACGAGCATGGTGACAAACTCGCGGGCGGGGGGAGTGAGGACGGCGTCGTAGCGCGACATTGATTTACAGCCTACGGCCTTTGTCACAATGGTCAATGCCGCCGGGTCTCCTTCGCAGGACTTGCTGTCAACTGAAGTCAAGGGCATGCTGTAAATCTGTTAAGTTTGTAAATTGCAGGAGCGCGGATGGCCAAAGGTGAACAGCCGAGCAGCGAGGGCGCGTACTTCGGGGCGAAGGTGCGGGCGCTGCGCCGCCGCGAGAACCTGAGTCAGGTCGAGCTGGCGCGGCGCCTGGGCGTGTCGGCCAGCTACCTCAACCTCATCGAGTCCAACCGGCGGCCGCTGCCAGCGGCGCTGCTGGTCAAGCTGGCGCAGCAGTGCAACGTCGACCTGCGCGACTTTACCAGCGACGAAGATGCCCGGCTCATCTCCGATCTGTACGAGATCTTCGCCGACATGCTGTTCGAGTCGCACGACCTCAAGTCGCCCGACATCCGCGAGCTGGCGGTGACCCAGCCGGCCACCGCGCGAGCCGTGGTCACCCTGTACGCCGCCTACCAGCAGGCGCGCACCCTGAGCGAGCAGCTGGCGGCGAGCATCTCGCACGGCGCCGAGGTCGCCGACACCGATGCAGTCGACCGCCTGCAGCTGCCCACCGAGCAGGTGAGCGAGTTCCTGCAGCACCACATGAACTACTTCGCCGACCTGGAGGCCGGCGCCGAGGAGCTGTGGCAGTGGGCGGGCCTGGAGTCCGATGACCTGTACTCCGGGCTCCTGCAGTACCTGAACAAGGAGCACGGCGTCACCGTGCGCGTGCTGCGCTGGGGCGAGGAGCGCGGCACCCTGCGGCGCTATGATCCGCAGCGCCGCCTGCTCACCTTATCCGAGCTGTTGCCGACGCGCAGCCGGACCTTCCAGGTCGCCCATCAGGTGGCGCTGGTCGCCATGGAGCCGGTGCTCAACCGCCTGGCCGCCGATCCGCTGCTCAGCACCGAGGCCTCGCGGACCCTTTTGCGGGTGGCGCTGGCCAACTACTTTGCCGGCGCCGTGCTGATGCCCTACCAGCCGTTCCTGCAGGCGGCGCAGCAGGAGCGCTACGACATCGACGTCATCGGCCGCCGCTTCCGCGTCAGCTTCGAGCAGGTGTGTCACCGTCTCAGCTCGCTGCGCCGTCCGGGGGCCGAGGGGGTGCCGTTCCACATGATCCGCACCGACATCGCGGGCAACATCTCCAAACGCTTCTCCGCCTCGGGAATCCGCTTCGCGCGCTTTAGCGGCGCCTGTCCGAAATGGAATGTCTTTACCGCGTTCATGACCCCGGGCATGGTGCGCACCCAGGTCGCGCGGATGCCCGACGGGGTGGCGTACTTCTCGGTGGCGCGCACGATCCAGAAGGACAGCGGCGGCTACCGCACCCAGCAGCCGATCCAGGCGATCAGCCTCGGCTGTCAGGTCGAGCACGCGCGCGAGCTTATCTACTCCGACGGCGTCGACCTGGACAACCTCGAGGCGGCGACGCCCGTGGGCATCACCTGCAGGCTGTGCGAGCACCTGGACTGCGAGCAGCGGGCGTTTCCGTCCCTGCGGGCGCCACTGCAGATCGATGAGAACGTGCGCACGGCGTCGCTTTACACCTCGCGCCGGGTGCCGCTGCGGCCGCCGGTGGTCCTGCGGCCCAGCGAGCCGCCGGCCGAGGACTGAGCCGGCCGGGGCCGTCCGCACGGCTCCGCGGCCGCTGCGGGCCGGCGCCACGCTGCTCGCGGCTCCTCGCGGCGGCGCTGAATCAGGCTTCTAGCGGCGCTGCTGCTGGCACAGCTCGATGGCCTCGCGCAGTGAAGGCAGGGTGCGCACCGACGCCAGATCCTGCTCGGCGCCGACCAGCGTCCGGGCCAGGCTCGGGCTGACCCCGACCAGCAGCCCCTCGGCCCCGAGCAGGCGGGCGGCGCTGAGCAGGCGCAAAAGGTGCGCAGGAGTGCTGCGGTCGGCGGTCGACAGCGCCGTGACGTCCAGGATGATAGCCCAGGCGCGGCGCGCCGTCAGCGCCGTCAGCACCTGGGCGGTCATCTCGCTGGCAGTCTGCGGGTCGAGCTCACCGAACACCGGCACCATCACCACCCCCTGCAGCACCTCGATGATCGGCATCGACAGGGCCCGGATCCGGGCCTGCTGGGCGGCGATCGTCTCGATGTGCGCGCGCAGGGCGGCCTCGCGCGCCTTGATCTCGGTTAGGTCGTGCCAGACCACGAGCAGCGCCGGACCTTCCTGCAGCACGACCGGGGTCAGGGTGACCTCGACCGGGAACTCCTCTCCGGTGAGGCGGCGGTGGGTCCACTCGAAGCGGTGGACGCCGCGCTCGCGCGCCAGGCGGTCCATCTCGACGCTCTTGTCGAGCGAGCGCTGGCCGTCGGGCTGGTACTCGGGCGACAGCACCGCGGGGTGGAGCGCCAGCACCTGCGACTTGTCCTTTCCGTGCAGCATGGCAATCGCCGCGCGGTTGCAGTCGAGGATGCCGCGGTGATCGAAGATGAGGTGGGCGTCCGAGGAGTACTCATAGAGCACCCGGAAGATCTCTTGGGCCGTGGCCAGCACCGCGACCTGGGCGCGGAGCTCCTTTACCTCGGCTTGCAGCTGCGCTAGCTCTTCCGCGGTTTCTGGCATGTGTTTACCCCCTGCTTCCCGCTTCCCACTCCGCCCGCGCGGCGAGGATCTTCGCCGTGATGCCGCGGTAAAAGCGCCACACCAGGGCCAGATAGCCAAGGATTCCCAGCGCCTGCAGCGATGCCAGCGCGACGTGCCAGCCGTGATTGAGGAACGTCTCGGGGTAGCGCGCCAAGAGGCCCGCGTAGATGACCCACGACAGGGCCGACAGCGGGATGAGCACGCGCAGGCTGAGCTCGTGGTCGCGCTCCAGCACCTCCAGCAGCGCCGCGCCGTGCGGTCCGGCGCTGTCGTGCCGGCGCATCCGGTAAAGTCGCCGCTCGTAGACGAACATGGTCCAAAAAAGGAGTCCCAACAGGACGCTCATCGGGTACCAGCGCGCTGGCGTCGACAGCTGGGTAAACAGAGTCGCTTCGAACAGCGTCACGATGATGTAGAAGAAGTTGTGTCCAAGCTCCAGCGGCCAGCGGATCACCGTCAGCGCGTGGATAAGTGAGCGCGTCCACACGGTGAGGATGAGAGCGGCGCCGCTCAGCACGTAGGGCAGGGAGGCCCAGCGGAACTCGGCGATGCTGACGCGGGCGCTGTCGGTGAGAAAGTACAGGGCGACGCCCTGCACGATGCTGATGAGGGTCAGCTCGATGTTGGCGACCATGGCGTCCAGCTCGTTGCGCGGGCGCAGCTCGGCCGCGGTCTGCTCGCTGGATTTATGGTGGAGATGGAAGCGGTGCATGGCTCTTTTCCTGGGACCCGGGCTTGGGAGCGGCGCCAAAGACCTTGCGCAGGCGAGCTATCGCCCGCGCCGGCCCCTCCGACTCAAAAGTCAGGAACTCGGGAACGAGGCCGTCGAAGCTGTAGCGGGCCGCGGGCTGACCGTTGACGCGCAGGGTGACCGCGTAGCGCAGGCTGGCCGGCATGTTCATGGTCAGATACACCGAGAGGACTCCCTGCGGATTCAGGAAACCGTCGAGGGGATCGGCGGCCGCCACCCGGCTGCCCGCTGGCACCTTGAACAGATCCAGACCGAGCCGCGCGCTGAGCAGATCGATCCCCCGCGGCTGCGCGGTCGCGCGCTCGTGGACAAACAGCATCGCCAGATCACCGAGTGGACTGTCCAGTAGGTCCGGCATCGCTCCGACGCCGCCGCCGCCGCGCTCCGCCCCGCGGGCGCAGCGCGGATCGTAGGCGAGGAGCGTCGGCAGCGAGCGATAGAACACCTCGCTGCCATCAAAGACGCCGTCGAGCCGCACGACTGCCGGCTCGCCCTTGAGCGAGGCATAGCGCAGCTCCAGCGTCCACGGCTCGGCGTGCACGGCCGCGGTGAGCTGACGCAGTCGCTCGACCGTGCTGATCTCCTCATAAAACCCATAGTCGGCGGGTCGCGGCTCGCACTCGCCGGAGCCGGAGTCGGCCTTCACTTCCAGGACGTGCGGCGCCGGACCCGCCGGTGGGCGAGCCAGGCGCAGGTAGAGCGGCGGCGAAATCGCGCCGTCCTGCAGCGGCTGGGCAGCGATGCCGGGGGCGGTCGCCGCGAGCAGCGGCGCCGTCCCGCGGTGCAACAGCGGCAGCGTCGCCCGGACCACCTCGAGGCCGCTCTTGGCGGTGAGCGAAAAGGACAGCTCCAGCGCCGGCCCTATGCCATCGCTCTTGACGAGCAGGCTGCGGTGGCGGGCCGGCTCCTCCTGCTGCACCGCCACCTGCGGCGTGACGGTGAGCCGCGACCACGGGAACGCCGCTGGTCCGGTCGCCTCGACCACTGCCTCTACGGAGGACAGGTAGCTGACCTCGCCGTGCGAGGCGTTGCGCAGGCTCAGCTTGTGCTGGACCGTCCGCCGGCGGACCGGCTTGCCCTCCGCGTCCGACCGGCTGTCCCGATCGGCGCGGCCTTCCTTGTCCCGGGTGCCGTCCTTATCCTGCTTACTGTCCTTGTCCGGTTTGCCGTCCCGGTCGATGCGGCTGTCCTTTTCCCGATCGTAGTAGATGGACTCGAACTGGCTCGGGTGGCCAAAGTAGAACTTGGAGAACTCGCGCATGAACTCGTCCAGGTACTCGGGCCGGGGCGCGAGGACGCCGTCGCTGCTCTCCACCGCGGCGTAGGCCGCTGCGGGGGCGCTGGCCTCGATGCGGACAAGGCGCAGGCCGCGGTCGGAGCGCAGGTAGGCCGCCGACATCGCCCCAAGGAGGCTCGGCACCAGCAGGACCGTGGCACGCAGGCTGCGCGCCCGCCGCGCCTCCTTCTGGATGCGTCCGGCCAGGCTGTCGAGGTCGCGCCGCAAGCTGAGCAGGGCCGGCCGCACCGCGGCGAGCTCGCTCGGGCCGCCGCGCGCCAGCGTCACCAGCTGCTCCAGCGTCGCTTGCACCCGCTCGCGCAGCGCCTCGGCGCGCTCCTGGAAGGCGCGCGGCACCACCCGCACAAAGGCGTCCAGCGGGGCCAGGGAGAACGCGCTGGCCCGCCACTCCAGGCGGAGCAGGGCCTGCCGGGCCTGAGCCTCTTCGCTCACCGCCACCGCCTCGACCGCGGCGAGCAGCTCGTCCAGCTTGGCGCTCACCCGCCCCGCCGCGGACTCCGCCGTCTCAGCCGCCGTGCCGGGCAGCACCGCGAGCAGATCTTTCCAGACCACCCGAACCTCCTTCGCTGGACGGCCCCCCCGAACCAGCAGTGCGCTGTGATCATACCTGACCCCACGCAGCGGAGGAAGCCTTGCCCGGTGGCGGGCCCGCGCAGCGCTGGCGGTTTCTGCCAGTCCCTGCCAGTCCCTGCCGGGCTAGGCGGCGCGCACCGAGAAGCAGGCGATCGGCCGCGGCTGGCCGCGAACCTCATGGTCGCCGAGCGGCTCCGCCTGCCCCGCCGGCAGCTGCGCCGCGACCGGCGCCGTAAACAGGATGTCGCGCTCGAGCGCCTTGGTCATCGACTCCATGCGCGAGGCCAGGTTTACCGTGTCGCCGATCACCGTCCACTGCTTGCGGTGGCCGGCCCCCAGATTGCCGCGAACGACCTCCCCGGCGTGCAGGCCGACGCCTATTTGGATCGGGGCGATGCCGCGCGTCGCGAACTCGGCGTTGAGCGCCGCGACGCTGCGCAGCAGCTCCTGCGCCGCCGCGACGCCGCGCGCGGCGCCGAGATCGGTGGTGCCGGCCGTCTCGACAAACCACGCCATCAGGCCATCGCCGAGGAACTTGTCGACGTGCCCGGCGTGCTTCTCGACCACCGCCACCGCGCGCTCGAAGTAGACATCGAGCATCGCCACCACGTCCTCGGGCGGGATCGTCGCGCTGCGGCTGGTGAAGCCGCGAATGTCGGCGAACAGCACGGTCATGCGACAGCGCTCGGGCCGCGCGCCGGTGACGTCGCCCTTCTGCGTCGCGTCGGCCAGCTCGTCGCCGACGTAGGTGCGCACCGCGTGCTCCAGGCGCGCCCGCTCTTCCAGGGAGTCGGCGGCGACGTTGAGCGCCGAGACCGTCTCGCCCCAGGCGCCGCCCATCGTCAGGTTGGCGCGCCGCGCGATGACCGGGCGTCCGAGCTCGCGGATGAGCGCCAGCGCCCGTTGGCAGCGCGCCGCTGCACGCTGCCGAGCAGGGCGACGACCGCCACCGACCAGGCGGTGCAGATCGCACCCAGCGCGAGCAGCCACTTGAGCAGGTCGCTCTGGGTGAGCACTCGCCCATCCAGCACGACGCGGCGATACACAAGGGCCGCGGTGACCCCCACCGGGAGCGTCGCCACCGCGAACAGCACCACCGAGTTGAGCGACAGCACCGCCGCCGGTGCCCGATAGCGCCACATGCGACTGCCGGCGCGCGCGACATCCCGGGCGAGCAGCCACTCCAGCAGCGCGGCGTGCAGCACCACCACAAATCCCGCCACCAGCATGGAGGAGTACCAGAACCGCAGGTTGAAGACATCGTGGCCATACATCGTATGCAGCGTCAGGGCGCCGACCAGCGTCGCGGCGAGAAATCCGCCCACATGAACGAACACGCCGCCGAGCGTGCCCTGGAACAGCGCGACGACCTCCGGCTCGCTCAGGCTGCGTCCCGCCGCCGCCACTGCCCACAGGCGGGTCCACTGCTTCTGCCCGGCCCAGTACACCGCGCAGGCCAGCACCTGGGTGATCAGCATGGCGAAGCCGACGCCGCCAAAGCCAGTCGCCTCAAGCAGCGGACAGGAGGCCTCGCCAAGCGCCGCTGCGAACGGCACCGCTGCAGCGTGCATCACGAGCGAGGCGATAAACGGAGGCGCGAGCAGTCGGGTCTTCGTGGGTTCCATCACCCCATCGATGCTACATCCGCCCTGCGGATGCGCGGCGCAGTTTTGCAGCGGGGGACCGCGCCTAGTCGATGCGCGAGCGCGGCGGCTGCACTTTCGCACCGGGCCGGCTCGGCCGCACGGTGGCAGAGCCGCGCCAGCGGGCGGTGTCCGCTCAGATGCCGATGCGGCGGCGGCGCGCCACCTGCCAGAACAGACCCGTGCTCACCACCGCCAGCGTGGCCACTCCCAGCAGCAACAGGAGTACGGAGTCCAGGCCGGCGTGGGTGAGCAGCCAGCCGATGACCGGCTCCTCCACCAGCGGGCCCACCGAGCCGAGGCCATTTATGATCGCCGCGGCGACGATGGCCTGCCGCCGGGGACCGACGTCCATGGCCCCGGCCCCCGAGAGGAGCGAGTCCGGACCGAGGGCGAAAAAGCCGATGAGCCCGAGCAGGACGACAAACCAGCCCACCGATGACAGGCCGAGCAGGTAAAGGAGCACGGTCGCCAGCCACAGGCCGCCCGTCATGGCGAAGATGACCGGCGTGCGCAGCCCACCGCGGATGCGATCCGAGGACCAGCCGCCGACCATGACCCCGAGGAAGCCGAACAGATCAAAGACCGCCGACAGGTAGCCGGCGCGGGTGGTGCTGAGGCCAAAGTGGTCGGCCAGGACCAGCGCGCACCAGCTGTCGAGCGCGTAGCGGAGGAACTTGAAGCTGAAGTAGATAAGTCCCATCGTGATGATGATCCGCAGCGCCCGCCCGCTCACCGGACCGCCGTCAGCGCCGCCGCCCTCGTCGGCGATCGCCGGCGTGCCGGGGTCGGGAGGCAGCAGGCCCAGCGACTCGGGCGCCTCGCGACCCCAGCGCAGAAAGAGCAGGATGACGGCGCCGAGCAGCGCCGCCGAGCCCCAGAACGGCCAGGCCAGGCCGAGCCAGCCGAACATGAAGGCGGCGAACCACTTGGCGGCGACCGCGCCGATCTGGTAGCAGGTGCCCCAGATGGCCATGACCCGGCCGCGCTCGGCGCGCTGCGTCCAGTTGGTGAGCAGCGCGACGTTGGCCGACCAGCCGGTGGCCTGGGCCGCCCCCTGGATCACCATCGCCAGCAGGGCCAGCAGGTAGCCGCGCGCCCCCAGCCCGAGAATCGTCCCCAGCGCGAAGTTGGCGGCGCAGGACAGACTCATGCCCGCCAGCAGCAGCGTCCGGCTGTGGACGCGCCGCCCGAGCCAGGCGGTAGCGAACTGGCCCAGCATGTAGCTCGCCAGGTAGGCGGTAAAAAGGTGCGAGACGCCCAGATCGTCTAGCTGCAGCGCCGCCTTGAGCGGGCCCTTGACGACGCCGAACACCTTGCGACAAAAGTAGAAGCCGGCGTATGAGAGCCAGGTGGCGGTAAACAGGCGCAGGCGCGCCGCCGCGAACGCGCTGGACGCGGCGGGCCGGGCGGGGCGGCTCACCATGGCGCGCGGAGGGCTCTTTTGCCGTCGGTCACAAGGCGGGCCCAGAAGCCCGGCGGCAGCTGGCGATAGTCCTTGATGCTGCGCCAGGCGAGCTCGCTGCAGGTCTCTGGCTGGGCGCAGGCATGCAGCACCGCGACCGCGGCCATGCCTGCCGCCCGCGCCGCCTGCAGCCCGGCCACGCTGTCTTCGAACACCACGCAGGCCGCCGGGCTGACGCCAAGGCGCGCCGCGGCCAGCAGAAAGCCATCGGGAGCTGGCTTGGGCCGCGCCGCCTCACCGGCGCCGATGCGGGCCGCTGGGAGGACGTAGCGCCCGGCGTCCAGCCGGGTGAGGAACGAGTCGATCACCGGGCGCGGGCTGCTCGACACCACGGCCAGCGGCAGCACACGGCTCGCCTCGGCCAGCGCGGCGACGGCGCCGGGGATGGGCGTGATGCCGAGATCTGCATAGCCGATCCAGCGCTGCTCCAGGCAGGTCGCAAGCTCGCCCGGCTCCCCGGCCGCTGGATACCGTCGGCGTAGGGCGTGCGCGATGTCGGCCCAGGTGCGCCCGCGCGTGTCCTGCGGCGGCAGCGCCGCGGCGGGAGTGCCGCGGGCCTGCAGCTCCTCCGCGATCGCGCGATCGGTCAGCTCTTCACTGTCGACCAGCGTCCCGTCCAGATCAAAGAGCACGGCTTGTACGGCCGCGGACTCAGCCACGTTAGGTCTCCGGGCCGGCGGCGCGGGGCCCCGGCGGCAGCCCCGCGCGCCAGCGGGAAAGCGGGGCGGGCGACGGCGCGGGCAAGGACCTGCCGGCAGCTTCTGCCGCATCGGAGTTGCGTGCGACGAGCCGCGGCGGCGCGGTCGGCGCCCGCGCAAGCAGGTCCGCAAGAGCCGGGAGGGACGCAGCGCACATTTTTTGCCTACCATATCAGAACGCCATGAAACGGTGACCCGATTAGGACGCGCAGGCTGGCTCCATGGCGAAGGGGGGAAAAGGGGCGGAATCACCGGGCGGCCTGCGCCGCGGCGGCTGCCGGCAAAAAGATGTCTGGCGGGCAGCAAATAGTGCGATCCTCCCGACCGGAGAGGAAATCGCCATGGCCACTGCCCTGCGCCCAGACATCGAGTCCACGCCCGGCCCGGGCGCACCCGAGCCGCCGGTCCGGCGAGCCACTGCCTTGCAGCAGCTCCTTGGCTGGCTGGTCCACCTGTACACGGCGCTTGGTCTGGTTGCCGCCGCCGGCATCGCCGTGCTCACCCTGCGCGGCGGCGCCGAGGTGCTGCGCGATATCTTTTTGCTCATGCTGGTCGCTACGGTGATCGACTCGACCGATGGGGTGCTGGCGCGGCGGGCGCGCGTCCGCGAGGTGGTGCCCGGCTTCGACGGGCGGCGCCTGGATGATCTGACCGACTTTCTGACCTACGCGGTGCTGCCGCTGCTGCTGCTGTACCGGCTGGACATTCCGCACGGCTTTACCACCTGGCTGCTCTGTCCGCTCCTCGCCAGCGCTTACGGCTTCTGTCAGTCTTCGATCAAGACCACCGATGGCTACTTCCTCGGCTTCCCCTCGTACTGGAATGTGGTGGCGTTCTACCTGTGCGCGCTGCACCCGGTGACGCCGGAGCTCGCCCTGGGCGTGATCCTGCTGGCCTCGTTGCTGACGTTTGTGCCCAGCCGCTACTTCTACCCGACGCAGCCGGGGCGCCTGAACCGGCTGACCTGCGTGCTGGCGGTGCTGTGGGGGATCCTTACGCTCGGCGCGCTGGGAACGTGGGCGGCGGCGCCGCCTTCCCCCGGCTGTTTCGCCAGCGATACCGCGCGCTCGCTGGCTCGCCTGTCCATGCTGTTCCCGATCTACTACATGGTGGCGTCGTGGGCGCTGTCGCTCTGGCTGTGGTGGCGCGCGGCGCGGGCGGTCCCGCCTGCTACCTCCCGCGGCGCCGGCGCCTAGTCCGCTCGGACGCCGCTGCGCCTGCGGAACCCCTGACGCTCCCTCTGCGCCCGCAGCGGCATTGTTGCCGACAAGGTCGCGAGCGCCGGAGCCGGCGGCCCACCGGTTCCGCCGGGCGGCGCTGTCCGACGACGCTCGCGGCGGTCGCTGCGGACGGCGCCACCACGGGCGCCGGGCCGGCTACTGCAGCAGGTAGGCGACCAGGTCGGACAGGTCGCCATCGCTCAGCACCTCGGTGCAGTAAAACGGCATGGCTCCCGAGATGCCGAAGTAGCGGCCATGGCGCGCCTTTTCGATGATCACCGCCTTTGCCTGCGCGGCGCTGAACGAGGCGATGGTGTCCTCGGGAATGCGCGACACCTGCGGCCCCAGGCGGCCCTCCCCGGTGTGGGCGGCGCCGTGGCAGTAGCCGCAAGCGCGCTGGTAGGTATCGCCGCCGCGCGCGGGGACGCCAGCGGGCAGCTGCGCCAGGTAGGTGGAGTCGATGTTGCGCACCACCGTGCACGGCCGCGCCGGGTCCGGCGCGCCGGTGGTGGGAGTCAGGGTGCGCAGGTAGGCGAGCAGCGCGCGACCGCTGGGGTCATCGGCCGCAAACGCCGTGCCGCGCATGAAATCGACGAAGCACTGGTTCACTGCATCCAGGACGTAGTGCAGCTCGCCGCCCCAGAAGCTCGGGCGGGACAGCGCCCCCGGCAGCGGATGCCCGGGGTAGAGCCGCGACCCTGGCTCGGCCGTCACGGCGTGACAGGTCGTGCAGGCAAAGACGTTCGAAGGGCTCGGCGACAGCCGCGGATCGGCCGCCAGCGCCTGGCCGCGCTCCTCGGCCGGCTGCGGCCCGCACCCCGCAAGCAGCGTAATGAGCAGACCCACCGTCGCTGCGATGCGGCCTTGGGCGGCGGCGCGAGTACCTTGTGGGGGCGGTGCCATGGGCTGCATGCGGCAGTGTAGGCACAGCCTGGACCGCTCTGACAAGCGGCAGCGCCGGACCTATCGACTGGTTGCGGGTCGCCACCAGCTGGTGCCCGGCGCAGCGGCGGCCCCGAGCTTGCGGCGCGCTGGACCTGGCAGCGGTGCCGCCGGCAAGCGCTGGACAGGGCGGCGGTTGCCGGCTTTGGCTCCCGGGTCGCGCCGGCCGTGCTAACTTCACCACAGAATCGACGAAGGCAGGAGAGACCATGCGAGGCTTCCAATCCGTGGCCCGGTCGGCGGGCAACAGGCTCCAGGGCGGGCTCGCCGGGCGGCTCCTTGGGCTTGGGCTGCTCCTTGGCGCGAGCGGACTCTTTGGCTGCGAGCGCGAGGTGAGCTACCCCGCCGGACTGTCCTGGGGCGACCCCGCGCTGCCGAGCTACACCAGCCAGCAGCGGCTCGCCCTCAGCTGCAACGGCGATGACACCCTGGGCTTTGTGTCCGAGGACGCGCCCGATCGGCCGCAGCTGCTCGGCTCGGCGGCGGTCGGCAACAGCCCGGTCGAGATCGAGGGGCCGCACCACCTCACCAGCAGCTCGGACGGGCGGTTCATCTTCTTCAACCTCTCCAACTACGTGACCAACGGCGGCAGCGGACCGCACGGGGCGCACGGCACCGGCACCGTGCCCGGCTACCTGGTCAAGCTCGATGCCCGCACCGGCCGCCCGCTTGGGCAGGTGCTGGTCGATCGCAGCCCCGGTGATGTCATCCGCTCGGCCGACGACAAGCTGATCTTCGTCAGCCACTACGACCTGGCGCGCCTTGGCGACACCCTGACCCGCGGACTGCCCATCGCGCAGGGCTACAGCAACGTGGCGATCATCGATGCGGCGAGCCTGGAGCTCCTGTCCATGACGCCGGTGTGCCCGACCGCGCACGGCATGGGCCTGTCGCCCGACGGCCAGCGCCTGTATGTGACCTGCTCGCTGTCCGACGAGCTGGCAGTGCTCGATGTCAGAGAGCCGCGCAAGCCCCAGGTCACGGCGCGCGTGCCCGTCGGGCCGCAGCCGGGTCAGGTCGGCAACCCGGCCTACGCGCCCTACGCCCTCGCGGTCGATGCCGCGGGGCTTGTCTGGGTCTCGGACAACAAGTCGGGCGACGTGCGGGTCTTTGACCCGGTGACCCTGCAGCCCGATCCGCGCCGGGTCATCAAGGTCGGCGGCGTGGCGATGTTCTCGGACTTCAGCCCCGACGGACAGTGGCTCTACGTGCCGCACCAGGGCGATGACCAGGTGACCGCCATCCACACAAAGACGCTCGCGCTGCGCGAGCTCGCCCTGCCCAAGCAGGCGTGCCTGGCCGCGCACGCGCTGCGCGTGCTGTCGCCAAAGACCGCGGCGGTGGTATGCGAAGGGGATCATATAAGCCGCAAAGGCACGGTGGTGATGCTCGATCTGGAGGCCTGGACCACGCGCGGGTTCGTCGAGGTGGGCCTGTTCCCGGACGGGATGACGCTGCTGCCGGCGCTGTAGGCGGGCGGCGGGCGCGCTGGCTGGCGGGTGCTACACTTGCCGGCACCAGTTGGACAATAGGAGCTTCCCATGAAGGCGCTATGGCAGGGCCAGGTGATCGCAGACAGCGATCAGACAATCGAAGTCGGCGGCTACCATTACTTCCCCCGCGAGTCGGTGCGCATGGACCTGCTGCGGCCGGCTGACAAGACCAAGAGCGATCTCGCCTGTCCAAACGGGGTCCGCTTCTACGACGTCGAGCAAGCGGCCAGCCGCAGCGAGCGCGCCGCGTGGTCGTATGAAGCGCCGCGCGCCTCGATGAAGCAGGTCGACCACTACATCGGCTTCTGGGGCGAGGTGGTGGTGCAGTAGGCGGCTTCTGCCCAGGGGATGGGCTCTGCCCGGCTGCGCGCGTCGTCCGGCGTGCGGTTTAGTTGACGCGCGCTGCGGGGAATGCTCAGCTGCGGCCCATTGACTGGTCAAGGAGTTCCCATGCGGCTTCGTCTCGCCCTCCTGGCGCTGGCAGTCCTGCTCCAGACCGCCCACTGTCACAGCAGCGGCAACGGCAACGGCGACGGCAGCCAGGCCGCTGACGGCGCGACGTCAGGGGACCAGGCAATGAGCGGTCCCGCGGATCTCAGTCGCGGGGTCGGCGATGCCGGCGCCGACCTGGCCAGCGGACCGATGATCAAAAGCTGCACCCGGAGCTGCATCGGCGCCGGCGACTGCAGCCAGGGCACCGCCGCCTTCGATGCCGACAACTACAGCTGCACCGCTTCGCTCTGCGTCTACAAGGGCTGCAACACCGACACCGAGTGTCAGAGCAGCTTCTCCAACCCCTCCTATATCTGCCGCCCGGTCGCCGGGCTGCCGACCTGCGTGAAGGGCTGCACCAGCGTCAGCGACTGTAACCTCGGCTCGGCCGCCTTCGACGCCGACAACTACAGCTGCACCGCCGGCTTCTGCGCCTACAAGGGCTGCAACAACGACGCCGAGTGCAAGACCAGCTACGCCAACAGCACGTATGTCTGTCACCCAGTCGCCGGGCTGCCGACCTGCGGCAAGGGCTGCGCCAGCGTCAAGGACTGCAACCTCGGCTCGGCCGCCTTCGATATCGACAACTACGACTGCATCGACGGGTTCTGCACCTACAAGGGCTGCAACAGCGACACCGAGTGCCAGAGCACCTTTGGCAACAGCGAGTACGTCTGCATCTAGTCAGCGTTCGCTCAGCGCTGGTCCGTCACGCGCAGCTGCGCCTGCAAGAGCTCCGCCGGTCGTGAGGAGGGCCCGATCAGCACCGAGTGCAGCCCGCGCTCGACCACCCAGGCCGCGGTGGCGACGTCGTAGTAGGCCAGGTCTTTAACTGGCAGCGAGAAGGTGACGCGCCGGGTCTGGCCCGCGGCCAGGGCGAGCTTGTCAAAGCCGCGCAGCAGCTTGACCGGGCGGTCCACGGTCGCCCCGGGAAAGCCGACGTACAGCTGCACCACCGCTTCCCCGGCGCGGCGGCCGGTGTTGGTGACGGCGACCGAGGCGCGCGGCTCGGTCCCCTGCTTATCGACCAGCGTGTAGCCGTGGTAGTAGCCGTACGTCACTTGCAGCGACCGGTTGTCAAATGGCGGCAGCTGGCTGGCCGTCCGGGGCACCGTGAACGGCAGGCGGCCGCTGGGGTTTACCTCGCCAAGGAGGATGCGGGCGATGGCCGCCCCGCCCTGCTCCCCGGGGTAGAAGGCGTGGAGGATGGCGGGCGTGAGCTCGCGAAAGTCTTCGACCAGGATGGCCGCGCCGCCGACTAGCACCACGATGGTGCGCGGGTTCTCCGCGGCGACGGCGGCGATGAGCGCGCGCTCGGCGGCCCTGAGGGTAAGCTCGCGGCGGTCGCCGCCGCGCTCGGTCTTTTTGGGCTTCTCGGGAATGTACTCGCCTTCATCCTCGTGATCGTAGCCGGCGACGACCACCACCGCGTCTGCGGCGCTCGCCGCCCGGCGGGCGCGCCCGAGGTCGGCGCCCGGCTCGTATACAACGCGCGCGGCGCCGAGCGCCTGGCGCAGGCCATCGACGATGGTGACCACGCTGCCGGCCGGCGGGTAGACGCGACTGCTGCCGTGATCGCCCAGGTTCGGCTCGGCGGCCAGCCGCCCCACCACGGCCAGCGTCCGCAGCGCTGCGCGATCGAGCGGCAGGACCTCGCCGCGGTTCTCCAGAAGGACGATGCTCTTTTCCGCCACCTCGCGCGTCAGCGCCACATGGGCCGGAGCGCGCACCAGCGAGGGCGGGTAGGCCTGCGGCTCGGGTCGGCTCGCGTAGTCGATCTTGCGGCGCAGGATGCGCAGCACCGCATCATCCACCAGCGCCTGCGGCACCTCATGCTGCGCGACCGCCTGCTCCAGCTTGTGGCCGTAGGCCACCGTCCACGGCATCTCCAGATCCAGCCCGGCGTGCGCCGCCTTGACGCCATCGTGCACTCCGTAGAAAAAGTCGGACATCACAAAGCCGGGGTAGGCCCACTCGCCCTTCAAGATCTCGCGCAGCAGGTGGCGATTCTCGGCGGCGTAGTCGCCATTTACCCGGTTGTAGGAGCTCATGAAAGAAGCGACGCCGGCATCGGCCAGCCGCTTGAAGTGCGGCAGGTACACCTCGCGCAGCGTCCGCTCGTCCACCCGCACGTCGACCTGCATGCGCGTCTGGTCGATCGAGTTGAGGGCGAAGTGCTTGGCGCAGCCCATCACGTTGTGCGCCTGCGCTCCCAGGACCGCCGGCACCGCCAGCTCGCCAAGCAGGTAGGGATCTTCGCCGAGCGTCTCCTGGGCGCGGCCCCAGGCCGGATGGCGCAGCAGGTTCACGCACACCCCGCCCCACAGCGTGCCGCCCTGGGCGCGGATCTCCTTGCCGATCACCTCGCCGACCGCGCGCTGCAGCGCCCGATCCCAGCTCGCGCCGCGCGCCATCGCGCTCGGAAAGCAGGTCGAGTGGTGCAGGACCACCCCGCGCGGGCCGTCGGCGAAGCCGAGCGCCGGGATCGCCAGCCGCTTCTGCGCGCCCGCGGTCACCGGCGCGTCGTTGTACTTGCCCCACTCTACCGTGACGAGCTTGATTAGGTCCCACAGCGCGCTGTCGCCCGACATCTGCAGCACCTTCTCGCTGAGGGTCATCTCCGCCAGCAGGCGGCGCGCGTAGCCGTCCACCTCGGCGGCGCTGAGCGCCCGGCCCTTGGGAATATCGCTGAACTTGAACACCTCGGGTCCCGCCTCGCGCGCGAGCACCCCGAGCACCGACCGCTTGGGATGGCGAAGGTAAAGAAGCAGCGCCGCCAGCGCCGGCAAGGTGACAGCGGCGGTGGCGGCGAGGGCAAGGAGCTGGCGGCGGTGGCGCATTGCTTGGTGACTCACTTGGAAGGGAAACTGGCGGCGAGCGAATCGCGAAATAATAGGCTGTTCTAAAAAGGCGGTTCGCCCTAAATTAAGCTACTGGCAGTGTCGGCGGGGGAGCCGGTGCTCAACCTGGCCGAACTGCACTCTTATCTGGATTAGGCCGATGCCCTCTCGGATCAAACGCATTTTTCCGTCGGGCGTTTCGTTTCTGCTGTGCCTTGCGAGCTTGCTGTTCGGACTGGATGCCCTGCGCCAGCGCTCCGGCGCCGGGTTCTGGATGTACGACGAGCTGCTGCCGGCGGCGGTGGGAATCTGCACCTGGATCACCGGGGCGTGGTTTCTAAACGGCGTGCTCCAGCACTTTGTCCTGGCGCCGGGCGTCATCCGCAAGGGCAGCACGCCCATGCCGCGGCTGATGGTCCAGATCATCTTCCTGCTCGTGTACGCCGCGAGCCTGGTCGGCATCGTCGGCAGCGTCTTTCACAAGTCGGTCACCGGCCTTATTACCGCCTCCGGCGCGATCGGGATCGTCGTCGGCTTCGGCCTGCGGCCCCTTTTGTCGGACGCCTTCACCGGCATCGCCCTGAACCTGGAGCGGCCCTTTGTCGACGGCGACTTCATCACGGTGCAGCGCGGCGCCGGCAGCTATACCGGCCGGGTCGTCGAGATCAACTGGCGCGCGACCCGGCTGCACTCCACCGATGGCGCGCTCATCGTCATTCCCAACGGCGAGATGGGGGTGTCCATCATCACCAACCGCTCGCGCCCGCGCGCCGAGTCGGCCTTCGAGGTGAGCTTCGCGTTTGACGCCAGCGTCTCGACCGATCGGGTGCTGCGCATCCTCAACGCCTCGCTGCTGTCCGCCCTGTCCGAGCCGGGGATCCTCGCCGCCCCGGCGCCCGAGGCGCGCCTCTCCAAGGTGGAGATGGCGGTCGCCTTCTACAGCCTCCGCTTCTGGGTCGATCCGCTGCGCTGCAGCCCGGCCAACGCGCGCCACTCGGTCACCAAGCAGGTGCTCGATCACCTCAACCGCGCCGGGCTGAGTCTGGCGATGAGCAAGCAGGACCTGTTTATCGCCTCGCAGCCGGTGCGCGAGCTGGATAGCAAGAACGAGCAGCATCGCAGCGAGCTGCTCTCGCGCGTCGAGCTGTTCAAGGGGCTCGATGCCGAAGAGCTGCTGCGGCTTGGCCAGGGTACGACGGTCAAGGTGGTGCACGCCGGCGGCACCGTGGTCCGCCAGGGCGAGCCGGGGTCCTCGCTGTTTGTCCTGGTGGAGGGCCTGCTCGATGTGATCGTCACCGCGGAGGGCAAGCAAGAGCCGGTCAAGGTGGGGCAGATGGGACCGGGAGCGTTCTTCGGCGAGATGTCGCTGCTCACCGGCGAGCAGCGCTCGGCGACGGTCACCGCGGTGTGCGAGACGGTCATCTACGAGGTGACCAAGGATCAGATTGGCGCCCTGCTCACCGCCCGCCCGGCGCTCGCCGTCGCGCTCTGCGAAGCGGCGGCGGCGCGGCGGCTGCGGCAGTCAAACCGCTTTGCCGAGCTGGCGCAGGACGAAAACGAGTCCGAGCAGAAGGTGCTCGGCAACCAGCTGCTGGAAAAGATGAAGAGCTTCTTCAACCGCATCTTCCAGTAGCCGCCAGCAGGAGGTGCCCTCGCCCGCGGCGCGGGGGAGCTTACGAGAGCGGGCGGCGCGGCAGCGCGGCTGGAGCGCCGCTTGGACCCATCACCATCAGGGCGGGGCGGGCAGGCAGCGCAGGCGGATCGGGCTCCTGGGAGAAAGGGTCGTGGTCTGGATCACCCGGACGGGCTTGGGGTCGACAAGCTCGAAGCCGGTGCGCTGCAGAAGGGTCGAAAGGACGAGCTTCATCTCGTAGAGGGCAAAGGCGGCGCCGATGCAGCGGCGCTGCCCGCCACCGAAGGGGACAAACTCGTAGGGGGCGTAGGTGCGGCCGAGGAAGCGCTCGGGCAGGAAGCGCTCGGGCTCGGGAAAGACCTCGGGGTTATTGTGAGCCCACAGGATGCTGCCGCCGACGCCGCTCCCGGCCGGCAGGTCATGGCCGAGGAAGTGCCCTGGCGCGCGCAGCCGGCGCGCCACGGTCGGCACGGCGGGACGCAGGCGCAGGGTCTCGTTACAGACCGCTTCGAGAAAGGGAGCGCGGCTCAGCGCATCCGGCTCAGCGTCCGGTCCCAGCGCTGCAAGCTCGGCGCGCAGCCGACCGAGCGCCTGCGGCTCGCGAGCCAGGAAGTACAGCGCCCAGGCCAGCGCATCTCCGGTCGTGCTGTGCCCGGCGAGCAGCAGCGTCAGCAGCTGATCGAAGATCTGCGGCTCGCCAAGGGCCGTGCCGTCCTCGTGGCGCGCCGCCAAGAGCAGGCTGAGGATGTCGGTGCGCTCGCCAAGGTCCTGCTGGCGGCGGCCGATCTCGTCGCGAAACAGGTCGTGAAGTGCAGCTATCGCTCGTCGCAGGCGGGCCCACGGGCCGATTCCCCCGCGCTCGCAGCGCAGCCAGGGAATGAGGATCGGCAGCAGGAGCAGCGGGTTTGTGAAGGCGCGGCGAAAGTCGCCGACCAGCCGCTCGGCGCGGGCCGCCTGCTCGCTGCTGCTGACTCCGAAGACGAGCTCGATGATCGTCTGCAGCGAGATCGCATGCATGAGCTCTTGGGCGACAAAGCGCGTGCCTGGCTTAAACTCGCGCGTCAGCTTTCGCGTAAGATCGCGAATCTGCTGCCCATAGACGCGCATGCGCTGGCCGTGAAACGGCGGCATGAGCAGCTTGCGCATCGCCGCGTGCGCCGCCCCGGAGAGCACCAGGACGGACGAGTCGCCGACGATGAGGCCGAGCATGTCGGCGCCAAACGACTCGAAGGAATCGGGCGCTGCGCTAAAGAGGGCTCGCAGCCCATCGGGGCGCCCGGTGAGCAGAAACGGCTTGCCGCCCATCTCGGGCAGCGTCATCGGGTCGCCATACTGGCTTCGCCAGCGCAGGGCGCTGCCGATCGGATCACGGATCAGCTGCCAGTTGATGCGCAGGGCTCCCCGGGGACCGCTTGGTAGGGTCGTCATGTGCTTCCGCCTCGCTTCGCCTAAAGGACGCGGCGGAGCGGCGGAGGTCGCGGAAAAATCCGCCCGCCCCTCGCTGGCGCCCGGCCGCGGCGACGCGCTTGCCGGGCGCGCGGCTGCGATGCGATAATGGGTCATGATGGCCACTGCATCGCGCCGTAGTCCGGAAGTAGTCGCGCAGCGGCTGCAGGAGCTGAATCAGAGTCACCCCGAGCAGACCCAGCTCATCGAGCTCGGCCGAAGTCACGAAGGGCGGCCGCTCTACGCGCTGGTGATTGCCGAGGCCTTGCAGGATGGCGATCCGCGGCCGGCGTTCCTGCTCAACGGCGCCCACCACGGCGGCGAGCTGCTGTCGGTCGATATCGTGCTCGACGCCATCGACGTGCTGCTCGGCGAGGCCGAGCCGCAGCTTGCCGAGCGCGCGCAGCGCTGGCGCCAGGAGCTTGTGCTCTGGTGCGTGCCCGAGGTCAACCCCGATGGGGTCTACTCCGTGCTGCATGATCTGGAGCGCGGCGATCGCAAAAACGCCCGCGACAACAACCACAACGGCCGCATCGACGCCGGCGATGGCGTCGACCTGAACCGCAACTATCCCTACCGCTGGGGCGCGCTCGGAGACAAGGGGAGCTCGCCCGATCCAAAGAGCGTCTACTTCCGCGGTCCGGCGCCCGGCTCGGAGCCCGAGACCCAGGCCATGATGGCGCTGAGCCAGCGCGAGCGGCCCGTGGGATCAGTCTCCTACCACACCGGCTCGGTCGCCTTGCTGGCGCCCTATACCATCGACGGCTGCAAGAATCCCGAGCCCAACGAGGCCTGGCAGGTCGCGCAGTGGATCGTCGGCCAGCTGCCGCACCACCCGCAGGACCGCGACTTCGCGCTCAAGCGCAGCCTGTATCCGGTGGACGGAACCGATCAGGACTGGCTCCGCCACGAGCTCGGAACCCTGGCCCTCATCGTCGAGAGCGCCCGCCACGGCGCCGCCACGGCGCAGGAGCGCCAGGCCATCGTGAGCGTCGTGCGCAACACCTGGATGCTGCTGCTCGACCGCTTTGTCGATGGCCCCAGCGTGTCCGGTCAGGTCCGCAACGAGAAGGGGGAGCCGGTGGAGGCCGAGATCGTCCTTGTCGAGCAGCAGCTGCAGGAAGGCGAGCGCTGGACCTCCAGGCCGCGCGATGGCCGCTTTCATCGTTACCTGCCGGGCCCGGGCCGCTATACCGTGCAGGCGACGGTGGACGGGCTGCCGGCGGCCACTGCAGAGATCGAGGTCCAGGCCGGGCGGGTGGAGCTGGCGCTGTTGATTGAAGGCGCTCCGAGCAGCGCCGCCACCTAGCGCGGCCGCCCGCACCGAACGCCCGCCCAAGCGTGACGCCCCCGTTCCCTGCGCGCCAAAAAAACCGCCGGGAGCCACTGCAGGGCGGCGAGCGGACAGTCTTGCCGACAATGTGGAGAGCCGATTTTCTCGTCGGTGAGGTCGCTGTCTGACTGGGCTGCGGACATGTTGCGGACGGATTTGTGAGGGAGCAGTTGAAGTGCGCTATTCAGCGCCTGAGTAAGGTCGAGTGCGCGAGGAAGTACATACCCTAGACGAGACGGTGGGCCAGCGCGAAATCAGCGTGAGGGCGACTTGACCATCCAAGGCCGGAAGTCTTGTCGCAGATTCTGTTTCTTGCGCTCGCATCGGTGAGCGGTTCCACCTTGAGTCCGTGCCCAGCCCCAGCGGCGTTACGCATCTGCTCTTCTGGCGGAGGTGACCGCGGCGGATGACGGGCTCAAGTCCGTCGTCCGCCAGAACATGCGCGAGCCCAGAATAGCGGGTCAGCCTGGAGGCACAACGCGAGAGACCGTGCTCGTACTGCAAGCTAAACGGCATCCGATTAATCGATATCACTTTGGTGCTGCTGTATGGACCGTACTACGGAGCAAGGTTGAGTAGCCCTCCGCAAGCGCCAAGACAGCGCTTATGGCTGCCATTCCCCGTTGATGCCAACGAACTGATTGGAGTCGTCAGGGTCATCTCATCGAAAAGCGGCTTGTCTTGGGACTTCGCAGCAATCAGTACTTGCTCTGGGTCATCGGCCTCTTCCGCGCTATCGCTACCGAGGTGCTGGTGCATCCGCCTCTCATCAAGGGTGCCCTCCCACTTGGCGACTACCACAGCGGCAACGCCATTACCGATCAGATTCGTGACAGCCCGCGCTTCAGATAGGAATCGGTCTGCCCCCAGGATAAGCGCGATGCTGGCCACTGGGATGTGGCCCGCCACGGACAGTGTTGAGGCCAGTACCACAAAGCCGGAGCCGGCAACCCCCGCCGCGCCCTTAGAGGTCAAAAGCAGTATGGCAAGGATGCCCAGCTGCTGGGCCAGGGTCAGGGGGGTGTTGGTAGCCTGCGCCAGGAAGATGGCGGCCATGGTCAGGTAGATGCATGTGCCATCCATATTGAAGGAATAGCCGGCTGGGATGACCAGTCCGGCCACAGACTTGCCGCAGCCCAGGTTTTCCATTTTGGCGATCATGCGCGGCAAGGCCGCTTCGGATGAGCTGGTGCCAAGGACGATCAGAATCTCCTCCTTGATATACCTGAGGAAGCGCAGCAGGCTGAAGCCGCACACCCGGCATACGATTCCCAGGACACCGAAAATGAATAACAAGCAGGTGGCATAAAAGCTGGCAATCAAGGCCCCGATGGAAGCCAGCGAATGGATGCCGTACTTGCCAATCGTAAAGGCCATGGCGCAGAAGGAACCGAGCGGGGCCACCTTCATGATTATGCCCGTCGTCTCGAACAGAGCATGGGAGATGCTGCCAATCACGTGTAGAGCCGGCTTGCCGCGTTCGCCCAAAGATTGAAGCGCGAAAGCGAACAGCACCGCAAAGAACAGGACCTGCAGGATCTCACCTTCCGCGAAGGCACCGACGATCGTGGTGGGAATGATATGCAACAAATAATCAATCGCGCTTTGATTGAATGTTCTTGTAGTATAATTCGTAATGCTCTTGGTATCGAGGGTACTAGGGTTAACATTCATCCCAGTCCCCGGATGCCATAAATTTACGATGAGAAGCCCCAGGAGCATGGCGATAATAGTCATAATTTCAAAATATGAAATGGATTTGAGACCAACTCGGCCGATCTGTTTCAGGCTTTCCATGCTGGCAATGCCATGGACAACGGTGAAAAAGACAAGCGGGGCGGTCATCATCTTGGTCAGCTTGACAAAGGCATCCGCAAACGGCTTAAGGCTGATGGAGGCCTCGGGGTAGAAGTAGCCAAGGAGCACGCCAGCCACGATTGCACACAAGACTTGAAAATAAAGATATTGATAGAATCGCCGCTTTGTTGGCAGTAAGCATTTGATTTCTTTGGTGGCCATCGCTACCTCTCTGATGCGAATAAGTCTTCGACTCACATTAGCAAGCATATCTACCTCGGTTATCCTCTCCCCGTAGGGCTGAGCATTCGTCATATCTTGGCGTTCCCCCGTGAAAGGACCCTCCCCAGGGCCGGCCCTGCGCGGGAGTGCTCGTCGGGCGGCGACCGCCTCCCGTACGCGGGCTGCGCCGCTCGGCAGCTTTCCCGCTTCTCTATATGACACTCTTTTGAAAGGGGTTCAAGTAAAAAATGCGACCGCATAAAATATTTCTGGGCGTGCAAGAAACGGCCGCAGGGAAAAAACGAAGCAGTTCATCCGCCTGCCTGAGCTCTCCGTCGAGGCGAGTCTCGTGGCAGTGTGATCTCGGCTGGCCGCCCAGCCTGAGGCGCGAGCCGGAGGCGAGAATAGTTGAAGCTATATGCGGGCAGGTGTTGCGCCCGCGCAGTCGGTCCGACCGCGTTCATGCGCCGCTGCCCTGGCACGGCGTCCACGGATGCCTGCTGCGGTCTGGGTTGCTCTCGCGGATGGATGTAGGGAAGGAACTGACTAGAACTACTGGCGGTGGCCAGGGTCCGGGGCCTCGGAGGTGTGATGCTGAAGCGCTTCGATCTTCGGAATCAACCATTCTTCGAGATTGGTGGTGAGCGAACAAAGCGCCTGCACGTCGGCCGGCGAGAGCCAGCGGTAGATGCGCTGCGCCGGACCGCGCAGCGTTGACCGAGTATCGGTGAGCAGCAGGGACGCCTGCGCCGACTCGACGCTCCGCTCCGCGGGGATGTACACCGCGAGCCGGCTGTGCAGAGGACCCGACCAGGTCGCGATCTCCCGCTTCACATCCTGATCCAGCGGATCGTTGCCGAACGTCCCAAGGTTATACCACTCAGGCTGAAGTGCCGCGTGTGTCCCCCGGGCTCGCTGCATGGCCCGGTTATAAGACCGCTCGCAGAGGCGATGGGTCGAGCTCAAGGGCACTTCTTCGCCTCGGATGAGGTAGATCTTGACCGTGCCCAGCGGCTTCTCCTTGAAGCGCGAGGTCAGTTCTTGCAAGTAGGAGGACAACCTGTCGAATACGTCGGAGCTCTTGATGTCCTCGAGCACCCAGAACAGGCGGTAACCGACCCCGAGCTCCAGGTTGTGCTGCCACAAATCGGCGATGGCCGCGCTGCGATCAGTAAAGGCTGGCAGCAGCTGCGGCGCAAGGAACCAGATCCGCGGCGGTTCGTGTTGTCCCGATCCGTCTACCCCAGCCGTCCGCACCCAGTCGCGCACGTCGAGAACATAGGCATCGTCGGGCAGGTCCTGCTTGGCGGACAGGTCCCCGGCCACTGCCTCGTCGAGCATCGCGGGCTCGATCTTGAGGATGCGGGCAATCTCCTGCAGCTGCACGCGCTTCGCCGGGGAAGGGCTCTGGCGCTTGGACTCCCAAGCGCTGAGCGTGGCCTGGGTCAGGAGGTTGTCGGGACCGGGACGCAGAGCCTTGTTCACCAGATTGCATAGCTCGGTCTGCGTCAGGCCCGCCTGGAGCCGATGCGCTCGAAGGATTTCTGCGAAGCTCTTGATCATGGTTCCTCAGAGGGTATCCGCCTGTACCAGAAGGCGATGCGTCGCTCTAGCAATACGACCAGCCCGAACATGATGAGCGACGCCATGGCGATGGCTGCGAGCGCCGCGAAGACGAGCGCGGTGTCCAGGTGGTAGCCTGCGTTGGCGATGATGTAACCGATGCCGCGTGTCGCCGAGAGGTACTCTCCTATCACCGCACCGACGACGGCGAGCGGAACGGCAACGCGACATCCAGAGAGCACCTGCGGCAGCGCCGCTGGCAGGCGGACCTTGAGCAGGAGCTGGTTGGGCGTCGCCCCATAGACGCGCAGGAGATCGAGAAGGGCCGGTTCGACCTCGCGCAGACCGTCGTAGGTTCCCACCAGAATGGGAAAGAAGCAAAGGATGGCCGACATCGCCACCTTGCTCGCCGCGCCGCTGCCGAGCCAGATGACCAAAAGCGGGGCCAGCGCGATGAGCGGCGTGGACTTGAGCGCGAGCGCCAGCGGGTACAGAGCGCGCCGGATGGCCGCAAAGCGGACAAAGATGAATGCCAAAAGCCCGCTGGCCGCCGCGCCGAGCGCGAAGCCCGCGACCGCTTCGCCAAGGGTGACCATGAGGTGGCCCAGGATGTAGCCGGCCCGGCTCGAAAACGCCAAGAGGACGTCCAGAGGGCTGGGAAGGACGATCCGCGGGAGGGCCAGGACTCGCCGCACCGCCTCCCACAGGGCGATGAAGAAGAAAAGCGCGCCGAGGACTGGCGCGGCCTGGCTCAGAAGACGTGCTTGCGAACGCATGCGACGTGGTGGAGGAATTGCGGGGAATCGAGCAGCGCGCGGTGCCGCGGGCGCGGCAGGTCGATCTGTTGCTCGTGTAGAATCCGGCAGGGACGGGGCGAGAGCGCGAACACCCGGTCGGCGAGGAAGACCGCCTCCGTGAGCGAGTGTGTAACCAGGAGAACGCCGATGCGGGCGCGATGCTGTACCTCCAGCAGGAGCTCGGCCATCTGTTGTCGGGCAAACTCGTCCAGGGCCGAGAATGGCTCGTCGAGAAGAAGGAGATTCGGAGCGCCGACGATGGCGCGCGCCAGGGCCACTCGCTGCTGCATCCCGCCCGAGAGCTCGTGCGGATAGCGATGGCCCAGGTCGGTGAGCCCGACGGCGCGTATCGCCTCCTCGGGCGAGATGTCCGAGCTGGCGCGGCTGCCGAACTCTCCGGGGATGGAGACGTTGCCGAGCACATCGCGCCAGGGCAATAATACGGGGCGCTGGAACAGGATGCCCAAGCGGCCCTGCGAAGCGGCGACCCCGGGAGGCTGCCCGTTCACTTCGATCGCGCCGGCACCGGGCCTGAGCAGGCCGGCGAGCAGGCGGACGAGCGTCGTCTTGCCACAGCCGCTAGGTCCGACGAGCGCGATGATCTCGCCAGGCGCGATGACCAGCGTGATCCCCCGCAGGACCGGCGTCCGGTCCGGCTCCCCAAAGTCGAAGTCTACCCCGGACAGGCGCGCCGCCGGAGGTCTACTCAAATCTGCGGCCGTGGATCTGTTCAAGGAACCTCGTGGTGTAAGCGTCGTGCACGTCGAACTCGGTGGCGATGGCCGAGGACTCCTTCAGGTAGGCGTAGGCCGACTCGAACATCGCGCGATCCATGTAGCCCGGTGGGAACTGCGCCGAATGGCTGAGAACGGCGTTGAACATTGGCTCGCTCTTCTCGATGAAGGTGCGCGCGAGCACCGGATTCAAGCGCTGCAGCAGGTCCGCCGCTTCCTTGGGGTGAGTGAGGGTGTAATCGATTCCGGCAAAGAGCGCGCGCAGAAAGCGTTCACAGTCCTGCGGGCGTTCGTTGATGGTCCTTTCCAGTGCGAAGATGGTGTAGCCGTGGGTCGAGATACCATAATCAGAGGCGCGGAGAACGCTGATCTCGACGCCCTTTTCCGGAAGCTCCAGCGCCGCGCGCACGGTGAAGCCCCACTGGGCGGCGAGCTTCCCGGTCACGAGTTGATTATAGTCGAACCCGACATTGACCTCGTGGACCGAGACCTGACTGCGCCGCAACAGTGCCTTGAGCACGTCGGTGGTAATATGGCCCGGAAAAAACCCGACGTCCTTGTCCTGGAGCTGAGACAGGCTCGTTATCCCTGAAGACTTTAGCGTGATGAAGGCTGGGAAGTTTGCATTACGATGCAGGACCGCGATCGCGCGGATGGGGACGCCCTGACTGCGCGCAACAAGCAGCGTCTCGGGCCCACCAACCATGCCGAGATCATTCTTGCCAGCGGCGACCATGGCCACCGGGCTCACCTCCCGGCCGCCCTGTTCGAGCGTTACCTTCAGGCCGTGCGCGGCGAACAGGCCCTTTTCGCGCGCGACGAAGATCGGCGTCTGGCCGGTGGAGATTTCGGGAATGGGGTTGCGGAACGAGAGGGGGACCAGGGCGGGCGGTGCGGCGGTCTGCCCATGAAGGCGGACACACCAGGTGACCCCGCCCGCGGTGGCCAGAGCCGCGATGCACAAGAGCGTTGCCAGGCGTCTGCTCGAAACTCCCTGCACCAAAGGCCCTCCTTCTCTAGCTAATACTTGACATACGCGAGTATGCGTGTCAATAATTCTCTGGTGGCCTTCGGGAGGCGTCCGCCATCCAGCTTGCATCGAAGCACCCTAATGAACAGCCTGTGTCACATGTCACAAGATTTTCGCCAAGCCTACATCAAGACCTATCGCGCAGCGGGCCCCGAGCAAGACAGTTATGCGCTCCACATACACGTCGATTCACAGGAGCTTCTGCCGCTAGCAACCACAGAGGCGCTGCTCGACGCTGGGCTGACGTACGATCTGTTCGATACGGATTGGCGCTTCTACGGTAAGGATGGTCACCGCCGCAAGCCGTTCGAACACCATGCGCCCGCTCAACACATGACCTTCGTGACCTCGAATGCGGCCAAATACCGGGAGATCTGGAAGCGCACGGTAGACATCGTCCGCAACTGCCCGGCGAAGTGCTATATTGAGGGCGAGCTCGTCGTCATAGATGAGTCGCTCCCGGGCAAGGACTTCGATGCGGAGGCGTTCGAGCGGATCGTGCCGGTTGTCAGCGAGAAGGACGCGACGCCGTTTTACTATCGTTCGGCAATCGAGGGTGTTACTCGATCGTTGCCGGCAGTCGTAACTCTTCGTCGCCTCGATCCGATGAGAAACGGTCCGCGCGACCGATTTCGTCGCGGCGAGATGCACTTGACCGTTAGGGACGACACCGAGCCGCAACTGCTTGAGCTTTTATGCAACCTAGGATTTTCGGTCCCGGCTATTCCCAAGCTGCTGGAAGGAGAGGATGGGACCCTGGTGAGAAATCCGCAGGGCTCCTGGTTACAAATCCGCGACATCCCGTTGACCCTGCAAGCTGTCGACATGCACGCACTCATGCGCGTAGCAAACCTCACGGTACGCCTGATCGAGGCCATTGGTGGCGTCAAGAACGGTTCGGTCAAGATCGAGCTCGCGACGCAGTTCGAGATGCTAAACGGTGTAGACTATCACAGCGCGGTGCCGCCGGTGCTCAACTCGGTCCAGTTCCGCAAGGACTTCGAGTATGTCGATGCAGATCATCTAGGCTCCATCGAAGCAAACCTCGCGCAGCGCACGCGCGCGACCAGACGCCGGACAAGAATTGCGGCACACGACGATAAGGTCTCGCAGTTCCATCGGATCTGGCAGCGTACACTTAGGGGAGAACTTTTCTGAGCATTAGTTAGGGGGCAGTTCCCGAACCGGTCATTCCGTAAAAGCGCCCGCCGCTCCTCTTCCTTTCCGACAGCGGGGCCTGCGTACGCGTGAGGTAGGCAATGCTCTGAATGGTCTGTCTCAGCTCGCCGACGAGCTTAGTTAGGCAGCACGCAGCGCATATGTGGAATAAATGGGCTATTCGGCGGCGCCTCGCCCTGCGCCCTCGGCAACCCCGAGCTACCGATAATGCCCAATATGTCAATTGTTAGACAAGGGGTGCCAGCAGACACAGTTTCTGTCAAGTTGAGTTACTTTTCGACGATGGTCTCGAGTCCCTCAGAGGCCACCAGCGATTTCATTGAAGGGCAATGGGCGGCGGTCCAGCCGCGCGCGTAGGTGCCGATACGATCGAGCGCAGCGTCGTCGCGTTCAGGGTCGTGGTGATAGAGCGCCAGCGCGCGCACCTCAGCCTGTCGCCCAAGGGCCAGCACCTGGTCCACGACGGAGTGTCCCCAGCCATGCTTCATCGGCAAGTCTTCGGGGAGGTACTGGGCGTCATGGATGACCAGGCCGGCGCCGTGTGCGTAGTGCGCCAGTTCGTCGGCAGTGGTGCGCCCGGGCGTAGGCGGCACGAGCTCATTGTCGGTAAGGTAGCAGACCGAGCTGCCGTCATCGTCATCGACGCGGTAGCCACGAGCGCCTCCCGGGTGGTTGAGCGTATGGGAGGTCACCATCGCCGAGCCCACGCGCACGCGCCCATCCTCGACCGCGACGCGCTCGATCTTCGACGGCAAGCTATCAAACTTTATGGGGAAGTGCTGCCCGTCGAAAATGACCATGTCGGTCAGGCCACGGTGCTGTCCGGGAGTGAATGCGTAGAAGCAGAGATGCGCGCTCGGCATGAAGATCGGAGCGAAAAACGGCAGGCCGAGGATGTGGTCCCAGTGGCCATGCGTGATGAAGATGTGGATACGATCGGGGAGCCCGTCCCGCAATAACTCCTTGCCGAGCACGCGCATCCCGGTGCCGGCGTCGAAGATGAGAAGCGTGTTATCGGCCGTACGGACGCTCGTGCAGACCGAGTTGCCACCATAGCGCACTGTGTCGGCGCCGGGGCTCGGGATGGAGCCACGTACGCCATGAAATTTGATCCGCATCGCACCCCCTGCCAGGAACATTAGATTATCCTCGGAACCGACGAGTTTTGTCAAACAGCGACGAATGGCGACGAACAGTGACATGCAGCGACGTGCAGCGATCAAGCGCGGTACGTTGGATCCTGATCCAATCACAGTGACGGTACCACCTTCGGTGACCAGCGCTGGATTCGGTGGGACAGCGGAGTGCGACGAGACTCCGGTGACTAGCCGGGAGCTCTATGAGCTCTGCCGCTGCTTGGTCCTGTACGCGCCCCGTCGATCCAGCGGCATATGGCATCCGTGATGTCGGTCCAAGCAGCCAGTGGCTGTCCCGTCAAGAGGAGCAAGGCCCGGATGCGTGGAAAACCCAGCCGCGAACGGGACGACCGGCCAAGCTGACCGAGGAGCAGATGGAGATGATTCCCAGCATGTTGGCCCATAGTGCGGAAGCCCGGGGTTTTCGAGGGCATGTGTGGACCTGCACGCGCGTTGCTGCCCTCTTGCGCTGGCAGTTCGGGGTTCACTACAATCCGCACTACGTGGCCTCGTTGCTCAAGCAGCTCCAATGGTCGGCACAGCTCCCCCAGAAAGCGCGCCATTCAACGCGATGAACAGACGATCGAACACTGGCGGCTAAAAACCTGGCCCCAGATCAAAAAAGGCGTGGGACCAGCGACGACAGATTGGTTTTGTAGACGAGTCCGGCTTCTATCGGGTCCCTACTTGGGCCCCCACCGGAGAGCGTCCCATCATGCGGCCGTTGCTGAGGCGGGACCATCTCTCGGCTATCAGTGACTTGACGCCGACCGCGAATTTGTACGCGCACGTGCAACCCGGGGCTTTGGACAATGGCGACGTGACCCTGCTTGTTCAGCATCAGGTCGAGCAAATCGGTTGCCCCCTGTGGCTGATCTGGGATGGGGCATCCATACACCACGGTGAGGAACTGGATCGCTACCTCTTACAAGTTCGACCCGAACAAATTCTTTTGGAGCGTCTGCCGGCCGATGCGCCAGAGCTATGACCGTCTGCCGTCGCTTGCTCACCGAGTATCCCGAGGTGGTGAACGGTCTGGATCGCCCAGGTCTCGTACACGCTGCCCTAGGGATAGTAAAAAGAAACGTTGGATTTGCCCGCGGCCTTCTTCAGGCGGCCGGTGTGGGACAAGTGCTCAGAAGTAGTTTAGGGATTGTTTGTGCTTGTGGCGCCGGCACGTCGGCGAGAGTGAGTACCTCGGGGCCGCCAGCGCGTTCGATGATGTGGGCTTTCATGGTCGTTCTCCAGTATTCGAGTAGTCAGCTGCGGGGACGGTCGGTCGAGAAGAGATAGCGGTGGATCTTCCATGCGCCACTTTCGCGCCGGAACACGAACAGCTCGTTGTTGCCTTCAGCGACCTCAGTCCCTGCGGCGAGGATGCGCGTCCGACCGGCCGAGCTCGTGCGAGCCCAGGCCCACTCACCCGATCGCTGGACCTCGTGAATCTCGAAACGGATGTTGAGTTGGATGGTATGGAAGACCTGCTGGTACCCGGCACGCACGGCGTCCCGACCGATCAGCGCCGGCGCGTGCTGGGGCATGAACACTGGGTCGCTGCCATATAGCCCCAGGATCTCCTCGAGTGCGTTCGCGTTGAGGGCGGTCTCATACCTGTGTATCGCGTCACGAATCGCCGAGACCGCTTGCTCGTCGGACTGCGCGCCCGCGGACGCATTGGCGGCCATCGGTGCTTGTGCCGTTCCGGTGGCGCACCCCGAAGTCACCGCCCACGAGGCCAACCAGGAGGCGGCGATGGCGACTCGAACGTAGCTCTGCAAGCAGGTGTTCATCGTGGCCTCTGTCAGGCGCGCGGCTGGTTGGTCGAGAATAGGTAGCGGTGAATGCGCCACTCGCCGCCCTCGCGCCGGAAGATGAAGAGCTCATTGTTGCCCTCGGTGACCTCGGCACCCGCGGCGAGAATCCGCGTGCGGCCCGCGGAGCTGGTGCGAGCCCACGCCCAGTCTCCGGTCTCTTCGATTTCATGAACTTCGAAGCGGATGTTGAGCTTGATGGTTGCGAACACCTGCTCATAGCCGGCGCGAACGGCATCGCGGCCGACGAGGGCTGGGGCGTGCTGCGGCATGAACACGGGTTCGTTGCCGTAGATCGCGAGAATTCTCTCGATATCGTTTGTGTTGAGCGCGCGCTCGTATGTCTTGAGCAGTTCCTTGATGGTCATCTGTCGTTCTCCTTTGGGCGGCGGCAAGATTTCCGTCTGTCACCAGAAAGATAGGCTTCTCGAACTTGACTCGCTACGGCGATGATTGACATCATGCCTTCCAGAAGTGGAAGGCTCTCCGTGGACCTGAAGGCTGCTCAGATTTTCGTCGCCGTAGTTCGCGCCGGGAGCCTCTCGGCCGCAGCTGCGAAGACGCACGTGCCCCTCGCGACCCTCAGCCGGAACGTCCGCCAGTTGGAGGGAGAGCTCGGCGTCCAACTGCTCGAGCGAAGCGCGCGCGGGACGAAGCTCACGGATGCGGGCAGGCAGCTGTACGAGCACGCCAGCCGCGGAATCGACGCCCTGCAGGAGGGCGAGCTTGCGGTGACCAGCCACCGGCACGTGCTCAAGGGACGGTTGCGGTTGTCGATACCGCCGTCGTTCGAGCCGTGGTGGGAGTTGCTCGCCGCCTTTCAGCGAGAGCATCCCGACATCCAGGTTGTCGTCTATACCACCGAGCGCGCCGTCGACCTGAGCATGGAGGGCATCGACATCGCGTTGCGAATCGGGCCCGGCGTTCACGAGAGCCTCGTGGCGAAGCGCCTCCTCCGGTATCGCCACGTCCTCGTCGCAAGCCCCGCGCTGGTCGAACGATTCGGGATGCCGACAAGTCCCGACGCCTTGGTCGCGCTACCCGCCGGAATCTGGGTGCGCGATGCGAATGCTCGTCGGCCGTGGCGCCTCGGCGAGCGAGAGATCGAACCGACGCCAATCCTGGCCGTCAACGACTATCTCCATCTGCGCTGCCGGGCGCTCCATGGAGATTTGGTCACCGAGCTTCCTCCATTCCTCGCGGCGGAAGCGCTGCGCGATGGGCGCCTCGTGGCGCTGCTGGCGGACCACCCGTTCCCCGAACAACAGGTTAGTCTTCTGTACCAACGGCAGCAGCAGCCGTCGCGCGTTGTCTGTGCCTATCTGGACTACTGCCAGCGCGCGGTCGGACGGTACCTTGGGGGGGCGTGAGATCCAGCTCCCGGAAGAATCAAGATAGAAGCCAGTTCACCAGGGCTGTGGCACCTGACCCTTTCAGAAGTCGAGAATCCGCAGAAAACCTTAGAACAAATCAGCGCTGCTCTTCGACCTTGGGCGGATGTACCCGATGAGCTGAAGAGGACACGGCGATTCTGACGAAGACCGACGACGGCGTTGGCTTCTCGCGCCTCCCGACGCTGGACGCCCTTTTTCACGCTACCCTCGTCAAGATTTCAGTTGGCGGGTTGCGGGTGGGAATGGATGAGCTGGCGCAAGCAGCTAACGGCCTGACGTCAGTGCCCGGCTGGTCGGGAAACTATTAGCCATCCTATCCCTAGCGTACGGTACTCTCAAACACGACAGCGCCGCAGAGCGCCGCCTGGGCAGCCGAAAGCGTTCACAATTGTTCCATAGGCGCCGTTGCGAGCAAGTTCACCGACTCAGATCGCTTCCTCTGTCCTCCATGGTAGTGAGCGCCGATCCGTCGAAGCGGGCCGGCAATCTTTGCGCTGACCGAGAGAGGTTGCGCGGACGCAGCGAGTCCCGATGATGGCGCCTCTTAAGCACACGGTGCCCGGTCGTGTTGCGCGAACCTTTCCCCCTGTGCTCTTCAAATCCGATCTGTCGTCGGAGATCGCCCAGCTCTCCTTTCGGAACAGTAAGGTCAGATCAGTAGCCATGGGTGATCCTGCCTATCGGCAAGCATTGACCGTTCACTCGGCCCTAGACCTCAAGGCCGGCGTATGGGATGGTCCGCGGGTTGAAAAGTAACGAACCCGAGGTCATCAAGTAGTCGCTTGATGCGACTACTAAGTAGTTAACAGCATCCCGCTCAGAGTCAACAGGAAAATGAAAATTTCGGGTAAACAGGTCACAGCAGCGAGAGACTTGCTAGGAATTACCCAGGCTGAACTAGCAGAAGCCGCGGGAGTCAGCTTGCAAACGATCTTTCGGTTCGAGGCTGGCAAAGCCGAGCCCTATGCAAGCAGCCTCGAAAAGATCGTGGGTGAGCTTGAGCGGCGGGGCATTGAATTTACTAACGGGGACGGGATCGGCGTCCGACTAGTCAGCCGCAAGGCGGCAGAGTACGCACGCGCCAAGGGACAGGTACCAGGCGGCACTGATTAGCAGCGCTGCTATCCGCGCCGGCTCTAAACACACTGCCTGAGGCCATCGCTTTCGAGCCTGGCGACCCCCCGAGGCCAATCGTTTCCCCGTGGATCTCCCTCTAACAGGGGAACGATTGAGCGCCCTCCTCGACGGCGCCTCCCGTGCTGTTCCCAATGTCGCCCTGCCGTCTGACGGCAGCCCACAAGCCCGAGGCGGACGCTACCTCGGCATTGAAGCTGACTCAGGAACGCTTGGAGGCCGGGGTCGGCTCGGCTCCACTGCCTGACTCCAGGCGACACTCGCCGGTGTGCTGCTGCCTGCTCTGCGAGCAGAGCGGCACCGGCGAGCAGGCCATGCGCTCGGTCGGTGGGGACTACGCGCGGTTCTTGGCCTCAGTCACCTCACCTGCTCCCCGAGCCTGCTCGCCTACGGCGAGCCCCAAACCCTCCCGCAAGCCTTCGCGCTATGGAGCCTTCCCCATGCGACGAAGAGAACCTGCCCGCGTGCTCGGGCCTTATCCACAGGAGCAACAATGGCGAATCATCCAGATAGATGCCAAGGGCCGCCGCAAGAGCCATATGGCCGACTCCCGACAGGCGGCCACGCGCCTCATTGCCAAGCTGCGGGCCGACATGGACGCCCGCACGGTCGAGGACACGCTCGAGCTGTGGACCGCCGCTCGGCTCCGCGGGGGGGACGCGACTCCGGCCACGATCGCCGATCAAGCGGCCCGGGTTCGGCACCTGCTCGGGCCGGAGCTGGACCTGGGGCTCAATGAGCTCACCGAGCGCAAAGCCACGGCGATCTACGAGCGAGCCACGACCGAGCCCAGCCTCAAGACCGGACGGCCCCTCAGCGCGGCGTCGCACCGCTTCTACCTCTCCATCGTGGGGTACATGTGGAGGTGGGCGCAGAAGCAAGGCTACGCCAAAGAGAACCCGTGGGCCGAGGTCGAGCCGATCGGTCGCGTCTCCTCGGGCAAGCCGCAGCTGCGACCCGCTGAGGCACGGCGCTTCGCCCAGCTCGCTGAGCAGGAGGCGGCGGCCGGCTCTGAGCTGGCGCTGGCGGCGCTGTGCTGCCTGAGCCTGGGCCTGCGGGCCGGCGAAGCGCTCGGGCTCACAGGGCGCGATATCGATGCGGAGGCCAACGAGGTCTATGTCAGCGGCACCAAGACCGCGGCAGCTCGCCGGCGGCTCAAGGTGCCGCCCTACCTGGGCGCCCTGCTCGGGCGTGCAGCGGCCACGCGGCACCCCATGGATCGTCTGTGCGTAGCCCCGCGGCAGACGCTGCACAAAACCGTGGTGGCGATGTGTGCTCGTGCTGGGGTGCCGCGGGTCTGTGTCCACGGCCTGCGCGGCACCCACGCCAGCCTGGCGGTCTCGGGCGGCGCTTCGGTCGAAGCGGTGGCGCGCGTGCTGGGGCACACCTCGACCAAGATGACCTTGGACCACTACATCACCGAGGAAGCCGCCACGGACGCCCGGGTAGCCGCGGTAGACGCGAGTCTTAGCCTTCCCAATCATTCCGGGAGCAATTCTGACCCAAACTCACCGACGGTCGGTTCGACCAGTTCCTCACTGTTGACAAAGTCGCGGTCTCCGAGAGGAGACCAGATGAGTTCGGCGACCTGCAGCGCTTGGGCCCAGGACTTGGCATTGCCCACGGCTAGACCCGGTCTGCTGGGCAACCGATGGGAGAGCACTCCCCCTCTGCGGGTTTTGCGGCGGAGCCAGTAGCCATGTCCATCGCCGCCTGGGTTAGCTACCTCCCCGAGGTGCACCCTTTCCTTCGGGACATGGCCCAAACCATCGATCGCACCGTCTCTCGGTTCGAAGGCCGCATCGGCGTTCTGCAGGCCGAGCTTGCCCAGATCCGAGCGGCCCTCGCCGAGGGGAGCGACCTTTCGGGGAAGCGGTTCGAACGAGCCAAGCTGGCTGCCTATGAGCAGGAGATCGCCGAGTACCAGGCGACGATCTCCGAGTGCAGCAAGCAGTTCCTCGCTCAGGTGGCCAAGAGATGGACGGCCGCCGAGATCGCTCACGCCAAAAGCCGTGCTGGGGACCTCTCCGGCGAGCCCGCGGTGACCGCCTAGCGCGACCTTCTACCTATCGCTCCTCGGCACTCAGACCCCGCCCGGGAGCTGGTCTCTGACACCGAGCCTCGACTCAAACGGCGCAGGTCGTCGCGGGGCTCGCCTAGCGCAAGCAAGCCCTGGCTTGCAGGAGATCCCTATGTCCGGAGTTGCTCTGGCTGTCGCCGCTGTGGCCGTTGCCTGCTTCTACTCGCTGTGGTGGTGCTTGTCTCTGGCCCGCCGTCTGCGCCGCATCGAGCGGAGCAGCAAGCTCGATCCTCTGACGGGCCTTGGGTCTGGCGACTGGCTGCACACCGAGCGCTGGCCCGCCGCGCTGCGCTCGGGCCGCCCCTTGGGCGTGGCGTACCTGGATCTAGATCACCTAAAACGGACCAATGACGCCCTGGGCCACGCGGTCGGCGACCAGTACATCCGCACCGCGGCCGAGGCGCTGAGCCACGCAGTCCGTCGCGGGGTGGACGAAGTTTTCCGTTGTCACCAAGCTGGGGATGAGTTTGAAGTGATTTTTCACGGCCCGATTG
>JBGANQ010000143.1:0-16020 GCA_044222245.1 Polyangia bacterium | reverse complement strand
GGAAAAGCCAGGGCCAGGCCGCACGGGGAAGTTGGGGCTGCGGCCCTGTTTCGCGCGCCGCTACCGTAACGATTGGGTCCGACGCTGACGTAAGGCTGGCTTGCCCCTGTGCCCCTTCCCGGTAGTGAGGACCGCTGGCTTACTAGCCACGAGCGGAACGTGCTCTTGTGCCGCGCCTCCTCGGAAACATGCGCTGAATCATGCACGATGCTTATCGAGTCCAATCATGACGCTCTGTTCAGTGAGCTGCTATAGGTCAGTCTCTTACCGAGGGCAGTGTTGCGGAACATCATAGGGAACGTCAGCAGCATTTGCAATGAATGTGGACTCAGGTGGGCCATCCCAGTATTCCATTCGTTGTCCTGATCGCGTGCCTTTTGAATACTACAGTGATCGGCAAGCACATACATGGAAGCATACCGCCGCCCCTTCCCTGACCCGCCGGCCTAACCCCTCAACATGGTAAGCTCACGTCTCTGCTGAAGGAAGGCACGGTGTCTGCCTGTACGTTGAGAAAGGTGTCGCTGCGGGATGTCATGACTTGGTTTGAGTTCCGCGCTATTGGCTTGGTGCCTGTCTACCGCCTGGGGTGAGTAGCTCGTGAGATACAGTCGCCCGGGCGGTCAGGTCGAAGGCTGCAGCTCCGGCCGACGGCAGGCCCACTTACCGCGCCGCGGCGCCCCGGATTGCTAATGACTACCGAGGCTTGGCCGGACGAAATTTCCCACTTGCGCAAAGCTCGCTAGCTAAAAGATAGTGTAGTGGGAAAATTATCAATCCCTGCATATGGTGTTCGGTGGATTAGTCCCGTGCGCACCGGCGTTTTGGCGGAGCCGGCGCATGCACCTTTAGGCTCGACCCGCGCGTGAGAGTGGACAGTCCTTAAGCCGCGTCATGGGAATAGCAGTGGGGGAGTTTTCGGAGCAGCTTTCGTTGCAGGATGCAGAGGAAAAGTAGGGCAGGAGACGACATGGCCGAACCAACCAGACCGGGCACCGGCAGTACCTCGGGAGCGGAGCAGCGCGGCAGCGAGCTGCGGCGGCGTCTGCAAGCGGCGCGGGCGCGGATGGAGGGCGGCTTTGCTACAGCGCTAAGCTCGGCGCTCAACGCCGCCGGCCTGCGCATTGCGGTCCAGAGCGTGCCCGCCCCGGTCGACCTGCCACCGGTGGGGCCGCGGGTTTCACCGGTCACTGCCCCCACGCCCGCCGCCGCGGAAGAGGCGCGACCTTTTCCTCCGGGGGCATTCAGCTCGTCCCCGCATCCGCTCCGCACCGGCCTGTCGGTGGCCGCCGACGGCCCTGGGTCATCCCGTCCGGCGGCGCCCAGTGCCGCCTCCTTTGTCTTCCCCAAGGTCCCGGCGCCATCGAAACAGTCGCACCGGGCGGCTGCTCTGCCCAAGTCCAAAGTGGTGGGGCCAACTCCGGTTCAGGTCATGTCGGCGGTGCAGAACGCAGTCGTCGGGGCGGTAAAAGTGGTCTCGGGCACGATCGCGGGAGTCAGCGCGGCGCGCGATGCCGCGGTCGCCGCGACCAAGACGGCCGGTGGGGCGGCCAGCGTCGCCAGCGGGATGGCCACCGTGGCCAGCGGCTTTTTCCCGCAGCTCGCAGCGCTTGGCATCGGGGTGCCCAAGGCCCCCAAGAATCGACCCGGGCTCCCACCGCAGCGGCGGGTTGCCGACATCATCGCCAACCCGCTGGGCCAGAAGCGGCCGTCGGGCGCCCCGGGGGCTGACGGCACCGTGCCGCACCCAACCCGGCGCGTGCAGCGCATCCCGATGGTACGCGCCAAGTCTTCGCTGGACATCTCGCGCAAGGAAAAGACCCGCAAGCGCCGCTCCTATGACGATCTGCAGATGAAGCCGCAGATCGGCCTCACGCCCCACGAAGTCCTGCTCAAGGTCGCCACCCTCGCGCTGGGCAAGACGCTGCTCGGCATGCTGGAGGCGGGTGCCCGCGGGCAGCAGAAAGCGCTCCAGAAAGCCAGCGAGCGCATGTCGCATAAGCAGATCATGCTGCTGGGAATGCTCCCAGCGCAGTACATTGTGCAGCGGCTGCCCCAGCAGCCCCAGCTACCCGCCGCACCGTCAGCCCATTCCGCACCGGAGCAGGCTGAGCGACCCGCCGCGACCAAGCCAACCGGACCGCTCAAAATTCGCTACTGAACTCACATTGTGGAGGAATTACTAGATGGCCAAGATTCAGAAATCAACCGATTCGTCCAGTCTCGCTGAGGTTGTGGACCGCATCCTTGACAAGGGCATCGTGATCGATGCGTGGGTGAAAGTCTCGCTAGTCGGCATCGAACTGCTGTCTGTCGAAGCCCGCGTGGTCATCGCCTCGGTCGAGACGTACCTCAAGTACGCCGAGGCCATCGGCCTGACCGCGACGGCAGCCGCCCCAGCATAGTCGTCTAACAGCAGCGGACCTCCGCGGCGTGCCGAGTCCTCCTGAGCGGCCGTCGCGGAGGTTGCCCGAGCCCCTTGGCCTTTGACCAACGCACACTATTAGCGCGAGTCCACAACGACAATGGCGAAGACCAATCCAGGACCTTCCGCAGGGGCACCGCTGCCCCCGGACGTGCTCAACCTTGAGCCTAGCGACAGCTTCGTCATGACCCCGCAGGTCGAGCTGATCGCACGCCGCGCCCTCACCTATCTGCAGGCGGGATTGGCGGTGCACTTTGCCGGCCCGCCGGGTGTAGGCAAGACCACGCTGGCGTTTCATATTGCCGCACTGCTCGGCTCGCCCATGGTGCTCATGCAGGGCGACGACGAGTTCGCAAGCTCGGATCTCGTTGGCCGGGACAGCGGCATGCGTCGCCAAAAAGTCGTGGACAACTACATCCACTCGGTCACCAAGGTGCAGGAAGAGACGAGCAGCGTCTGGGTGAACAACCGCCTGACCGTCGCCTGCGAGCACGGCTACACGCTGGTCTACGACGAATTCAACCGCTCGCCTGCCGAGGCGAACAACGCCCTTCTGAGCGTTCTCTCCGAAGGTGTTCTTAACATTCCTAAGCAGCGCGGTTCCGGCGGCGGCTACGTTGGCGTTCACCCGAACTTCCGCGCCATCTTTACCTCCAATCCCGAAGAGTATGCCGGTGTTCACAAGGCGCAGGACGCGCTGATGGACCGCATCATCACGCTGCACCTGGACCACTACGATCGCGACACCGAAGTCGCCATCGTCCGGGCCAAGGCGCTCATCTCCGCCGAGGCGGCGGCGCACATTGTCGATATCGTCCGCGGCCTGCGCGGCGAGACCGGCCGCGGCATCCGCCCGACCATCCGCGCCGCGATTGCCATCGGCCGGATCACGGTCTCGGCCCAGGCCAGCGTCCGCCATGATGACGAGACCTTCCGCTGGGCTTGCCGCGACGTGCTCAGTCGCGATCTGGCGCGCATCACCCGCGAGGGACATACCCTGGTCCCCCGGCGCATCGACGAGATTGTCAGCGAAGTCCTCAACCCGCGGGGGCGCCGCTAAGCGCCATGGGAGGCTCCCAGATCATGGAGGAAGCCGCAGATTCCGTTGGTGGTATCTACGTCTATGCTGTCGTTAGCGGTGACAGCACCAGCGACTATGGTCCGATTGGCCTTGACAGCGCGCCGGTTTACCGCTTGGGCGAGCGCGAGCTGGCGGCAATCGTGAGCCGGATCAGTTGCGCGCGAGTACGCCCCGAACGCCGCAACATCACTGCGCACAATGCCGTCCTACGGCGCGCCATCACCGGGCCGCAGGGCCGAGGCGAGGACGCCGTACTGCCGATGGCCTTTGGCCTGATCGCCGATGATGATCGGGCGGTCCACGAGCTGCTCGAGAAGAACCGTCCGGCGCTGCTCGCCCAGCTGGCGCGGGTGGCTGGCAAGGTCGAGCTGGGGCTACGGGTGGTGTGGGATGTGCCGAATGTCTTTGAGTACTTCGTCAACCGACGCCCCGAGCTGCGCGATGCCCGGGATGCGATCGGGGATATCCGCCAGGCTCGTCACTCGGACATGCTGACGCTTGGCCAGCTCTTTGAGCGCGGGCTTAACGACGAACGCGAGCGCCACTTCGAGCGCGTCGCAGAGGTCCTGAGTCGTAGAGGCTTGGAAATAAAACAAAATCCTCCGCGCAGTGAGCGCGAGGTGATGAACCTGGCCTGTCTGGTTCCGCGCGAGCTCCAAATGGAATTCGAGGGCATCGTCAACGAAGCGGCCTGCGAGTTTGATAATCACTTCACTTTTGACATCAGCGGTCCGTGGGCAGCGCACAACTTCGTCGAGCTCAAGCTGCGCCCCTGAGCACCGGCTCCCGCTCCGCGCTCCATTTGAAATCTACCGTCCTGGACGCGAGCTGAAGGCGCGCCATCGGTACCCCGCACTTTCGGCAAGGGCTGCAATTTCAACGGCCTGTCGGGCGACGATTTTTCGTCAAAAAAGTGATCTGCGAATGCCGCTGGACAGCCTCGGGTTTCTGCCGCTACGATCGCGCTGGAAAATCCCGGCGTGGCAGTACAACGCCCGCACCGTACCGTGCCGCATGACGGCACAGTGGGGCGACGCGCTGGGTAGGAGCAGGAGCCTGCGAATATGGGGAGCCGAGACAGTCAGTATGGTTCCGATATGGAGCGCATCATCCACGGTGCCGCGGGTGCTGCGCCCACCGCAACCGATTCGCGTGTAGCCTCAGAAACCAGCGCAAGTGCGGCGTTGCACGGCGCGCTCAACCGATTGACCGCACTTCTCGGGAAGCCGGTTTCGGGCTCTGCTGATCAGGGGAGCGCGGTGGACCTTACGCCGATCCTGCTGATTAACTGGCGGAGCGCGGTCTCCAATGAAGCAGGCGAGAGCTTCCTGGCGACCACGGCGCGGGGCGCGATCGTGATCCGCGAAGGGACGCCGCAGCAGCCGGGTAAGCTTTTATGGAGCGGCGGACCGGACTCGGCACCGACCCCAGGGGAGAGCAGCCGACCGGTAAGCGAGCCGGTGAACCCCCCCCCGGCGGCACCTGAGCGCGCTCCCTCCGCCGCGTCCGGCCCGACGCTTGCTCATCCGGTCCCCAATCCCGAGCCCCGCCTTGACATTCAGGAGGTGTTCATCTCCTCGCGTCAGTCGGGCAAGCGGCTCGCTCTGGATGGCGCGCGCGCCGCTCCCGGTGCCCGGCTGGTCCTGCAGTCGCCCAACGGCGGCGCCCACCAGCGATTCTTCGTGTCCCCGCACGAGGGCGGCTACAGCATGCGGGCGGCGCAAGCTCCGATCACCTTCCATGCGGCGCTTGGACGCCCCGGCCAAGGCTTTGCACTCATCGAGATGCCGTCGCATAAGGGCGATGAGCAGGGCTTCTCGGTCGAGAAAACCGCGGAAGGGGATTACCGCATCCGCGCCCCCCAGTCCGGGCGCTGGCTCGCCACCGCCAACCTCGGCGGGGTCGAGGTTCCGGTGCTCGATGCCAGCCAGGGACAAGAGCATGCCAGCCGCTGGGTAATTCACAGCGCTCCCGAGACACCCCGTCTGGCGGTGCTCGACCTGGCCTCGGTGGCTCCGCGACCCAAGACGGACGGGGCGCTCGACGTCGTGCTGGGCACCGGTCAGGTCCGGTGCGTGGATGCGCTCGCCGGTTCGCGCTTCCGCGCCTACACCGGCGACTTCCTGAAACGCGGCCGGGATCAGCTGCTGCTCATCCGCGCTGATGCCAAGTATCACCACGTGGACATTCTGGAGTTTGGGGAAGGGTCCGGGGAACCGCGGGTGCTCTCCAGTGCGGTGATCGAGCCCGGGGGCTGGATTGATGGCTGGCTGGGTGCCAACGATCTGCAGCTCGTCGGTGATCTGGCTGGCGACGGCAGCTCCCAGCTCTTGCTCCTGCACCGAGGCCAGCGCCGTCCCGGTGAGCTGGCGGTGCTGCTCGGACTGCAGGACGGGTGCGCGACGCCGCGCAAGCTGTACGCAGACAACTGGGGCGCGCAGCAGTGGCTGGATGGCTGGCTGGATCGCGATGATGTACACCTGACCGGGGACTTCATGGGACTTGGCCGCGATCAGTGGATGATGATGAACCGCCACCCGCGCGGCGGCCGGGTCCGCGTCATCGATCTCAAGGGTGGTGCCCCGCGCCGCTGTTACACCGAGATGTGGGGCCAGAGTCCGCTGCTCGATGGGTGGATGGACACCGGCCGGATCATGCTGAGCGGCGACTTTCTCCAGCGCGGCCATGCCCAGGTACTGTTTATCAACTGCAACATCGCCGTGAACACGGGGAAGGTCCTGATTGCGGACTTCTGCCGCGCCGCGCCGCCGGCCGAGGTGTGCTATCGCGAGCTGTGGGGACAGAGCGATTTGCTCAATGAGTTTCTCGCCGCCACCGACATCGCGGTGGCGGGAGACTTCATGGGCCGCGGCTACGCCCAGGCGCTGTTTGTCAGCCGCAAAGGCGACGGCGAGAAATTCCTGGTCGCCGACTTTCACCGCGGCGCGCCGCCGCTGGAGCCGAGCGTTCGCGAGCAGTGGGGAACCCGTGGGCGGCACGAGTCGCTCGTGCATCCGCGCAGCGTCGTGCTGGCCGGGCGCTTCCGGAAGCTGCCGAGCAGCTCGGTTGCGTCGGCGCAGGTGCTGCTGCTCTGAGGCGGCGAAGCAGCAAGAGCGCGCCGGGCCCCCGCCGGCGTGGAGCGTTCACTAGCTACGCCAACGATGACGGTGAGAAACGATGAAAAAGACGCCTCAGCAACCTGAAACGCGCCCCGCCCTTGCGGCTGGGCGTGCGACCCAGCCGACCTCCCCAGAATCCGAGGTGCTCAGCGGCCGCGAGAAGCTAGAAGACACGCTGGGCGGAGCGCTGACCCGGGTGCTCTCACGCGCAGGGCTCGCGGTGCGCGTGGTCCCAAGCGCCAGCCCCGATGCGGTGACGTCGGCCACCGCGGCTGACCGGAAACCGGCCGCGCGCCCCGAAGCCCCGGCTGCGTGTCAGCCCACAGACTCTGCCCCCGCGCCGCGGTCAAGCGGGGGACTGCCGGCGCGCGATGAGCTGATTACGCTGATCTCGCTGGTCTTGGGTGGCAAGGTGCTGGATCTGCTGACCGAGCGGGCCGCCACCGACCACCCAGCCTCGGTGCGCACCCCGGCTGCAAGCCCGGCGATCCCACCGCGCGACCCGCTGCACGGCACTCCCTGGTTGGCGGCTCCGGCTCCTCCGGTAACCGGCCCCCCAGAGCCCGCGCCCGCCAGCGCGCTACCACCCGCCGCCGCCGCGAACCCCGGAAGCGGCAAAGCCTCATTCGGCCCGACCAAGGGCCGCGGCTTCACCATCCGCTACTAAGCAAAAACGACCCATCCGGCAAAAGGATGTGGCTACGTATCCTGCCAAAGTAGCACTCCACATCGTTCTCCCTGAGCCTCGTTGAAGGGCGCACTTTCTGATGGAGCCCTTGTACGTCGCTCAGGGAAAGCGGTCTACATGTACACGAAGTGTCTAATCGATTCTGACAAGATGCTCAACCGACCCAGGCGCGAATCTGGTTGCAGAACTCGGCGCGGGCGATCCGGGTGCGCTCCGCCATCTGAGCGTGCTCGACGCGGAACTCGGCGCGCAGGTGGGCGACCTCGGGCATGATGCGCTGGGTGACTTCGGCGTGAATCTGTTGCACGAAGGCTGCGCGGGCGATCCGGGTGCGCTCCGCCATCTCGGCGTGCTGAGCGCGGTGCATGCTGCGTAGACGGGCAACCTGGGCCCGCAGCGGCAGCTGGCTTAGCCCATCGGGGGCGGGGTCCAAAAAGTTCGTAGCGGCATTGGCTGTCTTGACCACGATAGCCTCCTGAACTTGGCGGCTCCCAGAATCGGGAGATGGGCTTGTTGGGGTCCGGCAAAGTACTACCGGGGCCTACACTGCAGACTCCCTGGTCGGCCTGACCCGAGGGTTACTAATCAAAATACTATAAGAGCCGATCTTCGTCCAAGTTCGTGCGCCCTCGTAAAAAGGTCAGTCATTACGCCGGCTTGCCTGGGCGGGTCAGCGCCTTGGCACGGCCTTGCCCGCGCGGCCTTGGGTGGCTCGCTGCGTCGCCGAGCCGAACTGCGCGGTCAGTTATCAATAGGTCGATTATTAGGTAAGTATGCGGCTTCCCTGAGAGCGTGCTCATAAGGTACGCTAGTACCGCAGTAGTGGAGCCCGCGCCATCCAGTACCCTGCAGATGAAAGACCCGCCGTGCTTATCCTCGACGACATATTGACCGCACCGTTCAAAGGCGTCCTGTGGATCGTACAGGAGCTGGTTGCCGCCGCCCAGGAGGAGCAAGCTGCCGAGTCCGATCGGATCAAGGACAGGCTGCGCGAACTTTATATGCTCCTTGAGACCGGGCAGATGACCGAAGCGGAGTTCGATGCTGAGGAGAGCACGCTGCTCGACCGGCTCGATGCGATCGAGCTAGCTGCCACGCCCGCCGAGGACGACGACCGCGACGCAGGCGGGGAGGACGACGAGGCGGACGAAGACGGGGAGGACGACGATCAAGACCTCGACGACGGCGAGGACGACGGCGAAGACGAAGACGACGCCGCAGTCGCCGCTGTCGACACCGATCCGGCGGGCGGCCCCAGCCAGCGAGCCGCCACTCGGGAGTCCGATGACGACGCCGATTGATCACCCACATGCCCCGGCCCGCCGGATCAGTCTCGACCCGGAGAGCGTCCAGAATGGCCTGGGCCAGCTCGTGCTCACGCTGGTAAAGCTGCTGCATGAGCTGCTGGAAAAGCAGGCCATCCGCCGCCTGGACTCGGGGGGCCTTACCGAGGAGCAGATCGAGCGGCTCGGGATGACGCTGCTCCGCCAGTCCGAAGAGATTGCGCGGCTGCGCGAAGTGTTCGGTCTGCGCGACGAAGATCTTAACCTCGACCTCGGTCCACTCGGCAGGCTGCTGTGAAGAGCGCCGAGCTGCCTACCCGGCTGCGGGTTATTGCCCAGATGGGTCGGCCATGAGCATCCGACAGTCGGGGATTGCCAGCGCTACCCGCAGCTCGAGCCTGGCCGACATCCTGGAGCGCGTCCTCGATAAAGGCGTGGTCATCGCCGGCGACATCAAGATCAAGCTGGTCGAGATCGAGCTGCTCACGATCCAGATCCGGCTCGTAATATGCTCGGTGGAGCGGGCGATGGAGATGGGGATGGACTGGTGGCGCACCGATCCCAACTGGTCGGCGCTGGCCCGGCAAGCCGCGACGCTAGCCCCCGGACCGGTGGACGATGGGACAACGGGCTTTGCGGGGCGCGAGGCCAGTGCTCACGCCCTCGGCTCCCCCCCCGCGCCGGCCCCCACCCTGGCGGCGATGGAGCAGCGCCTGGGCGATATGGAGGCGACGCTGCGCCGGCTCGAGGAAAAGCTCACGGCGAAGTCTTAGCCGGCCGGGCGGCGATGATGGGCAGCATCGCCGGCACAGTCATGTCACGCGGCATCCGCACGCCGGCGCGGCGCGCCCGCTCCACCGAGCACAGGATCAGCTCCACCCCCAGGTAGACCAGCTCGATATCGGCTACCGTAATCACGATGTCGCCGCGCAACACCACGCCTTTGTTGAGGACTCGATCGAGCACCTCACAGAGCGAGACCCGCTCTTCGTCATCCTCCCGGGAGCTGGCAAGCTCGGGGGCCGGGGGTGGGGCCAGATCGAACACGGGCTTGCCGTCCGGTCCCACCTCGACATCAGCGATTTGCGCCACTGACACCTCCTTCGTCGTCTTGAGTATAGAGCCGGCGGCCGAGCTCCGCGATCGCGACAAGACCGATCGGCGGCGTCTGCAGCGCGATTGCCGTGACTGGAATCGCGGCCGCCGCGACCGTCAGCGCAGAGAGCACCACGGACTCGCGAGCGGCGAGCGCCGTGCACAGCGGACAGGCGCTGCCCCGGACTGCGGTGAGCTGATTGACGAGCACGCGCGCCACCGTGATCCCCAGCCCCTGGCAGGCGGCCAGCAGATCGCGAGTCTCCTCGAAGGCGAGCCAAGTCGGAATGGCCACCGCGTACAGCGTCGTGCGCAGCGGATCCACCAGCATCGCCCGCAGCAGCTTCAGGCGCTTGGACAGGACGATCAGGCGATCGGTCAGGCGCGGCAGTCGCACCAGCTGGCGGTTCTTGAGCAGCACCGCGAAGATGGCCTTGAGCCAGCCGTCGAGTACCTCGGGCAGGGCTAGGAGGCGCAGCAGGTGCCCGGTGGGCGCGGTGTCGATGACCAGGGTGGCCCCGGGCGTCTCCTCGAGTAACTCGGTGACGCGGGTGAGGGAGACCAGCTCATCGAGGCCGGGCGGACTCAGATCGAGCAGCCGATCCAGGGCCTGGCGCTCAAAGGCGAGGTGAGCCTGCGCTTGCCGCTCGCGCCAAAGTGCCTCTAGCTCGTCCTCGTACAGCCGGTGCCAGCGGGTCCACTCGGCCTGGGCATCGGGAGCCAGGGCCCAGAGCTTTTGCCCCAGCGCCACCCGCTCCGGACCGATGGGCGTGCCCAGACAGTCGCCCAGCGAGTGCGCCGGGTCGGTCGAAAGCAGAATCACCGGCCGCCCGGCTTCGGCCAGACGCAGCGCGGTCGCGCCGGCCAGCGTGGTCTTGCCGACGCCGCCCTTGCCGGTAAAGAGCAGGAGCCGCTGCGCTGGCGGGGGCAGCGGCCCCGGTGACTCGACCCGCGGTGGCAGAATCCCTGCGGGCGCGCCGGAAACCGGCTCGATGGACCCGGTCGTCACCGGCAGCGGCATCAGCTGGCGAATCAGCGCCGCCAGGGCCGCGCAGCCGCGAACCTCTGCGGGCAACAGCGGGATGCCCCACAGCTCGCGGTCGCCGAGCATCGCAGCGTGCCGAGCCAGCGTCTCGTGTTGTTGCCGGTGCACCAGGTGGCACTGCAGGCAGCTGCTGGCGGGCCGCAGGCGGTTGACTAAAAGCGGCCCGATGGCTACCTGCTGCGCCTCTGCCTGGGCAAGAAACCGGCTCGTCTCCGCCAGGCTCAGCGGCTCGGCTAGGAGCACCGGAACGAGGCAGCTCTGTACGGACTGGAGCAGGCGCTGGGTCTGGGCCGCTGCCGCGGACAGCTCGTGCAGCAGCTGATCCGTTTTGTCGGGTTCATATTCGCCGCGAAAGTGTTCGGTCAGGTACCGATGCTTCGCGAGCAGCGCATCCAAGGCAACGACCCAGCCGTTCAGCAAGGCCGGTACAGCGAGGAGGCGATGGGTATGCCCGCTCGGTGCCGTATCGACGATCACCGTGCGATACCGCGAGGCCTGGGTCCACTCTGCGATGCGCAGGAAGGCAAACAGCTCGTCCAGACCCGGCAGGGATAGATCGACGAAGCGATCGATGTCTTCGGCATCCAGGAACGTACCGCGGCGGGCGATCTCGGCCAGCGTCTCGCGATGGCGGCCGCGAAACTCGGCCAGGCATGCGCTAGCATCCAGCTCGACGACCTCCAGATTGGCCGGGGGGGGCTCCCCGGCCAGGGCATCGCGCAGCGAGTGGGCAGGGTCCACCGAGACGACCAGGAAGCGCTGACTCGGGGCCCGCTGCGCCAGGTAGATCGCCGTAGCTGAGGCGCAGGTCGTCTTGCCCACGCCCCCCTTGCCGGCAAACAGAATCAGACGGAGCTCCGCTTGCGCCAAGAAGGCAGGCTGGGACACGGACGCGCGAGCGGAAGCCATACGGGGGTTAGTCAGCTCAGAGCCGGAGGTTCAGCTCAACGAAGTTATGCGGCGCCCACGGGCCGTTAAGATCGAACGTGAAGTGGTTATCAAAGGCGGCGGCGGCTTCGGTGACGACGCGCTCGAACTCGTCCTGCGCGGTCCGCGGGATGAGGCAGGCGAGGTTCAAGACCTCACTCTCGCTGCGCACCTCATTGCGCTTGCTGATCACCCCGTGCCCATCCAGGACCTGGATGACGCGCTCAAAGTGGCGATCGCGTTCTTCGCTCAGGAGCTCGGCGAACAGCCGCCCGAGCTCGATCATCTCATCGCGGCGCGCATTTTGCGGACCACTGCTTGCATCGCGGGCCGCGCGCAGCTCCGGCCGCATATTGACGAAGTATTCAAACAGGTTGGGGACGTCCCAGACCACGCGCAGACCCATCTCGAGCTTGCCCTCGACCTGGCTGAGCTGCGCTAACAGCGCCGTGCGGTTTTTCCGCAGCGCGGTGCGCAGGGCTGTCTCATCGCTGGCGATCACCCCGAACGCCACCGGCAGGATCGAGGCGTCCTGCATCGCCCGCTTCAAAATGGAGTTGTGGATGCCCAGGTTGCGCCGCTCGGGGCGGATCCGGGATCGCATGATCGGGCTCACCAGGGCCGCGAGTTCGCCTTCGCGCACAAGCCGCACTGGGGCACCATCGATTCCGAGCTCGGCGAAGTCGGCCAGGCTGCGCGTATGCGCGATTGCATACAGATACTCACCGATCTTCTGCTGCGCACTATCGGCCACGATAAAAGACTTTACGCAAACTGGGACAGATCAAACAGGAAATTCAGCGGAATGAGGGCGCGTCTACCTGCTTGGATTTGGGCGCGGGCGGCTCCAGCTCGGCAAAGCTGTAGGGTGGGAACGGGCCGCTCACCGTCAAGGTGACGGACTCTCCGGCGGCAAGCGCTCGCGCTTTTTCGCGGAATACGGCGGCGGTGCCCCGGGCAATCAGAAAAGCCGCTTTGATCGTGATCTGCTCGGGCCGATCGGGTAACTCGGTCAGTTCGAGGTGGTGCGCCCGCGCATGGGGCATGAGCGCGGCGGTCAGCCAGTCAGCGCGCGTCTTGGCTGCAGCGTACCGGCGCGCGGCTTGCGCATAGCGCGCCTGCCGCGCCCGCAGGTAAGCCGCGCCTGTCCCCACGGTCGCTCCGGTCGCCGGTTCCGCGGCGGCCAGCGACCCTTGGGCCGGGAGCACGACGCGCACCGCAAGCTCTTCGGTGCCCCGCAGCCGGTCGAGCAGCAGCTGGTAGCCAGCAGCGTTTTCCTCCAGGTGTGCGCGCACCGCCGCCTCGTTATCGAATACTCCCCCAAAGCGCAGCGGGATCGTGGTCTGCTGCGCATGGACATGGGCAATGACCGCGTTGTACGCGACCAGATCAGCGGTGACCGGCTGCGCGAGCGAGCAGCTCGCGGGCAGCGCCGCCAGGATCGCCGCCAGGGGGGGCGCGCACAGCACCATACATGTCTGTCCGAAGGCACCGTGCAGCGCGGGGGAAAGCTGCGGCCCATCGCAACTGCCAGCTTCCGCAGCCTGCACCACCCCATAGACCAGCCAGCGGCTGGGCGGCGCTGGCTCAGCCACGCAGCGCCTCGGCGGAGTCATCGGGGTTGCCGGCGGCGGTCGGCGTCAGATTCGGGACAAAGCTGTACTGCGGCCACGGACCGGTGAGCTCCAGCGCCAGCCCCTGCGCGCTTAGCTCGGTGGCCAGCAGCGTCAGTCGATCGTCCAGCTCCTGGCGCCGCTGCTTGGGAACCAGCAGCGCCTGGTGGAACATCACCTCATCGGTCCGCCCGCTGACCTCCCCCGACAGCGCGCGCAGCGTACGGGTCCGCGCCAACAGCTCGCGGAGCTCGGTCAGGATCCGCTGCTCGACGCCGCGGGCCCAGGAGCGCACGGACTTGGCAATGTCATGCCGGAGTTTCTGCTCAAGCAGGTAGCGTGCCCCGCGCGACGCCGGCAGCGCCTGGTATCGGGGGTCGGCGGCCAGCCGCGCTGCCTCGGCCCGCGGCACATCGAGCCAGCCTTTGAGCGACCACTCCTCGAGCTGCTCGCTCTCATCGAGAAATGCATTGATCACGGTGGCCCCCGCAGCGAGCCAGGTCAGCACGCTCGCCGCCGAGGAAAATAGACTGCCAAAGCGGAGCGGCAGCACCGGCCCGCCGGCCATCGCCAGCTCGATGACTGCCTCATGGCGTACCGCTCGCGGCCCGAGCCAGCTCAGGTCGCGAAGTCGCGCCTCAGCCTCGGGCCCGGTCCACTCATCAAGGTCCACGCAGCAGGTGACGGCCGCCAGGTCCGCCTGCACCAGCCGAGCGAGCGTGCTGCCGGCGCTAAGTCCCGGACCCGCCGACATCGGGGCGGTCGCGCGGGTGACGCCAAAAACGTACAGTCCAGTGGCCGGCGGGTCGGGGTCGCTCGACGATCGGCGGTTCGGCTCGGTCATGGGATTCTCTGGGCTGGGCACCGGGGGCGGTGCAACGCGATAATATCTGTCTCGTTTCCGGTTCAGTGTACCCTAAACGCGATGGGGTTAGTATGGGCGGCTTACTTGGCTTTGGTTTCCGGCTCGGCCGCGGCCGGACTCACCTCGGCGCGCAGGTTAAGTCCGAGCCGTTGGAACGCGTGATTCAGCGCCACCCCGACCTTGGACTCCAGCGCGGCGCGCCGCCCGGCCTTGCGCTGGGCCTCCGCCGCGAGCGCCGCGGTGCGCTGGCGCTCCTTTTCCACCAGGGCCGCGGCGCGCTGGCGCTCCTGCTCGGCGATGGCAGCCAAGCGCTGGCGCTCTTTCTCCGCTTCGGCCGCCAGGCGCTGGCGCTCTTTTTCAGCGGCCTCCTGGACCCGCTTCAGTTCGCGTGCGGCGACTTTTTTGCCCACCCACCCTTTGGCCAGAACCCCTCCGACCGTCCCGACGACCCCTGCCGCAACGGTCCCCAGGACTACCTGGCCAACCTTGCTGCTGACAAATTTTTCAAGGAGCTTTTTGCTCATGTAAAGTCCGCCAAAATATTGTTTGTTGAAATGGCCCAGTAACAGGTGTTCGCCTGCCGCCAGGGTTCCTCCCGGTTGGAGCCGCGGTAGGACCAGTGATATTGTGGCATGGCCCAGACCCCGCTTGGAATGTGCTGCCCTATGTCTGCGCTAGATGGGCGACATCACTACAAGACCGCTGGGAGCTGGGAACCAGCGGGTCTGCCACCTTGGGCCGTGCGGTCGTCTTATCTGGGCCTACCCAGCCCAGGTTGCTTCCATTGCCGAATTGTCTTTTTTTGACGATCCATGGGCACGACTGTGAATTTTGCCGGATCACTTTTTGGGGAGCGGGTCACGCTGTCGACGTCCCGCGTTACGGGGCCAATGGGCAGTCCAGCCGATGTGACAGTAGACCGGATGGGGTTCGCTGGCGCAGCGTGCTGTCGCAGCGCGCCACACCCTGGAATAGCAGCGGGTCAATTAGCCGACAGAGGTAGTCGGTAGTCGCGCGTAGAATGCCGTGTAGGGGCTGCGGTGGCTGCTCGGGCGAGCGCTGGGTAGGGGGCCCTGGTGTTCGCTTGGTTGAGGGGCGCTTAGAATGCCGCGTAGAGCGCCAACTGGCCGGCCCGTGGCGGGTCGCTTGCTCGGGTTTCCCTCGGCACCCGCACCAGCCGAGCACACCGACTTCCCCACCGTCCAGGTACATCTCTGGGTACATCTGGGTACGCCCGGGCGGCCACTTTCCGACGGCCGCTACTTTTCCTCCTCGCCCCCAAGGACCCTGCCCGCGTGCTCGGGCCTTACCCACAGGATCAACAATGGCGAATCATCCAGATCGATGCCAAGGGCCGCCGCAAGAGCCATATGGCCGACTCCAAGCAGGCGGCCAAGCGCCTCATTGCCAAGCTGCGGGCCGACATGGACGCCCGCACAGTCGAGGACACGCTCGAGCTGTGGACCGCCGCTCGGCTCCGCAGCGGCGATGCGACTCCGGCCACCATCGCGGATCAAGCGGCTCGAGTTCGGCACCTGCTCGGGTCGGTGCTGGACCTGCGGCTCAATGAGCTCACCGAGCGCAAAGCCACGGCGATCTACGAGCGAGCCACGACCGAGCCCAGCCTCAAGACCGGACGGCCCCTAAGCGCGGCGTCGCACCGCTTCTACCTCTCCATCGTGGGGTACATGTGGAGGTGGGCGCAGAAGCAAGGCTACGCTAAGGAGAACCCGTGGGCTGAGGTCGAGCCGATCGGCCGGGTCTCTTCGGGCAAGCCCCAGCTGCGACCCGCCGAGGCGCGGCGCTTCGCCCAGCTCGCCGAGCAGGAGGCGGCGGCCGGCTCTGAGCTGGCGCTGGCGGCGCTGTGCTGCCTGAGTCT
>JBGANQ010000142.1:0-16023 GCA_044222245.1 Polyangia bacterium | reverse complement strand
GGGCCCCCAGCCCCCCTCTCTCCCTGCCCACTCGCCGTAAATCTAGGTCACTCCATCAACTCCTGCGTTAGCCAACAGGCGTGGGCCGACCGGAGATCCTTTTTTGTCCGCGCCAGCGGGCAAAAAAGGATCGGAGGGTAGGGGGACCCACGCCGCTGCAAACTGCGCCCGTGACCCAAAAACGTCTCGAAGAGACCGAGGCCCCGCCCCTGGAGCCGCGCGTCCAAAGCCAAAAACGTCTCGCAGAGACCGAGGCCCCGCCCCCCTGGAGCCGCGCGTCCACAGTCCACGGCCGCTGGCCGCGATCGGCCACCCAGAGAATCGCCCTCCGGAGCCCTGCGTCCAGCGCAGCCCGCCCCGTGCCGACCCGCCCGCGCCCGCTACGGCGCCGCGCTCTTCTGCGTGGGTCGCGTCAGCACCGCCAGCATCCCCTGGGCAGCGCTGATCTGGGCGAGCAGCGCCTCGATCGCCTGCTTCTCCGCGGCGTGCGCGCCGCCGTCCGCAGCCAGGACCTGCCGCGCCAGCTCCTGCCACGACCGGCAGCTGTTCTCGCGCAGCTCGTGCAGCTCGCGCCGCAGGTGGTTGAGCGCCGGCTCCGGCGAGGTCGGGGCGCTCTGCAGCACCGCCCCCAGGGCCCGCTCTTTTTCCTCGATCGAGCGCTGCAGCTTCTGCCGCTCGGCCTCGCTGAGCGTGCGATCGAGCTGCAGGCGCTCGGACAGCCCGAGGATCTGCTGGTGCAGCTCTTGCCGCTGCTGGTGTAGCCGCCCCATCTGCTGCTGCAGCTGCTCCTGCAGCACCGCCACCCGCAGGCCGCGCTGCTCCTCGGCGTTCTCGCAGTCGGTCAGGTGCTCGCGCAGCGAGCGCGCCTCGGCCGGCCACTCGGCGGGCCACACCGCGCGGGCCAGCAGGTCTACATGATCGGCGAGGTGAGCGACCGCGGTCTCGATCTCGCCGACCAGGGCGTCGATCTCGCCGACCTTGGCCGGGTCCGCCCGCTGCCCCTCGGACAGCCGCGCCATCTCGACGACCAGCGCCGGCAGCACCAGGGTCGTGGCGCCCTGCAGCTGCTGCTCGCCGCGGCTCTCCGGGCCGAGCACCAGCGTCCGGTGGCCGTTCCACGACGCAGTGCCGCGCACCGTCGCGACCTGCTGGGTGGGCTGCTCGTGCAGCCGGCCCGGGCGGGTGCGCGTGGGCATGATCGCGCGGATATGCTCCAGGTGGCGGACCGTCTGGGCGGCGCTCGGCCGCTTGCTCGGGTCCTTGTTGAGCAGCTGGTGCGTCAGCTCGTCGAGCTCGCTGGGGATGCCGGCGTCCAGGCGCCGCTCGGACAGCCGCGGCGGCACCGTGTTGAGGTGGCCGTGCAGCACCTCCTTGATCTCGCCGCGGAAGGGCGGCTCGCCGACGATCGTGTCGTGCAGCATGATGCCCAGGGCGTACAGGTCGACCGCTGGGGCGACCTCGGAGGTGGCGGCCATCATCTCCGGGGCGATGAACTCGGGGGTGCCGATGATCTCCTCGCCGATCCGGGTGAGCGGCGGCTGGCCGACGATGCGCGCCACGCCGAAGTCGAGCACCTTGACCCAGTCGCTCTGGCCGTTGAAGGTGGTGATAAGGATGTTCTCGGGCTTGATGTCGCGGTGGACGACGCCGCGCTCGTGCGCGTGCTCCAGGGCGCGGGCGACCTGCAGGGCGATGTCGACCGCCGCCAGCGGCGTCAGGTTGCGGGTCTTGCTCTCGACGACCGCCAGGTATAAGAGCGTCCCCTCGACGTACTCCATGACCAGGTAGGGCTCGCCCTTGTCGGTCTGGCCGTAGTCGTAGATGCTGACGATGTTGGGGTGGTCGACGCTGGAGGCGACGCGCGCCTCGCGGAAAAAGCGGGCCAGGGCGCGCTCGTTGCTGACAAACTCGCGGCGCAGCAGCTTCACCGCGAACATGCGCTTGAGCACATTGTGGTTGGCCAGGTAGACCACGCCCATGCCGCCTTTGCCCAGGCGTCGCTCGAGCACGAAGCGGCCGGCGATGACGCGGCCGACCAGGGGGTCCTCGACGGGACTGCGCGGCGTCGGGTCCATAAGCCGGGTTCCGTCCTTGGGACAGAACAGCTTATCCTCTCCGATGTAGGCGGTGCGGCAGGACGGACACTCGCGCTTGCTAGACATGCCCTCTCTCAACCGGCGCGCAATGACGCCAGTGTGGCCATCGTAGCATGACTCGCAGAGCTCGCTGGCGGTCCAATTCGGCCAGATTTGGCCAGGTTCAGCGCGGTCCTCGAGGTCGGGCCAGACCAAAGACCCCAAGACCCCGAGAGACCGCGGAGGGCAGGACGCGCTAGCTGCGGCGGACTTTGGCGGCGAGGCGTCCGGCGCGGCGACGCGAGCGGCTCTCCGCCGTGCGGTAACCCCCCGAGGCGCGCAGGCGCTTTTTGCGCGCGGCCTTGACGGGCTTGATGTGGGACTTGGCGCGGTTTTTCACCTTGCGCTTGGTACGGGCCATGATGGGACTCCTTCTTCTTCTTAAGACGCCGCAGGCTACATGAAAACCCCTGTGGGTGACAAGACTTGCAGCTTTTGTTGCTGCTTTGGCGCCGCTCGATTTCCAATTTGGCCGTCGCTAACCGGGGTTATGGAGGCCGCGCCCGGGGGGCGCCGTGGGCGGCCGCCGCGCGTGTCTGTTTGGCCCGCGCGCGCCCTCGGGGTACACTCAGAGAACATGAACAAGCGTCGCACACTTGCCGGCGCGATCCACACTGCAGGCCCGCTGCGGCCGGCGCTGCTGCCGCGGCCCCCCGGGTCCTCGTGGGAGAAGTGTGGAGTCGTCGCGCTAGCCACTCTCGCCGGCCTGGGCAGCGCCTGCTCGGGACCGGCCCGCACCGTCCGTCCGAGCGCGGCCAGCCCGCTCTCGGCTCCCGCTGCCGTCTCGGAGGCGCCGACGGGGGCCACCTCTGCGGCGGCGGTCGCTCCGCTCGGACCGCCGATCACCTCGGACGAGGAGGCAGATCGCGCCCGCCAGGAGCTCGACATGCTGGCGGACGGCGATCCGCAGCGCCCCGGGCGGCGGCAGACCCTGCTCTTGTATTACGTCGGCGCGGCCAGCGAGGCGCTGCATAGCGGCCAGGTCGAGGAGGCCTTCTCGGCGTTTACCCGCGGGCTGTCGATCGTCGATCCGGCCGAGCTCCAGGATCCGCGGCGGGCGCCGCCGGTGCCGCAGCTGCTGCCGCTCGCCGAGCAGCTCGATCGGGTGTTCAGCCGCCGCGGCGCCCACCCCGAGGTGGTGACGGCGATGATGGTCGAGCAGTCGCTGCGCCCCGGCGATCCCGAGCTGCAGCGGCGCTACCACGAGCTCACAAGCTGGCTGAGCGGCCAGTCCGACCAGATGCAGAACCTGCTGCGCGGGCGCGGGCGGTCGTTCTCGGCCCTTCTGGCCGAGCCGCCGGCGACGCTGGCGTCCGACCTGGAGCAGACCTACCGGGTGTGGCCGGCGGCGCTGGTGCGGGCGCAGCTGACCGAGATCTATAACGCCGAGGCGGCCAACCACTTCGCCGGGCAGCGCAACTCGCGCGAGTTCCTGCAGTCGCTGTCGGCCAGCCTGCGGCGCAAGGGCCTGCTCAACGGCCCGGCGTTCAAGCTCGCCCGGCTGTTTCTGCGGGTGTCGCGGCCGCAGGAGGCGGTGGCGGCGATCAAGAAGCTCAGCCGGCTGTCGGGCGAGGAGTCGCAGTTCCTGGCGCTGCTCGAGGAGACCCTGGCGGCGCCGGTCGCCAAGAACCCCGACAGCGAGAGCGACAAGATGCTGGCGGCGGTGAAGATGGCGCTCGGCATGGCCCAGAACGCCGAGGACGCCGATGTCAGCCTGCAGATCTGCCGCGATGTCGCGCGGCGCGCCCCGACCCTCGCCCCGGCCGAGCTGTGCGTCGGCGAGCTGGCGGTCGCCCTGGAGCGCAAGGGCCTGGCGCTGCGCGCCTTCGAGCGCGCCCGCAGCCTGACCCCCAGCGATCGCCGGATCTGGGAGAAGCTCGGGATGCTCTATGTTGACCACCTGAGCGATCTGGTGAGCGACGAGCAGACCGCCGAGCTGCAGGGGGCCCTCGGCGCCGTCGAGGCGTTCTACGAGCGCATGCGCAAGCAGTTCGCCGACAGCGATCCCGGGATCAGCATGGCGCTGGCGCTGGCCGAGGTCGGGCGCGGCTACTATAACGCCGGTCGCATCGAGGAGGCGCAGCGGTATCTGGGCCGCTCGATCGAGCTACACCCAAACGCCGCGGCGCTGGAGCTCTCGGGGGTCATGGCGCTGCGGCGCGGCGACTATCCGCTGGCGGTGGCGACGCTGGAGCGGGCGCGCGCGGTGCACGTCGCGGCGCCGCAGTTTGACGCGGTCAACAAGACCTTCTTCGCCGCCCGCGTCGGCCGCCAGATTGCCGAGGCGCTCGATCAGACGCCGACGGGGGCGCGCGCGGCCGCGGACGCCCGGCGGCAGAGCCTGAAGGCGTTTGACCAGCTGCTCATCGCCGCGCGCCTGCCGCCCGAGCGTGTCGCCGAGGTCGAGATCGAGCGCGGCAAGCTGTACTACCAGGCCGGCGAGCGCGAGTCGGCGCTGGAGGCGCTGCGCCGCGCCGCCGACGCCCTGCCGAGCGATGAAGAGGGGCGGGCCGCCGGCCAGCAGTATGTGGAGCTGGTGGCGTTCCTGGTCCAGCGCGGCGAGCTGGAGGCGGCGCTGGAGACCTACCACCGTGCCCTCAGCCACAGTCACCTCAGCCAGAGCATGAAGGTCTACTGCTCGCTGTGGGTCAACGACCTGCTGGTGCGCGCCGGCCAGGTGCCCGACCCGCTGGCGATGGCCTTTCTCCAGTCGGTGCCGAGCGGCAAGTGGCCGGCCGATCTGGCGCGCTGGGCGGTGGGCCAGCTCAGCGAGAGCGAGCTTTTGCAGCGCGCCGACACGCCGGGGCGGCTGGCCGAGGCGAACTTCTACCTCGCGATGGCCCACCTGCGCGCCGCCGACCGGCCCGGGGCCGAGGCGCTTTGGCGCAAGGTCGTGGACAGCAACATGATGGGCTTTTTCGAGTACGAGATGGCAAGCTCCTTCCTCAAGCGCCACGCCGCGCCGACGGCGCCGCTGCTAAAGCCCGAGTCGGCGGGCCGCGCCCGTGGGCCGGCCGCGCCCAAGGTTCCCCCCGGGTCCATCTGAGCCGGCTCGGCGCTGCCCGGCGCGCGCCGGCGCTCGCTTTTTACACCGCACGGCAAGCTCGCTGACACCGCTGCGCCGCGCAGGGCGGTGCGGCGGTGCTCTCGGATGGAGTCGCCTTGCTGCGCGTCGTGATGCTTAGCCCGGCCGCGGCCCGGCTCTGCTCTGGGCCCTAAATGGGGGGAGCTTGACTTAGTGGGCAGCGAGGCGCGGGGCGTTCGCGGTCAACAAGGCCCGCTGATGCTGCGCGGCCACTGCGTGCAGGGTGTCCAGGCCGGGCTGCTGGCGCTTGGCGACGATATCGTGGATAAGGCTGACCAGCGCGGCGTTGAGCGGCGTCGCCACCCCGAGCGCGGCCCCGCGGCGGACGATCTCGCCGTTCAGGTAGTCGATCTCGGGGGTGCGGCCGCGCTCGATGGCCACCGCCATCGAGCTGCGCATGCGGCGGTAGCGCAGACCGAGCGCCCACAAGAGCGCGTGCTTGACGACCAGCCCCGGCGAGCCGAGGCGCCGCCGGCGCTCGGTCGCGGTCAGGGCCAGCGAGCGGATGTCGATATTGCCCATGACCGGCGCCAGCTCGACGCCAGCGGCCTGCGCCACCGCGCACAGCTCGCTCCAGATCTCCAGGGTCAGGCGGCGCACGACGCGCTGGCGCAACAGCCGCCCTAACGTGTCGCCGCCGGCCGCCCCGAGGGTGCTGGTAGCGCAGTTTACCGCCAGCTTGCACCACCTGACCCCCGCCAGGTTGTCGATGACGCGGGTGGGCAGCGCCTGGCCGAGCACCGCCGCGGCGCGCGCCAGCCCGGTGTCCGTGGCGCCGCCCGGCTGCAGCCGCCCGAGCTGGAACCCGCCGCGCGAGGTGCGCGCCGAGTAACCGGGGGCGAGCAGCGTCGCGCCCCAGCTGACCACGCAGCCGACGACGCGCTCCGGCCCCAGGACCGCCGCCGCCCGCTCTTCGGGCAGGCCGTTCTGCATGCAGACCACGCCGCCGTCGGGACCAAGCAGCGGCGGCAGCGCCGGCAGGACCGACTCCAGGCTGGTGGTCTTGGTCGCCAGGAGCGCCAGGTCGTAGGGCGGCGCGCCTTGCAGGTCGCGCAGCTGACTGACCGGCGGGCGCGGCGGGCGCGCCGACCACTCTCGGCCATCGAGCTCGCGCACCCGCAGGCCGCGGTCAGTGATGGCGGCGCTGATCTCGGGGTTGCCGGTGACGATGGTAAGGTCACAGCCGGCACGCGATAGCAGCGCGCCCACGACGCCGCCGACGCCACCGCTGCCAACAAGGAGTACACGAGGGCTCTGCGCCATGGCCACTATCCTACGAGCGGACCCCGGGCGCCGGCAATGCCCGCCACCGCCCGCCGCCGATGCCTGCCGGTGTCGACTGGCGAGCGACCCTGGCATAAGACCCGGGCTCCGCCGTCAAGATGGCGTTTCCGGTGGAAAATTGCCGACAAAGGTGCGATAGGTTGCGGTCACCATGCTTGCCACGCCGTTCGCCACCTCGGCAGCGTTTTATGATGTCGACGGCACCCTGATCAAGACCAACATCGTCCACGCCTTTGCCTACTACGCCCTCAACCAGCCAAGCCCGGTGCGCTCGCTGCTCAAGGGCCTGCAGACGGCGGTATCGATCCCGTTTTTCGCCGCTGCCGACAAGCTGTCGCGCAAGGTGTTCAACCAGTTTTTCTACCAGTACTACGCCGGCCAGCCCGAGGATCGACTGATTGTCCTGGCCGAAGATCTGTTCGAAGAAGTGATCCGCCCGAGCATCTACCCTGGCGCCAAGGACCTCGTGGCCGAGTCGCGTCGCGTCGGCGTACGGCAGGTGCTGGTCTCGGGCGGGCTTGACTTCACCGTCCGTCCGCTGGCCCGCTTTCTCGGCATCAGCGAGGACAATGTCATCGCCAACCGGCTGGAGTTCTCCAAGGGCTACGCGACCGGGCAGCTCTGCCACCCGTTTGTCGCCGGGGCGACCAAGGCGAACATCATGCGCGACTTCGCCAACCGGCACGGCCTCGACCTGTCCAAGTCGTGGGCCTACTCGGACAGCTACTCGGACTACCCGATGCTGGCGGCGGTGGGGAGGCCCACCGTGGTCAATCCCGACATGCGGCTGCGCATCGTCGCCCGATCCTATGACTGGCCGGTCATCGACCTGCGCTAGCGGACGGGCGGCGCGGCAGCGGGCAGCGGCGCAGATTGAGCGCCCGCGCGCTCGGGCCGGAGCGGGGCGCTGCCGCAAAAGCGTGCTACGGTTGCTACGGTGGCAGCTCCCAGCCCGAGCTTGATAGCCGAAGCGGACGACCGCGCGCTGCGACGCGCCGGTGAGGCGCTGCTCATTGCCGGCAACACGGTGACCCTGCTGCGCGATGGGCCGGCGGTCTTTGGCGCCTGGCTGCGCGACATCGAAGCGGCGCAAAGCTTCATCCTGTTTGAGAACTACATCTTCCGCAGCGACCAGATTGGCGAGAAGCTGGCAAGCCTGCTGATGGCCCGCGCCCAGGCCGGCGTACAGGTCTACGTGCTGTACGACTGGTTTGGCTGCCTGACGACCAGTCGCAGCCTGTGGCGGCGCATGGCGCGCGCCGGGGTCAAGGTGCGGCGCTTCCGGCCGCTTTATTTCAGCGATCCGCTGCAGGCGCTGCAGCGCGACCACCGCAAGCTCATGTGCGTCGACGGCGTGATCGGTCATGTCGGCGGGCTGTGCGTCGGAGACGCCTGGGCCGGCGATCCGCAGCACGGGGTGCCGCCGTGGCGGGACACCGCCGTGCGCATCGAAGGACCGGCGGCGGCGGCCCTGTGCGCCAGCTTCGCCGAGACCTGGTCCGAGGCCGGCTCGCCGCTGCCGGCGCGGTTCAGCGAGCCGCCGCTGCCCGCGCCGCTGCCCGCCGCTCCCACCGCCGAGACGCCGGGGCCCGAGCGGCGCGAGGACAGCCCCTGCGCCGGGGCGCCGATCCGGGTGGTGGCCGGCTCGCCCGGGCGGTCGCGGATCTATCGGCTGACGCAGGTCCTTTTGGCGCGCGCGGCGGCGCGGATCTGGATCACCGATGCTTACTTTCTTACCCCGCCGACGATGTACGAGGCGCTGCTGGCGGCGGCGCGCGATGGCGTAGATGTGCGGGTGCTGGTGCCGGGCCGCTCGGATCTGCCGTGGATCTCGTGGCTCGGCCGCTCCGGGTTCGCCGGCCTGCTGCAGGAGGGCGTGCGGGTCTTCGAGTGGGAGGGCCCGATGCTGCACGCCAAGACGACCATCGTCGATGGCACCTGGTCGCGCGTCGGCTCGTCGAACCTGAACCTGGCGAGCCTGCTCACCAACTGGGAGCTCGACGTACTGATCGAGGACACCGGCTTCGCCGATGCCATGGAGAAGATGTTCCTGGCGGACCTGAAGAACTCGCGCGAGCTGATGCTGCGCCCGCATCGCACGCGCACCCGCGTGCTGCCCGTGGCCACCGCGCAGCATGCAGAGGTCGCCCCCAAGGCCGAGGTGGTGCCCGCTGCCGAGGGCGTAAGCGCTGCCTCCGCCCGGCGGAAAAAGCGCGCCGCCCGTGGCACCGCCCGCGCCGAGCTGGCGCGCGCCAGTGCGGCCGTGCTGGGCGGAGCGCTGCGCCGCCAGTTCGAGCCGAGCGCCTGGACCGTATCCCTGGTCCTGGCGCTGCTGCTGCTGCTCGTCGGGGCGGCCGGCCTGCACTGGACCGGGGTGCTGGGGGCGACGGTCGCCGGTCTGTGCCTGTGGCTCGCGTTCGCGGCGCTGCTGCACGCCTTTGCCAAGTACCGCCGCGGCCGCAGCCGCCCGCCGCGGCGCGCGCGCAAGCGGCGACCCTCCGCCGAGATCTCGGCAGAGCAGGCGCTCGGTCCGCGGCTTCAGTAAAAGCTGGGAGGCGAGGGCTGCAGGATCAGCCCCCGCCCGCAGGCTGGCGGGTAGGGCGGCTCAGCGCTTGCCGGTGCGCGCTTCGCTGGCGCGGCCGCGGCAGGTGCCCGAGCAGAAGCGCCGCACGGCGGTGCGGCCCGAGGCCTTGACGATGAAGGCCTTGTTGCACTTCTCCCACTCGCAGATGCGCAGCTCTTCGTCTTCGGCGAGCGGCGGCAGGCCCTCAGCGGTCGCGCTGACGGCGACCGGGGCCGCCGGCTCCTCCGTCGGCTCGTCCGCCGGCGCGGCGGCCTTGCTCGCCGGGGTCGGCTTGCTGGTCGGCGTGCCCTTGCTCACCGGCGTCGCCTTGGACTTGGCCACCGGCGCCGCCTTGGCCGCAGGCTCGGCTGCTGCCTCGGCCTGGACCTTGGTGGCGCGAGCCGCGGCTTCTTCCTCGGTCCCCTTCTTGGGCTTGGCCGCCTTGGGCGGGCTGGCGGCGCTCGCCGGGCTGGTCTTATTGACCCCGACTTCAGCCTCGGCGGCGAGCTTGTCGGCGCGGGGCGCTCGCTCTGCCGGCGCTTCAGTCTTGGCGGCGGGCCGAGTCTCGGCCTTGGCGCTGGGCTTGGCCTCGGGCTTGACGCGCGCCGGCGTCGCTACCGACTTGGCCGTCGGGGGCGTCGCCAGATCCTTGTCGGCCTGCGGGGCGGGGGCCGGGCTGGCCGCTGCCAGCTTGGCCGTCGGCCGGGCGTGCTCGGCGGGAGCCGCAGGCGCGACTGCCGGCTTCTTCATCGCCAGCGGCTTGGTCGGCTCCACCTTGGGCGCCTCAGGCCGGGCGGCTTCGACTTTGACCGCGTCGGCCTTGGGCGCCTCGGGCCGGGCCGCCTCGAGCTTGGCCGGCGGTTCCGACCGCGGCGGGCTCGGGCTGGCGGCGCTGCGGGCAGGACCGGGCGCAGCGGCAGCCACCGTCGCCTTGACCGCGGGCTTGCCATCGGGAGAGGCGGTCGGAGCCTTGGGCACCGGCGCCACGCTGCGGCTCGCCGCGGTGGGCGGTGGCGCCGCGTCATGGCTGGGCGCTGGCGGCAGCGGACGCGCGGGCGAGGCCGGCGGCACCGGCCGGGCCTGCGTTGCCGCTTCGTTGCGCGCGCTGTTGTCCACGCGCACGGGCCGCGGTCGAGACGGCAATGGGAGGGTCACTTCGCAAGATGGGATGCGCTCGGCAGAGCGCGGCTCGCTCGGGGCGAACGGGTCACGGGGCCTGTAGGCCGGAGTCGGGGGGGTGAAGTGTCGTCCGTTGCTCATCATCGGGCTCCGCTATACGTACTCCCTAAGGAGGTAACGCCTAACTAGGGCTAACTGGCGGTTTAGAGTAGCACCTCGGCTTGGCGAGGGGGACAGAAATTCGACCTCTTGATCTACCGGCCAGGTGCTTGAGATGCTAGCGCTTTTTCGCGCGGTCGCGTCGCCGCCCTTGGGTCTGCCGGTCCCGGCTGCGACCAGCGCAGTCGGCAAGCTGCCTGGCGGCTTCTTTGTCGGCTCGGCTTAGGCCCTGTGCCCGGGGAGATGATCTGTCTGGCACGGCCTACTAGATGTGCACGCTCAGGCCAAATGCAAGCTGCGCCTGCGCGATTGATGAGTCAATTTCGGCCGCCGGCGGGCCTGGACATGGACAGGGACAGGGTCATGTTCAGGTCGCGGCCACGGCCAAGCTCATGGTCAGGTCATGGCGCGGCGGTGCACAGCCCGGCCGGGGAGCTGGTCTGGCAGCGGTTTTGTTCCACATGGTTGAGCATGCCGTGATCCTCCAGGTCGTTCTGCTTGCTGCGCGTGGCCTGGTTCAGCTGCACGTCGAGGCTGACGGTGTCGGCCATGAGCTCGATCGCCGAGCGGGCGCTGCCGGCGATGCTGTTCTTGGCGACCACCGACTTCTGCTCGCCGGTGATGGCGATGCCGTCGCCGCTCTCGTTGAAGCAGGTGGCGACGGTCGCCGCGGTGCTGCGCGCGGTGTCGACGATGCCGTTGCCGTTGAGGTTGATCTTGCCCGGGTTATTGCCGCTGCTGACGATGCCGACCAGGGTGTTGAGGAAGTGGTTGCTAAGAGCTGCCTGCTCGGTCGTGTTCTTGTGCAGCCACAGGCCGCGGTCGACGTCGTAGGCGACGTTGGTGCTGAAGGTGACTGCCGCCGCGCCATCGCTGGCCATGGCGGTGCCGAGCCCCTTGCAGGGGTCGCCGCTGAAGTTCAGCGCCGACAGGTTGTTGCGGCTCGCGGTGCCGCCGGCCGAGCGGGTAAACAGGATGCCGGTCTGGGCGAGCATGCTCTGCGCCCCGACGCCGCGCACGGCGGTGTTCTCGATCATGGCCATGGCGTCGGCGCCGCTCACCAGGATGCCCACCGCCTGGAAGTTGCGCACGGTGCTGGCGCGCACCGCGAGCTCGCCGTTGCCGCCGCTGTCGGCGGTGACCGCGACGCCGTAGACGTTGGCGCAGGCGAAGTTGGCGCCGCTGCCGCGGACGTTGTCGACGATCACCCGCTCGACCGAGCCCTGGGCGCTGTTGAAGCGGATGCCGAAGTAGCGCTCGCTGCAGCTGGCGTTGCCGCCGCCGTCCACGGTCAGGTCGGTGATGCGGGCGAAGCCGCCGCGGGCGACCTCGAGTACATAGGTGTAGCTCGGCAGGTAGGTGGTGGCCTGGGTCGAGCGCACGCGGGTCGCCGGGCTCTTGATGATGGTGCGGCCGGCGCCGGCGCCGACCAGGGCAACGCTGCCCGGCCGGCTGAGGGTGACCTGCTCGGTGAAGACGCCGGCGGCGAGGTTTATCTGCGAGCAGGCCGAGGTGTTGGCGGCCTTCTGAATCGTCGGGTAGGTCGCGCTCGGCACGCTGCACACCGCGGCCTCGGCGGTAGCGACCGGAAAGACCCCAAGACCAAACAGCAACAGGGTCGGGTAGAGATGGGTCTTCATCGCGGCGCTCCTTTCAAGTCAAAGCTCGTCAGGTCAAAGCTCGTCAGGTCAAAGCCGGTCAGGTCAAAGCTCGGGGCCATGGCTGTTCCAAGGCGGTGGGGCGGCCAGGCGGCCTGTTTCTAGTGGAGAAGCGTAACCTGGCGACTTTTTACCATTTCCCTTCGGGTCGCAAGCGGACAAAATTGCCCCATGCGGAACCTAAGTAGCCATAAACGAAGTGAAGTAAAAATCGCAAATGGCGCTGGCGCATTCGCGGCCAAGCTCAGGCGGGCGGGCCTGCTCGTCGCCCTGAGCCTGGGCCTAGGCTGGGGCCTTGGGGGGGCGACCGGCTGCAGCGCCGATCCGTCGAGCCTTGGGGCCGCGGACGAGCCGCCGCTCGGGCTCCTTCGGCAGGGGCTGTGCTCGCCGGGGGACACCGGCGGCGACTTCGGCTGCGGCTGCACCCTCAACAGCCAGTGCAACGGCTTTGACGATGACGCCCGGCTCATTGTCTGCGACGTTCCCGCTGGCGCCACGGCCGGCAAGTGCCTGGACTGCACGGCCGCCCTGCCGCGCCCGATCGGCTGCGCCTGCCGCGCCGACACCGACTGCGCCGCTGGCTCCAAGTGCAACGGCCGCACCTGCCAGAAGCTACGCGACCGCGGCGAGTTCTGCGTGCGCGACAGCGACTGCGGCGCCGATCTTTCGGGCCCGATGAACTGCCTGCCGACCAAGTCTTGGTGCGGGCCGCTCGCCGACGGCTACTACTGCGACTTCCAGTCCGACTGCCTGAGCGGCACCTGCCGCGCCGGCGCCTGCACCTCGGGCAAGGCCGGCTCGCCGTGCAGCAGCGATGGCGACTGCAAGGGGGGCCTTGTCTGCCTGACCCTGCCCGGCCTGTGCGGCGACAAGCAGGCCGACGGCCAGCCCTGCAAGCGCAACGCCGAGTGCGAGAACCAGTGCAACAGCTTCAGCGGCCTGTGCACCCTGGGCAAGGCCGGCACCCTCTGCACCCTGGGCAACCCCGACGGGGACTGCGCCGCCGGCCTGTCGTGTGTCGACTGCGCCGGCAGCTACACCTGCCGTCCCACCGGCACGCCCTGCATGTAACCGCGCTTGCCAGTCGGCGCTGCCCCGGGGTAGAGTCCCGCCTAAGATAAGGAGCCAGGTTACATGCTCGAATCGGTGCGGCAGAACTCGCGGTCTGCCATCATCTACATTCTCTTTGGAATCCTCATCGCTGCGTTCATCGTCAGCTTCGGCCCCGGCTCACCGTCGTCGGGCGACAGCATGTTCGAGTTCGGCAGCAAGTACGCCGCCAAGGTCCAGGGCACCGAGATCTCGGAGCAGGACTTTCACTTCGCGTACATCGCGCTCGGGGCCGGCAACCTCACCGAGCAGGTGGCGCGGGCGCAGCGGGTGCGCGAGCTCATCATGGATCGCCTGATCGAGCGCGAGCTGTTCGCCCACGAGGCCGAGAAGATGGGCCTGCTGGTCGGCGAGGACGAGGCGGCCAACCTGGTCGCCGACGGCAAGATGTACATCGCCGGCGTGCCGCGGCCGATCGAGGGCTACGCCTTCAGAAACGGCAAGCTCGACTACGACCGGTTCCGCCAGGTCGTGCAGAACTCCTACCGCATCACCGTCAAGCAGTTCATGGAGATCCAGCGCCGCGAGCTCATGGCCGACAAGCTCCGCCAGCTGATGCTGCTGCAGACGCGCGCCTCGGCCGACGAGGTCAAGGCCGACTTCGAGGACAAGAACCGCCAGATCAACCTGGAGTACGTGCGCTTCTCGCCCTACCGCTACGAGCAGGACCTGGCCCCCTCGGACACCGAGGTCGAGAACTGGGCTCGCGAGCACGAGGACAAGATCAAAAAGACCTACGAGGAGCGCAAGGTCATCTATCAGAAGCAGGAAAAGAGCGTCCACGTCCGCCGCATCCTCATCGAGCTGAAGAAGGACGCCACCGAGGCCCAGGTCGCCGAGGCGCGCGCCAAGCTGGAGTCGGCGAAAAAGACCCTGGACAGCGGCACCCGCTTTGCGGACGTAGCGCGCACGGTATCCGAGGACCAGCCGACCCGCGGCAAGGGCGGCGACCTCGGCTGGCGCAAGAAGGGCTTCACCGACTTCGGCCCCGAGGTTGAGACCAAGCTCTTCGCCGCCAAGCAGGACGAGCTCATCGGCCCCGAGCGCACCGAGCGCGGCCTGGAGCTGATCAAGGTCGAAGGCTTCCGCGAGGGCGACATCAGCCTAGGTCAGGCGCGCACCGAGCTGGCCCTAGAGCTTTACCGCAGCGACAAGGCCAAGGAGCTCGCCAGCAGCGCCGCCACCGAGGCCGCCAACAAGATCAAGGCCGGCACCAAGCTGGCCGACCTGTTCCCCAAGAACGACAGCGACACCGCCGAGGCGCAGCCGCGCGCCAGCCGCACCCAGGTCGAAGAGACGGGCCTTTTTGCGCGCAAGGGCGACCTGCTGCAGGGCATCGGCAGCTCGGCCGCCATGGCCACCGCCGCGTTCAAGCTCCAGCCCGGCGAGCTGCTCGGCCCGACCGAGGTGAGCGGCAGCTTCATCGTCGCCAGCCTCAAAGAGCGCAAGGAGCCCGACCTCGCCGACTTCGAAAAGCGCAAGGACGAGCTGATGCGCGAGTACGCCCGCGCCAAGTGGGGCAGCACCATCACCGAGTGGTCGCACAACGCCTGCCTCGACGCCCAGAACGCCGGCAAGATCAAGATCAACCAGGCCTCGATGCAGTACGAAGCCGCCGCCCGCGGCCCCGAGAAGCTCCTGGCCGGCCTCAAATACGAGCCCTGCCGCGATAAGCCGTTCTAGGCCAGCTCTCGCCTCGCCCCCCCTCCTCTTAGCCCCCCAATCTCCCTAAATATTCGGTCCCCCTCCGTTCTCTCATTCGGGAGCCAACAGGCGTGGGCCGACCGGAGATCCTTTTTTGTCAGCGCCAGCTGGCAAAAAAGGATCGCAGGGTAGGGGGACCCACGCCGCTCCCCCTCTTCGGGGACAGCAAAACCGCAAGCGAACGCGACAAAAAGCTTGCGCCGAACTCAAGAATGGCGCTACGCGTACTGTTCAGAAGAGCAGCCCCGCCATGCAGCCGCGCATTCTACTCGCTGATGCCGATGCTTTTTTCGTCGCTGTCGCGCGTCTGATTGATCCCCAGGGGGCCGGCCAAGCACCCCTGCTGCTGGTCGGCGGGTCGCCGCAGGAGCGCGGGGTCGTGTGCTCCGCCTCGTACGAGGCAAGGCGCTACGGCGTGCGCTCGGCGATGCCGATGTCCATCGCGGTGCGGCTGTGCCCGCAGGCCATGGTGGTGCCGGTGCCGCGCCGCGCCTGCTCCGAGAGCAGCCGCGCCATCCGCGAGGTCCTCGCCCGCCACGCCCCCGTGGTCGAGGCCGCGAGCATCGACGAGTGGTACCTCGATCTGACCGGCACCGAGCAGCTGTACGCCGGCGAGCCGCTGGTGCAGACGGCGCGCCGCATCCGCGCGGCAGTGCACGCCGAGACCGGCCTGTGGGTCTCGGTCGGCGGCGGCACCAACAAGCTGGTCGCCAAGCTCGCGGTCGAGCTGGCCAAAAAACCACCGGGCGACGGCGAGCGCGGGGCCCACGTCGTCGCGGCCGGCGCCGAGGCGGCGTTCATGACGCGCTTTCAGCTGGGCGAGATCCCCGGCGTCGGTCCGCGGCTGCAGCAGCGCCTGGCGGACTTCGGCCTGCGCGCGGTGGCCGATGCGCTGCCCTACAGCGAGGCGGCGCTGCGCGGCATGCTCGGCGAGCGGGTCGGCTCGTGGCTGTTCGCCAAGGTGCGCGGTCAGTGCCAAGCCGCCGTGGTCGCCCATCGCGAGTGCAAGTCGATCGGCCGCGAGGAGACCTTCGCCGTCGATCTCCACGACGAGGCGGCGCTCGGGCTGCGGCTGCGCGGGCTGCTGCAGCAGGCGGCCGGCGACCTGCGCCGCGCCGGCTTCTGCGCCCGCACCCTGACGGTGAAGATCAAGGACGCGGACTTCACCGCCCGCCAGCGCAGCCGGACCCTGGGCACCCCCGTGCA
>JBGANQ010000141.1:0-16290 GCA_044222245.1 Polyangia bacterium | reverse complement strand
GGGGCTTTAGCTCATCGCCTGCATGCGGGCGGCGATCTCGCGCAGACCCTCGTGGCTGGGGACGATGGTGAGCGGCGCCAGCGTGCGCTCCAGGTACGCGGTCTGGGCCGCGTCCTCGAGGTCGGCGCACAGCAGCACGGGCGGGGTGAAGCCGCGGGCGCGCAGCAGGCGCAGGATGAGGATGCCCTGCTGCCCGGCCAGCCGCCGCCGCTGCTCCTCCCCAAGGGCGAGGCCCGAGCGACCCTGCTCATCGACCAGCCGCTCGCGCGGGGTGCGGCGGAAATCAAGGTCGAGGATCACCCCGCTTGGACCCGCGGCCAGCGCCTCCAGCAGCGCCGGGCCGTCGAGCGCGTGGACGAACTGGAAGCGGTCGTCGAGGAAGCGGACAAAGCGCTCCAGGTACTCGGTGCCGTCCTCGCAGACGACCCACAGCGGGCGCGCCGGCTTCAGGTCGGAAAGCATGCGCCTACTCCTTTGGTCCACGGCGCGTTCTCGGGACGCACCACGAGGTGGCCGCGCCACTCGTGCACCAGATCGCGCAGGATCGACAGGCCGCGACCGCTCTCGCGCCGCTCGACGGTCTCCAGCGTCAGCTCACCGCGGGCCGAGTCGCCGATGAGCAGGATGAGCAGCCGGCGGCCGGTGGCGTCGCGCTCCTCCCCGACGCGGACCAGCACCGTCGGCGGGCTGGGCGGCGAGGGCTCGCTGGCGACCGCGGCCTGGGCGTTGCGCAGCAGGTTGGCAAACAGCGTCATCAGCGCTTGCCGCTCGACCGGGAACTCCAGCTCCAGCCCCTCCAGCAGCAGCACCGGCGAGGTCCACGGCTGGCGGTGCACGCGCAGCTCGGCCTCGACGTCGCGGATCCACGCGGTAAGCAGCGCCGCGTCGACGCGGGTGCGCGGTCCGAGCCGCAAGAGCGCGGCCAGCCGCTCGGAGTGCAGCTCGCGCAGGCGCTCATCGACCCGGCGCAGCGCCGCCAGCGCCGCGGGCGACAGCCGCGTCGCCTTGAGCAGCGCCTCGGCGCGGCGCAGGTCGCGCACCAGCGGACCGAAGATCGGCTCGCGGCCCAGCGGTCGCAGCAGCACGCCGTGGGCGCGGGCGCTGGTCTGCAGACGGGCGTAGGCGGCGGCGATCAGGCTGGAGGCGCGCTCGGGCTCCCACAGCATGCGGCGCACTTCTTCGTGCACGCTGGCGTCGGCGGCGACCAGCCCCAGGGCGCTCGTGCGGTGCTTGAGCACGTCGTGGCGCAGCTGGCCGATGGTCCGCGCCACCTCGGGGAACAGCGCGGGCCGGCGCAGCAGCGCGCGCCCCAAGGTCCGCCCGCGCAGCAGCCACACCAGCGCCGCCCCGACCGCCAGCAGCGCCGCCGCTCCCAGGGTCAGGCGGCGGAGCAGCGCCGCCTGCTGCAGCCGCTGGCGCGCCGCGAGGATCTGATCGCGGGCGGCCAGCGCGGCGGCCCGGCTCGGGTCCTGCGGCGGCGCGTCGCGGAGGAAGCTCTCCAGGCGGACGAGCGCTGGCCCGGTCTCGCCGCGCCCAAGCAGCAGGCGCGCCAGGGCATACTGGGCGCTCGCGACCCCCTGGGTGGCGGCCTGGTTCAGCTCTGCCTCCAGCTGCCCGGTCAGCGGCAGCGGTGCCCGCGCTGCCACCGCGGCGAGCCGCTGCAGCGGCGCCGCGCCGTCCCCGCGACGCAGGGCGCGGCGGTAGCACTGCACCGCCTGCGGCAGCTCGCCCGCCCACTCGTGCACCACCCCGAGCATCAGCAGCCGGCGCGGCGTGGTCTTGTCGGCTGGATCAGCGCAGCTGCCCCCGAGCGCGGCGGCGGCCTCCTGCGGCTTGTCCTCCAGCAGCAGGCTGCGGGCGCGGGTCAGCGCCGCCTCCTGGGCATCGCGACCGGTCACCGCCGCCAGCAGCACCCGCGCTTCGTCCAGCGCCGCCGGCGCCGCGGCCGAGGCGACGTAGGCCCGCAGGTCATCCAGGCCGGCGGCGCGCTCGTTTTCATCGATCAGCAGCGCGCCGCGCTCGAAGTACGCAGCGGTCGCGCCGAGCGCGATGGCGCGGTCGAGCCACGGCCGCAGCACTCGCCGCGTCTCGGCGCTGCTGGAGATCGCCCGCAGCTGCCGCGCCAGCGCCAGCAGCGCCTCGCCGTCCTGCCACAGCGCCGCCACCGTCTCCTGCGGCACCTGGCCGGTCAGCGCGTAGGTGGTGGCCGCCGCATCGATGTAGCCCGGCGAGTCGAGCAGCGCCGCGGCGAGCAGATCCGGGGCGAGCCCGACCGGATCGCCGCTCTGCAGCCAGTCCTTGGCCTGGTGGTACAGCTCCTGCGCTTTGGCCGACGGGGCGGTCGCGCTGCGGGCGAGCCGCACGGGCCGCGGCGCCGCCTCTGCCTGCGCCTTGACCGCCGCGAGCACGCGGCGCACCTCGGGATCCTCCAAGGCTTGCGGCGCCTGCTCCTGGGCCTCGCGCAGGTAGCGCTGCAGCGCGCTCTGCGCCGCCTCCAGGGCGCCGCGCCGCAAGAGCACCTGCGCCCGCAGCAGCCACAGATCGAAGTACCCCGGCTCCAGCGCCAGCGCGTGCCGCAGCGCCGCGTCGCAGCGCTCGGCATCCAGCGCCCCCCCGTGGGCCGCCAGCAGCACCCCGAGCTGCCGCCACGCCGCTGCATGCGAGGGCGACAGCTGCAGGAGGATGGTCAGCTCGCGCTCGGCATCGTCGAAACGCCCCAGCGCCTCCAGGGCCCGCGCGCGCAGCCAGCGCGGCGCCCGCCAGCTCGGCACGGCGCTGATGAGCGGCTCGCAGCTGCCCAGGCAGGCCAGCGGGTTGCCATCGCGGAGCAGCAGCTCGGACACCCGCAGCTGATCGCGCAGGGCGTCGGCCACCGGCGGCTCCGGCCAGTCGCGCAGCGCCCCTTGCTGCTCGTCGCTCTGCAGATCTTCCAGCAGATCCAGCACCTGCTTGCGCTGTGCCGCCGGCAGCGCCGCGGTGTCCAGCGCCTGCAGCCGCGCCCTGGCCGCCTGCGTCTGGCCGACCGCGCGCTCGAAGTGGGCGGCGCTCAGGCTGAGCCGCAGGTGCCCCTCGGCGTCCCCGGTGGTGCGGGCGAGGCCGGTCTTGAGCAGCGCCTCCAGGTCGGCCCGCTGCTCCCAGCGCTGCGGATCGGCGGCCAGGAGCTCGGCCAGCCGGGCGTAGGCCTGCCAGCCATCAGGCAACAGCTCGATGAGGCGCCGATAGACCTTCTGCGCCTCGTTGCGACGCCCGAGCTGCGTCAGCACCGGCCCGAGCCGCTGCAGGGCGTCCACGCTGTCGGGCTGCTCCTTGAGGGTCTGGGTCAGCCGCTCGGCGGTCGCCTCCAGGGCGCGCGTCGCCAGCGGGCCGCGGCCGGCCGCCCCGGTCGCCGCGGGCAGTCCGACCGCCAGGGCGAACAGCAAGAGCGCTGCGCGGCAGCTCACGCGCGGCCCCCGCGCAGCTCGCGCAGGCTCAGCCCGAGCTGGTTGAGGCGCAGGTGGACCCGCCGCGCCGAGCCCGCGGCGCCGAGCAGCCGCTTGGCCATCTGCTCCAGATCGCCGCCGGTGGCGACAAACAGCGCGCGCAGATACTGCCGCTCGACATCGGTCGAGATCTTGACAAAGCTCGGCCCGGGGCGGACCTCGATCGGGACCCGCATCGCGTCCGCGGCGAGCTCCACCCCGGCGGCACCCTCGCGCGCCGGGGCGGCTGGCGGCTCGGCCACGCTCTGGTGCAGCGCGGCCGCCTGGCCCAGCAGCTGGTCGATGAGCTTCTCGCTGATCGCCAGGATCGCCGGGGCGCGCACCGCGGCGGCCTGCTTGTCCCCGGCCACCTGCGCCCCCTCCAAGTGCTCGACCAGCGTGAACACCAGGGCGCTAGTCGCCAGCATCTTCAGCTCGCGCTGGTTGCCCGGCCAGCCGTGCGCGGCGAGCTGCGCCAGGCTGCGCCGGCTGAGGAAGATCGAGAAGGCGTCGCGGCGGGAAAGCCGCGCTTCCGGCTTGCCGTACAGCACCAGACTCTGGTCCTCGTGGAAGTCCTCGGGCGTCGGGAAGCGGGCCAGAAACGCGCGCAGCAGCGGCCGCAGTGCCTCGCCCTGCAGCGCCTTGAGCAGCGCGAAACGGAGCAGCTCGGGCAGATCCTCGCGCCGCTCGCGCAGCGGCGGTACCCACAGGCGGGTGGCGGGGTTGAGGCGCATGTACAGGTCGGCGCGGAAGCGGCCCTTGTGCACCAGCGTCGCCAGATCCTGGTTGGTCGCCGCCACCAGCTTGACCGCCGCCGGTCGCGAGCGCACATCGCCCAGGCGCGTGACCTGCCCGCGCTCGATGACCAGCAGCAGCTGGCGCTGCATGTCGAGATCGAGGTTGGCGATTTCATCCAAGAGCAGGGTGCCGCCGTGCGCCTGCTCGAACACCCCCGCGTGATCCTCGACCGCGCCGGTGTACGAGCCGCGCCGCGAGCCGAACAGGTGGCCGGGCAGCAGCGCCGGCGGCACCGTGCTGAGGTCGGTGACCACCAGCGGCCCCTTGGCCCCCGACAGGGGATGGATGAAGTGCTCGGCGAGGTAGCTCTTGCCGGTGCCGGTCTCGCCCTGCAGCAGCACTGGCAGGGGCGAGCGCGAGAGCGTGGTCAGGGTGCGGCGCAGCTCGGCCATGGGGCGGCTCTGCCCCCAGAAGATCGGCCCCTCCTGCGCCTTATGGTGCAGCGCCAGGGCGCGCGTGATCTCGCTCGCCAGGGTGCGGCTGTCGACGATCTCGTTCTCGCAGAAGTAGACCAGCGGATCGCTGGCCGGGCGCTGCTGCAGCTCGGTGTCGGTGGTGGTGAGCAGCACCACCGGCAAGGTCGGGTACTCGTGGCGCAGGCGCGCCAAGATGAGCAGGCCCTGCTTGCGGCGCAGGCCCTCCAGCTCGCGCTTGCGTGCCTGCGGCTCGGTGGGCAGGTGGCTCTTGTCTTCGGGCAGCAGGCGCTCCTCGGGCACCGCGAAGTGCAGGTCGAGCACCACCAGATCGGGCAGGGCGTCGCTGCGCTCAAGCACCTGCGCCGCCTCGGCGTAGTCATGGGCGCACTTGAGCGGGCAGCCGCGGTCGCGCTCCTCGCAGACCTGGCACGGCACGCGGCGGTCGCAGCGGGTAAGGTAGTCAAAGCGGTCGAGGTGGCGGTGGCACATCTCGATGGTGTGGTCGCGATCGTCAATGACCAGCAGTCGCGGCATGGGCTCCCTAGGGGTCGAGGTGCTGGGCAAGCAAGAAGAATGCTGACTCCAGGGCGAGCACCGCGGTGAGCGCCGCCTGGCCGCCGGTCTCGTCGCTGGCCGGGTCCGAGCTGGCCCGCACCGCGGCCTCGGCGCGCCCCACCGCCGCTTCGAAGGCGTCGAGCGCTGCCGACGGGGCGGCGCTGTCGGCGCGCAGCCCTTGCCACAGCTGGGTGGCGGTGATGGGGCTGCCTTCGCTGTCCACAAGCTCCAACAAGCTGCGGCGCAAGGCCTGCAAGTCCGCGCGGCTAAGCGGGCCGGCACCGCGGCCGCAGTCCCGCAGATCGCGGGCGCACCAGAGGGCGTGCTTGAGCAGATCGTGTCTCAATCGCGCCAGCCAGGGGTGCATTTAGCAAATCTATAGAATTGTCGCCGCGCTGTAAAAGGTGCTGGCCTGCCAAGACCTGCGAGCCGGGCGCTCAGTACCAGTACTTGACCTGCCGGGTCAGCGGGTGGCTCGGATAGGTCTTGTGCATGAACAGGAAGGCCTTCTTGGACCACTGGGTGTCGTGCGCGTAGCGCGACTTGCGGTTGATGTCGAGCAGCAGCTGCGGCAGCCGGGGGTCGTCGGGGTGCAGGGTTCCGTACTCGATGGCGAAGCGCGCGGCGACGCCGACCGGGCTGCTGAAGGCGGTCAGCTGCTTCTGCTCCTGGGCGGCGGCGGCGCGCTCGGCGGCGGGCACCACAGCGGGCTCGGGCCTGTCCTTTTCGGCGTCGCTGTCCCAGCTGTAGTTGGTTCCGGTGATCGCCCAGGCGCTCGGTGCCGTGTCCTGAAGAAACAGCATCCCGATGGCCAGGTGCCGCGCCTGGGGCGTCGGGGCCTCGTGAAGCGCCTTGAGGGGCGACGCCAGCTGTGGGTGGTCCTTGCTGAGCAGCGGCTCCAGCCGCTCGGCCAGCGCCCGCGCCGTCGGCTCGCTCTCCCCCAGCAGCAGCCCGCGGGCGTAAAGCAGGTTCCGCAGCTGCGCCCGCACTGAGGCGGGCAGGCTCGGGTGCTCGAGCAGCGTCGCCAGGCGCAGCAGCGGTACCTGCTTGGCCAAAAGCGCGGCCAGCGGCTGCGAAAGGTGCTGCGGCGCCGCGGTCGCGCGCGGCGGCTGGCCCTCGGCGTCGGCGTTCAGGTAGCTGCAGTCGACGTTGCCCAGGACAAAGCGCACGCCATACTTCACCGCGTCGTCGAGCGTCCTGGCGCGCGCGAACGCCCACGAAAGGAGCTGGTTGCGCAGCGTCGAGGGCGGGTCGTCCTGCCGCGCCTTGAGCTCGGCCGCCAGCCTATCGGCGAAGGTGCGCGCCCCGGCGGCGCCCGGGCTCTGCTCGAGCAGCCGCAGAGTGTAATAGGTGGCGGTGTCGCGGCCGGGCGAGCCCTTGGGCAGCTTCTGCGCCTCGCCGAGAAGCTCGGCCAGCCGCGGGTGATCCGCCGGCACCCAGGCGAGCGCCGCCAGCAGCCAGGGCACGGCGCGCTTTTTGTCGTAGCGGCCGAGCAGGTAGTCGATGAGCTCCTTCTTCTCCTCGGTCGAGCTGGCCGGCTGCGCCTCGCGGCCGCCCGGCAGGCGCCCCTGAAAGCTGAGGACCCAGTCGGTCAGCTCGTCCTCGGCGCGCAGCGACGGCAGGTCTTTGGCCGTCGGGCCGCTCTGCGGCGGGTCGTTCGGTCCGCTGTACTGGGTCATCGCATCGAGCGCGATCAGGTAGTCGCCCAGCCGCACCGCGTAGTTCGGGCCGCTCTGGCGCAGCTCGGCGACGACCTGGCGCAGGTAGGGGGCCGGGGCGCGGCGAAACAGGACCAGCCCCAGCAGGCGCTCCGCCTGCACCTGGCTGAACGAAGAGACGGGCTGCCGCGCCAGCCCCTCCAGTAGGGTCTGCGCCGTCGCGAGCCCATCGGCCTCGCCTTCGACCAGCGCCCGCCGCAGGTGCGCCCGCGCCTGCAGGTAGACCCCCAGCGAGGCCCACGGCGAGGCCGGGTCCTTGGCGATGGCGGCGAAGCGGCGGGCGGCCTCGGGGTAGCCGCCGCTGTAGAAGTGAGCCGCCGCGATCTGGTAGTCCCGCTCGGCCCGCAGCGCCGGCGGCGCGGTGTCGGGCAGCGGCATCGGCAGCAGCGGCTGATTCGCCTCGGCGCTGCAGTTCTGGAACACCAGGTCCTGCGCCTCCACCCAGCTGCGCACCGCCGCCGTCGTCACGCCCGGCTGCCCGCGCAGGCGGGCGAGCGTGCGCGCCGCGGCGCGGAACGAGTCCGGCAGGCAGTTCACCCACTCGTGGCGGTAGCCCGACAGCATCGCCCCCGGCTTGAGCCCGGGGACGGCGGCCCGCGCGTCGAGCCACGGCTTCTCGAGGTCGACAATCTCGTCGGTGAAGTTGCTGCGCCGATCCCACAGCGCGCGCACCTGCTGCTGCAGCGGCTCATCGAGCCGCGCCCCGGTGAGATACAGGTAGGCCACCACCAGATAGCTGCGCGCAAACTGCGGGCTCACCACCCCGAGCGTGCCGGCGGCGTAGGGCGGCAGGTAGTCGGGGTGGCCGTCGTACTTCTCGGCCTCGTAGGGCGAGCACTGTCCGGTGGCGTGCGCGGAACCGGGGACTGCCGCGCTTAGCAAGACGGTCAGCGAGACGGCCCGGCCAAGGGCGATGGCGAGGCGGGGCGAGCGGACCAGGGCAGGGGAGGCGGGCATAGACTCACTCCTTGGGCGCGCCGAGGCGGGCGAGCGCGGCGTCGAGCGCGCCCGGTTGCCAGGCGGCGGGCGAGAACAGATACAGCCGCCGCGGCGTCGGCGGCAGGACCATCGGCTCGTCGGTAATCAGCCCATGGGCGGCGCGGCACTCGCGGGCCAGATCGCGACCCCGGGCGAGCTCGGCGCGCAGCTCGGGGCCGGCGGGGCCGAGGCGATAGAACATCGGGACTACTTCGTCCACTGGCAGAGCGGACAGCCAGCGATCGCCCAGACACCACGAGGCGAGCGCGGTGATCGACAGCCCAAAGCCCGGCGGCAGCTGCTGCCGCAGCGCCGCCAGCAGCGCGCGATAGAAGGGGCGCTGCGAGACCAGGGCCTCAAAGTCGAGCTGCAGCCGCCCGAGCCCGGCGGCCTGCGCCTCGGCCAGCAGGGCGTCGCGCACACCACGCTGCAGCCCTCCGTCCAGCACCCAGCCCGCACCCGCCTCGATGCGCACCACGGGCAGCCGGACCACCGCGGGCGGAATCCGCAGCGCCCCGTGCCGCCGGCGGACCACCAGCTCGCCGCGGCGCAGCTCCAGCGTCGCCTGCAGGTAGGCCACCCCGACCTCGGGCGCCCCGGGGTCGCGGCGGCTGAGAAAAGAGAAGTCCTCTGGCCGCTCCCACGCCCACAGCATGCGCGGCGGCAGCGGCAGCGGGCTGGGTGGCGGCTCCGCTCGACATCCCAAGATCCAGACTGCCAGCGTCCACCCCCAGCGCCGCGCTGCCGGGTGCTGCAGGCGCCGGCCGGGTCCCGCCTCTGCCCTCTGGCCACCCCACCGCGGCCCGATGCTGCAGCGCGCCATCAGCACTCATCCAGGCGGCAAGGGGGAAGAGTTTTCGCACAGGCCAGCATCGGTTCGCTAAGGCTGCGGGCGAGGCTTTTCCTGCTGCTTGAGCCAGGCGCGCGCTTCATCCTGAGTCTGAAAGAAGGCCAAGGGTGCCTGCTTTCCGGTAAAGATGCGAATGGTATAGACAATCATGGTGGCGATTGCCTGCAGCGCCAGGCTGGAGCCGACGATGGCGGTGGGGGCCGGCTCGCGCCCGTGGCGGTTCCACTGCGCCAGCAGGCGCCGCACCTCCGCCGGCACCGTCGCCCCCTTGGACACGTCAAAGAGCGCCAACACCTGACCCAGCTGCTCGTCGATCCCGCTCATGGTGAGAAGGAGCTGGCGCGCATCCTCGACCAGCAGGGTCCCGTTCATCTCCACGACTAGGAGATCCTGGGACTGAAAGTACCGGTGCTTTCCCAGGGGCAACCAGTCCATGTTGCAGGAGTGAGGATACCACTTATCCTTCCGGTCGGCACCTGGGCGGAGTAAGCTCGAGCCCACATGACACGCCACGATGCCCCGGCCAGCGGCGCCCAGCGCCAGGATCTCCTCTACGACCCGACGGTCCCCACCCCGAGTCACGCTGAGTATGCGCGCACCCTGGCGAGCCGCGTCCCAGTGGGCACCCTGTGCACGCTGGTCGCGGGAGACCCCCCGGGCTACCCGTACGGCTCCTTTGTTACCTTTGCACTGGATGACGGCAATCCGGTGTTCCTCATAAGCAGCCTGGCCGAGCATACCCGCAACCTGGTCGCCGACCCCCGCGCCTCGCTGCTGGTCGTCGAGCCGGGCGAGGGAGATCCGCTGGCCCGCGGCCGGGTCACCCTGCTTGGTCCGTGCACCCGGCTGCAGGACGCGACGGCCAAGGCGCGCGCGCGCGATGCCTTCTGCGCCGCGCACCCCGATTCCGCCTATTACCTCGACTTCGGCGACTTCGCCCTGTTCAGCCTGCACGTCACGGCGCTGCGCTACATTGGCGGCTACGGCCGGATGTCCTGGGTGAGCAGCAAGGACTGGCACGCGGCAACGCCCGATCCGCTCGCCGCGCATGTGGGCGGTATCCTGGAACACATGAACACCGACCACGCGGACACGCTGGCGCTGTACTGCCGCGTGCTGTCGCGCGCCACCGATACCAGCGCCGCAGTCATGACCGGAGTCGATCGCTACGGCTTCGAGATGTCCGCCACCACCGCTGCCGGACCGCGTCCGATCCGTCTTGGCTTCTCGCATCCGGTTTCCACTCCGGAAGGGGTCCGCAAAGAGATGGTCGCGCTGGCCAAGCGCGCTCGCGCCGCAGGGGGGCCGGAAGGCTCGGCAGCACCGCCAGCGCACGACTGAGCGCAGCGCCGCAGGCGGGCGCGAACCCGACGGCGCCGGCAGCAGCGGAAACAGCGCTTGCTACGCTCTCCTCCGGCGTAGTAAGCCCTTCATGCTGCGTATCTTTTGGCAGTCTAATGTCTTGCCTTCGAGGAGGTCCGATCATGTTTCCAAGCCTGCGCCTGCTCCTGTCTGCTTCCCTTGCCCTGGGCCTGTGGTTTTCCGCGGGAGCTGCCTCGGCGACCAACTACACGCTGTGGATCCACGGCCGTAACTCGGGCGGCGGCACCGTCGCAGGAACCTACAATGATTTCCGCTACTGGGGTCCGTCCACGGCCAGCGCCGGGGTGAACAAGAAGGCGGTCAACTGGGATGGAGTGAGCAGCATCTCCACGACCAACGGCGCCATCCGCGACGCGCTGGACTGCTACTGCACCGGCACCAACTCCTGCGTTGTCGCCGTCCACTCGGCCGGCGACCTGCAGATTGGCTATGCGCTGTCGCTTTACGGCGGCTCGGCGCGGAACGTCAAGAACGCCATCCCGAACTCCGCAGGAGTGTGCGGCAACAGCGGCGGCACGCAGACCGGCTGGAACATCAAGTGGATCGCGGTGGCCTCGGGCGCCAGCGGTGGCAGCGAGCTCTCCGACTACGGCAGCTGGGCGACCAGCGAGCCTTTGACCAAGGACCTGAAGACCACCACTGCGCGCGCCATGTACAACCACAGCCAGACCTACGGCAGGACCTTCTATCGCTTTGCCGGCGCCAAAGGCACCCTGTACTCGGCGATCCTTCCCGGCCAGGACGATGAGGCGGTCTCCTACCACTCGACGGGCGGCGTCGCTGGCTCCGCGGGCAACTCGTTTGGCAACCCGAGCGACTTTTTCAGCAACGACCTGACCCTGGGCACCGCGGCCTGCGAGGGCGGCGCGGTCAAGTGGAGCTACCACAACGTCGCCCTGCGCGACGACGGTGAGGTCTACAACCACTACGCCGCCGGCAACTGGGCGGGAATCATCGGCCCGGTCCGCAGCTACGTTGACACATACTCGAAGTAGCCCGATGCAGGCGACCGCAACTCGTCCACCGGCGCGGCTTTTCCTTGGCGCGCTGCTGATCCTCGGGCTCTTGGCCGCGGTGTATTATCAGCGGCGCAGCGACCACCTAACGGGGAGCCGGGGCAGTGAGGACAGGGCGAAGGAAGCGCCGGCGACCGCGACGACCGGCGGCGAGCCGCGGCAGCTGCCGGGGGGAGTGACGGTCCAGGCGGGCTCTCCCGAAGAAGTGCCGGACCCGAGCAGTCCGGCGCTGAAGCGGGAAGGCGTGCGCCTGGCCGAGGAGCGCCTGGCCACCTTTCGCAAGTGGGCGCAGTACCCGCCCGGCTCGCGTCCGGCGCGCGAGCACCCCGACCAGCTGTACCCCCGCGCGCCGGTGGTGAGCAGGATTCCGCTCTCGCTGTCCGGGCAGCCGAGCGAGCACATCGCGCTCAAGCTGCGCCAGGATCGCCTGGCGGTGGTCGGCGATGACTCGATTCAGCTCGGCATCCGCTGTGAGGACTCGCAGGGGCAGGTGCTGCCGTGCGTGGCCGAGAGCGCGCAGCTGTCGGCCCTGCCGACCGACAGTAACCCGCCCAAGGGCCAGCGGCCGGTCAGCTTCACCGCCGACACGACTCCCGAGCACGAAGGGGAGCTCGTTGCGACCGTGCGGCCGCTGGAGCTGCAGCTGGTCGACCGGCCGTGGCCGCTGCGGGTGGAGGTGAAGCTGCGGGCCGGCCGCGACCCGGTCGAGCAGGGGTCAGCTCTGTTCGACTTCATGTTCACCCCCGAGCCGCCGGCGGTGACCACCGGCAAGATCCGCGAGGCGGTGGTCGATGGCTCGCTGGTGCTGTACTACGGTCTGCAGGTCAAGCGGGCCGGGCGCTATGTCCTGCAGGCGCGGCTCGATGACTCGCAGGGCAAGACGTTTGCGTATCTGGAGTGGAACGACCTGCTTGCAGTGGGCCCGCAAGAGGTCAAGCTGGTCGTCTTCGGCAAGCTGCTGCTTGATGAGCATCCCAGCATGCCGCTCAAGCTCCGCGACTTCGATGGGTTCCTGCTGAAGGAACAGGCCGACCCCGACCGCGAGCACATTCCGCCGCGCACCGGATATCACTACACCACCCAGGTCTACCCGAGCAGCGCGTTCTCCGCTAAAGAGTGGCAGAGCGAGGAGCGCACCCGCCACGAGCGCGAGTTCGAGCGCGACGTCGATGAAGCCCGCAAGTAACCGCCCGCCCCGCTCGCCACAGAACAGCCCCAGGCAGTAGCCGAGCTTCACCCCAACTCAGTAGTCGGACCTCCACCGCGTCCGGAGGCTCTCTGGCCCCCGGAACCGAGCGGGCCCACCGCAGCTGCCCGAGTCCTTGGCCTGTTGCTCCGCCCAGCCCTCAGCAGAGCCAGACGGCGCGCCCGGCAGGAATCGAACCTGCGACCCACGGCTTAGAAGGCCGTTGCTCTATCCGACTGAGCTACGGGCGCACACTGCGACCCACACGAAGGTGGGCCGCAGCTGCAGCACGACCGAGTAGTCGGGGCGAGAGGATTTGAACCTCCGACATCCTGCTCCCAAAGCAGGCGCGCTACCGGACTGCGCTACGCCCCGAGGCGAGTTCGTTGTTGGTTCTATGCCAACTCGGGGGGCAAATGCAAGGAAGTTAGTATAAAAGGGTCGAGGCGGGCAGGGTGTATCGAGGCTCGGCTGTGTACTTGGGGGGTTTGCGGGGAGGCGGCGAGCTTGCGGTCTAGCGCACCACGACCTCGGGTTTTTCCTTGAAGGGGACCTCGAACCAGCTGAAAAACTGCGCCGCGAGGGGGGCGTCCCCGGTCAGCGGGCTCGCGGCGAATGCGGCGGAAAATGCGGCGCCGGCCAGGAATGCTCCCATCGACTCGCGCGTCACCTCCAAGACGAACCGGGCGTCGGTCACCGGCCGGCGCGAGACTTCCAGCACGCCGCGGCGCAGGTGCAGCCGGAACGGCGCGGCCTCTTCCCCGTAGCGGATGCCGGCGACTAGGTCGGTGGTGAGCGTCTCCTCCGCCTTGAGGCGCGAGGGCAGGCTCTCGATCTGGCTGGCCGGCGGGAGTCCCTTCATCGCCGTGCCGAGCATCTTTCCTACCGCGTAGGTGTACAGGGCCGCTGGGACCTGCTCGTCGAGCTCCATGGCCGACACCAGATAGTAGTTCCGCCAGTTGGCGTTGAGCTGGGCGTAGCCGAGCCGACGAAACGCCGCGGCCTTGAGGTGCCTCGCCTCCATGTCTTTGGGATCGATGCGCACAAGATAGGTCACAAGCTCGGCGGCGAAATGATCATCCTTGTCGCTATAGGCGCGGCGCGCCGCGGTCAGCACCGCCTGACGTCCGCCCATCAGAGCGACCAGCCGCCGGGCGTACTCGACCCGCGGAGTCGGCTCCAGCTCGACCGGATCGCCGGCGAACCAGCCGACGTTGCCATTGTAGATGTTGCGCACCGAGTGCTTCACCGTGCCGTAATACTGGCGGCCCCACGGGTGCTCGCCGTCCAGCTGCGGCGGCAGCTTGACTACCTCGGCGATCTCGTCGGGGGCCAGGCCCTTGTTCATGTAGCGAATCGTCTGATCGTGAACAAACTGGATCTCATCGCGATACACGGTCAGCGCGTGCGCGACCGCCTGCTTGCCCAGCACCGGCGGCCCGTGCTGCAGCACCATCGCCTCCGCATCCCACTGGCGCAGCAGGTCCAGGCTGGCCACCCAGCGGATGGGATCACGATAGCGGGCGCCGCGGATGGTGTAAATGTTCGGGAAGGTGTGATCCTGCACGACCTCTGCCGACAGGAGGATCTTCTGCGCGGGCAGGAAGACGGCGATCTCGGACTCGGCCTCTGAAGGCACGTAGCGCAGCTCCATCGCGACGCCGGCCACCGTGACCGCCAGGGTGTCGGCGAAGGTCCGATTGGGCGGCAGGAAGCCGCCGGGACCGCGGCCCAGGTACGGACCGATGCCGTTGTTGCCGCCCTCGCGATCCGCGGGTCCCAGCAGCGAGCCGTACATGTGCGCGGCGCGGATGCTCTGCAGCTCGGCGATGAGTCCATTTTCATCCACGTAGTGCTTCACCAGCGACTCATGGGCGAAGATGGGAATGCGCCCGCTGGCAGCGTCCTCGGGCTTGACGAACACGGACGTGCCAAGGACGTGATCGGCGTGGTGATGGGTCAGCACGACCCCGGCGACCGGCTTTTTCGTGAGCTTGCGAAACTCGGCCAGGACCGCCTCGGCCTGGGCCAGCGTCTCTCCGGTGTCGATGATGATGACGCCGTCGCTACCCTCGATGAGGATGATGTTGGCGAGGCCGTAGCCGACTGCGCAGTAGACCGACTCACCGACCTTGTAGATCTTCTTGGCGAAGATCTGCGTGTGTTCGGCAAGCTCGGGGTGGATCGAAGGGGCGACCCGGTACTGCGGGGGAATCGCCGGATCGAGTCCCGACCCCCTAAGAGCGATCGCGGCCGGTCGGCGCAGCAGCATCCCGAGCGCCGCGGCCACTGAAAGCAAGGCGATGAGCCACCACCTGCGACGCAGCGCGCGCACGGCTCAGGCCCACTCCGTGAGTCCTTCGCGGGCATAAAGCTCGGCGAAGCTCGGTCGGCCCTTCATCCGCTGCGCGTGCGACAGCAGCGCCGGCCAGCTGTGGGCCGGCCGCGGCATGTTGCGCGACCAGCGCATGAGCATCGTCATCATGAAGTCCGCAGCCGACAGCTTCTCGCCGAGCAGGTACGGACCGCCGGCGGCCAGGTGGGTGGCCAGGCGCTCCCAGGCAGACTCGATGCGCTGGCGCGCCTGCTCTTTGGCCGCGGCTGCACTCGGTTCGCCCGCGGGCTCGTCCGGATAGAACCAGGCGCGATAGGCTGGCTGCAGGGTATTGGCCATGAAGAACATCCACTTATAGTACTGCGCCCGCTCCGGGCTGCCGAGCGCCGGCGCCAGGCCCGCCTTTGGGTGGAGGTCGGCCAGCTGCAAGACGATGGCGGCGGCCTCGCACACCGGCTTTCCGTCGAGCAGTAGCGTGGGCACGAGGCCCGCCGGGTTGAGCTTCAGGTACTCCGGCTGCTTGTGCTCGCGCGCCTCCAAGTTGAGCTTGCGCAGCTCGTGCGGGGCCTGCAGCTCGATGAGAAGCCAGTGGACGACCATACTGGCGGCGCCCGGTGCATAGTACAGGGTAAACATGTGGCCTCCAAGAAGACGAGGTTGAAAGTGCCCGGCGTGAGCCGACCGGACGGCGCCCGGGTCTGGCCTGGCGCGCTGCTCTGCCCGGGAATTTGGCGCCTGGAGCTGGAGCCGAGAGCCGGGAGCCGGGAGCCGGGAGCCGGGAGCTGGAGAAAGATACCCAGTTGGCTTGGTTCTGCCAAGCTCCGGCGGGAGGACTCTGGTCGCATGTGGACGGCCGAGCATGCGGCTGGTGGGACTGCCGCGCGCTTCCATCCCGACCCGGCCGGAGCTCGCCCGTGTCGAGGGCGGCCGGGTTTGGCCGGCGAGCGGGCGATAAACCTTGATCCGCGCCGCCAAGCAGCCAAAGATGCCCAGCCGACCATGAAGATCGCAGCCGCGCGCCGGACCTTGGAACAGAAGTCAGTCGCAGTGCGACGGGGTCGGCAGCGCGCGTCGGCGCTCTTTCGTGCTGCGCTGGTGGTCACCCTCGCGGGTGGCTGCGCGGCGCGCCCCGTCGCCGCCACCGCGGTGCCAGCAAGCGCCGCGGCGAACGGGGCCGATGCAGAGGAGGGGGCCGCCGTGCCCTTTGCCCTCTGCCGCAGCTTCGGAGCCGGCGGGACTCCCTGTTACCCGACCCATGTGGATGTCGGCAGTCGCCCGGTTAGCCCCTGCCGGGACCGCCAGCGCGGCCACTGTGAGCTCAGCGGACCGCGCCACATCATGGCCTGCCTCCTCAGCCCGCTGGCCGATGGCAAGGCGTGCGGCGCCGGCGGCGTGTGCCGGGACGGCAGCTGCGTAAGAGAGTGAGCGAGCGATTCAGCTTGCGGGCGAGCGGCGAGCCGCCGCGGGGGCAAGCGAGAGAGGCGAGGCGGGCGAGGCGAGCGTAACCGCTGCGGCCTTGCCTCGCCCGAGCTACTTGGACAGCTGCAGACGCACCACGGTGCCGTCGGGGTTGCCGACGATCGCGTGGTCCGCCTCG